>NZ_JADPVH010000134.1 GCF_026932795.1 Paenarthrobacter sp. Z7-10 | reverse complement strand
GGCAAAGGTGCCCAGAATCGGCGGTATCAAACCCAAACGCCGAACTTGGAGGCCCGCGTGGACGCCGATCTGGACACCCTTGCTACTGCATTGTATGTGAAAGCCGATGACCTGTTGAAGGCGTATCCGGAACGGGTTCCGCCTCGGCCCAAAATCGGGATCGTGCCCCGCATTACCGATGCCGAGCTCATCACCTTGGCCGTCCTGCAGGCCCTGCTCGGGTTCACCAGCGAAGCCAGATGGCTCCGGCACGCAGGTAAGAGCCTGCGGCCCATGTTCCCATACCTGCCGGGCCAGCCGGGCTATAACAAACGCCTGCGCCGGCTGGGGGAGACCATGAACTGGCTCATCGGTGTGCTCGTCCAGGACAGTGACATCTGGAACGATAACGTGTGGCTCGTTGACTCGACTCCGATCGAATGCGGCCGGTCCCGTGAAACCGCCCGCCGGTCCGACCTCGCGGGGTGGGCCGAGTACGGGTACTGCGCCTCCCATAGCCGGTACTTTTGGGGACTTCGCCTGCACTTGGTCTGCACGTTGCACGGGCTGCCCGTCGGCTACGCACTGACCGGAGCCAAAGCCGATGAGCGCCAAGCCTTCCTGGACATTCTCGCCGGGACCCCGGCGATGAACGCCATCTGCAGCAATGGGCCACGGCAGATCCTGATCGGAGACAAGAACTACTTCGGTCAGGAGTTCGAAGCGACCCTTGACCGGACAGGGGTGGAACTGTTGCGCCCGACACGTAAAGGCGAAGAACCACGGCCCGGTACCCGGTTCTTTAAGCCCCTGCGCCAGATCATCGAATCAATCAACGACACGCTCAAAGGCCAACTCGATCTCGAACAGCACGGCGGGCGGACACCCGCCGGCGTCACCGCCCGCGTCGTCCAACGCCTGCTGGCCCTGACCGCAGCGATCTGGCACAACGATCGGATCGGCCAAGCTGTGCGTCGCTCCATGACCGCCTACGATCACTGACCCTTGGAATTATTCATCTAG
>NZ_JADPVH010000133.1 GCF_026932795.1 Paenarthrobacter sp. Z7-10 | reverse complement strand
AAATAAATCGGTAAAGACAAAACTTGGCACACTATTGAGTTCTCAAACAACAGACGCACCCGACATCAGCGGCCAAAAACCAACCGTTTCGCTCCGGAGCAACTTTTCAAACTTACCCGTCCAAACCAACCAAGTCAAATCAACGTTTCCGTTGCCCTGGCCCGTTCACACGGTCCCACCGGCGCCAACCGACAACACAAAGTCATCGATTTTCATCGCAGTTTTTGGTGGGGGATTGTTGCCCCTCGACGGTGGCAACTCGGACTACATTACGCATCTTTCGCCCCCACCGCAAATCAAGCATCCCGACCACCCTCACCGCTCCACCAGAACCACCACCCGTGCCATAAAAAGCGCGGAAACACGCAGCCATAACCGGCTCCCCCACCACCGCACCAACCGGAAGACATCCAGCAACTTGCCCCCGCACCATTCGCACCCAGACCCGACCACGGCCGCGGCACGACACGAACAGCCAAACCGCATAACCCTCACACCGATGCGGTGCCCAGCACCACGGCCATACCCGGACACAGCTCTGCCCCGAACCGGGACCAGCCCCTTGCCGGCTGCCAAAGGACCACCACATGCGCCCAACCTCCACCGTCCCGCCACGGCATGCCCTGCACCCCTGCGCACCCACCCACCGGCCACGCCTGGCCGCCCCCGAAGTCCACCTGCCCCGGGGTGGGGCCAAATCAAGCGGCAAACCCGGGCCAAATGAAGTTGCCATTCCCAGCCGTCTCCGGGAGCCGCCGTGCCACCCACGAAGAACCAGCGGACACCACGAAGCACGACCCCCAGAGCGGCATTGAGACGGACGCTGGGTGTGGAGCGTGCGTGAGCGGAGCGGGAAGATGGTTAACGCCGTAGAGCCCCGCACGTCTTACACCGGGCTCCACCGCGTTCTCATACTCATCCAGCGGCGTCCTACCGGCAGCCGGCCCGCCCACCATGGTAGTGGCCGGACAGCCCCCGGGACCGCTGCGGCCGCGGGACAAATACCCAATCTGCACCGGCTGACCCACCGAAGCTGACGGCCCGAAGCCGGCGTCCAAAGCTGACGGCCCGAAGCCGGCGTCCGGGCAGCCGCCGTGACCATGCCCGGACTCAGCTTTCCGTGTCCGTGGTGGACGGGGCTGCTCGG
>NZ_JADPVH010000132.1 GCF_026932795.1 Paenarthrobacter sp. Z7-10 | reverse complement strand
TGAGGTGTACTACTGATGTGAGACACAGTTTGAAAGGATTGTGCCCATGTCCGCCCGTCAAACGTTTTCTGATGAATTCAAAGCCGATGCCGTTGATCTCGTTATTTCTTCCGGCCGTCCGATAGCCACCGTCGCCTCCGAGCTGGGGGTCTCGGTGACCGCGCTGCGTCGGTGGATCCGCTACCACAATGAAGGCCATCCCGATGCCAGCATGAAGCCCGATCAACCCGTGGAAGCCGCTAAATACAAGGCGCTGGAGACCAGGCTCCGGGAAGTGGAAAGAGAGAATGAATTCCTAAAAAAAGTTTCGGCGTTCTTCGCCAAAGAACAACGGTAGAAGACTTCTACCGCCTTGTTCAGGAGGAGAACGCCAACTTCCCAGTGCAGTGGATGTGCAAGCGGCTGGGCGTGCCCAGAGCCTCGTACTACCGCTGGCTGGACCATACGGACCCAGCGACGGTCCTGCGCCACAGGGAGCTGACAGGACAGGTGCAGACAATGTTCGATTCCTCGGACGGGATCTTTGGCCACCGCATGGTCCACGACAAACTCAGCGCCGCCGGCGTCGAAGTTTCCGTGGGAACCGTGGCGGCCATCATGGCCGAGAACGGGTGGGCGGCCAAGCGGATGCGCGCTTTCAAACGCACCACCATCCCCTCCGATCCGGACAAGGTCTTCGAAGACCTGATCGGCCGGGACTTCACCTCCCAGACGCCAGGGACCCGCATGGTCGGAGATATCACCTATCTGCGCACCGACGAGGGCTGGCTGTATCTGGCCACCATCATCGATCTGTGCACCCGCATGGTCGTTGGATGGGCGATGGCTGAGCACATGCGTGCCTCTCTCGTCACCGGGGCGCTGACCATGGCCCGGGACCGCGGCCACCTCAAAACCGACGCCATTTTCCATAGCGACCGTGGTACTCAATACACCTCCAGGGAATTGGGAACCTGGTGCAAGGGAAACCACATCCGCCAGTCCATGGGAGCCACCGGCGTGTGTTGGGATAACGCCGTAGCTGAGTCATTCTTCTCCAGCCTGAAGAATGAGTATTACCACCACTACAGCTTCTCCACCCGGCAAAAAGCCAGGAGGGGAGTCATGCGGTACATCGAGGTCTTCTACAACCGCTGGCGCCCACACAGCCACAACAAAGGACTCCCACCGACCACCGCAATGACCAATTTCAAGCCAAACCAGCAATCGCTGCCAACCGCTGCCTAACCAACAAGAAACCAGCCGACTGTCTCACATCCTTGACACACCTCA
>NZ_JADPVH010000131.1 GCF_026932795.1 Paenarthrobacter sp. Z7-10 | reverse complement strand
GGTGGTGCTCCACGCTGGTGGTGGAGGTGCTCATGAAAGCGAAGGATTTGCTTGGTCGGCGTGGTGAGCTATTGGCCGCTGATTTTCTTGAAGACCGGGGAATTAAGGTGATCGACCGGAACTGGCGCTGTCCCACAGGCGAAATCGACCTGGTGGCCATCGACGGAGAGACCCTGGTCATCGCAGAGGTCAAGACCCGCCGGTCCCTGCGCTACGGTCACCCGTTCGAGTCAATAACTGCGGCGAAACTGGTGCGGCTGCAGACCTTGGCGGTGCTGTGGTCCCGGCACCACGCCGTTTTTCTGCCGCACACGCGCATCGACGCGTTGGGAGTGCTCGACGACGGCGGTCCGGATCCCGTGGTCGAGTACCTTCAGGGGGTGGGCTGAGTGGCTATGGGCCGGTCATTCTGCGTGGCTTTAGTGGGATTGAACGGGCACATCGTGGAGGTGGAGGCCGATATCGGCCAGACGCTGCCGAATTTCGTGCTGCTTGGACTGCCGGACGCATCCCTGAATGAGGCGAAGGAGCGTATTCGCGCGGCGGCGCATAACTCGGGTATTCCGTTGAGCCGCCGAAAGATCACCGTGAATCTCGTTCCGGCCTCGCTGCCGAAGAAGGGGTCGGCGTTTGATCTGGCCATCGTCATGGCTGCCCTGCGCGCCGCCGGTGATATTCGGGCCACCGGGCGGACGGTCTTCATTGCGGAACTGGGGTTGGATGGCCGGCTCCGGGAGGTGCGTGGCATTTTGCCTGCCGTCATGGCCGCGGTGCGGGCGGGTTTTGCGGACTTCGCGGTGGCGGTCGGTAACCTGGCCGAGGCCGGGCTCGTGCCGGGGGCGAAGGTGGTGGGCTACCCCTCGCTGGCTCGGGTGGCTCTGGCCTTTGGCGCGGACCCGCACGAGCTGACCTTGGATGACTTACCTGCCGTCGCTGTAAGAGCTGGCCACTCGATCCCGGGCGGCACCGCACCCGTACCTGAGCCTGATTTGCTCGATGTGGCAGGCCAGGCGGAGGCACGGTTGGCCCTTGAGGTCGCCGCGGCCGGCGGCCACCATTTGATGATGGTTGGACCGCCCGGGGCAGGTAAAACGATGCTCGCCGAACGGCTGCCCGGGCTGCTGCCGGACCTGGACGACGCTGAGGCGATGGAAGTAACGGCCATCCATTCGCTGGACGACCGCGATGCTTCCGTGTCCTGCCTGATCCGCAGACCGCCGTACGAGCGTCCCCACCACACCGCCAGCACGGTCGCCATTATCGGCGGGGGCAGCGGCATACCCCGTCCGGGCGCGGCCTCCCGCGCTCACCGCGGCGTACTCTTCCTCGACGA
>NZ_JADPVH010000130.1 GCF_026932795.1 Paenarthrobacter sp. Z7-10 | reverse complement strand
GTTAGTTGGAGGGGAAGTTGTAGGAGGCACCCGAGGCATGGGTGGGCTCGGGCCAGCGGGAGGTAACGACCTTGCCGCGGGTGTAGAACGCCACACCCTCCTCGCCGTAAATGTGCTTATCACCAAAGAGCGAGTTCTTCCAACCACCAAAGGAGTGATACGCCACCGGCACCGGAATCGGAACGTTAATGCCGATCATGCCCACATGGACGCCGCGCTGGAACTTACGCGCGTTCGAACCCGAAGACGTGAAAATGGAGGTCCCATTCCCATACGGGTTAGCGTTGATCAGCGCGATACCCTCCTCCACCGTGTCCACCCGGACCACGGCCAGCACCGGACCGAAAATCTCCTCCGTGTACGCGCTCATCGCCGTGGTCACGTTATCAATCACCGTCGGACCCACCCAAAAGCCCTCCTCCTTACCGGGCACGGTGAAGTCCCGGCCGTCGACCACCAGGGCGGCACCGTCCTGGGCCGCCTCACCCACAATCCGGACCACACGCGCCTTCGCGGCCGCGGTAATAACCGGCCCCATCTCCGCATCCGCCTCCGTACCCTCAGCAACCTTGATCGCCCGCGCACGGTCCCCGATCTTACCCACCAGGGCCTCAGCCGCATCACCAACAGCCACCGCCACCGAAATCGCCATGCACCGCTCACCCGCGGAACCGAAAGCAGCCGCCGATAAATGATCCGCGGCATTATCCAAATCCGCGTCCGGCAGGATAATCGCGTGGTTCTTCGCCCCACCCAAAGCCTGCACCCGCTTACCATGCGCGGTCGCCGTCTCATGGACGTACTTCGCGATCGGGGTGGAACCCACAAAGGACACCGCGTCCACATCCGGATGGGTCAACAGCCCCTCCACGGTCTCCTTATCCCCATGCAGCACCTGGAACACACCAGCAGGCAGCCCGGCCTCGGTCCACAACCTCGCCAGCAGCATCGACGCCGACGGGTCCCGCTCGGAGGGCTTCAAAATAAACGCGTTACCAGCCGCGATCGCCAACGGACACATCCACAACGGCACCATCACCGGAAAGTTGAACGGCGTGATCCCCGCGACCACACCCACCGGCTGCCGGAAAGAAAACACATCAATACCGGTCGAAGCCTGATCCGAATAATCGCCCTTCAACAGCTGCGGAATGCCACAGGCAAACTCAATAACCTCCAAACCACGCCCGATCTCGCCCTTCGCATCCGAAAGGACCTTCCCATGCTCAGCAGTAATCAGCGCCGCCAGTTCATCCACATGCCCGGCCACCAACTCACGGAACCGAAACAAGACGTTAGTGCGCTTGGACAACGACACATCACCCCAACTGTCCGCGGCCCTGCGGGCAGCGGCAACA
>NZ_JADPVH010000013.1 GCF_026932795.1 Paenarthrobacter sp. Z7-10 | reverse complement strand
CGGCGCCCAAGCGCCGGCCACTCACGCTTAAGGTCCTCGAATTATGGACTCGAAGGGGATTAGGGCCTGTTTGGAGTGAAGGCCCGGCGGGTTATCGCCGGTGACGTGGGAGCCGGCGACGCGGGCCTAGACTAGGGGAATTCCCGAGCGGAAAAAATCGTTGGAATGAATACGAAAAACTAAGGACTCAGCATTGGACGAGCAGGCGCCCCGGACCGATCAGGTTGCGGGACCGGCTTCGGCCAGCGCCCGGCAGACAGCACTGGTGCCCGGGCAGCCGGTCGAGCGGGAACCGGGCACTGATCCCGCCGAGCTGCGCCCGACTTTCCCGGGCCGGCGTGAGCGCACGCGGGCACGGCTGGCACGACTGACCGGCCGGGGCAGCGGGGGGCACTCACCCATCCTCGAGCCGCTGCTGCGGACCGTGAGGGTCAACAATCCCAAAGAGGACTTTGACCTGATCCAACGGGCGTTCGTGGTGGCCGAGCGCAGCCACCAGGGTCAAAAGCGAAAGAGCGGCGACCCGTACATCACCCATCCGGTGGCGGTTGCCACCATCCTGGCCGAGCTGGGCATGACCGGTACCACGCTGGCAGCTGCGCTGCTGCATGACACCGTAGAGGATACGCCTTACAAGCTCGAGGAACTCCGCGCGGAGTTCGGCAGTGAAGTGGCCATGCTGGTGGATGGCGTGACGAAACTGGACAAGGTTTCCTTCGGCGAGGCAGCGCAGTCCGAAACCGTCCGCAAGATGGTGGTCGCGATGGCTAAGGACATTCGGGTGCTGGTAATAAAGCTCGCCGACCGGCTGCATAATGCGCGCACGTGGCGGTTCGTCTCCGCTGAATCCTCCGGCCGCAAGGCGCGCGAGACGCTGGACATCTTTGCTCCATTGGCGCACCGTCTCGGCATGAACACGATGAAGTGGGAACTGGAGGACCTTTCCTTCGCAGCCCTGTATCCGAAGGTCTACGACGAGATTGTCCGGATGGTCGGGGAGCGCACCCCGGAGCGCGAAAAGAGCCTCTCCGTGGTGCGGAACCAGATTGATGAGGACCTCCGCGCAGCGAAAATCAAGGCAAGCATCACCGGACGGCCGAAGCACTACTACTCGATCTACCAGAAGATGATTGTCCGGGATAAGGACTTTGACGACATCAACGACCTGATGGGTGTGCGGGTTCTGGTGGATTCGGTCCGCGACTGCTACGCGGCGCTGGGAACCATGCACGCGCGTTGGAACCCGCTTCCGGGCCGGTTCAAGGATTACATCGCTATGCCCAAGTTCAACATGTACCAGTCGCTGCACACCACCGTGATTGGACCTGGCGGCAAACCGGTGGAGATTCAGATCCGCACCCATGAAATGCACCAGCGGGCCGAATACGGTGTGGCGGCGCACTGGAAGTACAAGACCGCGCCCAAGGGAGTGCCGGACGGTGCCAGTCCGAACCAGGAAGACATGAACTGGCTGCGCACCTTAGTGGACTGGCAGCAGGAGACCTCCGACCCTGGCGAGTTCCTGGACTCGCTCCGGTTTGAGATCAATGCCCGGGAGGTGTTCGTATTCACGCCCAAGGGCGAGGTCATGGCCCTGCCGGCCGGTTCCACTCCTGTGGACTTCGCTTACGCCGTGCATACCGAAGTGGGGCACCGCACCATCGGCGCGCGCATCAACGGCAAACTTGTGCCGCTGAACAGCGAGCTGAACCATGGCGACTGGGTGGAAATCTTCACCTCCAAGGCCGAAGGTGCCGGTCCCAGCCAGGACTGGCAGAACTTCGTCAAGAGTCCGCGGGCCCGAAATAAGATTCGGCAGTGGTTCAGCAAGGAACGCCGCGAAGAGGCCCTAGAAAAGGGCAAGGATCTGCTGACCCGGGCGATGCGGAAGCAGCACCTGCCGCTGCAGCGCCTGATGACTCACGATGCGCTGCTGGCAGTCGCTGAGGAATTCCGCTATACGGACATTTCCGGACTCTACGCAGCGGTGGGGGATGGACACAGCTCCGCCCAAGCAGTCGTGGAAAAACTGGTCGACTCCCTTGGCGGTCGTGACCTGGCCGATGACGAAGTCGCGGAGATTGCCACTCCGCACGCACCCAACCGGCCGCGCTATGCGGACTCCGGGGTGATGGTGCATGGCATGGGCGATGTGCTCGCCAAACTTGCCCGCTGCTGCACGCCCGTGCCCCCGGATGCGATTGCCGGCTTTGTCACCCGTGGCTCGGGCGTCTCCGTACACCGCGCGGACTGCCGTAATTATCAGGCGCTCCGGGATCAGCCGGACCGTCTGGTCGATGTGGAATGGGCACCCACGCAGTCCAGCGTTTACCTGGTGGAAATCCAGGTCGAGGCACTGGACCGCAAGAGCCTGCTGTCCGACGTCACCCGGATCCTGAGCGAAAACCATGTCAATATCCTCGCCGCGAGCGTGCACACCTCAACGGACCGGGTCGCCATTTCGCGTTTCGCCTTCGAGATGGGTGACCCGAAGTATCTGAGCCACGTCCTCAGCGCGGTTCGCCGCATAGACGGGGTCTTCGACGTGTACCGAACCACGGGTTCCAAGCGCCGGGACTAGGCCGCCGATCAGAGGCGCCCCGAATGGTTCAGCAGCCAGCGCACACACTCCAGGGCCCGGGTCTTGTGCGGAATCCTGCAGCCGGACTCCAGAGCGTCCCGAATCAGCGTAAGAGGGCATTTCAGCACCGGGTCCGCTGACAGCATCAGCAGCACGGGCACGGCCTGAGCCGACGGAACGTGGAGGGCAACGTCCACCGCGGTGCGCAGCGGGCTGGTCACCGCCGCTCCGGAGAACTGGATTACGTCGAAAGGACCCAAGGACACCTCGTGGAGGATGCAGCCGCTCCAGGGGCGCAGGGCTGTGATCCGGTGCCCGTTGTCCACGAGGAGGGAAATAGTCGATGGCGCTGGGCCGCAGCCATAGATCCAGGCTGCGGTCAGTCTGCCCAGCACCGCACGGTTCACCAGGTTAGCGGGCAGCGCGAGCGAAACGGCATGGCTTCGCATCGCGGGCGTGGACGCTGTGCCCGTCACTGTGTAGGCATCGGCAAAAACGGGGGTCAGCAGCCCATCCAAACTCATGGACCGCAGTTCCGAACGGTGGAACATCCGCCCCGGGCTCAGGACGGTCTGCGGGTTTGCTCCGGCCGAGCTGAAGGATAAAACCGCTGCCTGCCTCCCGGGGAATTCGTCCATGTCACCAGCTTGCCGCCGCGGGCAGGCAAGTGAAAGGCCTCGAGGGAATGTGTGGACAACGTTCCCTCGTGAGTCCACACCTTCATCGATGGCCCCCTGCCAAGGGCGTGCAGGCATTTACACCACCAAAGAGCGCAGCGATGCCCTAGACTGCCTCCAGATGGACCCAAGCTCATGGAAACGCGCGGGCCCGTCCAGCTTGCAGGCGGCGTTGCAGCGTCAGCTCATCCGATCCCAGAAGGAGACATTGTGGCCATCCTCAGAATCCAGCATTCCGTCCCCGACTTCGACCGTTGGAAGCAAGCCTTTGACATCGACCCGGCGGACCGCCAGGGGTCTGGGGTCCGCCGTTACCAGGTCCATCGATCGACAACCGATCCGCTTTTCGTGATGATCGATCTCGAATTCGACACAGTTAAGGAAGCTGAGTCGCTGCTGGCCAAGATGCGCAACCTGTGGGCCGGTTCAGCCGCCGGGGTCATGCGTGATCCCGAGGCTTGGATAGCTGAGACCGTCGAAACGGTGGAACTCGGCTAAGACTAGTCGAAGTCGCTGGCCGCCTTCTGGATCTGGTCGAACCACTGTTCGCGGGCCTCCAGAGCCTCCCGGGCATCCCTGACCTTGCGCTGATCCCCGGCCGATTCGGCCTTGGCCAAATCGGCCTTCAGGGACGCGATGGTGGATTCGAGCTGCGTCAGCGCACTGTTGGTTCGCGCCTTGGCCTCGGGATCCGAACGGCGCCAGCTCTCCTCTTCCGCCTTGCGGACCGCGTCCTCTACCTGGCGCAGGCCAGCCTCGATCCGCTGCATGTCCGCCCGCGGGACCTTTCCTGCTTCCTCCCAGCGGTCGCGGATGGGCTGCAGAGCCTTTTTGGCTGCACCAAGATCCTTGATCGGCAGCAGTGACTGCGCCTCCGCCACCAAGGCTTCCTTGACCACCAAATTTGCGGAAAATTCTTCGTCGAGGGCGGCGTTGATGCTCTGCCGGGCGGCGAAAAACTTGTCCTGAGCACCTCTGAACCGGGCCCACAGTGCGTCGTCGTCCTTGCGGCTGGCACGGGGCGAGGCCTTCCACTGATCCATCAACCGGCGGTATTCCCCCGCGGCAAAACCCCAGTCCGTGGAGCTGGAAAGCTCTTCCGCCTCGGCGATCAGTTTTTCCTTGGCGGCCTTGGCCGCGGAGTTGGTGCTGTCCAGCTGCGAGAAGTAGGCACGACGGTGGCGATCAAACACGGTGCGGGCCGAGCGGAATCGCTTCCATAACGCGTCCTCGGTACTGCGGCCGAGTCGAAGTCCACTCTTCTGGGCAGTTTTCCAGAACTCAAAAAGCTCGTTCATGCGCGCGCTGCTGGTTTTCCATTGGATGCTGGCGGGGTCCTCGCCGGCGATGTGTTCCGCCTCGGCAACAATGGCCTCGCGGGACTTCAGCTCGGCGGCACGGGCGGCATCGTGGCCGGCACGTTCTGCAGCCTCCAGATTCGCAATGCGGCCTTCCAGTGCGTCAAGACGCCGCTCTGCGCCATGAACGTCGCCCACGGACTTACGCTCCGACAACTGCTCGCGCAAATGCTTGATCGTCTTGCGCATGTCCGTCGTGGGGGCCTTGGCCTCCACCCGCTGTTCCAGCAGCGTAATCTGCGCCACGATGTCCTCGAACTTCCGCGCGAAGTATGCCAGGGCCTCATCTTTAGTGGCCCCGGGGTACTGCCCAACGGCGACTTCCTCGCCCTCCAACAGCAGGAAAACGTGTCCGTCATCCTCGGCGCGGCCCCACTTCGCCGCCTCAGCAAGATTCGTGCTCAGAGCATGGGCAGGGGCAACCGGTACTGCTGCGCGAGGTCGGCCCGATGCCGGCGATGGAGTTGGAGCCTTGGGCCGTGCTGCAAACGACGCGGGGGATGGCACCGGATGCGCGGGCGCCGCAGACGCAGCAGGTGCAGACTCGGCAGGCTCAGACTCGGCAGGCACAGACTCGGCAGGTGCAGACGCAGCGGGAGCGGACTCGGCGGGTGCAGACTCGGCAGGCACAGACTCGGCAGGTGCAGACTCGGCAGGTGCAGACTCGGCAGGTGCAGACGCAGCGGAAGCGGACTCGGCAGGCTCAGACTCAGCAGGTGCAGACTCGGCAGGTGTGGCCGGCTCTGGAGCGGGCGCATCAGATTCAGGCGCAGGTTCGGCTGGAGCTGCAGGAACGGATGCCAAGTCACCGGCTTCCTCCGCGGGCATGGCAGGCTCGGTTTGAGTTGCAGCTGGGATGGTTTCGGCTGCACCGCCGTGCGCCGCTTGTCCATCGCCCGGCAGCGAGGAATCCGCGCTGTCCTGCCCGCCGCTGTCCTGCTGGACCGGTTTCTGCTGGGTCGGTTCCTGTACCGCCTCAGCTACTACGTCGGGTGCTGCCATTTCGTCGGATTTCTGACTGTCTGTCACCGCTAAAAGTCTTTCGCTGGAGGGAAATCTTGGTAATCGTACTGCCCGGACACGCACGTGTCGGCGCATATCCGGTAATTCTCGCCCAGTTTACTTGAGCGTAAATGAGTCTATCGTTACCGGTGTCACAGGCGAACCGTCCGTGCCGCCGCCGGTGATGCCGCCGTCGGCGATCTTCTGCACCACATCCAGGCCAGAGGTCACCTTGCCCATGATCGTGTATCCGCCGTCGGTCTGCGGCAGCACGGTGTCCTCGTAGACGAAGAAGAACTGCGTGCCGTTGCTGTACACGCTGCTGCCGCGCGCCACCGCGATGGATCCGGCCGGGTACTTGCCGTCCGCAGGAGTGTTTTCCACCGGTCCCCATTCGAAAGTGGGGTCCGAGCCGCCCTTTCCGTCCTTTGACCCGCACTGCAGGACGCCGAAGTCGCTCGCGTTGGTCAGTCGGTGGCAGCTGAGTCCGTGAAAAAAGTTGCGGTCGGTCAGGGATTTGAAGACGGCCGCGGCCTGTGGAGCCTTGGTGCCGTTAATCTGGACGCCGATGGGCTGCTTGTTCAGGGTCAGCGTGCCGGTGAACGTTTTCCCGGCCGCGGTGGACGCCTTCGGAATGTTAGCGCCGTTGGTGGGTGCCGTGCCGGACGTCGGCGCAGCGGTCGACGACGACGTCGCGCCGACGGAAGGGCTGGCCGAAGATTCCAGTCCCGCCTCTACCGCAGCGGTTTGTGCGGCGGTGGGATTGCGGCTGAAAACGGTGATCTGCAGCACCACGGCAAGTGCGACCGCGGCGCCAATAGCCACCACCGAAACCACGTTGTCCCGTTTGCTGCGCAACTTATGCTCCCGGCGCAGCGCTTCCTTCGCCTGCATCTGTGCGATGCGCTTCCTGGCTTCGCGGGCGTCCTTATTGCTCGTCGGCAATGGCGTGTCTCCTCGTCGTCGGGCATTTTCCGGCGTTTGGTCTCCCGGCGCTGCTGTGCCGAAAGAAGCCGGTGAAACTGGATAAAATGGCTGCCGCAGACAGTGTACCTAGGCTGCCGCTGTGAGAACCTTAGAAAGCCCCCGGGAACAGCTGTGTTCCTCTGCGTTCGGGGCTTTCCCCGTGAGTTAGGAGTGCATTCCCCATGGCACGCAACGCTTCCCTGTCCGGATTTCCCGAGTGGTTACCTCAGGAACGGCTGGTGGAGCTGCATATCCTGGACACTCTGCGGCGCATTTTCGAACTCCACGGGTTTTCCTCGATTGAAACCCGGGCGGTGGAAACAGTGGGCCAACTGCTGCGCAAGGGGGAGATCGACAAGGAGGTTTACGCGCTGCGCCGGCTCCTTGATGACGACGACGCTGGGTCGGGGGCACGGACCGCGGAATCGGCGGATCCGAACCAGCTGGCCCTGCATTTTGATCTGACCGTTCCGTTTGCCCGTTATGTTGTGGAGAATTCCGGCTACCTGGCCTTTCCGTTCCGCCGCTACCAGGTCCAGAAAGTTTGGCGCGGTGAAAGGCCGCAGGATGGCCGGGCGCGGGAGTTCACGCAGGCGGACATCGATGTGGTGGCGGACGGCGAACTGCCCTTCCGGTACGACATTGAACTGGCCCTGGTAATCGTGGAGGCTTTGTCCGCACTGCCCATTCCTGCGTTCAAACTGCGGGTGAATAATCGTAAGCTGGCGGAAGGCTTTTACTGCGGAATCGGGCTTACAGATACCCCGGGAGTGCTGCGCAGCATCGACAAGCTGGACAAAATCGGTGCCGCCGCGGTGGCAGAACTGCTGAAGTCCGAGCTGGGTGCCAGTGCCCAGCAGGCCGATTTGGCGTTGGCGCTGGCCTCCATCCAAACCGAAGACACCTCGTTCGTGGCCAAGGTCCAGGCCCTGGGCGTCACCCATGAGCTGCTGGACGAAGGTCTGGCCGAGCTTGAGCAGGTCATTGCGGCGGCTTCACTCCGCGCCCCGGGCTCGGTGCTGGCGGACCTGAGTATCGCCCGCGGACTCGACTATTACACCGGCACGGTCTACGAAACCCAGCTGGTCGGCCACGAGAATCTTGGCTCCATCTGCTCCGGTGGCCGCTACGACAGCTTGGCCACGAAAGGCAACCGCAAATTCCCCGGAGTGGGATTGTCCATTGGCGTCACCCGTCTGGTTTCACGCATTGTCAGCCAGGAGTTGGCGGTGGCCTCGCGCAGCGTCCCCACGGCCGTCCTGGTCAGCCTTGGCACCGACGACAGCTGGCCGCAGGCCCAGGATGTTGCGGCCGCATTGCGGGAACGAGGAATATCCACCGAGGTGGCGGCAAAGGCGGAGAAATTTGGCAAGCAGATCAAATATGCCGATAAGCGTGGCATCCCGTTCGTCTGGTTCACCGGCGAGGACGGCAGCCATCAGGTCAAGGACATCCGCAGCGGCGAGCAGGTGCCGGCAGACCCCGCCACGTGGACTCCCGCGGCCGAGGATCTATCCCCGACCATCGCCGTCGTACCTTCCTCCTAACCCCTGCCCCACCTCCACCCCAATCCTTACCCACGTCCATCCCACGCCGCTCCTGCTTTGTCCCAACTGAGTAACAGCAGATGCACTCAAAAGCCCGAATGAGTGCATCTGCTGCTACCTACTTGGGAAAGGGCCGCTGCCGGTCGTGAGCGGCACGGACTGGGCGGAACGGAGCCAGCCGCATTCAACGGTAAACTCGGGAGGACTGTCTCACGAGTGGTAAACCATTGAAAGGAATGCTGTGCTGCGCACACATGACCTCGGCTCTTTGCGGGCCGAGCACATCGGACAAACTGTAACTCTCTCCGGTTGGGTTGCCCGTCGTCGGGATCATGGTGGTGTGGCATTTTTGGATTTGCGCGACGCCTCGGGAATCGCCCAGATCGTGGTGCGCGAGGAACAGGTCTTCCATGCGCTGCGCAATGAGTTTGTGCTCCAGGTGGTGGGCGCCGTTCAAAAGCGCCCCGAGGGCAATGAGAATCCGCACCTGGCCACGGGGGAGATCGAGGTCATTGCCGATTCCGTCACCGTGCTCAACGAGGCGTCGCCGCTGCCGTTCCAGATCGACGAGCATGTTGAAGTAGGCGAGGAAGCACGGCTGAAGCACCGGTATCTGGACCTCCGCCGTCCCTCCATGCAGCGCAACCTGCGGCTGCGCAGCGAGGCGAACCGGGTGGCACGCGATCTGCTGCACTCGCAGGGGTATGTGGAGATCGAAACTCCCACGCTGACGCGGTCCACGCCGGAAGGTGCGCGCGATTTCGTGGTCCCGGCGCGGCTGGCGCCCGGCTCCTGGTACGCCCTGCCGCAGTCCCCGCAGCTGTTCAAGCAGTTGCTGCAGGTGGGCGGCTTCGAGAAGTACTACCAGATTGCGCGCTGCTACCGGGATGAGGATTTCCGCGCCGACCGGCAGCCCGAATTCACCCAGCTGGATATCGAGGCCAGCTTTGTGGACCAGGACGACATCATCGCCCTCGGGGAGCGGATCGTGCAGGCTCTCTGGGCGTTGATCGACGTCAACATTCCCCTGCCCATTGAGCGCATGACCTACCGCGACGCGATGGCCCGGTACGGATCGGATAAGCCGGATCTGCGCTTTGGGCTGGAGCTCACGGAGCTGACCGACTTCTTCAAGGACACCGGCTTTGGCATTTTCAAGGCGCCCTACGTTGGGGCGGTGGTGATGCCTGGAGGTGCTTCGCAGCCGCGTCGTACCCTGGACGCGTGGCAGGAATGGGCGAAGCAGCGCGGCGCGAAGGGGCTGGCCTACGTGCTGGTTCAGGACGACGGCGGCCTGTCGGGTCCGGTGGCGAAGAACCTTAACGAGACGGAGAAGTCCGGGTTGGCGGCCGCCGTCGGCGCCAAGCCGGGGGACTGCATCTTCTTCGCCGCCGGCGCGGTGGCTCCCTCGCGCGCGCTGCTCGGCGCGGCCCGGGTGGAGATAGGCCACCGGACCGGGTTGATCGATCCCGCAGCCTGGGCCTTCGTCTGGGTCGTCGACGCACCGATGTTCGAGCCGGCCGACGCGGCTGTGCAGGCCGGGGACGTGGCGGTGGGAAGCGGCGCCTGGACCGCGGTACACCATGCGTTCACCTCGCCCAAACCCGAATTTATGGACACCTTTGATACCGATCCGGAGTCGGCCCTGGCTTACGCCTATGACATCGTCTGCAATGGCAACGAAATCGGCGGCGGTTCCATCCGTATTCACCGCCGGGAGGTCCAGGAGCGCGTCTTCCAGGTGATGGGGCTCTCGCGGGAGGAGGTCCAGGAAAAATTTGGCTTCCTGCTCGAAGGCTTCAAGTTCGGGGCGCCGCCGCATGGCGGTATCGCAATTGGCTGGGACCGGGCGGTCTCACTGCTTGCCGGTGTGGATTCCATCCGGGACGTAATTGCCTTCCCCAAGTCCGGTGGTGGCTACGATCCGCTGACGGCGGCTCCGGCGCCGATCACGGCTCAGCAGCGCAGGGAAGCGGGAGTGGACTTCAAGCCCGAACCGAAGGTGCCGGCGGAGGCGACGAAGTAGTCCGCCACCGGGCGGGAGATCCCTCGGCGTCCGTGGCTATGCAGCCGGTGTCGGGAACCTGTCCCATACCCGGTGCTTCGTCAACAGTTCAGTCACCTCGGTAAGGACCGCCGTCGGATCGGTTCCCAGCACCACCCCCGCGGCTGAAGGTTCTATGCCGGCTGCCGCCGCGACGTCTGCGGCGGCGCCCCATCCACCAATTGCCTTGGCATGCCGGAATGCTTCGGCCAGCAGCAGAGCCACGCGCGGGTCAACCTCAGCCCCGCGCGGGGCACCGGCTTTGGCGTCGAGGCCGGGCTGCGCGTCGGCTGCCGGCTCGAGCGAACCGGCGATGAGCACTGCATCAAATTCGATGGACCGGGCCGTCAGAAAGGTGCGCTGGACGGCCAATCCCCCGTCGCCGCCTTCGCCTAATTGACCTCCGGAAGGCGCGATGATCAGCGGGACCATGCCACCGTCGGCGATGGCAGCCTGCACTGTGCGGATCGCGTCCAAGTCGCTGCCGCCGTCGGCGAGGATGCCTATAACGTGTCCGGCGGAGGGCCAGGTCTTGCCCAACTGGGACAGCGCCGGACTGGGGTCGGTGTCCGTCAGCCCCTCGCTGGGCTGCGGGGCCGGCATCCCAAGTCCCCGGGCAACGGCGGCGCACAGTTGCGCGTCGATGTTGGCCAGCGCCATCAACTCCCGCTCGCGGACCACGGGCACGGCACATTTGCCCAGTTCGAACGTATACGCCTGGATTATGTGCCCCTGCTCCACGGCCGTCAGGCTGCGGTAAAAGAGCCGTGCCTGACTGAAGTGATCGTCAAAGGAAGCGGGCGCACGACGTTCCTTGATCGCCGCTGCCATGGCCTCGGGAACGTCCACGAAGGCTCCCAGATCCGCCCCGGCCTGGAACGGGCAACCGCCGTCCAGCGAGTTCGGGCGGTACGGGGCGACGCCGGCGTGCACGGCATTCTGGTGCATCCCGTCACGCAGCATATCGTTGACTGGTGCCTGCGGCCGATTGATCGGAATCTGGGCGAAGTTCGGGCCCCCCAACCGGGAAATCTGCGTGTCCAGGTAGGAAAAAAGCCGCACCTGCAGCAGAGGGTCGTTCGTCACGTCGATGCCAGGCACCAGGTGGCCCGGATGGAAGGCCACCTGTTCCGTTTCGGCGAAGAAGTTGGTCGGATTGGCGTTGAGCGTCATTAGCCCTATGGGTTGGACCGGGGCAAGCTCCTCCGGAACGAATTTGGTCGGGTCCAGCAGGTCAATTCCCTGAAACATCTGGTCTTCGGTGTCCGGGAAGGTCTGTACGCCGAACTCCCATTGGGGGAACGCGCCTGCCTCGATGGAATCGGCCAGATCACGGCGATGGAAATCCGGGTCCATGCCGGCGATGATTTGAGCTTCCTCCCACACCAACGAGTGCACGCCCTGCTTGGGCTTCCAGTGGAATTTCACCAAGGTGGTGTTTCCGGTGGCATCGACCATCCGGAAGGTGTGAATGCCGAAGCCCTCCATGGTTCGGAAGGAGCGCGGCAGTCCGCGGTCGGACATGTTCCACATCGTGTGTGCCTGGGCCTCGGTGTGCAGCGAGACAAAATCCCAAAAAGTGTCGTGTGCGCTTTGTGCCTGTGGGATTTCGCGATCCGGATGCGGCTTGGCCGCATGGACCACGTCGGGGAATTTGAGGCCGTCTTGGATGAAGAAGACAGGAATGTTATTGCCAACCAGGTCGAAGGTTCCCTCATCGGTGTAAAACTTGGTGGCAAAACCACGGGTGTCCCGTACAGTGTCCGCCGAGCCGCGCGATCCCAGCACAGTGGAGAACCGCACAAAGACAGGCGTCTCCACGTCCGCGGCCAAGAACCCCGCGCGGGTGATTTTGGCGGCTGTGCCGTAGGAGCGGAACGTACCGTGAGCTCCGGCACCACGGGCGTGGACCACTCGCTCGGGAATGCGCTCATGGTCGAAGTGCGTGATTTTCTCCCGCAGGTGGTGATCCTGCAGCAGAACCGGTCCGCGCGATCCGACCTTCAGCGAATGGTCCGTATCGGAGATCCGCACGCCCTGCGCGGTGGTCAGGTAGGGGCCGGACTGTGCCCGCGCGGAAACCGGTGCCCCGGTCGGAGTTCCGGTGGGGGAGACCGCCTCCGGGCCCTGCTGATCCGGTTTGGGGGGCAAAGGCTCCCGCGGTGTTGTTGGTTCCTTCAAGCTGGGCGGCTCGCCAACCGGGGCGCCGGGAATTCGGATGCTGTTTTCCTCGCTCATTGGGTTCCTCCGGGATTATTGAGGTGCGGCACCAAATGGTGGTTTGGAGGGCACCTGACCTGCTGCAGCCTACGCTAAGCCTGCTTATGACCCTACGGCTGCCCCGCCCGGCATTCAAGGGATTCCGGGCCGGCGGGGGAAATTATCCTTCTGATGTGTCCTTTCAAATATGCGAGAGCCGTATTAGCCTGAGGTCAACGCAGCAGGGCTGGCCCCAGCGGCGTCAGTGCTCGCAGGTCACGGCGGCTCCAGTTCGGGTATCCGCCGGTTCACGGCCAGCCAGTGTTCCCGTTAGTGTTCCAGCCAGTGTTCCAGTCAACGTGCCAGGAGGCGTTCCATGGTGGACCGTATTTCCGAGATCTGGGGAACCAGAACACCATTTGCCCGCGGCGCATTGTGGCCGGTCCGGGTGGATCAGAAACTTGCCGACGGCGTCCAGGAGAAGGACGTGGACCGCTGGGTGCAGTCCGCCTGCGTCCTCTGCAGCAACGGCTGTGCCTGCGACATTGCGGTCAAGGACGGCGCCATGGTCGGCATCCGCGGCAGAGCCGGGGATCTGGTCAACCACGGACGGATGGGTCCGAAGGGACTCTTTGCAAGCTGGCAGGGGGTGTCTCATCCGGACCGGCTGACCTCGCCCATGATCCGGGAAAACGGACAGCTGGTTCCATGCAGCTGGAATACGGCCATGGAACGGATTGTGTCCAAAAGCAAGGCATTGCTCAAGGAGCGCGGCCCGCTCAGCCATGGCTTTTACACCAGCGGGCAGCTGTTCATCGAGGAATATTACGCTCTGGCGATGATCGGCAAGGCCGGCATCGGAACCCCGCATATGGACGGCAATACGCGTTTGTGCACGGCCACCGCCGCCGCGGCCATGAAGGAGTCCTTCGGTTCCGACGGCCAGCCAAGTTCGTATACGGACATTGACAACTGCGACGCGATGTTCTTGTACGGCCACAACATGGCCGAGACTCAGACGGTGCTCTGGTCCCGGGTGCTGGACCGGCTGGCGGGGCCGGACCGGCCAAAGCTGGTCTGCGTCGACCCGCGGGAGACCGAAGTGGCGAGGCTGGCGGATGTGCATCTGGCGCTGCGGCCGGGCACCAATCTGGCGCTGATGCATGGCTTGGTGCGCGAACTGCTGCACAACGGCTGGATCGATGAGGCTTACATCGGCCAGCACACAATGGGGATCGAGGAGCTGCGCTCGACGGTGGAACCGTGGACCGCCGAGGCCGTCGCGCAGACGTGCGGCGTCGATGCAGAGGACGTGCGGGAGGCAGCCCGGATTTTCGGTACCAGCGAGGCCGTGCTGTCCACGGTCCTGCAGGGTTTTTATCAGTCCTCGCAGGCCACAGCGTCGTCCTGTCAGGTCAATAATATGCACCTGCTAAGGGGCCTGCTGGGCCGTCCCGGCTGCGGCATCCTGCAAATGAACGGCCAGCCCACGGCGCAGAACAACCGCGAATGCGGGGCCGACGGCGATCTGCCGGGCTTCCGCAACTGGGAGAACCCCGAGCACGTGCAGGAGTTGGCCGCGCTGTGGAACATCAGCCCGGAGACCATTCCGCATTGGGCGCCGCCGACGCATGCCATGCAGATCTTCCGCTACGCCGAGCAGGGCTCGGTGGAATTCCTCTGGATTTCCGCCACGAACCCGGCCGTGTCCATGCCCGACCTTCCGAGGATCCGCAAGATCCTCGCCAAAGAGGAGGTGTTCGTCGTCGTACAGGATCTGTACCTGACCGAAACGGCACAGGCAGCCGACGTCGTGCTTCCCGCTGCCGGCTGGGGCGAAAAGACCGGGACGTTCACCAACGTGAACCGCACCGTCCACCTCTCCGACAAGGCCGTGGAGCCACCGGGTGAAGCCCGCACCGACCTGGACATTTTCCTGGATTATTCGCGGCGGATGGGCTTCAGCACCCTCGACGGAGCCCCGCTGCTGGACTGGCAGGGCCCCGAGGACGGGTTCGAAGCCTGGAAGAACTGCTCCCGCGGGCGGCCCTGCGATTACTCCGGCATCAGCTACGAAAGGCTGCGCGGCGGCAGCGGCATTCCATGGCCCTGCAACGACGAGCACCCCGACGGCGTGGTCCGATTCTATGAGGATGGGATCTTCCCGACCGATCCCGACTACTGCGAAACATACGGCCACGACCTGCTCACCGGAGCCACCGTGGGTCCGCAGGCGTACCGGGCCATGGCTCCCAACGGGCGCGCCCTTTTCAAAACCGCCAGCTATTCGCCTCCGCATGAGGAACCCGACGAGGAATATCCGCTGCGCTACACCACCGGGCGCACGGCCTATCAGTTCCACACCCGCACCAAGACGGCCCGCTCACGGCAACTTCACAAGGCAGCGCCGAAGGCGTGGGTGGAGCTTTCCGTCCAGGACGCCACGGAGCTGGCAGTTCGCGAAGGGGACCTGGTGCGGGTGACATCCCGTCGTGGACTGATCGAGGTTCCGGCGCGGGTGGGGGACATTCGCCCGGGAACCGTCTTCGCGCCCTTCCATTACGGCTATTGGGATGCCGGCGGCACCCCGGATGGCCATCCGACCGCCGCCAATGAGCTCACCATCACCGAGTGGGATCCGGTGTCAAAGCAGCCGGTCTTCAAGAACGCGGCGGTGCAGGTGGTAAAGATCGCGGATGGCCAAGGCCCCGCTCCCGCGCCGACGACGACGGCCTCGCGTCCAGCGGAGGCCTCCCGTTTTGGAAGCGGCCAAGATTCCGCGGATGCCACGCGTTTGGCGGATGCCGGGCACCCGGTAAGTGGCCACGATTCGACGGATGCCGGTGTTTCTGCAGGTGCTGCTGTTCCGCCGACCACCGGTGGCCCGGACGCCGAAGCCGAGGAATTTCTGGAGCCCAGCTCACCGCCGCAGTTCCCGGATGCCATTCAGCCCGATCCTGGGCACCCACGGGCCGCCCATGCGACAGGCGACTCAGGCTCCGGTCATAGCACCGGATCCGGCGAGGGGGAGGACTCCCTTCAGGAAACTCTTAAAAGCGCATTGAAGGGTGTCGAGCGGGTCGTAAGGAATGCCATCAAGGACGTCACAGGTGGGCACGATAACGATGGTGGCTCCGCTGGAAAGGACCGGCCATGAATCTGTCCATCTACTTAGGGCTGCTGCACAAAGCAGAGCAGACGCTCGCCGCGTCATTCCGTACCGTGGCCGAGGGCCATGGCGCCGAGCCGGACGTGCACTTCCTGTGCCAGACGCTGGCCAAACAGTGCGACGATCATGAGCAAGCGTTAAAACCGATCGTGGACCGGTATGGCGAAGATGAGTCGGGCGCCGAGCCCGAAAGAATGCATGCCGAGGGCATCTCCTCCACGCGCAGCGGGCCGGTGGGGCTGCTCCGGGATCTGCACGATCTCTACCTCCTGGCCAGCCTGGTGGACGTCACCTGGACCCTGGTCAAGCAGGCCGGCCAGGGGTTGCGGGACGATGAACTGCTGGAGGTTGTCAGCAGCTGTGACCAGCAGACGGCTGTCCAGCTGAAGTGGCTGCAAACCCGGATGAAACAGGCCGCGCCGCAGGCGCTGATTGTGGCCCGCTAGAGCCGAGCACTCAAGGAACACTCAAGGAAGTTGCTGGGGCGCGGGATCGGTGACCTGGATCCGGACCGCGGACAGGTCCTTGGCCACCTGTTGGAGTACGGCCAGCCGTGGATCCGGCACATCGCGGAACGCCAGCTGAGGCAGGCCTGCCCACGACGACGCTGCGGGCTCGGCCAGCAGCGCGTGGCAGAGGGCTTTGTCTCCGCCGAGCACCAGATATTCAGGGGCCATGCCGCCGCTCACCCCCGGATAGTCCCGGGCTTTGTCGCCGCCCATCACCGGATACTCCGCCGGCTGCGTCACCGAGCCCGCAAAGAGTCTGAGTGCATGGGCGGCCACGACCTCCACGAGGGCATCGGCTTGGTTGGCTCTGCGCCGGGCAAAGCGTTGTTGGGACCAGCCACCGGCGGCCGTGCGTGACTGGACGTACCTGGTCCCGCTCTTGGATTCCAGCAATCGGCCGCTCCGGCACAGCCCCACGGAGTACCCGCCGCGCCGCAGCAGCACGACCGCGATCGTGCGGCTTTGTGCCGCCAGTGAGATGAGTCGTTCAAGAGGACCGGCACCCTGGCCAGGTCTTCCGTCCGCCGGCCATGCCGACTGCAGCAACGCGGTGGCACCGTCGGCAGCCGTCAGCAGAACGCCGTCGTCGGTCTCCGCCAATCCCAACTGTCCATGACTGGCACTGAACCGTTCGACCCAGCCGTCCATCCGTTCGGAAGACACATACGCCGTTCGGAAAACGGCCGTCACTGCGGTTCCGTCGATTCGTTGAACATGCAACCAATTTCTCAAGAAGTGTTTCGGGCTGGCGGAGTGTTTCGGGCTGGCGGACTCAACCATACTTCCACCGGCGGCACTCAGCCGTCGGATGCCCCGTGTACCGGCATCCGTTTCACAGCTCCGTGGGGTTCCGGCTCAGCCGATCCTTCGGGCGGCCGTCGGGTCTGCTGGTCCGTCCCGACCGATAGCCTTAGCGGGTGAGTGATCTTTTTGGCCCCAGTGCCGGCGCAGGGGTGGACGACGGCGACGACGAGGACTATACGGATTCCGGCGGGGGACTTCGGTCCCGGCCCCGCAGCCCGCTGGCTGTGCGGATGCGGCCACGCGGTGTGGACGAGGTGGTGGGCCAGCAGCATCTGCTGGGTTCCGGCTCACCGCTGCGGCTGCTCGCCGCCGGTGCAGGGCATGCGGGGCCGGCAGGACCGAGTTCGGTCATTCTGTGGGGACCACCAGGCACCGGCAAAACCACCCTGGCCCACGTGATCGCACGCGGTCCAGGACGAAAATTTGTGGAACTGTCCGCAATCACCGCCGGCGTCAAGGACGTTCGCAAGGTGATGGAGGATGCCTTGGCGGCCCGGGATCTTCACCGGACCACCACTGTGCTCTTCTTGGATGAAATCCACCGCTTCAACAAGGCTCAACAGGATGCGTTGCTGCCGGGAGTGGAGAACCGCTGGGTGGTCCTGATCGCCGCAACCACGGAGAACCCGGCATTCTCGGTGGTGTCGCCGCTGCTTTCCCGATCTCTGCTCCTGACCCTTCAGCCTTTGACCAGCGACGACATCAAAGGACTGATCCTGCGGGCGGTGCAGGATCCTCGTGGCCTGGCGGGAAAGGTGCAGCTGAGCGAGGAGGCGCTGGATCACCTGATTCGGCTGGCCGCCGGCGACGCGCGTCGGGCACTGACCACTCTTGAAGCCGCCGCCGGCGTGGCCTACGCGGAGAGTGTCAACGCCGGTGCGCAGGCCAACGGCACGGGAGTTGGTGGCGATGGAGAAACGGACCCGGTCATGGGCGGCACAGCCGATGGAGAATCCGGCCCGGTCACGGGCGGCACAGCCGGTGGAGAAACGGACCCGGTCGCGGGTGCAGGAAGTGCCGGTTCCGCCGCACGAACGGAACCTTCCGGATCCGCCCCGGTGACGGTGGAGCTTGACCACGCCGAGCGGGCGGTGGACGCAGCGGCCGTGCGCTACGACCGGGCCGGGGACCAGCATTACGATGTGATCAGCGCTTTCATCAAGTCGATTCGCGGCTCCGACGTGGATGCGTCGCTGCACTATCTGGCCCGGATGCTGGAGGCCGGGGAGGACCCGCGCTTTGTGGCCCGGCGGATTATTATTTCGGCCTCGGAAGATGTGGGTATGGCGGACCCCACCGCTTTGCAGACTGCCGTGGCGGCAGCCCAGGCGGTTGCGCTGATCGGAATGCCTGAGGCTCGGATCGTGCTGGCCGAAGCGGTAGTCCATTTGGCCACCGCACCGAAGTCCAATGCTGCCTATCTCGGGATTAATTCCGCCATTGCCGATGTGCGCGCTGGCCGCGGAACCGGCATCCCCACGCATCTGCGGGACGCGCACTATCCGGGATCCGCCCAGCTCGGCCATGGCAAGGGTTACGTGTACTCCCATGATCAGCCACATTCGGTGGCGAAGCAGCAGTATCCGCCCGATGACTTGGTGGGACGGGACTATTACCAGCCAACCTCTTATGGCCTCGAGCGGGAGATTGGCGGCCGACTGGAGCGGCTGCGGGGCATAATCCGCGGAATCAAGCCCAAATAACTGCTAAGCTGTTGGGTGCACTGGCAAGCCTTGGCTCCATACCTGTTGCCTTTCCTGACCCCGGCGATGTTCGCATCCTGGAGTATTTGTGAAACAGGTATGCCCAGCGGTTGCAGCGACGGGCGGCGGTAGCCCTAACTCTCCATGATGGAGGCCAGGAACATAACCTAAGCATTGATCCATTTCCAGCACCTCATTCTGTTCAGTACCGGCATGCGTGTCGTTAGCGGAGCGGAAGTGCCGGTTTCGGTGTCAGCGAGCTTTACCGCATGAATATTGGAAGGACAACGTGGCTAACAACACACGTGCCCGCCGCCAGGGACGCCTCTCACGGGCGCTTGGCATTGCTCTGACTCCCAAGGCCGCCAAATACCTCGAGCGCCGTCCGTACGGCCCGGGCGAGCATGGTCGTGCCCGCAAGAAGCAGGACAGCGACTACGCGGTGCGTTTGCGCGAAAAGCAGCGTCTGCGCGCCCAGTACGGCATCCGCGAAGCACAGATGACCCGTGTCTTCGAGGAAGCCCGCCGCACCAAGGGCCTGACCGGTGAAAACCTGGTTGAGCTGCTGGAAATGCGTCTGGATGCCCTGGTGCTGCGTTCGGGTTTTGCCCGTACGATCGCCCAAGCCCGCCAACTGGTAGTGCACCGCCACATCATGGTGGATGGCGCCCGCGTGGACCGTCCGTCGTTCCGTGTTGCCGAAGGCCAGCTGGTGCATGTGCACCCGCGCAGCGAGACCATGGTCCCGCTGCAGGTTGCTGCTGCAGGTGCACACCGCGACGTGCTGCCCGCCGTTCCCGCCTACCTTGATGTCAAGCTGGAAGGCCTCCAGGCGCGCCTGGTCCGCCGTCCGAAGCGCTCCGAGGTCCCCGTGACCTGCGAAGAGCAGCTCGTCGTCGAGTTCTACGCCCGCTAGATCCCTTAGCGCGTCAGTGGCCGCGGCATTGTCCGCGGCTACCGAAGACGAATACAAAGCAGCCCGTGGCAAGCGCCGCGGGCTGCTTTGTAGGTAAGGTACATCAAGGAGCAGTAGAAGAATTCGTTAGTGTCATTCGTGAGTGTCAAGAGACCAAGCCAAGAGAAAAGAGGCGGCCCCCTATGTCCGGTGGAGATATTGCAGGCCTGATTGCGGCGGGCGTATTCGCCGTTCTGGTAGCCATCCTGGCGGTACCCGTGATGAAGCTCGGAGCGGTCTTTGATGAACTGCGCCGCACCATCGCGTCGATCGGCGAGGGCACCACGCCCCTGATCGACGAGGTCACCGCCACGGTCTCTACGACCAATCAGCAGCTGAAGAAGGTCGACGGCATTTCCAACAATGTCTCCGACGCCACGGCGAACATTTCGGCCCTCTCCTCTCTGGTCGCGGCAACCGTCGGTTCCCCGCTGATCAGGGTCGCGGCCTTTTCCTACGGCGTTCGCTCCGCGTTCACCGGCCGCCGCAGCACCAGGTCCCGCCATTCACGCAGCCGCTAGGTCCAGCCGCAGCATATCCGGCCGCACTAAAGGAGTTTCAAGCGCATGAAGAAGATTTTCTGGTTAGGCATTGGCATTGCCGTCGGTGCCATCGCCGTCCGTAAGGTGTCGCGCGCGCGGGCCGCCCTGGGCCCGGAGGGCCTCAACCGTGCGGTTGGCCGGCTCAGCGACAGTATCCACAGCTTCGCCGACGCGGTCCGCGACGGCATGGACGAGCGCGAACATGACCTCCGGGCGGCCCTAGGTGTGGACGCCGGCGGAGCCGCCGGCAGCGACACCCTCCGCGCCGGCGGGCGCTAGATCCGGCTCCGCTAAATCCCGCTGGCGCTGAATCCGGCCGCCGCCAGATCCGGCCAGCGCCAAATCCGGCGGCGCCAGATCTGTCCGCCGCTAAATCCGGCCAGCGCTAAATCCCGCAGCCGCTAATTCAAGAGTTCGCAGACGAAGGGTCCAGTTCCAAAATGAAGTCGCACGAGATTGCACAACGCTGGGTCGAGTTCTTCACCAGCAAGGGCCATACCACCGTTCCCTCGGCTTCGCTGGTTTCCTCCGACCCTTCGCTGCTCTTCACCGTCGCCGGCATGGTGCCCTTCATCCCCTACCTCACCGCCCGCGAGGAGGCACCGTACCTCCGCGCCACGAGTGTGCAGAAATGCATCCGTACCGGGGATATCGAAGAAGTGGGCAAGACGGCGCGGCACGGGACGTTCTTCCAGATGTGCGGCAACTTCTCCTTTGGCGACTATTTCAAGGCTGAAGCGATCGGCTTTGCCTGGGAACTGCTGACCAGCAGTGTGCAGGACGGCGGCTATGGCCTGCCGAAGGAACGTCTCTGGGTCACCGTCTCTCAGGACGACGACGACGCGGCCCGGCTTTGGCGCGACATCGCCAAGCTGCCGCAGGAGCGGATCCAGCGGATGGGCATGAAGGACAACTACTGGTCCACCGGCCAGCCCGGCCCCGCCGGGCCGTGCTCGGAGATCTATTATGACCGGGGGCCGGCCTACGGCAAGGACGGCGGCCCGGCGGTCGACGACACGCGGTTCATTGAGATCTGGAATTTGGTCTTCATGCAGTACCAGCGCGGCGAGGGCATCGGCAAGGACAATTTCGAGATCCTGGGCGAACTGCCCAAAAAGAACATTGATACCGGCCTGGGGCTGGAACGCCTGGCGCTGATCCTGCAGGGCGTGGAGAACTTCTACGAAACCGACCAGGTACGCCCGGTGCTGGACGTGGCCGCCCGGCTCTCCGGCAAGGAATACACCAGCGCGGAGACCGCCGATGACCCGCACCACACGGACGACGTGCGGATGCGGGTGGTGGCCGACCATATCCGCTCGGCCCTGATGCTGATCGCTGATGGCGTTTCACCGACTAATGAGGGCCGCGGCTATGTGCTGCGCCGGCTGATCCGCCGGGCAGTGCGGGCCATGCGTCTGCTGGGCGTGGAGCGGCCCTGCCTGCCAGAGCTGCTGCCCGCCTCGCGGGACGCCATGAAGGGCGCGTACCCGCAGGTGGAGACCGATTTCGAGCGGATCAGCCGCATCGCCTATGCGGAGGAAAAGGCCTTCCTGCGCACCATTGCCAGCGGAACAGCGCGCTTGGAGGACGCCGTCGTCGAGTCCAAGGCCGCCGGCCGTCCGCTCTCCGGAGCCGACGCCTTCGCCCTGCACGACACCTACGGTTTTCCGATCGACCTGACGCTTGAAATGGCCGATGAGGCAGGCCTGGCCGTGGACGAAACAGCGTTTCGTGCGTTGATGCTTGAACAGCGCCAGCGGGCACAGGCCGACGCGCGCGAAAAGAAAACCGGGCATGCGGACCTGGGCGTTTTCCACGAACTCCTCAGCCAAGGCGCCACCGTATTTACCGGCTATGACGACCTGGATGGCCAATCCCGGGTCCGCGGAATTCTTTCCGGCGGTCAGCGGGTTGAGCGGGCCGCCGCCGGCAGTGAAGTCGAGCTGGTGCTGGCCGAGACGCCCTTCTACGCAGAGGCCGGCGGCCAGGCCGCGGACACCGGGCTTATCACCGGCGACGGATTTGTGCTGGAAGTCCTGGACGTCCAGCGCCCGGTCAAGGGTCTGAGCGTGCACAAGGCGATAGTGCGTGAGGGGGAACTGGGCGCCGATGCGCTGGTCAAAGCCTCGGTGGACCGGGAGCGCCGGCACGCCGCCGAGCAGGCGCATACCGGAACGCACATAGTGCACGCTGCCCTGCACCAGATTCTTGGTCCGGAAGCCCTGCAGCGCGGTTCATTCAACAAGGCCGGTTACCTGCGGTTTGACTTCGCCTGGGGTGAAGGACTGAGCACCGCGACCCGGTCGGAAATCGAAGAAGTTTCCAACATCGCCATCCGGAACAACTACCGCGTGGACACCAAGGTGATGGGCCTCGCTGACGCGAAAGCCCTTGGCGCGATGGCACTGTTCGGTGAAAACTACGGCAATGAAGTGCGCGTGGTGGAGATAGACGGTGCCTGGTCACGGGAGCTGTGCGGCGGTACCCACGTAGCGAACACCTCGCTGATCGGCAGCCTCACGCTGCTTGGAGAACAGTCTGTCGGCTCTGGCAACCGCCGGGTGGAAGCCTTTGTGGGCATGGACGCCTTTCGCCATTTGGCCGCCGAACGCGCCCTGGTGACCGAGTTGACCGATCTGCTCAAAGTACCCTCCAACCAGCTGCAGGAGCGGGTGGCAGCCACGTTGGCGAAGCTGCGCACCGCGGAGAAGGAGCTGGACCGGCTGCGCAAGGAGCAACTGGCCGCCACAGCCGGCAACCTGCTGGCCACGGCCCGCGATTATGCCGGCGTCAGGGTGATAGCCCACGACGCCGGGCCGATCAATGCTGCCGAGGACCTGCGGTCGCTGGCGATGGACCTGCGCAGCCGGTTGGGCGGTGCGGCGTCCACCGTCGCGGTGACGGGCACGGCGAACGGACGGCCGATGGTCCTGGTGGCAACCAACGAGGCCGCGCGCGCGGCGGGTGTGCGCGCCGGGGCCCTGGTCAAGCTGGCCGCCGGAATTCTCGGCGGAGGCGGAGGCGGTAAAGATGACGTGGCCCAGGGCGGCGGTTCGGACGCGGGCAAGATTCCGGCTGCGCTGACCGCAATCGTTGACGCCATCGCCCAGCGCGGCTAGAACCCCAGCCATGACGGAAGGAGCGCTCCAGCGCGGTGTCAAACTCGGCGTGGACGTTGGCACCGTCCGCGTCGGCGTGGCATGCTGCGACCCGGACGGAATCCTCGCCACTCCGGTCCGGACCCTCAGCCGGGATGCCAAAAAAAATTCCGACATCCGGGTGCTCCTGCGCGAAGTCCGGGAACGAGGTGCCGTCGCGGTCTACGTCGGATTACCGCGGACCCTCAAGGGTACCGAAACAGCCTCCGCGCAGATGGCACGGTCCTATGCAGAGCTGCTGGTACAGGCCCTCTCCGCTGCCGAGCTGGCGGTCCCGGTGCGCTTGGTGGACGAGCGGCTGAGCAGCGTGACCGCCCACCAGCAGCTGCACTCCGCTGGCGTGGGAAGCCGGGACCACCGTAAAATAGTTGATCAGGTGGCGGCCGCAGGAATTTTGCAGCACGCCCTCGATATGGAGAAATCCCGCAGCAGACCCGCGGGTTCTCTGGTCCGGATGCCTGACGCGACGGGGCACGTTGAACGGCAGTCAACAGATAAGGAAGACGTCATCAAAGCCGTTAACGATGAACGGGGACCATCCCTGTGAGCTCGATTTTCCCCGACCATCCCTCCCCGGACCAGGACTTCGCGGCCGAGGAACCCGACCCCGGCGAGGGTGAACACCCCATCTTCGCCGACCAGGACTCCCCCCACCGCCGGCGGATGCGAAAGTCCTCCTCCCGGGTTCGCCGCCGCCGCCGGGCTGTGGTGCTGACGCTGGTGACAGCCTTTTTCGTGGTGGTTGTGGTACTGGCCTTCCAATTCATCCGGCCCTTACTTACACCGCAGGCCGCCAAGGACTATGCCGGCCCCGGCCACGGCTCGGTCAATTTCACCGTTGACCCCGGTTCGAGCGGCAGGACAGTCGCTGTCGGGCTGGTTAAGGCGGACATCGTGGCCAGCGACGGTGCCTTCCTCAGTGCTCTCGCTGCGGTCAATGGCGACACCGCACTTCAGCCGGGCATGTTCGAGATGAAACTGCAGATGAAGGCCTCCGATGCGGTATCCATCCTGGTGAGCCCGGACAAAAAGGTCCATTATGCCGCCATTGCGCAAAATCTGCGCGAACCCGAGGTGCTTGCCCTGCTGGCGAAATCCACCGGGATAGCGGAAAAGCAGTTTGCCGCGCTGGCCAAGGACCCGCGGTCCTTCGGGCTCCCGGCAGCCGCGAAGAACCTGGAAGGTTACCTGGCCCCGGGGGAGTACCGCTTTCCGGTGGACATGACCGCACGCGAAATTCTGGCCCAGCTGGTGAAGACCACCAAGGACCAGCTTGTTCAGACGGGGGTCACCGCGCCGGCGGAGCAATATCGGGTGCTGACCATCGCCAGCATCATCGAAGCCGAGGGGAACGAGGCGAATTACGCCTTGATTTCCGGAGCAATCGACAATCGGCTCAACCATCCGAACAAGGAAACCGGCGGCAGGCTCGAATCCGACGCAACAGTGGCCTATGGTCTGGGAATCAAAACCTACAACCTGACGGCCGCGCAGAAAAAAGACGCGTCCAACCCCTACAACACGTTCGCTCATCCGGGTTTGCCGGTGGGCCCGATCGGCTCGCCGAAGGAAAAGGCCATCCAGGCGGCGGCCCATCCCAAGGCGAACCCTTACTACTTCTGGGTGACAGTGAACTTGGACACCGGGGAAACGCTGTACGCCAAGACCTATGCCCAACACCTGAAAAACGTCCAGAAGTACCAGGCGTGGTGCAAGGCCAACACCGGCAAGTGCAAATAGGTGAACCTGCCCTCTGACTGGATCCCGAAGGCTGGGAACAGGCCGCGGCGGCTCGCGGCCGTCCTTGGTCATCCAATATCCCATTCCAGATCCCCCGCTTTGCATGCGGCGGCCTACCGCCAACTGGGACTGGATATTGGCTACTATGCCGCCGATATCCAGGAGGCCGAACTGCCCCGGTTCGTCGAGGCCCTCCGGTTGGACCAGGACTGGCTGGGATTGTCCGTGACGATGCCGCTGAAGTCCGCCATGGTGCCGCTGCTGGACCGGCTAAAGGGCGAAGCTGCACGGCTGGGAGTGGTTAACACCGTCACCTTCGACTATTCCGACCCGGGTCAGCCCCGGCTGACCGGGCACAATTCCGACGTCGTCGGCCTGGTCAGGGCGCTGCAATACGCCGGCGTGCGGCAACGTCCTGCCGTTGCGCTGCTGGGGGGCGGCGGAACGGCCGTTGCCGCCGTGGCCGCCGCGGCGGAACTGGGCGCCGCAGCGGTGGACATTTTCGTCCGCAGCGGGGCCCGGGCGAGTCCGACAGCAAAGGCGGCGACCACCGTCGGCCTGCCGCATCGGTTCCGCCCCTGGTCCGAGGCGGCAGGAGCCTTGGCCGGATACGACCTTGTCATCTCAACGCTCCCGCCGCACGCGGCCGATGAACTGGCGCGCGAACTCAACACTGCTCCGGCCGCCGCTCGAGCGGACCGGGACTCGCCGCGGCTGTTGCTGGATGTGGCCTACGATCCGTGGCCCAGTGCGTTGGCCGCCGGCTGGGAATCGACTGGCGGGACCACCGTGTCCGGATTGGAAATGCTGTTGTATCAGGCGGTGGAACAGGTGCGCCTGTTCACCGCAGATCGTTATGAGCTCTCCCCGGCAGTGATCAACGTCATGTGTGACGCGGTCGGCCTGCCTCAACGCTAGCCGCGGCCACTGGGCATGGCAGGATGGAAGCTATGTTGCGTTGGCTGACCGCCGGAGAGTCCCATGGGCCGGCTTTAGTGGGAATAATCGAAGGCGTTCCGGCCGGGATCGAACTGACCAGTTCGATGATCGCCGATGCGCTGGCCCGCCGCCGCTTGGGATACGGCCGCGGCGCCCGGATGAAATTTGAGCAGGACCAGGTCAGTATCCTCGGCGGCGTCCGGCATGGAAAGACCCAGGGCGGCCCCGTGGCGATCCAGATCGGCAATACCGAGTGGCCCAAATGGGAGCAGATCATGTCCGCGGATCCGGTGGACCCGGCCGTCCTGGCGGAGTCCGGACGTAACGCACCGCTGACCCGGCCCCGACCCGGGCACGCAGATTTCACTGGCATGCAGAAGTATGGTTTCGATGAAGCACGCCCGGTGCTGGAGCGCGCCAGCGCCCGGGAAACGGCCACCCGGGTGGCCCTGGGCACTGTCGCCGCCGCACTGCTGCGTGCCCTCGGCATTGAGTTGGTAAGCCACACCGTGGCCATTGCCGGGGTGGCCGTTCCGGAAGCCAGCACGCTGCCCGGCCCGGCTGATGTCCCGGCGCTGGATGCGGACCCGCTGCGCTGCTTTGATTCGGCCACCTCGCAGGCCATGGTGGCCGAAGTGGACGCGGCCCACAAGGAGGGTGAAACCCTGGGTGGCGTCGTGGAGGTCCTGGCCTACGGTTTGCCGCCTGGGCTGGGCAGCTACGTGCATTGGGACCGTCGCCTCGATGCCAGGCTGGCGGGAGCCCTGATGGGCATCCAAGCCATCAAGGGCGTGGAGGTAGGGGACGGCTTCAGCACCGCCGCCCGGCGCGGCTCGCAGGCGCACGATGAAATTGTCAAGGACGATGCCGGCGTCATCGGCCGCACCAGTAACCGCGCCGGTGGGATTGAGGGCGGCATGAGCATCGGTGATCTACTGCGCGTGCGGGCAGCCATGAAGCCCATAGCCACCGTTCCGCGGGCCCTGAGGACCGTGGACGTGGCAACCGGAGAGCCGGCCAAGGCCCATCATCAGCGCTCCGATGTCTGCGCCGTCCCGGCCGCCGGCGTAGTCGCGGAGGCGATGGTCGCGCTGGTGCTTGCCGAGGCTGTCACGGAAAAATTCGGCGGGGACTCTATTTCGGAAACCGCCCGCAACCTTCAGTCCTACCTGGCGAACATTCCGCAGGCGCTGGACTCGCTGGGCCGATGACGCCCGGGGCGCCCATTGGCCCGGACGGTGCATTGTTCCGGCGCCACATCGTGCTCATCGGTGCCATGGCCGTAGGGAAGTCCGCGATCGGCCAGGAGCTGGCCCGGGCGCTGCAGCGGGAGTTCGTGGACACGGATCAGCTGATCGTCAGCAAGCACGGATCCATTGCGCAGATTTTTGCCGGCCGGGGCGAACTGTTCTTCCGGGAAGTGGAAGCGAAAATGGTGGCCGCCGCACTGGAGGCCACGACCCAGCGGCCCCGGGTGATCTCCCTCGGCGGGGGAGCGGTGCTCGATTCCGGCACGCAGCAGCTGCTGGCGGGGGCGTGGGTGGTTCATTTGGATGCGGATCTGGATACCGTGCGCGAGCGGATCCGCCGCAACAGTGGCAGGCCCCTGCTCACCGGAGATCCGATGCAGCGCTGGGAGCAGATGTCCCGGACGCGGTTGCCGGTCTACCAGCGGCTGGCGGATGCCACGTTGGACGTCAGGCACGGCTCCGTGCCTGAGCTGGCCGCGGCGCTGGTCCGGTTGATGCCAGCGGAGTCAGCGGCTCCCGGCCCGGACCCGCGCCGGTCGCCCGGCCACCCGAGCGCGCGGAACGCGCTGCGCGCTTCAGGATCAGATTCCACGTCAGATGCAGGACCAGAGGCAGTACCGGAGGATGGACAACAGTGACCACGGCATCGACAATCATTGCGGTGAGCGGAAGCGCACCCTCGGACAATTACGACGTCGTCGTCGGTAACGGCCTGCTGCCCCAACTTCCGGCATTGCTGGGGGAGCGGGTGCGCCGGGTGCTGGTGATCCACCCGCGCGCCCTGCGGCTCACCGGCGACACGGTCCGGGACGAGCTTGCCGAAGCCGGCTTCACCGCGCTGACGGCGGAAATTCCCGATGCCGAGGAGGGTAAGCACATCCAGGTGGCGGCATTCTGTTGGCAGGTGCTGGGGCAAAACGACTTCACCCGATCGGATGCGATCGTGGCGGTAGGCGGCGGCGCGGTTACTGACGTCGCCGGCTTCGTCGCCGCGACCTGGCTGCGCGGCGTTAAAGTTATTCATCTGCCCACCAGCCTGCTGGGCATGGTGGACGCCGCCGTTGGCGGAAAGACCGGAATCAACACCGCCGAGGGCAAGAACCTGGTGGGTGCCTTCCATCCGCCGGCGGCCGTGCTGGTGGATCTGGATACGCTGGCGACCCTGCCTCCAAATGAACTGATTTCCGGCATGGCCGAGGTGGTGAAGTGCGGGTTCGTGGCCGATCCGGCCATCCTGGAGCTGGTCGAGAAGAACCCGGAGGCGGTCCGGGATCCGGCGTCGGCCGTACTGCGCGAGCTGATCGAGCGCGCCATCGCCGTCAAGGCAGAGGTGGTCTCCGCCGACCTGATGGAGGAAGGCCGACGCGAAATCCTCAACTACGGCCATACCCTCGGCCATGCCCTCGAGCTGGTTGAGCGGTACTCCTGGCGTCATGGCGCGGCCGTTTCGGTGGGCATGATGTTTGCCGCCGAGCTGGCCCGCAGCGTCGGGCGCCTCTCCGATGAGGTCGCCGACCGGCACCGCACCATTCTGGCAGGGCTTGGTCTGCCAGTCACCTATCGGCGGGACCGTTGGCAAGGTCTCTTGGACGGCATGCGCCGGGACAAGAAGGCCAGAGGGGACCTGCTGCGCTTTGTGGTGCTCGACGACGTCGCCCGGCCCAGGATTCTCGACGTTCCGGACACGTCGCTGCTTTTTGCCGCGTATCAGGAAATTGCATCCTGATCTGAGGGCTTCAGGTAGAATAGTCAATGGATTTTTGATAACACTTCCCGCATGGTTTCCGCACGGCCCGGAAAGGCAGCGCGGAGGGTCAGCGGGACAATAGCCGGCAACAGAGAGAGACGCAGTGGCAACCACTAACGATATTAAGAACGGCACGGTCCTGAAGCTGGAGGGGCAGCTTTGGAACGTCATTGAGTTCCAGCACGTCAAACCGGGCAAGGGCGGAGCCTTTGTGCGCACCAAGATGCGCAACGTCATGTCCGGCAAGGTGGTCGACAAGACGTTCAATGCCGGCCTCAAGATCGAGACGGCTACGGTGGACCGCCGCGACTATCAGTACCTGTACCAGGATGGTGCGGACTTCGTCTTCATGGACACCCAGGACTACGACCAGATCACCGTTATGGGAGAGACCGTCGGAGACGCCACGAATTTCATGCTGGAAAACCAGATGGTCAACATTGCCATTCATGAAGGTGCACCGCTGTACATCGAACTGCCGCCCTCAGTGACGCTGCAGATCACCTACACCGAGCCGGGCCTGCAGGGCGACAGGTCCTCCGCAGGAACCAAACCCGCCACGCTGGAGACCGGCTACGAAATTCAGGTTCCGTTGTTCATCGAGAACAACACCAAGGTCAAGGTGGACACCCGCGACGGCAGCTACCTGGGACGTGTCAACGACTAGTGGCTGCAAAAGATTTCCCGAAGCCCAATTCGGCCAGAAGTAAGGCACGCCGTCGGGCCTTGGACATCCTTTTCGAATCGGAACAGCGTGCGGTTTCCGCTGCCGGAGCCATCCAGCAGCGGCGCGAGAGCACCGACCAGATCATCAACAGCTACACCGTCGATATTGTCGAAGGGGTCTGCGAACTCCAGGAAACGATCGATGAGTTCCTGCAGACCTACTCCCAGGGCTGGACGCTGGATCGGATGCCCTCGGTGGATCGGATTATCCTGCGGATCGGCAGCTGGGAACTGCTGTACAACGACGACGTTCCGGACGGCGTTGCGGTCAGTGAGGCCGTCGAGCTGGCCAAGACCCTGTCCACCGATGAGTCACCGCAGTTCATCAATGGCCTGCTCGGACGGCTGCAGCAGCTTAAACCAACCCTGCTGGCCTAGAACCTCTGCTTTAGGAGCGCGGCGTTGCGGAGTTCCTCCGCAGCGCCGCGCTGCGCTGTAGCCCCGCGCGGGCCGCGGCCAGCTGATGCAGCAGGGCAAGTTCATCCTGCTGCAGCTGCAGCGACTGCGGGCGAAAAAGGATGCGCTGGCGAGTGAACGCCAGTCTGGTTGCCAGCGCAATGAAATCCCTCATGGCCTTCTTCGCGCCGAACGAGCCCGCCCAAGCCAGGGCCCGCCGTCGTCCGCCCGCCGTCCCCAGCATCAGTGCCTCCTCCGCCACGAACCAGCCGGGCCCCACGTAGTCAGCCAGCCGCCGGCGGGTCAGTCGCGTCTCCGATATCCCCAGCAGCAGCACGCCAGTGGCGAAGAGCAAGAAGACCGGAACCTGCAGCAACGCGTAGGCGGCAAAGAAGTTGCTGCTGATCAGCGAACTGCTGTTCCAGAGTGCATGCAGGCCCATCGCCGGAATCAGGCCGGCCAGCCAGGAAAGCAGAGCCAGTGCCGTGCTGCCCCGGCGCGCGGCGTAGCCGAGGATGGCGCCCATGGTGGCCGTAAACATTACGTGTGCGAAGGGGGACATCAGTCCCCGCACCAAAAAAGTGGCGAACAGCTCGCGTCCCACTTCATGTGTCTGTGCCATCGCGGAGCCGAAGTAAAGGATGTTCTCGGTGAAGGCGAAGCCCGCTCCAACCATGCCGCCATAAATCACGCCGTCCAGGGGACCGTCAAACGTACGCCGGCGCAGCAGAAAGATCAGCAGGACACCCGTTCCTTTGCACAGCTCCTCCACCAGCGGAGCCTGCAGGATCGAACTGACCGTATCCGGATCGCCGATGAATGTGTTGGCCATCAGGACGGGCTTCACCCAACCGCCTAGCACCAGGGCCGCCGCGACGGACATGCCGGCACCCCAACAGAAGGCGAAGAGGACAGCGGTTTTGGGCTCCGGCTCCCAGCGGTCGATGCGAAACAGCGTGAGCAGGCAAATGCCCAGCGGGACAAGTGCCAAGGCTCCGCAGATCAGAAAGACGCCAGGGCCCAGCGTGCCGGCAAAAAACGCAAGGGTACCGGCCGTGATCAGCACCAGCACGCAGGACAGGACGATGTTGATGACCCGGAACCGGACGCTGCCCGACCGGGCCGGGGGCCGGTTCCAACTTACTGGCGTTAGTGGCGCTAGAACCGCTGGCTCAAAGGTGCGCGGGGAGACCGGGGGTGCCTCGGATGCCTGCGTATAGTTGGGACGGGCCGGTACTTGTCCCGTTGATTCGGAGGCATCCCGCCTGGCACCGGACTCGCTCATGCCTAAACCATAGCTTCACCGAGGGTGCCCCGGTGTGGATCCGCTCACGGGGTTATGGGGACAGGCGGATAACGAAGACGGTGAGGCCGTCAAGCGTCTTCCGAGCTGTGCTTCCTCGATCCACCGGGCAGATCGGTGTCCATCGCGCAGATGCCGTCAATCAGATCCTCGAGCCGTAAACGCAGTTCCGCTGACCGGTCGGGATCCTCCAGGGACAATACGTTTATGGCTTCGCGGGCGCGCTGCAGCACCTCGCTACCGTGGTCAGTGAGGGCGACTTTGGTGCTGCGGCGATCGGGAACTCCCCGGTCCCGGGTGATTAGCCCGTCCTTTTCCAAGCCTTGCAGAAGCTTCCCAACAGTTTGCGGCCGGATTCTAAGACTGTCAGCGAGGGCCGCCTGGGACAGTGGACCGGCCGCGCTGAGGCAGAGCAGGGCAGTGAATGAGGACATGGTCAGTTTTTGGGTCGCAAGGATTTTGTTGTCGACGTGCTCCGCCAGCCGACCGGCCGTGCTCAACAGCCGTGTGGTGGGCCACGAATCGAGATCCGGTGCAGCCTGCGGCAGCTGGTCGCCTGACCCAACGGGCGCACGACTGTCCGACATTGTTCGGGGCCTAGGCATTTTGGACGTTGTCTGCAGTGTGCGCGCCCAAAGTGGTCCTAAGATCCTGGCAATGTGGTTGTTGAGGCTGGCGGCTCTCCCGGGGCAACGGTTGGTTCCGTGTACACGTCACGGGTGCCGTAGGGCTGAACCGGCATGGGTTCTAGGGTCGCTGAAACCGGTTTAACCGGAGCAGATACCCTGCCGTTTCGTGTCCCGCTGCTGGAGGTCCCCCCGCTCAATCCCTTGGTCAGGCGGCCTGCCAGGATTCCGATGCCGGCGGCAAGAGCCAGAAACGCTGCCGGCCGGTGACGGGCAAAACCGCGGACCTCCGCAAGGGAAGCCGTCGAATCGCGTGCCTCGAGCCAGGAGGCAACGGAGGCGGATCTATCGGCACCTTGGCGAACCAGATCACTGGCCATTCCACGATGATCCGACGAATCCGCCATGGACTGCAATTCTTCGGCGGCCGAGCGGAATCCCGCAGCGAGCCGCTGCTGCTGACCGTCAGCCCGATCCGTCAGCTCGGTGCCCAGCTGTGCCAACAGGTCCCTGCCCTGAGACCCTATTTTTGAGGCCACCTCCGAGGCACCATCCTTTACTGTTGCCCCAACGTGGCCCGCAGACTCCGCTGCCGCAAGGGCGACATTCGCCCCCGCCGCCTTGGCGAGCACTGTTGTTGCACCAGTGTTGGCTGGTTGAGTGCCGGGCCGGGGCGAGGTGTTCGTTGCGGCCCGCATCAGTGGGTTCTCTGCCATCTTTCCTCCCTGTACACGTCCGTTAGCCGGTGATGAAACGTAGTCCCTCCTATAGTAACCATGCTTACTATCTTTGTAAGTATGCTTACAATGGAGAAAACCGGCAACCTTAGGTTGGGAATGACACCAGCAAAGGAGTTGCCAGATTTAGTGTGGCAATCCGGCGGATCAGCTTCCGTCGCTACGTTAGCGGGCCTTCCGCATTGGAAGCCCTACGAAGGAGAACACAGTGGGATTTTTTGCTTTTCTGATACTTGGACTCATTGCTGGAGCCATTGCCAAACTGATACTTCCCGGCCGCCAGGGTGGGGGGATTATCTCCACCCTGATTGTGGGAGTCATTGGTGCGTTCTTGGGCGGCTGGCTTGGAGGCTTGGTATTCGGCGCGCACCTGGAGAATTTCTTTTCACTGCAGACCTGGCTGCTCGCCATCGGTGGCTCCATAGTCCTCCTGCTCATCTGGGGCCTGATCACCAAGGGCCGCCGCAGGTAACGGCTCGCCGCCGGACCTGCGGCTGGGGCAAGGTGGCGGCCGGCCCTGTGATAGTTTGGGCTTGCAATGATCCTTTTAATTCCGTCCTGTGAGGCGGGGAAGGGGGAGGCGAGACATGAGCTCTGAAGCAACAGCTGCAGGCTCCGCGCGGACTGTTTTGACCGCAGCGGACATCGACCGCGCACTCACTCGTATAGCCCATGAGATCCTCGAGGCCAACAAGGGTTCCCAGGACCTGGTTCTGCTCGGTATTCCGCGCCGGGGTTACCCGTTGGCACAGCGGCTGGCTGGAAAATTGGCCGCCACCGATCCCTCCGTCACCGCTCACGCCATCGTCGGCCAGCTGGACGTGACGATGTTTCGCGACGATCTGGCAAGGCAGCCAACCCGTGCTCCGGAACGCACTCAGCTTCCCGTCACCGGCATCGACGACAAAGTCGTGGTGCTGGTCGATGATGTGCTCTATTCCGGGCGCACGATCCGCGCGGCCCTGGACGCATTGGTCGACCTTGGCCGTCCCCGGGCGGTCCGACTGGCCGTGCTGGTGGACCGCGGTCACCGTGAACTGCCGATCCGTGCCGACCACGTCGGCAAAAACCTGCCGACGTCGTCGTTCGAAAAGGTCCGGGTCCGTCTCAGCGAGACCGACGGCGCCGATGAAGTCCTGATTGAGGCCGCGCAATGAGGCATCTACTTTCCACGCAGGACCTGAGCCGGGAAGATGCGGTCCGGATCCTCGATACGGCCGAGGAAATGGCCGCCGTCGGCGAGCGCGAAGTGAAAAAGCTTCCGGCGCTGCGCGGCCGCACCGTAGTCAACCTCTTCTTCGAGGACTCGACGCGCACCCGGATTTCCTTCGAGGCAGCCGCCAAACGGCTCTCGGCCGATGTGATCAACTTTTCCGCCAAGGGGTCTTCCGTCTCCAAGGGCGAGTCGCTCAAGGACACGGCGCAGACGCTGGAGGCGATGAGTGCCGACGCCGTGGTAATCCGGCACTGGGCATCCGGCGCGCCGGAACGGCTGGCACGCTCGGGCTGGATCGACGCAGCGGTGATCAACGCCGGTGACGGCACCCACGAGCACCCCACCCAGGCTCTGCTGGATGCCTTCACCATGCGCCGGCACTGGTCCCGGCTGGCGGGCTCGGACTCCACGGCCGCGGACCTGGCTGGAATGCGGGTCGCCATCGCCGGGGACGTGCTGCACTCCAGGGTGGCACGGTCCAATGTCTGGCTGCTGAAAACCCTTGGCGCGCACGTCACTCTGGTGGCGCCGCCCACTTTGCTGCCTGTCGGCGTCGAACATTGGCCCTGCGAGGTCAGTTATGACTTGGACGCCGTCCTGGCATCCGGGGTGGACGCCATCATGATGCTGCGCGTGCAGGCAGAACGGATGAACGACTCCTTCTTTCCCTCCACCCGCGAATACTCGCGGCGCTGGGGGTTCGACGACGGCCGGCTCGCTGCCTTGGACGCGCTGGGGCTCAAGGACACCATCATTCTGCACCCGGGTCCGATGAATCGGGGCCTGGAAATCTCCTCAGCGGCCGCCGATTCCCCGCGGTCCACGGTGCTCGCCCAGGTCCGCAACGGTGTCTCTGTGCGGATGGCCACCCTTTACCTGCTGCTCTCCGGAGATCTCCGGAGAACCGCTCCCACCCACGGTGTTCGCGCCGTGAAGATACCTGTCGAGATACCGGAGACCGCACTGTGACCATCGAATTCCAGACCACCGGAACCCGGGCCGCCGGCGGCTCCTACCTGATCCGGGGCGCCGCCGTGCTCGGCGCCGAGCGCACCGACCTGCTGCTGCAAGGCGGCCGCATTGCGGCGGTAGGCACCGGGCTGGACTCCGCGGGTGCCACCGTAGTCGATGCCGACGGCCTGCTGGCGTTGCCGGGGATGGTGGATCTGCACACGCACCTTCGCGAGCCCGGCCGAGAGGACGCCGAGACGGTGGAGACTGGGACCCGCGCTGCCGCGCTGGGCGGTTTCACCGCGGTGCATGCGATGGCGAACAGCTCGCCCGTGGCGGATACGGCCGGTGTGGTGGAGCAGGTCTTCTCGCTGGGCCGCGAGGCCGGCTGGGTGGACGTGCGCCCGGTTGGAGCCGTGACAGTGGGACTGGCCGGGGAGCGGCTGGCGGAACTGGGCGCGATGGCGGATTCCCGGGCACGTGTACGGATGTTTTCCGACGACGGGATCTGTGTCAGCGACCCCGTCCTGATGCGCCGGGCGCTGGAGTACATCAAGGCGTTCGACGGCGTAATCGCCCAGCATGCGCAGGAACCCAGGCTCACCGAGGGCGCGCAGATGAATGAGGGCAAGGTTTCCGCGGTGCTGGGCTTGGCCGGATGGCCGGCAGTGGCCGAGGAGAGCATTATCGCCCGGGACGTGCTGCTGGCCCAGCATGTGGGCTCCCGGCTGCATGTCTGCCATGTTTCCACGGCCGGTTCGGTGGACATTCTCCGCTGGGCCAAGGCACGCGGTGTGAATGTGACGGCCGAAGTCACCCCGCACCATCTTTGGCTGACCGAGGACCTGGTCCGAAGCTACGATCCGGTCTACAAGGTCAACCCGCCGCTGCGCTCCGACGAGGACGTGCGGGCGCTGCGGGAGGCCCTGGCCGACGGCACCATCGATGTCGTCGCGACGGACCATGCGCCGCACCCCAGCGAGGCCAAGGACTGTGAATGGGCCCAGGCGGCGATGGGCATGACCGGGCTCGAAACCGCCCTGTCCGTGGTGCAGCACACCATGATCGAGACCGGGATGATCGGGTGGGCGGACTTCGCCCGGGTGACTTCGCATGCCCCCGCGCGGATTGGCCAACTGCCGGACCAGGGCCGGCCGCTGCAGGCGGGCCAGCCGGCCAACCTGGTGCTGGTCGATCCAGCGGCCCGGTGGACGGTCCAGCCGGAAACGATGGCCAGCAAGGGACGGAACTCGCCGTTCCGCGGTCGCGAACTTCCCGGCGCCGTCGTCGCCACGTTCTTCCGCGGCCACCCCACCGTGCTCGACGGCGAGCTGCACTCGCCCTACCGCGATCCGGGCGTCGCTCCGGCCCGCTTTGGCAGCGTCGGAACGGCTGGTGCTGCCGGAACGGCCGGTGCTGCCGGCGGCCAGTACGGGGGGCAGTGATGGAAAAGGTCCTGCCCACCATTTTGACCGTGTTCATCCTGCTGGCCATTTTTGCCCTGATTGGCCTGGGCTGGCGCAATCGGCTGCGCCGGCAAGCCGGAACGGCACCGCTGCCGGCGGTCCCGGCCGAGCTGTCCGTCCCTTCCTTGAGCGTCGAGGGCCAGTACGTGGCGACGACGACGGAAGGGGACTGGTTGGATCGGCTCGCCGTGCATTCGCTGGGCATCCGCACCAACGCCGTGGTGCATGTCCACAGCGAGGGCGTGCTGCTGGCACGATCCGGTGCGCCGGACGTTTTCGTGGCGGCGGACAGGCTCGACGACGTCCGGCTGGAGGCCGGAATGGCCGGCAAGTTCGTGGAGGCTCAGGGACTGGTGGTGCTGTCCTGGCGCCTCGGAGACCAGCCCGTGGACACCGGCTTCCGGACCCGCGCGGCTGCCGACAAGAAGCCCCTGCTGGCCGCCCTGACCGCTCTTGTGCCGCAGGAGCCCGGCACCCGCACCACCTTCCCGCAGATCCCCACTGGAGAGAAAGAACGCAATGACTGAACAACGCATGCAGCCAGCACCGGTCCAAGGCGCGGCAGTACTGATTCTGGAGGACGGACGGACTTTCCGGGGGACCGGTTACGGCGCAGCCGGGACGGCTCTTGGTGAGGCGGTTTTTGCGACCGGAATGACCGGCTACCAGGAGACCATCACGGATCCGTCCTACGCCCGCCAACTGGTGGTGCAGACCGCTCCGCACATCGGCAACACCGGCGCGAATGACGAGGATGCGGAATCCCGCCGGATTTGGGTGGCAGGCTACATCGTCCGCGACGCCGCCCGCCGGCCGTCCAACTGGCGCTCGGAACGCAGCCTAGATGAGGAACTGCTCACGCAGGGCATCGTCGGGATCCAGGGCGTGGACACCCGCGCCATCACCCGGCATCTGCGCGAACGCGGCGCCATGCGGGCGGGCATCTTCTCCGGAGACGCGGCGGCCGCGCCGCACGCAGAACTGCTGGAGCAGGTCCTGGCCAGCGCCCCCATGGCGGGAGCCCGGCTGGCCGAGGAGGTCAGCGTGAAGGAAGCATACGTCGTCGAACCGGCCGCCCATGGCTGGGCCGGGGAGCCGCGCTTCAGCATCGCCGCACTGGATCTGGGCATCAAATCCATGACGCCGCACCGGTTTGCTGAGCGCGGGGTGCGGGTGCACGTGCTCCCCGCGACGGCCACCCTGGCTGACATCCAGGCTCTCGGGGTGGACGGGGTTTTTATGTCCAACGGACCCGGAGATCCGGCGACGGCGGATGCGCAGGTCTCGCTGCTGCGCGAAGTGCTGGATGCGAAAATTCCGTTCTTTGGCATCTGCTTCGGCAACCAGATCCTGGGCCGGGCGCTGGGCTTTGGAACCTACAAGCTGCGTTATGGCCACCGCGGGATCAACCAGCCGGTGCTGGATCTGCGGACCGGCAAGGTGGAGATCACCTCGCAGAACCACGGCTTCGCCGTCGACGCTCCGCGCGGGTCCGCCACGACGGCCCCACAGGAACGATTCGGCCGCGTGGAAGTCAGCCATGTCAGTCTCAACGACGACGTCGTCGAGGGCTTGAGCTGCCTGGACATCCCCGCCTTCTCCGTCCAGTACCATCCGGAGGCCGCCGCCGGGCCCCACGATTCGGCTTACCTTTTTGACCGCTTCATCGACCTGATGCAGGCCAGCGCCGATGGAACCCCGGTCAGCGGCGCGGACGTGGACCATGCACTCATCCCGGCCCCGGAAACCGAAGAAACTTCCCAGCAGGATTCAACACAGCAGGATTCAACACAGCAGGATTCAGCACAGCAGGATTCAACACAGCAGAATCAGGATAAGAACTAATGCCCAAGAGAGAAGACCTCAAAAGCGTCCTGGTGATCGGCTCCGGCCCCATCGTGATCGGCCAGGCAGCGGAATTCGACTACTCCGGAACCCAGGCGCTGCGTGTGCTCAAAGAGGAGGGCCTGCGGGTCATCCTGGTGAACTCGAATCCGGCCACCATCATGACGGACCCGGAGTTCGCCGACGCCACCTACGTGGAGCCCATTACCCCCGAGGTGGTGGAGATGATCATCGCCAAGGAGCGCCCGGATGCGATCCTGCCCACCTTGGGCGGCCAGACCGCGCTGAACACCGCGATTGCGCTCGACAAGAACGGCGTGCTGGCCAAGTACAACGTGGAGCTGATCGGCGCCAACATCGCCGCAATTGAACTGGGCGAGGACCGGGAGAAATTCAAGGGCGTGGTGGCACGCTGCGGTGCCGAATCCGCGCGCAGCCACATCATCCACACCATCGCGGAGGCGCTGGTGGCCGCCGAAGACCTGGGCTATCCGATGGTGGTCCGGCCCTCCTACACGATGGGCGGTTTAGGTTCCGGGCTGGCCTACGACGAGGCCGACCTGCGCCGGATTGTCGGCCAGGGCCTGCAGTACAGCCCGACCACCGAGGTCCTGCTCGAGGAGAGCATCCTGGGCTGGAAGGAATACGAGCTGGAGATGATGCGGGACAAAAACGACAACGTCGTCGTCGTGTGTTCCATCGAGAACGTCGATCCGGTCGGCGTGCACACCGGTGACTCCATCACCGTGGCGCCCGCGCTCACGCTGACCGACCGCGAATACCAGCGCCTGCGCGACATCTCCATCGCCGTCATCCGCGAGGTGGGCGTGGACACCGGCGGCTGCAACATCCAGTTCGCGATAGAGCCGGGCACCGGACGCGTCGTCGTGATCGAAATGAACCCCCGCGTCTCCCGCTCCTCGGCGCTGGCGTCCAAGGCCACCGGCTTCGCGATCGCCAAAATCGCGACCAAGCTTTCGCTCGGCTACACGCTCGACGAGATCCCGAACGACATCACGCGCAAGACACCGGCGTCGTTCGAGCCGACCCTGGACTACGTCGTCGTCAAGGTCCCGCGCTTTGCCTTCGAGAAGTTCCCGGCAGCCGATCCCACCCTGACGACGACGATGAAATCGGTCGGCGAGGCGATGGCAATGGGCCGCAACTTCACCGAGGCGCTGCAGAAGGCGCTGCGCTCATTGGAGCAAAAGGGTGCCAGCCTGGACTTCAGCCCGGTCGACGGCGCCGACGTGCCGGCGCTGATCGAGGCGGCCAAGCGTCCCACGACTCAGCGGCTCTCACAGGTTCACCGCGCTCTGCTGGGCGGGGCCACCGTGGAGCAGCTCCATGCCGCCACGGCCATTGATCCGTGGTTCCTGGACCAGCTGGAACTGCTCAATGAGGTGGCAGGGGAAATCCGCCGCGCCACCGCGTTGACGCCGGATATGCTGCGCCGGGCCAAGCGGCACGGTTTTTCCGATGAGCAGATCGGCATTTTGACGCACAACCAGGAATCCGTGGTCCGCGGCGTCCGGCAGGCGCTGGGCATTCGCCCGGTGTACAAAACCGTCGATACCTGCGCCGCCGAATTTGCCGCCTACACGCCCTACCACTATTCCTCCTACGATGAGGAGGACGAAGTGGGTCCGCACGAGCAGCCCTCAGTGATCATCCTGGGATCAGGGCCGAACCGGATTGGCCAGGGCATCGAGTTCGATTACTCCTGCGTGCATGCCTCGATGGCGCTGCGCAAGGCCGGCTACGAGACGGTGATGGTCAACTGCAACCCGGAAACGGTGTCAACCGATTACGACGTGTCCACCAGGCTCTACTTCGAGCCACTGACGCTTGAGGACGTGCTCGAAGTGATTGCGGCCGAGGAACGCACCGGCGGCGTGCTGGGCGTCTTCGTCCAGCTGGGCGGCCAGACTCCACTGAAGCTGGCGCAGGCTCTTTCGGACGCCGGTGTGCCGATCCTGGGCACCTCCCCGGCGGCCATCGACCTCGCGGAGCACCGCGGCATGTTCTCCCGGGTGCTGGATAAGGCCGGACTGATCGCACCGAAGAACGGCACAGCGGTTTCCTTTGAGGACTCCAAGACCATCGCCGACGAGATTGGTTACCCGGTCCTGGTCCGCCCCTCCTACGTGCTGGGCGGGCGCGGCAGGGAGATCGTCTATGACGAGGCACATCTGGCCCGCTACATCTCCAATGCCACCGAAATCACCGCGGACCATCCGGTGCTGATCGACAGGTTCCTGGAGGACGCCATCGAAATCGACGTCGACGCGCTCTACGACGGCACCGAGATGTATCTGGGTGGAATCATGGAGCACATCGAGGAAGCCGGGATCCACTCCGGCGATTCCGCCTGTGTGCTGCCACCGATCACGCTGGGGCAGAACGTGCTGGACCGGGTCCGGACCGCGACATTGGCCATTGCCGCCGGCGTGGGTGTTCGTGGCCTGATCAACATCCAGTTCGCGCTGGCCACCGACGTGCTGTACGTGCTGGAGGCCAATCCGCGCGCCTCCCGAACGGTGCCGTTCGTCTCCAAGGCCACCGGGGTGCAGATGGCCAAGGCCGCGGCACTGATCGGCATGGGCGTCTCAATCAGCGAGCTGCGCAGCGTCCACCACATCCTGCCGGCCACCGGCGACGGCGGCAGCCTGCCGCCGCACGCTCCGGTCGCGGTGAAGGAAGCCGTGCTGCCGTTCAACCGGTTCCGGACTCCGGACGGCACCGTGGTGGATTCCCTGCTGGGTCCGGAAATGCGTTCCACCGGCGAGGTGATGGGCATCGATAAACACTTCGACACAGCCTTTGCCAAGAGCCAGGCCGCGGCCAATAACGCCTTGCCCACCTCCGGCAAGGTCTTCGTCTCGGTGGCCAACCGGGACAAGCGCTCCATCATCATGGCGGTCAAGCGGCTGGCGGATTTCGGCTTCGATATCCTGTCTACCGGCGGGACGGCGGACGTGCTGCGCCGCAATGGCATCCACGCCACCACGGTGCGCAAGGTGGGCGAGGGCACCTCGGCTGAGGGCGAAGGAACCATTACCGACCTGATCAACAATGGCGAGATCGACATGATCTTCAACACTCCCTCCGGCGGCGAGGCCCGCGGGGACGGCTATGAGATCCGGGCGGCGGCTGTGTCCAACGGCCGGCCCTGCATCACCACTGTGGCGGAGTTCAATGTTGCCGTGCAGGCGATCGAGGCCATGCGCTCCTTCGAGTGGAGCGTGACCAGCCTGCAGGAACATGCCCTGGCACTGCGCGGTCCCGACCGGGAACGCTCCGGCCGCCCTGGGCAGGAATCGACCGCATCGAAATCGTCCCATGCCTGAGGCGAAACCCGAACGGGTGGCCTTCGGCACCCGACTGTCCGAGGCCATGGCGGCCAAGGGGCCGCTGTGCGTGGGGATCGATCCGCACCCGCAGCTGCTGCGGAACTGGGGACTCGCCGACGACACAGCGGGGCTGCGGTATTTTTCCCAGGCAGTGCTGCAGACGGTGGGCCCGCTGGCCGCCGCGCTCAAGCCGCAGGTGGCACTGTATGAACGGCACGGCTCCGCCGGAATAGCGGTGCTGGAGGAGCTCCTCGCCGACGCCGCGGGCGCTGGCGTACTGACCATCGCCGATGCCAAACGCGGTGACATCGGCTCCACTATGGCCGCCTACGCGGACGCCTGGCTGCGCGACGGCTCGGCGCTGGCGGCCGACGCCGTCACGCTGAGCCCGTATCTGGGGTTCGAGTCGCTGCGCCCGGCGCTGGAGCTGGCGGCTTCGAGTGGCCGCGGTGTTTTTGTGCTGGCGCTAACGTCCAACCCGGAGGGCGCGTCCGTCCAGCACGCCGGCGGTAAGGACTCTGTTGCCAGGCGGATCGTGATGTCCGCGGCGCAGGAGAATCTCCGCAGCGCCGTGCCGATGGGACCGGTTGGCCTGGTGGTGGGAGCCACCGTCGGCACCGCCCTAGCCGAGCTGGACATTGACTTGGAGGCCCTCCATGGCCCGATCCTGGCGCCGGGGCTCGGCGCGCAGGGGGCCACCGCGGCGGACATCCGCAGGACCTTCGGCGCCGCCTATCGGCAGGTGCTGGCGACCTCAAGCCGGGGCATTCTGGCCGCTGGCCCGGACGCCGCAGCCCTGCGCACCGCCGTAGTTCAGACCATTGAGGAACTCCGGAGCTGATCATGGAACGCCTCGACTATCTCGCGGCACTGTCCCGCAGCATGGTGGAACTGCGCCGGATCGCGGAGCAATCCACGCCGGCGCAGTTGGAGACGCCCGTCCGTGGCTGTCCCGGCTGGACGGTGGCGGATGTCTTCGGCCATCTTGGTTCGATCGAACGCTGGACCGCAGGCATTCTGGCCGGCGGGAAACCGGAAGCGAGCCAGCCCTGGCCGGCAGGAAATCCGGTGCCATGGTTCCTGGCCGGGACGGCCGACTTCCTGGCTGGGATGGAGTCCGTGGATCCGAATGCGGCGTGCTGGACGATGGGTCCGCCGCGGACCGCCACTTTTTGGCTGCGCCGCCAGGCTCATGAACATACCGTGCACCTCTGGGACGTGATGCATGCACTCGCCTCGGCGGGCTCGGACACTGCCCCTGTTGCCACCGCAGACCCTCGCGTACTGCCGGAGGCATTGCTCCCATCCGAACTTGCCGTGGACGGCGTGGACGAGGTGTTCTCCGTATTCGTGCCCCGCCAAGTCAAGCGTGGCCTGATGCCAGTACCCGCAGCAGCAGTTGCGTTCGCAGCCGCGCCAGCCGGCCGTGCTGCGAAGAATTCGTGGATCCTGGGGGAGGGCACTCCGGCAGCGACAGTAACGGCGGACGCCCGGACCCTGTACCTGGCGCTGTGGGGGAGGGTGGAATGGCAGGGCCATGCCCTGCTGCAAGGTGATACTGCGGCCGCCCGGACCATCCTGTCCGGACCGTTGGTGCCGTGAACACAGCGGTACCGCAGGTGCCGCGGACGGGCGGATTGATTTTGCCGCCCTGGAACCGATAAGTTCAAGGAACGTCCGTTTCAACGCGCCATCGCGCCCGCCTATTGCTTTCAGGGAGTTCCACGTGAATTTGCGGCCTTTGACAGCGCAGGAAAGAACGGCGGCCCTGCTGAAGGCTGCCGCCGCACGCGGTACCAGGGCGGAAATCAAAAGCCAACTGAAAACGGGGAAAACCACTGTGGCCGACGTACTTCTGGCTGGCGACGGCGACGCCGCGATCGGCCGCTTAAAGGTCACCGAATTGTTGGAGGCCCTGCCGGGCGTAGGCAGGGTGCGCGCCGCGGCCATCATGAGCACCGTCGGCATCGCGCCGACGCGGCGGCTCCGTGGGCTGGGAATCCATCAGCGCCGGGCGCTCGTTGAAATGCTGGGGCAATCCTGATGGCCGATGCCGGCGCTCCAGCGGCCCACGGTCTGACCGTGCTGGCCGGTCCCACTGCCGTCGGCAAGGGCACCGTTTCCACGTTCATTAGGGATAACTATCCGCAGGTCTGGCTCTCTGTTTCGGCCACCACCCGGGCGCCGCGTCCCGGCGAGGTGGACGGCGTGCACTACTTTTTCATTTCCGCCGACGAGTTCGAGCGGCGCGCTGCCGCCGGGGACTTCCTCGAATGGGCGGTGGTGCATGGACGCAACCGGTACGGCACGCTGCGCAGCACGGTGAGCGAGGCCATCCAAGAGGGGCGTGCCGTGCTGCTGGAGATAGATCTGCAGGGCGCACGCCAGGTCAAAGCAGCGGTGCCGGAGGCCAACTTCGTCTTTCTGGCCCCGCCCAGCTGGGAAGAAATGGTCCGCCGGCTTGTGGGCCGCGGCACGGAAACACCCGATGAACAGCAGCGCCGGCTGGAAACGGCTAAACTGGAACTTGCTGCCGAACCCGAGTTCGATTCCACCATCATTAATGATGACGTTCAACGGGCGGCAGATGAGCTCGTTTCGTTAATGGGACTGACGCCCAATCCACGCTGAGTGTGCGTCCATCCCCACCGGATTTTTGGAGAATTTGTGGCTACCAAGCTTGAAGGCATTATCAACCCGCCGATCGATTCGCTGCTCGAGGCGGCGGATTCTAAGTACGGCCTCGTGATCTTCGGAGCCAAGCGTGCCCGCCAGATCAACGCCTACTACGCCCAGCTGCACGAGGGCCTGTTCGAGTACGTCGGCCCCCTGGTTGAGACCAAGCTCAACGAGAAGTCGCTCTCCATTGCACTGCGCGAAATCGACGAGGGACTTCTGGTTTCCACCCCGATAGAGGTCGCCGAGTAGCCGCACCGCCGGTTGGGGAGTTTTCCACGTGAGGATTGTGCTGGGCGTTGGCGGTGGCATCGCCGCCTACAAGGTGGCCTCACTGCTGCGTCTGTTCACTGAGGCCGGGCACAGCGTCACTGTGATTCCCACCGAAGCATCAACGCGCTTTGTCGGGGTCGCCACCTGGGAGGCACTTTCCGGCCATCCGGTGACGAACAACGTCTTTGACGACGTCCAAAACGTCAACCACGTCCGGCTCGGTCACGAGGCCGACCTCATGGTGGTGGCGCCCGCCACGGCGGACTTGCTGGCCAAAGCAGCGACCGGCCAGGCCAACGACCTGCTCAGCACCACGCTGCTGATGGCCCGCGGACCCGTGCTCTTCGTCCCGGCCATGCATACGGAAATGTGGCAGCACGCCGCAACCAGGGCAAACGTGGCCACGTTGCGGGCCCGCGGCGGCACAGTGCTTGAACCCGCTGGGGGCCGGCTGACGGGCAAGGACTCCGGACCCGGACGGCTGCCGGAACCGGCGGAGATCTTTGCCGCGGCGCTGGCTCTCACCGGGACGAATCCGTCCGGCGCCGCGTCCCTTGCCGGCCGCACCGTCACCATCACGGCGGGCGGAACCCGGGAGCCGCTGGACCCGGTCCGTTTTCTGGGCAACCGCTCCTCCGGTAAGCAGGGCGTTGCCCTCGCCGCGGCCGCGCTGGCGGCCGGAGCGCGCGTTCGGTTGATCTGCGCTCACCTGGAGGTTCCGACGCCGGCGGGGGTGGAGCTGGTCTCCGTGGAAACGGCATTGGAGCTGCGCGCCGCCACGCTGGACGCCGCGGCGGACTCGGACGTAGTCATCATGGCCGCGGCCGTGGCGGATTTCCGCCCGGACCGGTCTTCCGACAGCAAGATCAAAAAGCGCGACGACGTGGCGGACCCAGTCATCACCCTGGTCCGAAATCCCGACATTCTGGCCGAACTCGTTCATGAACGCAACGCACGACAGCGTCGACAGCTGATCATCGGCTTCGCGGCGGAAACCGGGGACGACCACGGCAACGTGCTCGATTACGCCCTGGCCAAGCTGACACGGAAGGGATGCGACCTGCTGGTGGTCAATCAGGTGGGCGTGGACCGGGTGTTTGGCCAGGACCGGAACGAAGTGGTCATCCTGGATCGGGGTGGCAAGGCACCACTCGAGGTGTCCGGCTCGAAAGCGGAGGTGGCTGCCGCCGTCGTGCGCGAAATAGACGCGCGGCGGACCGGCACCTGGCCCTCCGATGCGGCAAGTAACCGGGCAAACGCCCACAGGGGCCCAGCCCGGCCGCTGGACTGAGCCGCCCCCAAATTCCCCGAATCGGCGGGCCGGGACCAACGAAGTAGAGTGGGTTAGTGACTAACGCCAAATTGCCTTTGCGCCTGTTTACCTCCGAATCGGTTACCGAAGGCCACCCGGACAAGATCTGCGATCAGATCAGCGACTCGATCCTGGATGCGCTGTTGTCCAAGGATCCCAATTCCCGCGTTGCGGTCGAAACAATGGCCACCACCGGCCTGGTCCATGTCGCCGGTGAAGTTACCACTGACGCTTACGTCGAAATTCCGCAGATCGTGCGCGAAACCATTCTCAACATCGGCTACGACTCCTCCGCCAACGGATTCGACGGCGCCCGCTGCGGCGTGTCGGTGTCCATCGGGCAGCAGTCTCCCGACATCTTCGCCGGCGTCTTTCACCAGCAGGGCGTCAACGGCTCAACGGACGATTATGATCAGCAGGGCGCCGGCGACCAGGGCATCATGTTTGGTTACGCCAGCAATGAGACGGCCTCCTATATGCCGACGCCGATCTTCCTGGCGCACAGGCTCTCCGAACGGCTCACCCGGGTCCGCAAGTCCGGCCTGCTGAGCTATCTGCGCCCGGACGGCAAGACGCAGGTCACCGTGGGCTATGAAGGGGACAGGCCGGTTTCCGTTGAGACAGTGGTGATTTCCAGCCAGCATGCCGAAGGTATACCGCTGGATCAGCTGCGTGCGGATTTGGCCCGGCACGTCATTGAGCCGGTGCTGGCAGGCTCCGACCTGGATACCTCCAAGGCCCGGAACATTATCAATCCGGCCGGTTCCTTCGTGGTGGGCGGCCCAGTGGGCGATGCCGGGCTGACTGGGCGCAAAATTATTGTCGACACGTATGGCGGCATGGCGCGGCACGGTGGTGGGGCGTTCTCCGGCAAGGATCCCTCTAAGGTGGACCGCTCCGGCGCCTACGCCATGCGCTGGGTGGCCAAGAACGTGGTGGCCGCCGGCCTGGCCAGCCGGGCCGAAATCCAGATCGCCTACGCCATCGGGGTGGCCCGGCCGGTGGGGATCTACGTTGAGACCTTTGGCACTGAGACGGTGGACCCGGCCAGTATCGAGGCAGCCATCGAGGACATCTTTGACCTGCGCCCGCAGGCGATTATCCATGACTTGGCGCTGAAGCGTCCGATCTACGCCAAGACGGCGGCCCATGGCCACTTCGGCCGCGACGACCCGGACTTCAGCTGGGAAAACCTGGACCGGGTTGACGCACTAAAGTCGTTCTTCAACGCCTGAGCCGCGCCGTCAGGTGCCGACTGCGCAGTGCCACGCGGTGCCGATCAATAATGTCAGTGCCCCGTGGTGTGCTGTGCATGGCGGTTGGTTCGACGGCGGCATGGCGGTTGCAGGGTCAGCTCGACGGCGGCGGTTGCAGGGTCAGCTCGACGGCGCTGACGGATGGAACACGGCGGGAGGGAGGACAAGATGACGGCGGATAATGCTTCCGGGGTTCAGTTGTCCTTACTGCAGGGTTTTGTGAGCCCGCAGCGGCGCCCGGAACCCTCCAGCGGCATCGTCCTCGCCGCGGAACTGCCGGTGGCGAAAGTTCTGATCGAATCCTCGCTCCCACATTTGGACAGGGTTTTCGACTACAGCGTTCCGGCCGAGCTGGCCGACGATGCCCAACCGGGGGTGCGGGTCAAGGTGCGCTTTTCCGGTCAGGAGCTCAACGGTTACCTGACCGAGCGGACGGCCGCGTCAGAGACCAGCAATCTCAGTCCGATTGGCAAGGTCCTCAGCGCAGTTCCGGTGCTCACGCCCGCTGTGCTGCGGCTCGCCGAAGCGGTGGCGGCCCGCTATGCCGGCAGCGTCAGCGATGTGCTGCGGGTGGCAATACCACCCCGTGTGGCCAAACTGGACAAGGACCATCTGCTTCGGACGGCCGCGCTCCAATCAGTTCCACCGTCCATTCCCGCGTCCTCCGCATCGTCCCTTCCCGCATCCTCCGCGCCGGGCCCTTCTCCGGCGTCCGTTCCCGCGTCCTCCGCCGAAAGGGGCACGGCTCCGAGCCTGCTGCACGGATACCGGAATGGGGACGCGTTTCTGAGCCACCTTGCCGCCGGCGGCTCGCCGCGTGCAGTGTTGAGCGCACTGAGCGGCTACGGCAGCCACGCCTGGCACCACCAACTGGCCCAGGCTATTGCACATTGCCACCAATCGGGTCGGGGCGCGGTCGCCGTGGTGCCCGATCAGCGCGACCTGCTGCTGCTCGAGGAAGCAGTTGCAGCGCTCCTGCCGGCCGACAGTTTTGTCCGGCTCACGGCGGAGGACGGCCCGACGCCGAGGTACCGGAACTTCCTGCGCGTGCTCAGCGGTGAAGTCCGCGTGGTGCTGGGAACCCGGTCGGCAGCCTTCGCTCCGGTTGCCAATCCCGGCCTGTTCTGCTGCTGGGACGACGGCGACGACCTCCATGTGGAACGCCGCGCGCCGTACCAGCACAGCCGCGATGTTCTGTTGCTGCGCGCGGAGCAGCACCACGCCGCGATGCTGCTCGCTGGGCATGCCCGCAGCACGGAAGGCCAGCGGTTGCTGAACACCCGATGGGCGGAGCCGATCGTCCCGGAACGGGCCCTGGCGCGGACAGTGGCCGCCCGGGTGATCAGCACCGCGGACAGCTATGAACAGGAGCGTGATCCGCTGGCCGGGCTGGCTAGGCTGCCCCAGCGCGCTTGGCAGAGTGCCAAGGAAGCACTCGCCCGTGGTCCGGTGCTGGTTCAGGTGGCCAGGTCTGGGTATGCGCCAAGCCTGGCCTGCCAGCGGTGCCGGGAAATCGCGCGCTGCCGACATTGCCAGGGACCGCTGATGGAGCCAGCCGGCCACTCCGGCTCGACTCCGATCCTGCAGTGCCGCTGGTGCGGCACAGCGGAGCTGGACTTCAGTTGCGCGCAATGCGGTTCGCGGGCGCTGCGACGTGTGGTGGTTGGGGCCGCCCGCACTGCCGAGGAATTGGGCAAAGCATTTCCCGGTGTTCAAGTGGTGTCCTCCGCCGGAGACCATGTCAAAGCCGTGGTGGGCGACGGACCGGCTTTGGTGGTGGCCACGATTGGAGCGGAACCGGTTGCCCCGACCGGCTATGCCGCCGCCCTGCTGCTGGATGGTGACGCGCTGCTTCGCCGCGAGTCCCTGCGCGCCTCGGAGGAGACGCTGAGGCTTTGGTTCAATGCGGCGGCGCTGGTCCGCCCCGCCGCTCAAGGCGGAACAGTGGTGGTAACAGCCGAGGACCAACAAACCGTGGGCGCCCTGGTGCGCTGGGATCCGGGCGGCTTTGCCGAGCGCGAACTGTCCCTGCGGCAGGAGCTAGGCCTCCCTCCGGCCGTGCGGATAGCCTCACTGACCGGCGGTCAATCCGACATTGAATCCTTCATCACCCGGATGTCCTTGCCGCCGGAAGTCCGAGTGGTGGGCCCGGCGGCACTTTCTGCTGGGTCGGCGCCGACAGGACATCCGCTGCCAGTGGAGGACACCGACTACCGGAGCCTGATTTTCATCCCCTTCGCCATGGCAGCCGACATTGTCTCCAAGCTGCGGGCGTTGAAGGCCAGCAATGCGGCCAAGCGAACCGGCTCACCGGTCCAGGTCCGTTGCGACGGACTCGATGTGATCTGACCTGGCCACGAGGTTATGCTGCCGAATTGGCACCTCGGTCTGCCAGTTCTGTGGCGATCGAAATCAGTTCCCGCGCCGAGCGATCCCAGTTGAAGGTTTCCGCCTGCCGCACGGACGCCCTGGAGCAGTCCGCCCAAACTAGCGGATCCTCCAAAGCCCGGACGGCTGCTGCAAACTCCGCGGCTGACCCGGCCGGGACATAGCTCACGGCGCTCCCGCCCACCTCCCGGAAAATCGGCGTGTCACTGGCGATTACCGGAGTGCCCAAGGCCATCGCCTCCACCAGCGGCAGGCCGTAGCCCTCGGCACGGGACAGCGTCACCAACGCCGTTGCCTTCAGCAGTAAGTCGTCATACTCCTGGTCGGAAACCCCATTGTGAAACACCACCGAGGCTCCTGCCGGAATTACTGCCTCCAGTTCCGCGCGCCGGTGCGGGGTCACCCGGCTGAGCAGATGCAGCGTGAAGCCGGGTAGCGCCTCCATGCCCCGGATCATGGTTTCAACGTTCTTATAGGGCATGAACGAGCCCATGTAGATCAGTGTCTTATCCGGAACGGAATCCGGGCTGCGCGGCACACGGTCTCCCTGCGGTGCGTTGCCGATGATGCGTACCGGCCGCCTGGTCAGCCGGTATTTGGCAATCAGCGATTCGGTGGTCCGGCTGATCGTGGCGACCATGTCCGCCCGGTTGAGCAGGACCCGCTGCGGCCAGTATGCCTTGTGGTACAGCCGCCACAGCAGCCGCACCGGCGCCGGAAGGAACCCCGGCGGGGCCGGGTGCTCGTAGTAGATGAGGTCATGCAGCGTTAGCACCAGGGCATATTTGCGGCCCCAACTTCCCATGGTCTGCATCGGGCAGAACACCACGTCCGGTGCAAGCGTATTGACGGATCGGGCAACAAACAGCTCCAGCGGGGACAGCGGGCTGCGGATCAGCTGGTACGGCACGTCAGGCAGCAGCGCCAACTGGCGCTTGTCACTGATGAGCATTGTCACCTCCGACAGCCGGGCGACGGCGGCAATAAGGCTTGCGCCGTAACGGCTGATGCCGTCGTGGTGATCGATGCGGGTGAACCGGGCGTCGATGACAATCTTCACCGGAGCTGCTGTTTCAGGAATGGGGATGCCTCTTCAGGAAATCGCTGATGGCAGCGGCGGCAGGCTTCGGAGTCTCGTAATGGATCAGATGGCCCACTCGGGGTATCACACTCAGTTCGGCGTCCGGAAGAACTTCCATCAGCCTGTGCTGATCGGGGAGCGGGGCAATCTCGTCCTCTGCCCCGGCCACCAGCAGGACGGGCAGCCCCAAACGGAACGCAAACTGGCGGACGTTGCCGCTAATCGAGGCGCGGAAGGCCTGCAGGAGCATGTCCCGGTTGGCAAAAATGCTGAAGTAGGCCGAGTGCTGGCCATGAATGAATTCCAGCAGCGCCTTGTCCTTGGTCTTGGCCATCGTGATGCTCATCAGGCGGACAATGAGGGCGTTGCGCAGCAGCGCGTTCCCCATTGCCGCGGGAAGCTTCGCGGCGGACAGATAATAGAATGCCGCCAATTTTGAAAGCACCGCATTGGGCCCCGCAAGGGCCGGAGCCGCAATGGGATTGATCAGGATCAGGCTGCTGACACGCCCGAGGTGTCCGGCGGTGAAATGGCTGGCCACGATCGAGCCGAATGAATGCCCCAGCAGCACCGTCTCCGGGCCCAGTTCCAGGGCCGCCAGCAGTTCGTCCACAAAGCGGCTGTACTGCTCCACGTCATGTTCGCCCGCGGCCACAGCGGCGGAGCTACCGAATCCGGGCAGGTCCGGCATGATGAAGCGAAACTGCGGCAGCGCCTCCACCAGTCGCTCGAGACCATGATGGTCCCCGCGGAAGCCGTGAACCACGAGGATGGTAGTGGCCGTGGCCGTGGCGGTGGGGGTGCAGACGGTAGGGGAGGTGTCAGCGCCGATTCCGGCAGCCAGGTCAGCGGCGATTCCGACAGCCGGGCCGGTGTCGGTGTCGGTGGCTTTGCCTGAGCCGGCAGGTTCCACGGGCGCATAGTCCCAGTAATGAACTTCGGTCCCGCGAAGCATCAGCGTGTGCCGGCTGGTCCGCGTGCCCAGCTGAACTGCGATATCGCTCACCGAAGTATGTGTCCTTGCCTGTTGTGTCCCACCGCCCGCCGGATGATTACGACTCTACCGAAAATGCCCCCACTTTCCCTGCATTCCACCTCGTCAGATGCCCGGCCCGCCATACGCCAGACTGCGCCCGCCCGGCCCGCCATACGCCAGACTGCGCCCGCCCGGCCCGCCATACGCCGGGCCGCCTCGCCGGAGGACCGGACCTTGCGCCGGATAGCATAGGCCTACGTGCCACGCCCAGCGGAAAGGTCCACCTATGTCGCAGTTCATCATCGCCATTGACCAGGGAACCACCAGCAACCGTGCCATCATCTTCGACCACGGCGGGGACATCGTGTCCTCCGGCCAGAAGGAGCACCGGCAGATCCTCCCGCGAGCCGGCTGGGTGGAGCACGACGCCGTCGAACTCTGGGACAACGTGCGCGAGGTGGTGGCCACTGCCCTGTCCAAGGCGAACCTGACCCGGCACGATATTGCCGCCGTCGGCCTGACCAACCAGCGCGAGACGACCGTAGTCTGGGACCGGAAAACCGGCCGACCGGTCTGTAACGCCATCGTTTGGCAGGACACCCGGACCCAGTCCATCGTCGACGAGCTGGCGGCATCGGGCGGTGTCGACAGGTTTAAGGACAAGGTGGGCTTGCCGCTGGCCACCTACTTCTCCGGCACCAAGCTCAAGTGGATCCTGGACAATGTGGACGGCGTCCGGGAGCGGGCCGAGGCGGGGGACCTGCTCTTCGGCACCACGGACAGCTGGATCACCTGGAATCTGACCGGTGGCACCGACGGCGGAGTGCACATCACCGATGTCACCAACGCCTCACGCACCCTGTTCATGGACCTTAGAACTTTGACCTGGAATGAAGACATCCTCGCGGCCTTCACCGTGCCGCGCTCCATGATGCCCGAGATCAAATCCTCCTCGGAGGTCTACGGGACGGTGCACACCTCCCAGCTGCTGCGCGAGGTTCCGGTCGCGGGAATCCTCGGCGATCAGCAGGCGGCCACCTTCGGCCAGGCGGCGTTTGGCACCGGCGAGGCGAAGAACACCTATGGCACCGGCTGCTTCCTGATCGTCAATACCGGGAAAGAGATTGTCCGCTCCGCCAACGGCCTGCTCACCACCGTGGGCTACAAGCTGGGTGAGGCACCAGCGCATTACGCCCTGGAAGGCTCAATTGCTGTCACCGGTTCGCTGATCCAATGGCTGCGCGACAATCTGGGCATGATCAATTCGGCGCCGGAGGTGGAAACCCTGGCGGCATCCGTGCCGGACAACGGCGGCGCGTACTTCGTTCCGGCCTTCTCCGGTCTCTTCGCCCCGCACTGGCGCCCCGATGCCCGCGGGGCCTTGGTGGGTCTGACCCGCTATGTCACGAAGGGCCATATTGCCCGGGCGGCGCTGGAGGCAACGGCCTTCCAGACTTGCGACGTGCTGGAAGCGGTGAACGCAGACACTGGCGTGCCGCTGACCGAGCTCAAGGTCGACGGCGGCATGGTCGCCAACGATGCGCTGATGCAGTTCCAGGCCGACATCCTGGGCGTCCCTGTGATCCGTCCCCGAGTGATTGAAACCACGGCGCTGGGCGCGGCTTACGCCGCCGGCTTGGCTGTGGAGTTCTGGTCGGACTTGGACCAGTTGGCCGGCAATTGGACCGAGGACAAGCGCTGGGAACCACGGATGGACGCCGAGGAGCGGGACCGGCAGCTCCGGCTGTGGAAGAAGGCGGTGACCAAGTCGATGGACTGGGTGGACGAGGACGTCAAGTAGCGGCTCAGTCCTCTACCAGCCCAGCAGTGCGCGAACCGAAAAGGCCACGTCCTGCGGGCCTCCCTCGCCGACCGGCACCACGTAAGTATCAAGGCGTGCTGCGTCCAGGATCCGGTTGAGCTCCACGCTGCGGTGCAGGTGCCAGGATAATTCCGCGCTTCCGGCCTCGTGCCGGTTCCGGAGCCGGTCCTGAATAGTCGTGATGGGCGGATCCAGCCGGACCACTGTCAGTTCCCCGCCACTCAGTGCCGCCACGTAGCGGCCCACCTCGGCGGGTTCTTCAAGGACACCGGCCAAAATGAATCGCCGCACCCCAACCTCGCGGTAGTTTTTAGCAACAGCCTGAAGATTGCGGAGCTCGAGTTCATGGTTGAACCGGTCTGCAGCGGGAACTGGCCAGCTGCGCCGCAATTCATCCAGATCGATGACGGCGTTACTTATGCCGTCGTCAATGAGCAATTGGTGCAGGGCTTCGGCAGTGGCGCTCTTGCCGGAACCAACTGTGCCGTTGAGGAAGACGCTTTGGAGGTGATTGCCCATGCCAGGAGTCTAGATCGGGAAAGGACTCTCCGAAGCCAGGCCGCCAAGGATTTGAGTGGTTGCGGGTGGCGAGGGCTTACGAGTTTTTCACGGCGGCGGCAAAGTCGGCAGGGGAGCCGGTGAATGACGCGCCGTTGGAGGCGAAGGCAGCAACGGTTCCGTTCGTGATCTCGAAACGGCCGGTCGGACCGCCAATGACGTAGAAGAGCCCTGGAGAGGCCTGTTTCAGGAACAGCACATTCCTCTCGGAGATCTGAAAAAGTGGGTCGTCCGAAGTTTGTTGCACTACGCCGTTCACCGTGCCGCCGGTTTGGCGAACCGTGAGCTTGGCGCCCGTGTTCACAAGGTTTCCCGGGTCATGCAGAACCTGATCAACAGTAAATTCGAAATCCGTGAGGGGAATTGTTTTAAGGGAGTTCTGCCCGACTAGGCGTGTGAATCTTCCCTGCACGGCGATCGTACTATGAGCCTTGAGATCGTGCAGGTTGTAGTATCCAGTCGCCCAGCTGACGCCGATGCCAGCTCCGGTAATCATGGCCGGGGCTGCTGAAGGCGGCGGGACAGCAGGGACACTCGCGCAGCCTGCAATACCGGCTGCCGCTGCGACAGCAATCACGGCCGTAGCTGCCTTGTAAGCCATCCGGCTCCGCGTTGACCGAGCGTTCACGTTTACTTACCGTCCTTTCGGGGAACACCGTCGCCCGTTTCATTCGAGTTGGCACGGCGAAGGTTGAGGTCCCGGCACAGTTGAGCATTTGTCAGAAGCTGGCCGCTTGTCGTGGTGAGGGGGAAAACACCCAGGACGTTGTCGGGCCGGACACAGACACCCAGTGGGGGGACCGAAAGCTCGGAATGCTGACTAGCTGCCGAATGGCTTCCTTTCACGGCCGGCAGTTCTCCCGTGGCCCAATTCAGGCCGCACCACGTCATAGCCTTGCGTCCGGTTCTGTCCTGGTTCGCAGAGCCATCAGGATTCGTTGCCTGGATGGATGCGGAATCCAGGGATTGCTCGGAGTAGCAGTAGGTCGACGAGTCTGCGGGGCGCTGCGTGGTCGGGATATAGATGGCGGCGGAGGCGGAACCGATCACCATCACTGCGACGGCGGTGGTTCCGGCAATGCGATGTCGACGGATTCGCTGCTGGTGCTGACTCACGCGATCGAGTGTTGCGGCGCGCATCCGGTCGATGTCTGTTTCCGTTGGCCAGACCGCCGGTCGATTGGTGCTCATGAGGTCTCCTTTGATTCCTGGGCCGACAGGAATTGACGCAGGTTCTTCTTGAGTCTGGAAAGGCGATTGCGGACTGCCGCGTGGCTGATGCCCAGAGAGTTGGCCGCGGCCTCGTAGCTGAGTTCCTGCCGAAGGCATAGCCGGTAAATTTGCCGGTCGATGTCTTTGAGGCTTTCAATGTGGGACTCCAGTCCCATGACTGTCGCCTGTTGAATAACCAAATCTTCTGTGGAGAACCCCGCAGCGGAGATATCGGCATCGTTGTCCAGCTGTTGATGTGTTCGTCGTCGCTCCTTTACGCGGAGATTGCGGCACTGCATCCTGCATGTACCCAGCAGCCACGGCAGCAGGGACTCACCAACCAGAGTGATGCGCTTTGATTCCTGCCACAAAACCAGAAACGTTGTCTGCGTGACATCTTCAGCGAGATCAATGGAACCCAGCATGCTCCTCGCAGTCCATGCCACCGCACGGACGTACTTCTCGTAGACCATCCCGAACGCCGGTTTGTCACCCTTGCCGATTCGTCTAAGCAGACATCCATCAGCCGCGCTGTCGGATGAAATCTCCGCGTCAGCATTTGATTCCATACCATCCCCATCGAGGCGTCCGAACGATCTATTCATCTACTAATGTGCTCAGTTCCCGGATCGTCTCATTCTTTGGGAAATTCGTCGATGTTCCGCATGTGAATCCTCCGCGGCGGCGTCCTGGAGATGGAAGACGACTACGGCACCCTCGTTCACGTCGCGCTCGAAAGCCGACGCATCTCGGCGTCGAGCCCGGGTTCCGGATCGGGACGCTGCTTCAGCGGCGTAACCAGGCCCGGCCCACGTTCGGACGGCGCACCGCCGTCGTGTGCGTCCCATGCGCTAAAGTGTTGCTATGTACTTCCTTCTCCTTCTTGGATAGCCGCTCGGCACTGCGGGTCCTGTTTGATGGAATCGTTGCCGCGCGGTTAGCCCCTTGCCTTGTCGAGGGGCTTTTGTGTGTCCGGGAAGAATTCGATGGGAAAGATGACAATGAAAAGTGAAAAGGCAGGACCAGTGAGCGTGCAGTCGCAGACCGGGCAAATGGACCAGGTGCAACCGTCCCAGCAGGACGGCAGCAGCTCCAACTTCGCTGCCATGGAGGCGAAGTGGCCGGCCGTCTGGGATGAGCTGAAGGTCTTCACTCCGGTCGATGACGGTTCCCGGGAACGGCGCTATGTGCTGGACATGTTCCCTTATCCCTCCGGGGATCTGCACATGGGTCACGCCGAGGCGTTTGCGATGGGCGACGTGGTGGCACGGTATTGGCGCCAGCGCGGGTTCGACGTCCTGCACCCGATTGGCTGGGACTCCTTCGGCCTGCCGGCGGAAAACGCAGCAATCAAGCGCAACGCACACCCCAGCGAGTGGACCTACGCCAACATCGAAACCCAGGCGGCGTCCTTCCGCCGCTACGCCATCTCCGCGGACTGGTCCCGCCGGCTGCACACCTCGGACCAAGGGTACTACCGCTGGACGCAGTGGCTGTTCAAGCGTTTCTACGAACGCGGTCTGGCCTACCGGAAGGACTCCCCGGTCAACTGGTGCCCGAAGGACCAGACGGTGCTCGCCAACGAGCAGGTCGTCAACGGCGCCTGCGAACGCTGCGGCACGCTGGTGACCAAGAAATCGCTGAACCAGTGGTACTTCAAGATCACCGATTACGCGGACCGGCTGCTGGATGACATGGACGAGTTGGAGGGCCACTGGCCCGAGCGCGTGCTGGCCATGCAGCGCAACTGGATCGGCCGCTCCGAGGGCGCGCACGTCCGTTTTGTGATCGAGGCCGACGGCGGTCTGCCGGCGCATGAGGTTCCGGTCTTCACCACCCGCCCGGACACCCTGTATGGGGCCACGTTCTTCGTGGTCGCCGCCGACGCGCCTCTGGCCGAGGATCTGGTGACGCCCGAACATGCCGCCGCCCTCACTGCCTACCGCGAGAAGGTCAAGGCACTGAGCGAGATCGAGCGGCAGTCCACCGAGCGGGAAAAGACCGGCGTCTTCACCGGCCGCTATGCCGTGAACCCGCTCAACGGCGAAAAACTGCCGGTCTGGGCGGCGGACTACGTGCTGGCCGACTACGGAACGGGCGCGATAATGGCCGTTCCCGCCCATGACCAGCGGGATCTGGACTTCGCCCGGGCCTTCGGTCTGCCGGTGCGCGTGGTGCTGGACACCGGGGCGGACGATCCGGCCGACTCGGGCGTTGCCACCACCGGCGACGGCGTGCTGGTGAACTCCGGCGAACTGGACGGCATGCCCAAAGCGGAAGCCATTGCTGCCGCCGTCGGCCAGCTGGAACGCCAGGGCACCGGGGAGAAATTCGTGAACTTTCGGCTGCGTGACTGGCTGCTGAGCCGTCAGCGTTTCTGGGGGACTCCGATTCCGATCATCCACTGCGCGGACTGCGGTGAGGTGCCGGTTCCGGATGACCAGCTGCCGGTTACCCTGCCGGCGGATCTGCGCGGCGAGGATCTGTCGCCCAAGGGAACCTCCCCGCTGGCGGCCGTTGAGGCTTGGGTCAACGTCCCCTGCCCGAGGTGCGGCGGCAGCGCGAAACGCGACACCGACACGATGGACACCTTCGTCGATTCGTCCTGGTACTTCCTGCGCTTCACCTCCCCCGAGTACACAGACGGTCCATTCGACCCGGCCAAGGTCAACGAGTGGATGCCGGTAGGCCAGTATGTCGGTGGCGTCGAGCACGCAATCCTGCACCTGCTCTATGCCCGGTTCTTCACCAAAGTCATCCACGACATGGGCATGATCACAGCGGATGAGCCGTTTCGGGCCCTGTTGAATCAGGGTCAGGTACTCAACGGCGGCAAAGCGATGAGCAAATCGCTGGGCAACGGCGTGGATCTGGGCCAGCAGCTGGACAAATTCGGCGTGGACGCCATCCGGCTGACTATGGTGTTTGCCGGGCCGCCCGAGGACGATCTGGATTGGGCCGACGTGTCCCCTTCCGGCTCATCAAAGTTCTTGGCGCGCGCCTGGCGGCTGGCCCAGGATGTGGTCAGTGCTCCCGGCACGGACCCAGCCGAGGGGAACTCTGTCCTGCGGTCCGCCACGCACCGGATGGTGGCTGATGCCACTGAGCTGGTGGAACATCACAAGTTCAATGTGGTGGTGGCACGGCTGATGGAACTGGTCAACGCCACACGCAAGGATATTGACAGCGGCGCCGGCGGGGCGGACCCTGCCGTGCGCGAGGCCGTCGAAGCGGTCGCCGTGGTGCTGAGCCTCTTCGCGCCGTACACCGCCGAGGACATGTGGCTGGCGCTGGGGCATGAGCCATCTGTTGCCGCTGCAGGGTGGCCGGAGGTTGATCAGGCGCTGCTGGTGCAGGCCACCGTAACAGCCGTGGTCCAGGTCCAGGGCAAGGTCCGCGATCGGCTCACCGTTTCCCCGGACATCGCGGAATCGGAGCTGCGCGAGCTGGCGTTGGCTTCCGAGCCTGTGCAGCGGTTCCTGGCTGGGCGCGGCGTGCGGACCGTGATTGTCCGTGCGCCAAATCTGGTGAACATCGTCCCGGCCTCGTAATTCCAGCTTTTCGGCATGACCGGCTTTCGGCATAAGGAGCGCGCACATGGCTGAACGCGAAGCTGCCGCCGTCAGCTGGCTGCGCGAACGGCTGGCTAAGCTCCGGCCGGAAGCAGCCGCCGTCGAACACCTGCCGTCGGTCGCTGTAATCACGGACTCGGCTGCGGCGCTGCCGCCGGCGTGGGGGCTTGACCTGCCCGACGACGGCCGGTTGGCTATCGTGCCGATGCCGGTGATGGTGGGGCCGGACATTTTCGGTGAAGGAGCCGATGACGTTGCGGCGTCCATTGGCTTGGCACTCGCGGCGGGTCAGCCCGTCCGCACATCCCGGCCCTCGCCGGGCCAGTTCGAAAGGGCCTACCGCGCTGCCAAGGCGGACGGCTTCGCGGGGGCGGTTTCCATCCACCTCTCCGGCGCGCTGTCCGGAACCGTCGAATCCGCGCAGCTGGCCGCGGCCACTGTCGATTTCCCGGTCGAGGTCATCGACACCAGGACCGTGGGGATGGCCCAAGGCTTTGGCGTCCAGGCCGCGTTGCTGGCCGCCGCGGCCGGATCCGATCTGAGGGAGGTAGCCGCGGCCGTTCGGCAGCAGACGGATGCCGCCAGGATCTACTTTTACGTTCCGAGCCTTGACCAGCTGCGCCGCGGCGGACGTATTGGGACGGCGGCTTCCTGGCTGGGAACTGTGTTTTCGATTAAACCGATCCTGTCCGTTCGTGATGGCCAGGTGGTTCCGCTCGAACGGATTCGCACCGAGGTTCGGGCGATCGCCCGGCTGGAGGAGCTGGTTCGTCAGGACATCGCCGGGCGCCCGGTCGGTGCGGCGAAGCTCGCTGTGCACCATTTCGGCAATGAGCCTGCGGCTGAGGCCTTATGCGCGCGGCTCGTTTCCGGCCTCGAACAAGCCGCAGCGGCGGCTGGCGCGGAGGCCGCTGGCGGAGTAATTGCCGGCGATCCCGTTGGCCCGGCTGCGGGAATTCCCGCGGTGTCCGCTGCAGGAGCCGCAGCGAAGGCGCCAGAGGTGCTGATCACACCCTTGCCGGCCGTGCTTGCAGCCCACGCCGGGCTGGGTGTCCTGGCAGTCATCGTTGGTGAGGATCCGGCGCAGCGCGGCTGAGATCCTTCGCAGCAGCGGCGGCGGCGGGGTGCGTTGGAAGCGGCGGCGGCGTGCGTTGGAAGCGCCGGCGCGGAACGCACAGTTCTCCTGCACAGCCCCCGGATTCCCGGCCCGGCCTCACATAGCCGTACGCCGCGCTGCCGGGTGTCCATCTGGCTCCCTACGGTGGAAATCATGGCTAGGGAGAGCAGGCAGCGGGGGGCACCGGGGGTGGACGGGCATCCGTCCCGCCTCGCTGAACTGCTGCAGCCACCTGGCCGGACCGGAGTCCGCCCACCGGGCCGGCATGCCGGGACCGGTCTGTCCCGCTCCCCGACGGTAGGGCTTCTTCCTGCCCTTCAGAACGGGAGGCCGGCAACCGTAGGTCCGGGCGCCACCTCCGGAAGCGCCGTTGTGCACGGCGAAGACGCCGCCGAGCACAACAGGGCAACAGCGGACACAGCCGAGACACCGGACACCGTCGAGACAGGTGACAATACAAGCGCCACCGCCCCGGCAGATGGCTTAACACCGTCACGGTACATCGCCCAAACCGGCGCCACTGCGGGTGCCGTGACGCCGGCCGGCGGCACGGCACCGGCACAAGTCAGCGCCCCGCCAGGTGGCACGGCAGTAGAGGACGACAGCGGTCGGGACCGAAGCCCAGGAGCTGGCGACGACCCTCCGAAACGGCGCACAATCCGCTGGCGGGTGGCCTCCGGTGCTGTCATCGTAGCCTTGGCCATGCTGCTCAGCGCTGTGGCAGTGCTGTGGCTACAGGCCGCCAGCCAACGATTCCCCGTGCAGAGCGTGGCTGCGGTGGTGTCACCGAAGGTGACCGTGCCGCCGCTCGAAACGAATTCCGTCCCCAGCCCCGCAGCCACGAAACCCGCGGAGTCTCCGGCGCCCTCCACGACGGCGGGGACGTTCGTGGTATATATCGCCGGCGCCGTCAAGCGACCGGGAATCTTCAGTCTGCCTGCTGGCAGCCGGCTCTATCAGGCTATCGACAGAGCCGGTGGGAGCCTGCCGGAGGCCGCTTTGGAAGCGGTGAACCTGGCCGCCCCGCTTCAGGATGGCGAACAGGTCATCGTTCCCACCCGGGACCAGGTCGCAGCTCAGCTGATACCAGCAGCCGCCGCGCCAGGCAGTGGACCGCAGGCAGCGACCCAACAGCCGGGCTCCGGTGGTGGATCAGCCGCCAAAATTCTCCCGGTGCCCGGAACGGCTGGAGCAAAAATCAACCTGAACACTTCCACCGCGGAGGAACTCCAGACCCTGCCCAGGGTGGGACCGGTCCTTGCGCAGCGGATTGTCCAATGGCGACTGGACCATGGAAGGTTCAGTTCGGCGCAGGAGCTCGACTCCGTCGACGGGGTTGGACCGAAAATGCTCGAGTCGCTTCTGCCCTTGGTAACGATTTAGATGACGAGCCGGGATCGACTTAGGTATACCGAAGCGGCCACCTGTGCTGTCCGTCCCGCCGGCGGCGGTACGGCCGGTCCACAATCCAACCATCAAGCTCGGGGCCGCGCGAACCGCACCAGGGCCCGTTCCGATCGCCGGGACACTGCTGAAAGCGGCCAGGCAACTGACGTCACTCGCCCGATGCTCCCCACAGCAGAGATCCTCGCCGCATTGGCTGGCCAATCTTGGAGCCGCGTGGTCGAGCAGGTAGCCGCCAGAACCCGCCGCCGGATCCGGCCCCAGGCCGTCGCATGGGATGCGCGCAGAGCCCGGCTTGACGTGCGCCTTGTACCGGCGGCCATCGGCGGCTGGGCGGCTGCGTGGATAGGGATCCGGGTAGGAACCGGGCCTGCTTTGAGCGCCGGTATGGCAATAATTGCAGTCGGAAGCGTGCTCGGCCTCGCCGCCAGCACGGCGCACGCATCTACGCACTCGATCGCCGCAGCTCCCACCCCCGAAGTCCCGGCCGCAACCTCCTCGGCCCCCGGAGTCCCCGCAGTTCCAGCCGAAGGACGAAGATATCGAAAAACCGCGCGTCACTCGGCCTGGTCGGCGCTGGCTCTGACGCTTCTTTGCATCGGTGGAGTGCTGCTGGCCGCGGGGTTTAAGGGCGATAGCCGGACCAAGGGCCCCATCGGAGCGGTCATTGCCGAATCTGGCACGGTGACCGCCACGCTGACGGTCACAGGCGAGCCGCGGGCGGCCGCTACCGGGCCTCCGGCTTTCGGCAACGGTGCCCGTCTCTCTCTAAACGCTGTGGTGACCGAGGCCACAGCCAAGGGCCAAAGGTTTGGTGCCAATACCCCCGTTGTCCTGCTCGGTCGTTACGACTGGGCCAAAGTGAAGACCGGCAACAGGGTCGCCACCGCGGGCAGACTTGTTCCGGGACGTGCGGGACAGGACGCTGCAGCGCTGTTCCTCGCCGGCGGCGCCCCGCGAATTCTGCCCGTAGATTTTGGCTGGGCGCAATGGACTGCCGAGCTCAGATCACGCTGGCGGCTGGCCTGCGCATGGCTGTGGCCGGACGCAGCCGGGCTGTTGCCTGGGATGACGGTGGGGGACCGAACCTCGATTACGTCAGATCTGGACACTGCCATGAAACGGGTGGGCCTAACGCACTTGACCGCGGTCAGCGGCGCAAATTGCACTCTGATACTGGCTGGCTTGCTGTTCGCGACCCGAAGTCTTCGGATGCCGCGCTGGCTGGCCGCGGCCGGAGCCGCAGCGGGGCTGACGGGCTTCGTGGCGTTGGTGGGACCGGACCCAAGCGTGCTCAGGGCAGCCTTGATGGGGCTGATTGGGTTGTTCGCCCTGCTCTCGGGAAGGCCGAGACGCATCCCCGCCTTACTGGCCGTCACCATCGTGGTGCTCTTGACCGTAGATCCCTGGCTATCAGGCAGCTTCGCCTTCATTCTCTCCGTCCTGGCCATGCTGGGTTTGGTACTGCTCGGAAAACCGTGCGCACGATGGTTGAGCACCTGCCTGCCGCAGTGGATTGCCCAGGCGGTGGCGGTGCCTTTATCGGCCCAACTCTTCTGTGCCCCGGTCATCGTGCTGCTCCAGCCGCAGTTGACCGTTTATTCACTACCGGCAAATATCGCCGCAGCACCGGTCGTGGCCTTGGTGACCGCCGCCGGCACTCTGGGCCTGCCGACACTGCTGTTAATACCATGGGCCGCGCCGGCGTTCGTGGCCACAGCCGGTCTGGGAGCCGAATGGGTGGCATTAGCTGCCAGGTTCTTCTCCGGCTTGCCCGGCGCGGCGATTCCCTGGCCAGCCGGCGCAGTGGGTGTTGCCCTGATGTCATTTCTGTGCGTCCTCACCGTGGCAACGCTGTGGACTCTTCTCAACCTCGGGCGCGTTGCCACAATGGCGGCTGCCGCCCGGGGACGCCTTCCGGCGCGCTGGCAGGCTGCAGTGGGTCTGCCAGCCGTCGCCGCAGGCGCGGCAGCTGTCACAGGGGTGACAGTGTGGGTCCTGAGTCAAACCGGCCTGATCTGAACCCACGGTCGATTGGCACCCTTGGCGAGACAATGTTGGTCCTCTGAGGGCTGCTGGGGAGCACCAACGCGCTTGGGAATGTCGGCGCCACGTGGGACGCTAGGTGCGTGATCCGAATTACTGAATTGACCAGCCGATGACCCCGGCTGCATCCTCTAATGCCCGCCCAGGAGCAGGGGCAGGCAATGCCAATGTCCGAACGTCCAATTGGCGCGACGTCCAGCCCGCAAGCCTGGTTCTGGTCCAGGGAACGGAAGAGTATCTCGCTGCACGCGCGCTGGCAGGACTTCGCAAAACTTTGCGGCTGCAAAGCCCCGACCTTGAAGTCACCCGGCTGGACGCCTCTCATTATGTGGCCGGTCAGCTTGCAATGGCTGCCAGTCCTTCGCTCTTCGGCGAGGCAAAACTGATCGAAGTCTCCGGTCTGGCCAGCATGAGTGACGATTTCCTCGTCGATGGACTCGATTATGTCCGTGCACCGGACCCCGATGTGGTAGCCGTCTTTCACCACGGCGGGGGAGTCCGCGGGAAAAAACTGCTCGACGCGCTCAAGACGGGTGGATCAACCTATGTGGAGTGCCAACCGTTGAAAAAGGATGCTGACAAAGCCGACTTTGTAGCTGCGGAATTTCGGCAGGCCGGGCGGCGGATTGATCCAATGGCCGTACGGACTTTGGTTGCAGCCGTGGGCGCCAGCTTGGCCGAGCTTGCGGCGGCATGCAGTCAATTGATCGCCGACGTTCCGGCCGCTGGGGGTTCGGCCACGGTGACGCATGAGTTGGTGGACAAATATTACGGCGGCCGGGTGGAGGCAACCGCCTTCAAAGTGGCTGATGCGGCGCTGGCCGGAAATGGGCCGGTGGCACTGTCCTCACTCCGGCATGCCCTGGCAACCGGGGTTGATCCGGTACCCCTCGTCGCAGCGCTGGCGATGAAGGTACGCACGCTCGCCAAGGTGTATTCGGCGCGTGGAAGTTCCGCGCAAATTGCCAAGGAACTCGGATTACAGGGCTGGCAGGTGGATCAGGCGAAGCGGGACATCCGGGGCTGGGATTCCGCGGCGCTGGTGCGGGCCATCCAGGTGCTGGCCGAGGCTGATGCCCAGGTCAAAGGGGCCGCCAGGGATCCGATTTATGCAGTGGAGCGGGCAGTGACAGTCATAGCGACGTCACGGCGCTGATCCAGCCCGCATGGATTATCCAGGCCGAATGAGCCCGAACACACCAACAGCGACCGGCGCCAAGCGTCGGTCGCTGTTGGTCTGATACTTTGCTGCGGTGATACTTTGTGACCCCGCTGGACGCGGAGCAGGCGTTCCTAGAGGGCGTTAACCTTCTTGGAGATGGCCGACTTACGGTTGGCCGCATTGTTGGCGTGGATGATTCCCTTGCCAACGGCCTTGTCCAGCTTGCGGCTGGCGCTAACCATAGCCACCGTCGCAGCTTCCTTATCGGAAGTCTCCACGGCTGTATTTACGGCGCGGATGGCGGTCTTCAACTCGGACTTCATGGAGTTGTTGCGCTGACGCGCCTTCTCATTGGTGAGAATGCGCTTCTTCTGGGACTTGATATTAGCCACGTTTGAACTCTCTTTTTAAAGCGGACTTCGGTCGTAGAGGGCGTAGGCCAGCCATTGACAGCGGCGTGGGGATGCTCGAATAAGGTGAACGTCCGGCTGACCTGTAGTGCCCGCCGACCTGCACGGACACACAGCTACCAAGAGTAGCAGATCGCGGCCTGCGCACTGTCAGAACACGGGACCGCCCGCTCCGAACTGGAATCAGTCAAACGCCGGGCAACGGGTCTACCAGCGGTCACCGGACAGACCACCGTACAGACCACCGAAGCCTGCGGGAAGGCGGCAGTCCGGTGGACTCGCGGCTCAATGCGCCGCTGCGGCGCGCGGCGTGGGAGACTGTTAACGCTTGCGATTCGGCAGCGCGGTGTGTTTGCGCGCGGGGGCTGGACCGCCGTCGACCATTCGTACAACAGTAAGGAAGCGCGTGTCACCCATGGCCCGCACCGCCCCGGTGCCCGCCGCGACCGATCCGGCGATCATTCGGAACTTCTGCATCATCGCCCATATCGACCATGGGAAGTCCACCCTGGCGGACCGGATGCTGCAGTTGACCGGAGCCGTCCAGCAGCGGGACATGAAGGCCCAGTACCTGGACCGCATGGACATTGAGCGCGAACGCGGCATTACGATCAAATCCCAAGCCGTGCGCGTGCCTTGGGAAGTGGATGGCACCGCATACTGCCTGAATATGATCGACACTCCCGGGCACGTCGACTTCACCTACGAAGTGTCGCGGTCGCTGGCCGCCTGCGAGGGCGCCATTCTACTGGTCGATGCGGCGCAGGGCATTGAAGCCCAGACGCTGGCGAACCTGTACTTGGCGATGGAGCACAACCTCACCATCATCCCGGTGCTGAACAAGATCGACCTGCCGGCGGCCCAGCCGGAAAAGTATGCCCTGGAGTTGGCCAACCTGATCGGCGGCAAGGCCGAGGATGTGCTGCTGGTGTCGGGCAAGACCGGGATCGGCGTGGAAGCACTGCTGGATAAGATTGTCCGCGATCTGCCGGCGCCGGTGGGGAATCCGGACGCCCCGGCCCGCGCGATGATTTTCGACTCCGTTTATGACACCTACCGCGGCGTGGTCACCTATGTGCGGGTCGTGGATGGAAACCTCAAACCGCGTGAACGTATCCAGATGATGTCCACCCGCGCCACGCATGAGCTTCTGGAGATCGGTGTCAGCTCGCCGGAGCCCACACCGTGCAAGGGTCTCGGTGTCGGCGAAGTGGGGTACCTGATCACCGGTGTCAAGGACGTCCGCCAGTCGAAGGTGGGCGACACTGTCACCACCTTGAACAAGCCCGCCACCGAATCATTGGGCGGTTACGAAGATCCCAAACCGATGGTGTTTTCCGGTCTGTATCCGCTCGACGGCGCCGACTATCCGGTGCTCCGGGACGCGCTGGATAAGTTCACTCTCAACGATGCCGCGCTGGTCTACGAACCAGAAACGTCGGCCGCGCTGGGATTCGGCTTCCGGGTCGGGTTCCTCGGGCTGCTGCACCTGGAGATTACCCGGGAGCGGCTGGAACGCGAGTACAAACTGGACCTGATCTCCACCGCGCCCAACGTTGAGTACGAGGTGACCCTGGAGGACCGGAAGGTTATTGAGGTCACCAATCCCAGCGAGTATCCCAGCGGCAAGATTGCTGAGGTGCGTGAGCCCATGGTGGCTGCCACCATCCTGGCTCCCAATGAGTTCGTTGGTGCCATCATGGAACTTTGCCAGCAGCGCCGAGGCGTGATGGGTGGCATGGATTACCTGTCCGAGGACCGGGTGGAAATCCGCTATCGTCTGCCGCTCGCCGAGATCGTCTTCGACTTCTTCGACCTGCTCAAGTCCAAGACCCGCGGGTATGGCTCGCTGGATTGGAAGGCCGACGGCGATCAGGTCGCTGATTTGGTCAAGGTGGACATCCTGCTCCAGGGCGAACAGGTGGACGCCTTCAGCGCGATTACCCATCGGGATAAAGCGTATGCGTATGGGGTGATGATGACGGGCAAGCTGCGCGAACTCATTCCCCGCCAGCAGTTCGAGGTGCCGATTCAGGCCGCTATCGGGGCGCGCATCATTGCCCGGGAGAGCATCCGTGCCATCCGCAAGGATGTGCTGGCCAAGTGCTACGGCGGTGACATCACCCGGAAGCGCAAGTTGCTCGAAAAGCAGAAGGAGGGCAAGAAGCGCATGAAGATGGTGGGCCGCGTGGAGGTGCCGCAGGAGGCATTCATTGCTGCCCTGTCCTCCGATGATTCCAAGGACAAGTCCAAGAAATGAGTTTCCTGCCAGTGTGCATGGCAGCGGAACGGGCCGGCGGGCGGACGCTGCATGCCTAGCGTCCTGCCGCTGGGGGATCCTGCCCCGGCCGACGGCGTTCTGCCGAAGCAGGCGCGCCATGGCGCCGCCGGGCGCGGATTCGGCCTGTACGTGCACATCCCCTTCTGCGCAGTGCGCTGCGGCTACTGCGACTTCAACACCTACACCGCCACCGAGCTCGGCGGCGGTGCCTCCCAGGATGCATATGCTGCAACGGCCACCACGGAAGTCAATTTTGCCGCCCGTGTGCTGGAGCAATCGGGGCTGCCCGCCCGCGAACTGGACACCGTCTTCTTTGGCGGTGGCACCCCTACCCTGCTGCCGGCGTCCGACTTGGTCACAGTGCTGCAGTCCGCCGCCGGCGTCTGGGGTCTGAAGAACGACGCAGAGGTGACCACCGAGGCGAACCCGGATTCGGTGAGCCGGTCGTCCTTGCGGGAGCTGGCAGACGGTGGCTTTACCCGGGTCTCCTTTGGGATGCAGTCGGCAGTGCCGCACGTCCTTAAGGTGCTGGACCGAACACACGAGCCCAGCCGCGTGCCGCAGGCGATTGAGTGGGCACGCGAGGCCGGTCTGAAGGTCAGTGTTGACCTGATCTACGGCACGCCGGGGGAGTCGGAAGCGGATTGGGAACTCTCCGTCAGAACCGCTCTGGGGTATGAGCCGGACCATATTTCCGCCTACGCTCTGATTGTTGAAGAAGGCACCAAACTAGCCGCCCAGATCCGCCGCGGTCAGGTGCCACCCATCGACGACGACGACCACGCCAGCAAATATGCGTTGGCCGACGGACTCTTCGCCGCCGCCGGATTGTCCTGGTACGAAGTCAGCAACTGGGCCCGCAGTCCGGAGGATGCCTGCCGGCACAATCTCGCCTATTGGCGGGGCAGCGATTGGTGGGGAGTCGGGCCGGGGGCTCATTCACACGTAGGCGGCGTGCGCTGGTGGAACGTCAAACACCCGACGGCCTATGCCAACAGATTGTCCCAGGGGCAGTCGCCGGCCGCCGGCCGGGAAACATTGGACGAGGCCACCCGCGACGTTGAGCGCATTATGCTCGCCGCCCGGCTGTCCGATGGCCTGGCGCTGGACACCCTGGGCCCGGCGCCACGCCGCGCCGTGGCACAGCTGATAGCTGGGGAACTTATTGAACCGGCTCAGGCCTTCGCCGGACGGCTGATACTGACGCTGCGGGGACGGCTGCTGGCCGACACGGTGGTTCGGGACCTTTTGCCGGACTGAGCCGGCGGCGGATCGCCCGCTGGTCAGCGGATCAGGCGCAGATTCAGCAGGTACCGGTACGGCCGGCCGCGGTTGACCGCGATGGCGGCGACGACCGAATAGACGGTCAGGAAGATCCAAAGTGCCACGGCGAGGATGGCAAAGAGGCTGCCTTCGGAGGGGACCGCGAGGGCCAGAATGTTGGCCAGTGCCGCAAGGATGGTTGGCGGCAGGGTGAAGTTGAGAGCTTCCTTGGATTCCTGGGCCGTGAACGGGCCGCGGTCGCGGAAAACGATGTAGATGACAAGTGCGGGCACGAATCCGAGGATGCCGCCACAATGCGCCATGAATGCCCATTGCCGATCCTCGCTGGCGGTCAGGGGCGGCGCATTTGCCGGGACCCCCTGATACTGCACAGGCTCCCGGGGTTCCTGGGCTCGATCCGCGTCGTTCCCGCGGGCACTGTTGACCACTGCTGCTGTCCTCTACGCTGCGCCGGTACCGGCTCTCTCCGATGACAGAACCGCCATTAGCGGTCCCCTTCTAGGATACGGGAACAGTGAGGAAGTCAATTACTTCCTCGACCCGTCCCAACAGTGTCGGCTCAAGGTCCGCGTAGCTGCCGACCTTGCCCAGGAGCCTTTTCCAGCCCATCGCAATATCGGTGGCAGTGGTGTGCGGCCAACCGAAGGATGTAAGGATGCCCACCTTCCACTCAATGTTCCGCGGCACGCTGGGCCACGCCGGGATCCCCAGGACGGCAGGCCGTATGGCTTGCCAGACGTCCACATAGGGATGCCCTACAATCAGCACATTATTGCGGGAGCCAGGCTGCCGCAACACGTCTGCGGCGATCCTGGATTCCTTTGAGTTGGGAACCAGATGGTCCACCAGGACACCGAGCCGGCGGCCGGGCCCCGGTGCAAAGTCCCGTACGGCTGCGGCCAGGTCGTCGATGCCGTGCAGCGGTTCGACGACGATGCCCTCCACCCGGAGGTCATCCCCCCAGACCTTCTCGACCAGTTCGGCGTCGTGCTTGCCTTCAACCCAGATGCGGCTGGCGCGTGCAACCTGGGCCCGCTGGCCGGCCACCTTCACAGAGCCGGAGGCGGTTCGCAGCGTTGGAGCCGGGCTGCCGGGTTTGGTGGAGCCAGGTGCCACAATTTTCACCGGGCGCCCGTCCAGCAGGAAGCCGAAGCCCAGTTGAAAGGATTTGGTCCTGCCGCGTCGGTCTTCGAGCGCAAGGATGTGCATGCCGCCGGACTTTTCCACCCGCACCACAGCGCCCACCCAGCCGCTTTGGACGTCCTCCAGGACCAGGCCCAGGTCTGCCGGCACTTCGGGCAGCCTGGACGCTACGGGGGCGGAAAGGTCTTGCGGGCCCCACTGGTCATACATCATCTGGCCTCCTCGGGCACGGAAGATCCCATGCTAGCAAGGCTGCAGGAGGTCAGCGGCCGAAGGTATTAGACTTAGCACTTGGGTACGGAGAGTGCTAACGCCTGCACCGGCGACGTTTGGGGCGGGCCGCGCGCCAGAGAACTGTTGGGACCGTGGGAGGTGTATTGATGAGCGAACCGCGCAAACTCGAGGTTCTGCGTGCCATCGTCGAAGACTACGTCCATTCGCGTGAACCGGTGGGCTCCAAAGCGCTCGTGGACCGCCACCATCTCGGTGTTTCCAGCGCCACCATCCGCAACGACATGGCCGTGCTGGAGGAGGAAGGTCTGATCACCGCCCCGCATACCAGCGCCGGCAGGATCCCCACCGACAAGGGCTATCGGTTGTTCGTGGACCAGATCTCGGCAGTCAAGCCGTTGTCAGCACCCGAACGCCGTGCCATCGCCTCCCTGCTGGAAGGCTCAAATGACATTGACGACGTCCTGGACCGCACAGTACGGACGCTGTCGCAGCTGACCAACCAAGTCGCCGTCGTACAGTACCCCAAGCTGCAGTCGGCCACAGTGCGGCACGTTGAATTCGTGTCTTTGACGCCGCACCAGGTGCTGATTGTGCTGATTTTGACGACCGGTAAGGTTGAACAGCGCGTGATCGACGTGGGCCAGCAGCTCGACGACGACACCCTGACGCTGCTGCGCAGCCGGTTCCTGGCCTGCTGCGTGGGATCAGTGATTGGATCACTGCCGCAGGTGTTGGAAACCGTGCCCGCCCTGGTGCCGCAGACGCTGCGCCCGGCCGCCCATAAGATTGCCTCCGCACTGGCCCAGCTGGCGGCCACGGCACGGGAGGAACGCATTGTCCTGGCAGGGACAGCGAACCTGGCCCGCTCCAACGTGGATTTTCCGCTTAGTATCGGCCCGGTCCTGGATGCTCTGGAGGAACAGGTGGTGATGCTCCGGCTGCTCTCCGAAATGGCGCAGGACGCCCGCGGCGTATCCGTGAGCATCGGCCGGGAGAATCCGTACGACGCTCTGGCCGAAGCGTCCGTGGTCGCCACCGTCTACGGACAGGACTCGTCCGCAAAGATCGGTATCTTGGGCCCGACCCGGATGGACTATCCGACCACGATGGCTGCCGTTCGGGCGGTGGCCCGCTATCTTTCCCGAATTTTGGCCAGTCAAGGCTGAGCCGGCAGTCCGCTGCCCCCGCTCGTAACAGATGCCGTACAAAAGAAAGAGTCAGAGACTTTGAGCAACCACTACGATGTACTGGGTGTTTCCCACGACGCTACCGGTGAGGAAATCAAGAAGGCGTACCGCAAGCTTGCCCGCCGCTACCACCCCGATGTGTATCAGGGCGACGACGCACAGGAACGCTTCAAAGACGTCACGCATGCGTACGAGGTTCTCTCGGATACGCAGAAACGCCGGGTCTACGACACCACCGGCAATGAGAACGGCACCGAGAGCGGATTCGGCGGAAACTACGCCGGCTCCGGCTTCGCCTTCCAGGATATCTTTGAAACCTTTTTCGGCGGCGGCGGCGGTGGCCAGGCCGGCCCCGCCTCACGCGCCCGCCGGGGGCAGGACGCGCTGATCAACGTCCGGATCGAGCTGCGCGAGGCCGTCTTCGGCGTGAATAAGAAGATTGAGGTCGAAACCGCTGTCACCTGTCCCACCTGCAAGGGCAGCTGCTGCCGCGAGGGAACCTCACCGGCTACCTGCGACATTTGCCATGGCAGCGGGCAGATTCAGCGTCCGGTGCGTTCCATTTTGGGCCAGGTCATGACCGTGGCCACGTGCGGATCGTGCCAGGGACTGGGGACCGTAATTCCGGATCCCTGCCTGGAATGCTCGGGCGAGGGTCGGGTGCGCAGCCGCCGTTCCATCACCATCAAGGTTCCCGCTGGCGTCAGCACTGGAACCCGGATCCAGCTTGCCAGCCAGGGCGAGGCAGGACCGGCGGGCGGTCCCGCGGGCGATCTCTACGTGGAAATCAAGGTCAACAACGATCCGGCCTTCCTGCGGGATGGAGATGATCTCCACGCCACGGTCAGCGTCCCCATGACGGCCGCCGCTCTGGGTACCGAACTGACCCTGGAGACGTTCGACGGCGAGCAGCCGATCAGCGTCAAGGCGGGCACACAATCCGGCGAGGTGGTCAACCTCAGGGCTCTGGGGGTGACACACCTGCGCGGTTACGGCCGCGGAGACCTAAAGGTGCACCTTCACGTGGAGACCCCGGCAAAACTGGATCCCGCCCAGGAGGAGCTGCTGCGCCAATTGGCCCAACTGCGCGGAGAGCAGTTCCGCGAGGGCAGGCTCGTCAGCAGCGGCGGAATGTTCGCCAGGCTGAAGGACAGGCTGGGGAACCTCTAGGAATCCGCATGACCAGGCCCATATTCTTTGCCGCTGCCGCAGAACTGGCAGCCCTGACGCCGGGCGCTGGGTTTACCTTAACTGGCGCGGAAGGCCGCCACGCCAGCACCGTCAAGCGGCTCACCGCCGGGGAAAAACTGGACATCGTTGACGGCTGCGGGCTTCGGGTGTCAGGAACTGTGACAGCCGCCGCCGCCGGGGAGCTGGAGCTGCGGGTGGACAGCATCTGTACCGAGCCGATGCCAGCCCAACGACTGGTGCTGGTGCAGGCTCTGGCCAAGGGGGACCGGGACCTGCTCGCCATCGAAACGGCCACCGAACTGGGCGTTGACGCCGTTCTCCCCTGGCAGGCCGAACGCTCAATTGTGCGTTGGAAAGGTGAACGCAGCGCCAAATCGTTGGCCAAGTGGCGAGGCGCCGTGACGGCGGCGGCCAAGCAGGCCAGACGGGCGTGGATTCCTACCGTTGGGGAAGCCGTCGACTCGGCCGCGCTGGCACGGCTGATCGCCTCGGCACCTTTAGCCATGGTGCTGTCTGAGGAAGCAGAAAGTCCTCTGCGCTCCGTCATCGAAACCTGGCGGGCCACGGCGCCGCAATCCGGTGCTGGCGCAGACGCGGCAGATGGGTCCGATAGGGCAGGCGGTTCAGATTCTGGCGGGCGTGGCTGCGACCTGCTGATGATCGTCGGGCCGGAGGGCGGAATCAGCGACCGTGAAATGAAGTTGTTTAGCACCGCCGGAGCCAAGCCCGTGCGTCTCGGCCCACATGTGCTGCGCTCCTCCACGGCCGGTCCCGCCGCCGTCGCCCTGCTGAGCGAACAGCTGGGCCGCTGGTAGCGTTACTTGACTTCCAGCTTTTTGGTTTCCACTCCGGATTTCGCCATGGGATGAGCCGGATCCGCGGCGTACACCTTCAGCTCATATGATCCCGGCACCGGCTTCACTGTGAATCCGAAATCTCCCAACTGGCCGCTTCCGCTACTGATGTCAGTACTGCCGGAAAGGTAGACGCTTTGGTGGCCCTTGGCATCTGATTTGAGAAGCTGCCACATCAGTTGCCCGTCGGCCGAGATGCCCCGGCCGTCCACCTTAACCGGGGAGTTCTGCCGCGTCCCCTCCTGAGGATCAATCACCCAGACCGGAGCCAGGAAGCTGCCCTCACGAACCAGCGGTCCACTGAGAGGAACCTTTCCAAAGGCTTCGTAGTCCGTATGGCCGTCCACCAGGATGACGACCTGAATGGAGGAGTTGTCGTCGATAAGTCCGGCGTTAGCGGCAGCCGCCGTGGCGGTGTAAACCAACTGCTGGATGGCCCGCCGGGCAATTCCCTCGTCAACATCGTTGCTGAAGGCGTCGGCGGAGATGTCCACCGTTATAACGTTTTTGGCGGAGATGGAAGCGCCCAGCTTCGAGGGCTTCTTCCAGGGCGTGAAGTAGTCGCCGTCCAAAGGCTTCTGGCTCGTCATGGCCATCAGGGCGGCCTGAATGGGATCTCCATTGCCGTTGACAGGCAGGAATTCGCGGTACAAGAAGACGTCGCTGTTGCTGTGGCCCAACCAGTACACCGGAATTTTCGCTGAGCTCTGCGTGGTCTCCAGCGGGGCGCTCGTTACGGCTGACGTGGGCGTAGTGCTGCTCGAGGGCGGCATGGTGGCATCCGCGGGAGTGGGGGGACCGGAATGACTGCAGCCGGAGAGCAGCAAGACAGCGCAAACAGCAATCGCGCCCGGGCGCAACCACGCGCGCGACGGCACCCACCGGCAGTGGCTGTACCGGCGCACAGTGGCATTCACGGTGTTCCTGATGGCTGTGTCCTTCGATAAAGAATGTCCCGCGCTCGCGCGGCGGCCTCTTCAGCTTCGCATGACAGCGACCGCGGGCTGGGCGGTCAGGGCCTTCGGGACGGAACTGAAACCGTATCGAAACACTTCTGAGATCGGCCCGATATCCGCTGGGCGCCGACTGGAAGCCATGGCAGATCCTCACACTCATCCAGAAGAAGAAGTAATCGACACCCGTTCCAATAGGTTGGAAGCGCCCCTTGAGCCGCTTTTGAGTGTCAATGGCTTGGATAGTCTCGCCGACCATCAGCCTGATCAGCAATCATCTTTGTCTCATCCGCCGCGCGGATGCCCCTTGACAACAAAACCTACATATCAGAAGGGTGGGGGTTCTGGGTGGGTGGTGTAGGTGCGGCCGGTGGGTGAGGTGTGGGTGAAGGTGCCGGGGGTTGGTTGGGTGGTGGTCCAGCGGGTGTGGGGGTCGTCTTTGAGGTGGTGGTCGTAGCCGCAGCGTGCTCCGAGTGGAGCGTCCCCGGTTTAGTGGACACGGTTGGGTTTGTCCGGGTTCCCGAGTGTAGGAGACTACTTTTATGGGTTCCACCCGCAGGAGCTTTACCGAGGAGTACAAGCGCGATGCTGTTGCGTTGATTACCGATGGTGGTTATA
>NZ_JADPVH010000129.1 GCF_026932795.1 Paenarthrobacter sp. Z7-10 | reverse complement strand
TTGCCCTGCGAGTAGACAGGCCTCCGTCGGCCACAGCTACGCAAGCTTCGCCAGCAACCAAAAAACAACGGGGAAATGAAGAGAGTAGCTGGCCGGGTCACACCGCCCTCTCACCCCATCCTCTGCAAAGGAACAAGAAACCATGAGCATTACAACGCTGATGCCTGTAGCAACACAGGACACCAAGGAAGTCATCACCCACGGCCAGATCCTCGGCAACTACCACGAGGGCGACGGGTACGACTGGAGGGAAGCCATCGAGGCCGAGGGATGGGCCGTGATCCCCAACTGGGGCATTGAAGGTTGGGACTTGGGCCAGTGGCCCTACGTCATGGTGGCAGGAACCCGCACCGCCGACGAGAACGGCCCGTTGTGGGGCATGGCGACCTACTGCGAGGGCGACGTGTCCACGACCTGGTACCGCGACCAGAAAGCCCACTGGGCAGCCGTCACCGCTCAGGCTCATTTCAGTTGGGTCAACGGCCAAGCCCATGGACCGAAGGACCTTCCGGAAAGGGTGGAGGACATTCCCGTCCAGTACTCCCAGCCGTACCCCGGCTGGCTGGCCTAGCCACGTGATTCTGTGGTGGCTCTCCCAAAAGCGGGGAGGGCCACCACATCCCCAGTCCCGCGAAACCAGAGAAAGAGCCGTCATGACCATTTATGTTTCCGCCACAGACACCGCCAAGCTTGTACGTAAGGCCCTGAAAGAGAATTTCCCCGGCACCAAGTTCTCAGTCCGCACCACAAAATACGCGGGAGGTGCGAGCCTTGATGTGAATTGGACCGGCGGCCCGACGACCCCGAAAGTTGACGCCGTAGTCAAGAGCTTTGAAGGATCAGAGCCGGACGCATCCGGCGACTTCTGCGATCCCGTGATCCATGAGAAGGACGGCCAGCGGATCCAGTACGGGGCCCGGCACATTCTGACCATGCGCATGATCACCCAAGCTACCTATGACTCTATCCAGACCGAAATAGTAGCGTCGCTGGGCATGACCTTGGCCATGGTGCACAACTGGGAAAGCTATCCAGTGCCGCAGATTGTGCTGGAACGGGCGAACCATTGGCGCTACGCGCAGGGAACCGTCCATGATTTCGTCCGTGCCATTGCGGACAACCAGAACGACGGCCTGAGCTAAGGCAGTGAGGGGCCGGCGCTGGCGCACCGGTTCCTTTCTCTTGGTTCCCGTCCGCTGGCGCGGCCGAGAACCGAAGGCCTTGTAATCGCGAGCTCGCACCAGGCTAATGGGCGGCCGCTGCGCGTCCGACTGTTGGGGGTGGTCCCGGCTCCGCAAGCTCCGCCGTGCCCACCCCTGCTTTTGAAAACCGCTGCGCGTTTTTTGGTTGCTGTCCTTCGGATTTTACGTGTCCG
>NZ_JADPVH010000128.1 GCF_026932795.1 Paenarthrobacter sp. Z7-10 | reverse complement strand
GCAGCCGATGCCGGTGCAGGTTTGGTCGCGGAGTTCGATCCAGCGTTGCAGGTCCGCGGGTGGGCGGTAGCTGCTGCGGCCGATGGAGAGGATGGTGCCTTTTTCGGGGTCGGTGAGGATCCGCAGCCAGGAGGTGGCGGTCCCGGCGAGTTCGCGGGCCTGTTCGGCGGGGATGGGTCCGTAGCCGTCGAGGGTGGCGGGGTGTTCGTCCAGGCCCATCAGGGTCAGCGCCGGGACGGTGATGGCGATTTGCGCCCTACCGCGGCGGGAGCGCCGCTTCCGGCCGCCACGGCCGCTGCCCCCGCTGGAGCCGGCGCCCCCGTTGCTGTCGCCGCTGAGGCCCCCCGCTGCCGTTGCCGGTGTTGGTGCTGCTGAGGTCACCGGCGCTCCCTTTGTTGGTGCTGTTGCCGTTGAGGTTGTTGGTGTTGGCGTTGGTGGTGTTGTTGAGGGCGGTGTCGAGGAGGTCCATGTAGGCGTCGGCGCGGTATTCGTTGGCGGCGCGGGCGGGGCGGCCGGTGGGGGTGGTGTTGCGTGCTGGTTGGCCCTCGCTGCGGGCGTGAAGGGCCCAGGCGTGAATGGTTTCGTAGTATTCACGGGCCTGCACGGCTGGCAGGCAGGCACCGAGTTCGGCCATCCCGTCGGGCAGTGGGTGGAACCAGACGTCACGGGTGTGGCGGGCACGGTCATGACGGAGGGCCAGCGGTTCGGGGTGCCGCTGTTCGACTTCGCGGCGGACCCGCTGCTCCAACCGCTGGGCGCTTAACCGGCCCGCGTGGGGCAGGATCGCTGTTTCCACCGCGGTCCAGATGCTCCGCGGGGCGTTGGAGAGTCCGTGCAGGACGGCGCGGACGCGGGGCCAGTCCAGGGTCCCGGCCTCGTAAAGGTCCAGGACGCGGGGCAGGGACACGGTGAGGTCCTCACCGTGGCAGAGCAGCATCTCGGCCGTGCCGTGGCTGACGTGCAGGACGGGACCGATTTCCCCCGCGGCCCAGCCGGAACGCTCCGGGCGGGAGGGTTTAGGGGTTTCCCCGGCCACGGGGGGACGGCGGGCAGCGAAAGCCGCCAGCGCCCGGAACTGGCGGGCCTGGGCCCAGGACACCATTTTCCGGCAGGCACTGAGGTAATCCAGGAGCAGGTTCTCCACGGCCGCTTCCCGCTCCAAAGCCAACGCCTCCTCCGATAACCACCCAACCGGCAAGGACCCATCCGGCAACGACCCACCATCCGCCCCGGCCGCCCCGGCCGGAACCGCAGAAGCCACGGCACCAACCACAGCAACGACGGGATCGGGACTGAGATCGGCAGCAGTGATGGGATCGGCGCCGGGGTTACTGGGGGGAGGAGCGGTGGCGCCGGGGTTGCTGACGGGAGGAGCGGCGGCGC
>NZ_JADPVH010000127.1 GCF_026932795.1 Paenarthrobacter sp. Z7-10 | reverse complement strand
CGCTTTCACCGGGCAAATGACCGGTGAAAGCGCCTCTTTCTTAGCGTACATCCACCGATGTGATGGGCTGCCTGCGGAGTTTAAAACCTTGAAGACTCTTCGTTTCAGGGAGAATGACGTTCGTCTAGAACATATTCGTCCTTGAATAGAGATGCACCTCGAAGAGCCAACCATTTATCCTCCGTCTGTGCCCGTCAGTTTCCTCCGACAAGCCGTTCCTCGTCTGCCGTCGGTCTGGTCCGAACGGCGGCGTGCTCGCCATAGAGCCGGCAGAACCGGTCATAACTCATCACCGCCTGCCCTGCACGAGAAGACGCGTCGACATACTCCTGGTGCAGCAGCTTCAACGTCCCACCACCCGGGCCAGCTCCGGTGTGCACCCGGGCCAGCTCCGGTGTGCACCCGGGCCAGCTCCGGCTGCGCAAAGACACTCTCACGTACGCCACGGCCGGGAAACAACGCCGCATACACCTCGGCCTCCGACAGCTCGGCGACGTCATCCCAACCCAGACCTGCCAGCTCCGCCGCATCGAGGACCGCCTGAATGCTGTGCCGGGATATCCCATGAGCGGACTCAATTGCTCTTCGCGACAGGCTTTGATTACGCAGCTGCAACACCAGCTTCGCTTTGATCTTCCGTACCATTACCGGTACTCCTTCCACCACGTGTCCCTCACATGGTGGGAGGAGCTTTTCAGGTGGTGCTCAACCACACCAACAGTGGTGCTCAACCACACCAGTCGCGCTACCGGACGATGGCGCTCACCCGCACCACAGGTGGAGCCCACAGAAGCCAATATTCACCCGATGGCGGCAGGAGAACTACTTCCGCTACGCCCGCATTCATTTCGACCTCGATTCCGACGACTAGGTATGGCATTCTGAAATGGCCCCACTTGGAGGGCTTTTAGCCGCTTGCTATGGCCCCACCTCGACCCTCCCGTAGCGTTCTCTTTGTCGACCAAAACTTAGAGGACAGGAACGGGTTTGAAAGAGAGATCGAGAGTGGAACAATTCGAGCGTATCCGTCGGGATGCGAGAGTAAGTATGTCCGTCAGGGAGATGGCCCGGGTTCACGGGGTGCACCGGCGCACTGTGCGTGCAGCCCTGGCCGATTCAACGCCGCCGGTCCGTAAGGTCCCGGACCGGGTGGCACCGGCCATCGGGCCGTGGCTGACGATCATCAGGGTGATGGCTGGTCGCTGACCTGCAAGCTCCGCGTAAGCAACGCCATACGGGGCGCCGTGTTTGGCAGCGGCTGGTGGATGAGTGGCGAGTAGCGCTTGGTGGTAGCGCCAGTCCATGTAGTTGGTAGCAAGTTTCCGGGAACACGGTAGCGCTGGCGGGCGGTGTACTGCTCTGCTGTGAAAGGCCAACGCATAAGGCGTTGTCCTTTCATTGTTAAGGGCGGGTTCA
>NZ_JADPVH010000126.1 GCF_026932795.1 Paenarthrobacter sp. Z7-10 | reverse complement strand
ACTAGTAGTACTTTGTTATGTTGGTGCTCGTTGTCGGCAGTGGGGGCAGTAACCAAGCCATCCGGCGAGAACTCGTTGGAGTTCCCTGATGATGCCGTACAGGCTCAGGCTGCCCCAGCTGCTTTTGGGTTCTTGAGCCGCAGTCTGGTGATGAAGAGGTGGGCGGCGGTGACGAGCGTGACGCGGCGGTGCCAGCCGGTGAAGGTCCGTCCTTCGAAATGGGAGAGCCCGAGTCCGGTCTTGAGTTCGCGGTAGTCGTGCTCGATGCGCCAGCGCATTTTTGCGAGCCGGACGAGGGTCTTCAAGGGCGTGTCGGCGGGGAGGTCGCTGAGCCAGTAGTCGGTCGGTGCGGGCTCGTTGGTCGGCCATTCGGCGAGCAGCCACTGTTCGGGCAGGGACCCGTCTTCGTTCAGCGGTATGTCGCGGTTGGCGGGGCGGATGCGCAGGGCGAGGAAGCGTGATTTCATGGCCGCGGTCCGGTTTCCGGGGCCGGTCCTGGTGCCGTGGCGCCAGGTGGCCTGGTGCAGCTGTCCGCGGCCTGCAGCGAGGGCAAGGTCCCGCAGCGGGGAGGGTCTGTCCCGGTACCGGTCCGCACCGCGGGGTCCCCGTCCGCTGTAGGGTGCGGGTTCGGGTACGGCCGCCGCGGGGTGGGCGCTGGTGGAGGCCTTGACCGCGAGCACGTACGGGATGGACCGGGCTTGCAGTCCGAATCGGAACGCGGTGATTTCCCCGTAGCCGGCATCGGCCACGACCACCGGCGGGGTGATCCCCCATACGAGGGCCTCATCGATCATTTCCAGCGCCTGGGACCATTTCGTGCGGTGCCGGACCGTGTCCGGGATCCCCGCCCGCTCCCGCCGGGCTTCAATGGATGCGGCGTCCTCGTTCGTCTCCGCGCAGGTATCGTCCCAGGCCTCGGGGACGAAGAGCCGCCAGTTCAGCGGGCAGGACGCCGCGTCCGTGGCCGCGTGGAGGCTGACGCCGATCTGGCAGTTCCCGATCTTGCCCAGCGTGCCCGAATACTGCCGGGCCACGCACGGGGAGGCCGGCCCGTCCTTCTTGAACCCGGTGTCATCAATAACCCAGGCCTCGGGCCCGACCGTCTCCACCGCCAAGTTCGCCAGCCGCCGCCGCACCGGCTCCACCGCCCACGACGACGAGGAGACGAACTGCTGCAGCTGCTGGTAGTCCACGCCCAGACGCTCACCCATCGGCTGCATCGACTTACGCCGGCCATCAAGCATCAGCCCCCGCAGATACAGGCTGCCCTTGGCCCGCTGGTCCTTGCGCGGCAGCGATCCGAAGACCTCCGCAACGTAGTCCTCCAGCTCAAGGCGCACGGCCGCGATCTCGTCGTCCCTCATAAACCGAAATTAACAGACCCGACCGAAGATTAAAAGAGCAACACCCAAAAACCTAACAAAGTACTACTAGTG
>NZ_JADPVH010000125.1 GCF_026932795.1 Paenarthrobacter sp. Z7-10 | reverse complement strand
GGCTCTTCAGAATTGAGAGTGTAGTTTCGGTCTGAATCCGCCGGATTCCATAAGGGATCTGGCGATGTAGTTGGTGAGGTTCCGGAAGCCGAGGGCGGAGCCGCGCAGGTGTTCGAGTCTCCCATTGATCGCTTCGGTGGGGCCGTTCGATGTGCCGGGTCGCTCGAAGTAGGCGAGCACGTCTGCGGCCCGGCGTTTGAGGGTGCGACCGAGAGTTCGTAGCTCGGTCAAGGCGGTGGGGACGCCGCTGCTGAGGGAGTCAATCACGGCTTGCATCATCTCCCGGCCTCGGGTTCGGTCCGGTTCCCGGTAGGCGGCAACCATGCGCTGGTAGGCGCCCCAGCTGGCTTCGACCTCGACATGCGTATCGGCGGTGAACAGTGTTTCAAGGCGGTGGCGTTGTTTGTCGGTGAGCAGGCCCGCGCCCGTGTGGAGGGTCCGGCGGGCCGAATACAGCGGGTCCCCGACCCGTCCGCGGTGCCCGCACGTCTGCTGCTGAACCCGCCGGCGGCAATTGTCCAGGGCGTCCCCGGCCAGCCGGATGACGTGGAAGGGATCCATCACCGGGACCGCGTCCGGGAGTTCTTCGGCTGCGGCGCTTTTGAACCCGGAGAACCCGTCCATGGCGACGACTTCAACCCGGTCCCGCCAGTGCTGGGGACGTGCCTGCAGCCAGGCCGCGAAGGCTTGTTTCGAGCGGCCCTCGACCATGTCCAGCAGGCGGGAAGGGCCCGTGCCGTCACGGATCGGGGTCAGATCAATGATGACGGTGACGTACTTGTCCCCACGGCGGGTGTGCCGCCAAACATGCTCATCAACACCAATGACTTTCACCCCGTCGAAGCGGTGCGGATCATCGATCAAGACCCTCCGTCCTTCGGTCAGGACGGCCTTGTTCGCGGTATTCCAGGTCACTCCGAGTCCCTTGGCGATCCGGGCGACCGTAAGGTGCTGGCAGACGATTCCTTCCAGCGCCCAGCGCAGCCCTCGGCGGGAGAGTTTCGCCCGGGGCTCGGCAGCTTTGGAGGTGTCTTGCCGCCACACATGCCCGCACCCGCTGCAGCTGTAGCGGCGGATGCTCACCAGCAGCGTGGTCGGCCGCCATCCGAAGGGCTCATGGCCTAATTGGCGGGTCACTGTATCCCGGGGAACGCCCTGGCACCCGCACTTACGGCACCAGTCATCGGGCTCAACAACATGGCAGGACAGGACGGCGCGATCCGGGCGGACGGACTGCCCGGTCACCTCCAGCCCGAGCCCGTCAAGGCGGCAGAATGTGGTCAGGTCAGGGCATTGAAAGGTAGCGTTAAACACGAGGGCCTTGCGGTAGAGAAACAGCGGAGTCGATACCCTGATTCTCTCCCAAGGCCCTCACCTCAGCCCGAAACACCCCGCACTCGGACCTCAAACAGGGGCGCTGACTACACTCTCAATTCTGAAGAGCC
>NZ_JADPVH010000124.1 GCF_026932795.1 Paenarthrobacter sp. Z7-10 | reverse complement strand
TTCCGGGGCATCGGCGGCCAGGTGGAGGATGAAGCGGCGGCCGGTGTGCACGATTCTGCCGGCCGTTTCAAAGATCCTGGCCCGCAGCCGTTTGGGCTCCCAGCGCCTGGCCGCGGTGCCGGTCAGGGCGAGCATCTGGGTCCAGGCCGTCAGTTCCACGGCCAGCATGACCAGATGAACCCACACTTCGTTGGAGGCAAACGCCGCCAGGGGCAGGTTCGCGAGGCCGGTGTCCTTGCTGATGCGGATCCTGTCCTCACACCGGGCGCGCAGGCGGTGGCGGACTTCCAGGTCCGCGAGCTGGCCGCCTGCCTGGTTGGTTGCGAAGGCGGTGGACCGCATCCCGTCGATATCGGTGATCCGCAGCTGCGCCCCGGGGTGGGGTATTTCCTTGCGGACGATGACCCGCAACCCTGCCGGCCAGGAGGAGAGGTCAAGCATCCCGGTTATGTCGGCGATCCAGGCACCGTCCCGTTCGAACCCGTCACTGTTGTACGCTCTCGTCCAACCGTTCTCCGGGACCAGGGGCAGCACCTTTTCCATGGCGGTGGTGAAGCCGAAGCCGACGGAGTAGGCCAGATTGCGGGCGGGATCGGTGAGCCAGGCCAGGTACTCGTGGGTGCCGCCGGCGGAATCGGTGCGGATCATCGTGGAATGCCCGGACCGGTACCCGTCCGGCAGCTGGGCCAGGGCGGCTTCGGTGACCTTGATGTGGTCCGCGGCCGTGTTGGAGCCGGCGTTGCCGGGCCGCAGCAGCATGGCCAGCGGTTCCCCGGTGCCGTCGGCGCCGTGGTCTACGAACGCGGCCAAAGGGTGTAACCCGAAGCCCTTCTTATAGGTGGGTTTCGCGTTTTCCTTTTCACTGTGGGCGGTGACCAGTGAAGCGTCCAGGTCCACGACCACCGGTGCCGCAACACCGGCCCCGGCCACGGGCGAGCCGTCCCCGGCTGCCTCCCAGGCCCGGGCGCGTATCCGGGCGCGGGCAGCGTTGATGGCCGCAAGCACGGCGGTGTTGTCCGCGCCGAGGTCCCTGATCAGCCGGGAGACGGTCGGGGCCGAGGCCACGGGGCCGAAGACGCCCGGCTGGGTGCGCAGCCGGTCCACGTCGGCCAGACAGTCTCCACCCATGGCAAGGCTCAATGCCTGGTCGAGGAGGATTTTTCCCGGGTCGTGCCGGGCAAAGGGTTTACCCCACGGCGCCAGCGCCTGGCTCATTGCCCTGGGCAGGCCGAGCGTTTTGGCGGTCTCGGTCAGCAGAACGGCCCCGGCCTGGGACACGATCCCGGTCCCGTGCCCGTCAACACCGATGCCGGGATAAAAGCCGGTAGAATTCTTCACTTGGAAGGTGCCTCAAAGGTCTGTTCGAAATAGCTGTTTGGTAACTACTATTTTCGCAGGTCAGAGGCACCTTCTGCCTTTTAAACACACCCCTGGGCTCCGCCCCTCATGAAAGAGGGAGG
>NZ_JADPVH010000123.1 GCF_026932795.1 Paenarthrobacter sp. Z7-10 | reverse complement strand
GTCGCTTGCATGTGTTGGTTGTTGAGTGCTGTGCGCGGCTCTGCGCTGCTGTGAGCGGCTGTGGCTGACGGTGGCTTTGACTGTGGATAACGGCGGCTGTGGATGACGGTGGATGTGGAGCGGGAAAATGTCAGTGCCCCGGCATAGCGTTGTGGTATGAAAGCAAACGGGACACCGGACGGGCTGGCTGACCGGATTCAGCCAGCCACCGCAGCTCCCGCTGCCGGAATCCCGGCCAGGCCGGCGGACCCGACACCAGCCCGGAACCCTGCTACCGGAATCCCTGCCGGTAAGGGCTGTTATGTCCTCACCGAATGGATCACGGCACTGGCCGGACTCGATCAGCACATCAGCGACAGCGAACTGATCGACCGGCTCCGCGCCCTGGAAGACCTCAAATCCGCCGCGGCAGCCGCGCAGGCCCGCGACACCGTGGCCCTGGACATCTCCCAACGCCACGCCCAAACCACCGCCGGACTACCCACGGCAGAACTCGGCAAAGGCATCGGCACCCAAATCGCCCTCGCCCGACGCGAATCCCCCAACAAAGGCGGACGACTCCTGGGCCTGGCCAAAGCCCTCACCGAAATGCCCCACACCGCCACCGCCCTGGCCACCGGAACCCTCAACGAATGGCGCGCCACCCTCCTCGTACGCGAAACAGCCTGCCTCAGCACCAACGACCGCACCGCCGTCGACGCCGAACTCGCCCCCGACACCGGCACCCTCAACGGCGCCGGAGACCGCAAAATCATCACCGAAGCCCGCCGCGCCGCCTACCGCATCGACCCACACTCCGTCGTCAACCGCGCCCGCAAAGCCACCACCGACCGACACGTCAGCTGCCGCCCCGCCCCCGACACCATGACCTACCTCACCGCGCTGCTGCCCGTCGCCGCCGGCGTCGCCGTGTACACCGCCCTCAGCCGCGAAGCCGACACCCTCCACGCCACCGGAGACCCACGCGGACGCGGACAAATCATGGCCGACACCCTCATCGAACGCGTCACCGGCACCACAACCGGCTACACCAGCATCGAAATCCAACTCATCATCACCGACCGAACCCTCCTCCAAGGCGAAAGCGAACCCGCACACCTACCCGGCTACGGCATCATCCCCGCCCAACACGCCCGCGACCTCCTCCACACCACCCCCAGCACCAGCACCACCCCCGGCAGTGCCGGCAACGGCAGCGTCGGCAACGGCAGCGTCGGCAGCAGCAGCACTGGCAGTGCCGGCGGCGGCAGTGATGACGATGATCCGGCACTGCAGCTATGGCTGCGCCGGCTCTACACCACCCCGGGAACCGGAGAACTGGTCGCCATGGACTCCCGCTCCCGATTCCTCCCACCAGGACTCTGGAGTGTTCCCGTTTTTGTGGACTCGGGATTATGCCGCGAGTTCGTGAATAGATTTATAGCCTAACTCAATTTCGGCTGGCGTCAAATAGCCGAGCGTTGAATGGCGGCGACGTGTGTTGTAATAGCCTTCAATCCAAAGAAACGT
>NZ_JADPVH010000122.1 GCF_026932795.1 Paenarthrobacter sp. Z7-10 | reverse complement strand
CGGGGTCGCCCCCGGCGGCCTGTGCTCTACCTGATGGGTTCGCCGTAGGGGCGTTTCCATTCAGGGGGCATCTTTTCCGCTGTTGCCGGGAGCGTCGCCGGGCCCTCTGACTGTCCGCTTTGCCAGTGGAAGTGGGCATGTCGGCTGATCTCTTCCCAGTGGGCCTGCCGGGTGCGGTGCCACGCGGTGGTGACGTCGCCCTCGCAGTAGCTGGCCATGCCCCACAGCTCCCCCGCCGCGTCACGGGTCCGGATTCCGGCAATCATGATGTAGGGCCAGCTGCCCAGGTCCCAGCCGTCACAGCCCCAGCCGGAGATGACATGCCAGCCGCGGGCCTCGACGCGGCCCATCCAGTCGTACCCGTCGCCGTTGTACCAGTTGCCCAGGACGGGCAGGGCCTCGATGACCTCCTTCGTGTCGGCGGTAGTCACAGTCGCGGTGCGCAATGCATTCATGGTTGTTCTCTTTCCTTGTGCGAAGGACGGGGGTGAGTGGGCGGTGTAACCGGGCCAGCTGCCCTGTCTCTTTCCCCCCCGTTGTTTTTTGGTTGCTGGCGAAACAGCGTGGAGCTGTGGCCGACGGAGGGCTGTCCACCCGTCAGGGCAAGGGGCGGGGAAACGTGGGGAGGAAATAAGCGACGCAGGAGCGCCGTAGCACGTTTCACCGGCCCGCAGGCCCCGACGAAGGAGGGGCTGGACAGGGTGGAGCGGCCACGTAGAATCCGAAGGACAGCAACCAAAAAACGTCGAAGACTTAGAAAACAGGGGTTGGGCCGGGCGGAGCCTGCGGAGCCCGACCCGGCCCCAACAGCCGGCCGCGCAGCGGACGCCCGACAACCGGTGCGAGCTGGCGAGCACCAGGTCTCATGAGAACGTGAGGACCTCGCGGAACACCACCGCTACCTCTGACACCCCAGAAGCAGCCGAACTTTTCCGTCCTAATTGTCCCGATGGTGTCTGGACGATTGGGACCGGTGCGTCGGTGCCGCCAACTAGTGTAGCGTGTTGTTGATTCTTTTGGGTCTGCTTTGTTGGCAGACTGGAGTCATGGTTTATTTGGCAAAGGCGTTGGAACTGCGCGGCGGGGACCGTGAGGCCTTGGAACCGCTGACTCGTGGGAAAGCGGCCAGCGCGACGGTGGCACTGCGTGCCCGCACGGTCCTGCTGGCCGCTGAGGGGATGCCGAACTTCCAGATCGAGAAGATCACCGGGTTTTCCGCGCCCACGGTTTTGAAGTGGCGCAACCGCTATGCCGAGGGCGGGATTGAGGCCCTCTCCGATGTCCAGCGTCCGGGCCGGGAGCGGGAAATCGACGAACTTGCGGTGATCGCCGATACCCTGACCAATGACGGCAACCCGCCCCAGGAGCTGGGGATCTCGCACTGGTCCGCCCGCATCATGGCAGGACGCCACGGAATTTCCTTTTCCTCTGTCGCACGGATCTGGCGCCGTTGGAAGATCCAGCCGCACCGGATTGAGACGTTCAAGTTCTCCACCGACCCGGCCCTGGAAGCCAAGCTCCGGGACGTGGTGGGCCTGTATATGTCACCGCCGGAAAACGCGGTGGTGGTAAGCATCG
>NZ_JADPVH010000121.1 GCF_026932795.1 Paenarthrobacter sp. Z7-10 | reverse complement strand
TTCGTGGGGCGCGACCGTGTCGGTCGGTGCTTTCGCCTTCCTTGGATGGTCTCCGGCGTCTGGTGAGGGGCTATAGGTGGTGCCCTCCGACGTGCTGTTCCTCGTTAGGTGGCCGTATTGGTGCGGTAACTGTGGAGTTTGAGCAGGTTGTGGCAACCGGCGAGCAGTTCCCATTCGCGGGCTGCGTTCTTCAGCCCGCGCAACAGAACATGTTTGCCCTGACGGGTATGGATTTGCCCGAAGACCGGTTCCACGATGGCCTTGCGCCGGGCGTAAACGGCCTTGCCTTTCTTGGTTTTCAGTTTCCTGGCCATACGTTCACCCAGGGTCGCGTTGGCCGGGATCCTGCCCCGGGGTGATTCAGGGATCGGGGTGGCGTGTTTCATACGCCGGGTGGAGATGAAGAACTCCGTCTGATGCTCTCCTTCCACATCCTTGACGTGTTCAAGGTTGCCCGCTGAGCAATACCCGGCATCGGCACTCCACTGCCGGGGCATCACCCCGATGGTGGCCGCGGTGTGTTCGATCATGGGCGCCAGCTGCTGCACATCGACGGGAACATTGTTCAAGGTGGTGGCGATGATGACCTGGTGCTCGGCGTCAACGACGGCTTGGCCGTTGTAGCAGTAATGGTAGGACCCGTCAGCGGTTTTCATGATCCGTGCGTCCGGGTCCGTGAAGTTCCGCTGCGCCGTGGGCTTGGGTTCAGCTGCCTCCGCGGCCCTGTCGCCGGCACCGGTGATGTCATCATCATCACCGCCCCGGTTCCGGGCCCTCTCCTGGGCAAGCTGGCGGGCCCGGGAGGCGGCTTCCTCCTCCATCGAGGCACGGGCAACCGCCATTGCCGCAGCCCGTGCTTCCCGGTTCGCCAACTCCGCGGGGAGTTCATCTCCGCGTTTGCCCGGGCCGAAGCGGGCATCCTCGTCCGCGTCAACGGTCTTCGCCTCTTCCATCAGGGCGCTGATCTCCTCCGCCAAAACCTTTTGCTTGGACGTCAGCCGGGCATAGGACATGGCCTTGTGCCGGGACGCGTTCGCCCGCACCTTCGTCCCGTCCAGGGCGACCCGGCCCAAGGACACCATGCCCGCGGCCTGACACAGTTGCAGGGCCTGAAGGAACACATTCGCCAACGCGGCCAGATGCCGCTCACGGAAACGGCCGATGGAGCGGAAGTCCGGTCCCTGCTGCGCGGCCAGCCACCGGAACGCGACCACATCCGTGCAGGCCCGTTCAATCTCCCGCGAGGAGCGGACTCCGACGCAGTACCCGTACAGCACGATCCGCAGCATCAGGCGAGGATCATACGGTGGCTGGCCCTTGGCCTTCGCATAAGACTTGTAGAACCGGTCCAAGTCCAACTCATGATCAACAAGTTCGGCAATGAACCGGGCCAAATGTCCCTGCGGCAGCCACTCCTCCAAGGACGGCGGGACCAGCATCACCGCGTCAGGATCAAAAGCTTTGAAACGCTTATTCACCCCACCCTTGACATCCACACGGCCATCATCAACAGCCTCCACACGCGCAACCGCTGATTCATCAAAAAGACCGTCCTGGGCGCCACTATCCATACCCCAATTCTCCCAGCCACACCCACCAGAGCCAGGTTATTC
>NZ_JADPVH010000120.1 GCF_026932795.1 Paenarthrobacter sp. Z7-10 | reverse complement strand
CACCTCCGCGGCCGCTACTGAGCCGGTGTTGCCGGTGTTGCCGGAACCGGTGGCCCGGACCGGGGAGCGGGCAGCGGCCCGGTCCGGGTTGCTCGAATCCGCGGCCCCCGTCTTTGCCCCGGCGGCCCGGGTTCCCTTCGCCGGCCTGTTTCTGGCGTTGCCGGCCCTGGAAAAGACCGGGCTGCTGGCCTGTTCAACGGCAGTCTTTGGATCCCTGCCGGACGGGTTTTACGGGCTGGAAACCATTCTCCTCGATGCCGTGCTGCGGGCTTTGGCCGGCGAGCCCCGGGCTGAGGGGGCGACCCGGTTCGATCCCGCAGCCCTGGGGCGGGTGCTGGGTCTGGACCGGGCCCCGGAGGTAAAAACCATCCGCCGTAAAATCACGCACCTGGCCGCAACCGGCAAAGCCGGGGAACTGATCACCGCCCTGGCTACCCACCACCTGAACAACACCGGTGAACCCGGCTCGGGCCTCGCCGCCGTTCTCTACGTTGACGGGCACGTCCGCGCCTACCAGGGCAGCAGGAAAATCGGGAAGGTCCACTCCACGAGGCTGAAGTTCCCCACCCCGGCCACCGAGGAAACCTGGGTCGCCGACGCTAACGGGTCCCCGGTGATGGTGGTGATGGCCGAACCCGGTGCCGCCCTGACCGGGGAACTGCGCCAGCTCCTGCCGACCCTGCGCACCATCATCGGCGATAACCGCCGCGTGTTGGTCGGTTTCGACCGCGGAGGCTGGTCCCCAGCCCTGTTCAAACACATGGCGGAGAACGGGTTTGACGTGCTCACCTGGCGCAAAGGCGGCACCGAAAACATCACCGAGGACCTGTTCACGCCCGTCACCCATGTTGACGGGCACGGTGAAACCAGAACCTGGGCAGCCGCGGACACACTCGTTGACCTGGCCCTGGCCGGCACCGGGGAAGCCTTCCGGATGCGTCAGATCAGCCGTACCGTGCCCGCCACCGGCGGGGGCACCCGACAGATCCACATCCTCACCACGGACACCGAACTACCCGCCGGGGAGGTGATCCACCGGATCGGGTCCCGCTGGCGGCAGGAAAACTACTTCCGCTACGCCCGCATCCATTTCGACCTCGATTCCCACGACGCCTACACCAGCACCGATGACGACCCCGGCCGCTCGGTACCCAACCCCGCGAAAAAGAAGGCCTACCAAAAAGTCCTCACCGCCCGGACCCACTACGCGCAGGTACTGGCCGACACGGACGCCGCGATGCTGAACCTGAGAACCCCGGACCCGGGAACCGGGGAAGTCCTCATCACCAACGCCATGGCGAACGCGGTCAACGCCCCGCTCTCGGACGCCGGGGCCGCCCTCGACAGGGCAGAAACCGTGCACAAGGAAATCCCCGCCAGAGTCCCGTTAGGCGAACTCGCCCCAGGCCAGCAGATCCTGGACACCGACGTCAAGCTGATCACCCACGCGATCCGGATGGCAGCCTTCAACACCGCCACCACCCTCGCGAGGGAGATCCGCACGAACACCGGTTACGCCCGTGCAACACAGGAAGCCCACACCCTCACCCGACAGGCGCTCACCAACAGCGGGGACATCGACACCACCACCCCCGGCTACCTGACCATCCGGCTGGACCCGCTACCAACCACCCGCGCCACAACGGCGATCGCCGAACTCTGCGAACAACTCACCAGCACCCAAACCCGATACCC
>NZ_JADPVH010000012.1 GCF_026932795.1 Paenarthrobacter sp. Z7-10 | reverse complement strand
GAGAAGCCCCATGGAGCGCCCAAGACCGGCTCCGGATCAGGACTTCAGCCCAGAAGAGCCCAATCCGGCGTCCGGCTCCGGCGCGAAAAATGGCCCACCGGAAAAACCCGGGCATAATAGATCCGCCTTAATCAGCGGGCTCCTAGGCGGCAATCCGGCCGGTTACTTACCGGCCGGTCACTTACTGTCCTGGACTTAGCGTCCTGGACTTAGCGTCCTGCACCACATTGGGCGCCCGGAGTGCGCGCCTTCCCGGGACACGCCGGTCCTGACGGCCAAATTCCCTTCAATGTGGTGCACAGTCACACGGCTACCAGCCGCGGGCGTTCCACTCCTGAAGCTTCGGCCGCTCGGCCCCCAGCGTGGTGCCGGCACCGTGGCCGGGATGGACCAGAGTCTCGTCCGGCAACGTCCCGAAGATCCGTTGCGTCACGTCGTCGAACAGTTGCTTGAAACGCTCCGGGTCCTGCTGGGTGTTTCCGAGACCGCCCGGGAACAGCGAATCTCCGGTAAAGAGGTGGGCCGGTCCGTGGGCATCGCGATACAGCAGGGCCGTCGAGCCGGCGGTGTGGCCGCGAAGCCCGATGGCCTCCAGATCGAACCCCTCAAAGTTGCCCACGTCGCCGTCGTCGAGCAGCACATCGGTGGGCACCTCGATGTCGGCCGCGTCGGCTCGTCCGGCCGCAGTTTTTGCGCCGGTTTGTTCGACGACGGCGGCCAGCGCACGGACGTGATCCCAGTGCGAATGCGTGGTGATCACCATTGCCGGCCGGGCCACCGCCGGGGCGTCGACGTCGCCGGTACCCTCAGCGAGCAGATTCAGGATAGCGCCGGCATCGTCGGCAGCATCAATGAGGACCTGCGCACCGGTTTTCCGGGCAGTCAGCAGATAAACGTTGTTGTCCATGGCACCCACGGAGATGGAGCGGATAGTGACATCCGGCAGGGTCCACACATTGGTTTCCATCCGGCCAGTGTATCCGCTCCGGCGCAAGGGCTCCGGGAAGGAGGCCGGAACCGCGGCCGAGGCGCGACTGAGCAGTTCCAGCATCGCCAGAGGGCCGCGAGGGTTCCGCCCAGAGGGAAACGCTGCTGACAATCCGACCGGACCGCGGGTAGCTTTACACTGTCGAGCCGATTCCGCCGATCCCATTGAAAATTTGTGTCGCTCCTGGAGGACATGTGTTATTTCGTTTGATCGTGCGGAAGCTGGCGCCGTACAAACTTCCCGTCGCGCTGATCATTGCCCTGCAGCTCGCGTCGACCATCGGCACGCTCTACCTGCCCACGCTCAACGCGGACATCATTGACGACGGGGTGGTGAACGGTAATACCGGAGTGATTTTCTCGCTCGGTGCCTGGATGCTCGGCATCACCGCCGGCCAGGTTCTGTGCGCCATCGGGGCAACCTACCTCAGCGCCAAAATGGCCATGACGGTTGGCCGGCAGGTCAGGACCGATCTCTTCACCAAGGTGGAGTCCTTCTCGGCCCAGGAAGTCGGGGTCTTTGGCGCGCCATCGTTAATTACCCGCACCACCAATGACGTCCAGCAGGTTCAGATGCTGACGCTGATGGGGTTCACCATGATGGTGACGGCGCCGATCATGTGCGTGGGCGGCATCGTTCTGGCGCTGCAGCAGGATGTTCCGCTGTCGTCCCTGCTGCTGGTCATTTTGCCGCTGCTGGTGGTGGCGATCGCGCTGATCGTGCGCCGGCTTGTCCCGCTGTTCCGGTTGGGCCAGAAACAACTGGACCGGATTAACGGTGTGCTCCGCGAACAAATCATGGGCATCTCCGTCATCAGGGCTTTCGTGCGCCGGGACTACGAGGCGGAACGCTTTGCTGCGGCCAACGGCGAGCTGACCAACACCCAGCTGCGCGCGGGCCGGCTGTTGTCCCTGATGTTCCCGACCATTTTCGTGGTCGTGAACATAGCCTCCGTCGGCGTTCTCTGGTTTGGCGGCCAGCGGATTGACAGCGGCGGCATGCAGATTGGCGCGCTAACGGCCTTCCTCAGCTACATCATGCAGATTTTGATGTCCGTCATGATGGCCATGTTCATGTTCATGATGATTCCGCGGGCTGCCGTCAGCGCCGAGCGCATCCAGGCGGTGCTGGATACCAGCCCCTCCGTGGCCGATGGAGCGAAGGCGCGCGACGTGCCGCGGCTGGGTGGCCGGCTGGAGTTTCGGGAGGTGGAGTTCACGTACCCGGGTGCTGAGGCGCCCGTGCTGTCCGGCCTTAGTTTCACTGCCAGCCCCGGCACGACGACGGCGATCATCGGTTCCACCGGCAGCGGAAAGTCGACCCTGCTGAACCTTATTCCCCGGCTGCTGGACCGGTCCTCGGGTTCGATTCTGGTGGATGGCCACGACAGCCACGCCCTGTCGCTGAATTCGCTGCGGTCCGCGATCGGGCTGGTGCCGCAAAAGGCCTACTTGTTTTCCGGGACGGTGGCCAGCAATGTCCGGTTCGGCAAGGCGGATGCGACGGACGAGGAGTTGTGGCGGGCGCTGGATATCGCGCAGGCCACCGATTTTGTCCGGAGCATGCCCGGTGGTTTGGACGCCCCCATCGGCCAGGGCGGGTCCAACGTCTCCGGCGGCCAGCGGCAGCGGTTGTGCATTGCCCGGGCGGTGATCAGCAACCCGGCAATCTACCTTTTCGATGACAGTTTCTCCGCGCTGGACTTTGCCACCGATGCGAAACTGCGGGCGGCACTGAAACCCGTCACCACGGAGGCCACCGTGCTGGTGGTTGCGCAGCGCGTGAACACCATTATGTATGCCGACTCCATCCTGGTCCTGGACGAGGGCAGGTTGGTGGGCCAAGGGACCCACCAGGAACTGATGGCCAACTGCGGCACGTATCAGGAGATCGTGACCTCCCAGCTGACTGCCTCGGATGCGGAGCAGGCGGCATGAGCATGATGGGACGCGGCGGGCCGCCGCAGAAGGCCAAGGCCTTCGGGCCAAGTTTAAGGCGAATTCTGGCACTGATGGCGCCGGACAGGGTCCGGATGACCTGGGTCATCGTCCTGGCCGCGGTGTCCGTGGGCTTGGGCGTGCTGGCCCCGAAAATCCTGGGCCACGCCACCGACCTGATCTTCCAGGGTGTGGTGGGCAGAATGTTCCCGGCGGGCGTGAGCAAGGCCCAGGCCATCGAAGGGCTCCGGCGACAGGGCCAGGGCCAGGTGGCCGACATGCTGGGCGGGATGGACGTCACCCCCGGCCAGGGCCTGGATCTTTCGGCGCTTGGCTGGACCCTGACAAGCGTGCTGGTGCTGTACATCGTCGCCTTTTTCTTCAACTGGAGCCAGGGCTACATCACCACGGGCATTGTGCAGCGCGCCATGTACAAGCTTCGCGAATCCATTGAAGCCAAGCTGGATCGGCTCCCGATGTCTCATTTCCAGGAGCAGTCCCGCGGCGATGTGCTCAGCAAGGTCACCAACGACATCGATAACTTCTCCCAGACACTGAACCAGACGCTGACTCAGCTGCTGGTGTCAGCGCTGACGGTGATAGGCGTGATCGCGATGATGTTCTCCATCTCGCCGATGCTGGCCCTGATCGCGCTGTGCACCATTCCGCTCACGGCAGTCGTCACGGTCCTGATCGCCAAGCGTTCCCGGGTCCAGTTCATGGCGCAGTGGAAAACCACCGGGGAACTCAATGGACACATCGAGGAAATGTTCACCGGCCATGAGATTGTCAAGGCGTTCGGAGCGCCGCAGGCGGCCATCGATAAGTTCGCGGTATCCAATGAAAGCCTCTACCGCTCCAGTTCCAAGGCACAGTTCATCTCCGGAGTGATCATGCCGTCCATGAACTTTATTTCCAATCTGAACTACGTCGCTGTAGCGGTCATTGGCGGCCTGCAGATCGCGTCCGGGAACCTCTCGATCGGCAGCGTGCAGGCCTTCATCCAGTATTCCCGCCAGTTCAGCCAGCCCATGGCGCAGATCGGTGGCATGATCAATCTGCTGCAGTCCGGCGTAGCCTCGGCCGAGCGGGTCTTCGACCTGCTCGATGCACCCGAGCAGGCCCCCGACGCCCATCCTGCCGCCAACTTGGGCGCCACGGTGGGCCGGGTGGTCTTCGATCGGGTGAGTTTCCGCTACAACCCGGATGAGCCGCTGATCGAGGATTTGTCGTTGGTGGCCGAGGCAGGGCAGACGGTGGCGATAGTCGGCCCGACCGGCGCCGGCAAGACCACGCTGGTGAATCTGCTGATGCGCTTTTACGAAATTGGAGCCGGCCGGATCAGCATCGACGGCGTCAACACGGCGGAGATGACCAGGGACGATCTGCGAAGACGCTTTGGCATGGTGCTCCAGGACGCGTGGCTGTTTGGTGGAACCATCCGTGAGAACTTGGCCTATGGCCGCCTGGACGCGACCGACGAGGAAATAGTGCAGGCTGCCGAGGCGACCCACGTCGATCACTTTGTCCGTTCCTTGCCGGAGGGTTATGACACGGTGCTCAGCGACGACGGCGGCAGCCTGAGCCAGGGGCAGCGTCAGCTGATGACGATTGCCCGCGCCTGGCTGGCCAATCCCGGCATCCTTATCCTGGACGAGGCCACCAGCTCAGTGGACACGCGCACCGAGGTGCTCATCCGGCAGGCGATGAACCGTCTGCGGAAGTCCCGCACCAGCTTCGTGATTGCGCACCGGCTCTCCACCATTCGGGATGCGGACCTGATCCTGGTGATGGATCACGGCCGGATCCTGGAGCAGGGCCGTCACGAGGAACTGCTCGAAGCGGGCGGTTTCTACCATGACCTGTACATGTCCCAATTCGGAGACCCGCTGATCGAGGAAACGGCGTCGGCATGATGGCGGCCCCACACGTGCTGCTGGCCGGTTGGCGGCCGAATCCTGCCTCCTCGGTACCGCCGTATGAGCAGCTTCGGGTGCGGATCCTGGACCTCGCAGCCGCCGGCAAGCTTCCGGCCGGCACCAAGTTTCCGTCCGTCCGTGCGCTCGCCGCCCACCTGTCGCTGGCAACCAACACGGTGGCCCGTACTTATCGTGAGCTGGAACAGGCCGGAGCGGTCAGCACTGGGGGCCGGGCGGGAACTGTGATGACCGCCACCGGGGACCAGTTGCTGGCGGAAACGGCGACGGCGGCAGCCGAGTATGCCGCCGTCGTCCGGCGCAATGGGATGGAAATGGCGACGGCGCTGGATCTGGTGCGCGCCGCCGTCGAACGCTCGGCCGGAAGTTGAGGACCGGGCAGGTTCAGACAATGCGCCGACGGCGAAAAGCGGGCCGGAACTCGAAGTTCGAAGAAAGTTTCGATTATTATGGACAGCGTGCCTACAGCAGCTGAATCCTCCCTGGCGATGCAAACGATGCCTCTGGCAGCCTCCGGGAAGGCTGACCAATCACGACTGGTGGTAAAGGGGGCCCGGGAACACAATCTGCGCAATGTGGATTTGGTCCTGCCCCGCGATGCCATGATCGTCTTCACAGGCCTGTCCGGATCCGGTAAATCCTCGCTGGCTTTCGACACCATTTTCGCCGAGGGGCAGCGCCGTTATGTGGAATCGCTGTCTGCCTATGCCCGGCAGTTCCTGGGGCAGGTGGACAAGCCCGATGTGGACTTCATCGAGGGCTTGTCCCCGGCAGTCTCGATTGATCAGAAGTCCACGAACAAAAACCCGCGGTCCACGGTGGGCACGATCACCGAAATTTACGACTACATGCGTCTGCTGTGGGCGCGCGTAGGCCGGCTCTTCTGCCCGATCTGTGGCGAACCCGTCGCACGGCAGACCCCGCAGCAGATCGTGGACCAACTGCTGGAGATGGCGGAAGGAACCCGGTTCCAGCTGCTGGCACCGGTGGTCAGATCACGCAAGGGCGAGTTTGTGGAGCTGTTCAAGGAGCTGACGGCGAAGGGCTATTCCCGCGCCAAGGTCGACGGTGAGCTGATCCAGCTTTCCGATCCGCCCAAGCTTGGCAAACAGTACAAGCACACCATTGAGGTCGTGGTTGACCGGCTGGTGGTCAAGGGCGGGATCCAGCAGCGGCTGACCGATTCGGTGGAAACTGCGCTGGGGCTCGCGGAGGGCCGGGTGCTGGCGGAGCTGGTGGATCTGGAGCCGGAGGATCCGAAGCGGATCCGCGCCTTCTCGGAAAACCTGGCCTGCCCGAACGAGCATCCGCTGGCCATTGATGAGATCGAGCCGCGCTCTTTTTCCTTCAACAACCCGTTCGGGGCCTGCCCCGCGTGCACCGGCATCGGTACCAAGCTGGAGGTGGATGAGGAGCTGCTGGTGCCCAATCCACAACTGACCTTGGCCGAGGGCGCCATTGCGCCGTGGTCGCTGGGTACGGCAACGACGGAGTATTGGAACCGGTTGCTGGAGGGCCTGTCCAAGGATCTCGGTTTTTCCATGACGGTGCCGTGGGGGAAGCTCTCCGCGGCCGCCCGCCAGGCCGTGCTGCACGGCAAGGACCACAACGTGGTGGTGCAGTACCGCAACCGGTTTGGCCGGGAACGCAAATACAGCACCGGCTTCGAGGGCGTGGTGCAATATATCCAGCGCAAGCACCTGGAGACGGAATCCGATTCCGCGCGCGACAGGTACGAAGAATACATGCGGCAGATTCCCTGCCCCACCTGCGGCGGAGCGCGGCTGAACCCGGCCTCGCTGTCGGTGCTGATCAACGGCAAGTCCATCGCCGACGTTGCTGCGCTCCCGATGCGCGACTGTGCCGACTTCCTTGCCGGCCTGGTGCTTACGGGCAGGGAGGCGCAGATCGCCAGCCAGGTGCTTAAGGAAATCCAGGCCCGGTTGACCTTCCTGCTCGACGTGGGACTGGATTACCTGAACCTGGAACGCGCCTCCGCCACTCTGTCCGGTGGCGAAGCACAGCGGATTCGGCTGGCGACCCAGATTGGCTCAGGTTTGGTGGGCGTGCTCTACGTCCTGGATGAGCCGTCCATCGGGCTGCATCAGCGCGACAACCGGCGCCTGATCGAAACGCTGACCCGGCTGCGGGACATGGGCAATACTCTGATTGTGGTGGAGCATGACGAGGACACCATCCAGGAAGCGGACTGGATTGTTGACATTGGCCCCGGGGCGGGAGAGCACGGCGGTGAGGTGGTGCATTCCGGCTCCTACGCGGACCTGCTCACCAACACCAGGTCGCTGACCGGGGACTATCTGGCCGGCCGGCGGAAGATCGGTATCCCGGCAAAGCGGCGTAAGTACGACAAGAAACGCGAACTCAAGGTGGTTGGTGCCAGGGAAAACAACCTCCGCAACGTCGACGCAGCCTTCCCGCTGGGCCTGTTCACCGCCGTCACGGGCGTGAGTGGTTCCGGCAAGTCGACCTTAGTGAACGAGATCCTGTACAAGGTCCTGGCCAATAAGCTCAATGGCGCCCGGCAGGTGGCCGGACGCCACCTGCGGGTGGATGGGCTGGAGCACCTGGACAAGGTGGTGCACGTGGACCAGAGTCCGATTGGCCGCACTCCGCGCTCCAATCCGGCCACCTATACCGGCGTCTTCGACCATATCCGCCGACTGTTCGCCGAAACCACCGAGGCGAAGGTCCGGGGGTACCAGCCCGGCAGGTTCTCGTTCAACGTTAAGGGTGGCCGCTGTGAGGCCTGCTCCGGGGATGGCACGCTGAAAATTGAGATGAACTTCCTGCCCGATGTCTACGTTCCGTGCGAGGTGTGCCATGGTGCGCGCTACAACCGGGAAACCCTCGAAGTTCACTACAAGGGCAAGACCATCGCGGACGTGCTGAACATGCCGATTGACGAAGGCGCGGAGTTCTTCGCCGCGTTCAGCCCAATCGCCCGTCACCTGCAGACGCTGGTGGACGTGGGGCTGGGGTACGTCCGGCTGGGGCAGGCCTCCACCACCCTCTCCGGCGGCGAAGCGCAGCGCGTCAAGCTGGCCGCCGAGCTGCAGAAGCGATCCAACGGGCGCAGCGTCTACGTGCTCGATGAACCCACCACGGGCCTGCACTTCGAGGACATCCGCAAGCTGCTGCTGGTGCTGCAGGGTTTGGTGGACAAGGGAAATACCGTGATCGTCATCGAGCACAATCTGGATGTGATCAAGAGCGCGGATTGGCTGGTGGATCTGGGACCCGATGGCGGCTCAGGCGGGGGCCGCGTCATGGTGGCCGGCACGCCGGAGAAGGTCGCCAAGTCGCAGGACAGCTACACGGCGGCTTTCCTGCGTGAGGTATTGGCCGCCGGCTAAAAGGATGCCCGCGGCGGCATATCTGTTTTTCTGGCCGTCCGGGACATGAGAAAATGGGCCGTGACTAATTCTGCTCCGGCCGTGCTTTTTGACCTCGATGGCACGCTGGTGGACCCGGCCGGTGGCATTACGACCGGGATTGCGCATGCGCTGTCGGCCATGAATCTCCAGGTTCCCGCGCCCGAGGTGCTGGCGTCCATGGTGGGGCCGAAACTTTCCGACTCACTGCTGGCTCTCACTGATGCCACTAATGATCAGATTCCCGAACTGATCCGTCATTACCGCCACTGGTACGCGGACCGCGGGATCGGCATGGGCAGGGTGTATCCGGGGATCCGGGATGCGCTCGAAACCCTGCGGGCGGATGGCGTGCGGTTGGGTGCTGCCACCCAAAAGCCTGAGGGCCTGGCGGCAACAGTGCTGCAGGCGCATGGTTTGGCTGGATATTTCGAGGTGATCGCGGGCTCGGCCTCCGATGAAACGCTGCTGCCCGGACAAGCCGGTTACCGCAGCGGCAAGGCCGGGATAATCGCCGCGGCGCTCGACGCGCTCTCCGGAGGCCACGCCCGAATAGCAGCTGTTATGGTGGGGGACAGGGCCCAGGATGTGGACGGCGCCACCGCCAACGGACTGGACTGCATCGGCGTCCAGTGGGGCTTCGCCCCCGCAGGTGAGCTCGCAGCGGCCGGCGCTGCCGTCGTCGTCGGCGATGCCCGCGAACTGCTTGGAGAACTGGACCGCCGGCTCGAAGTGCAGAATGCATCGCATGGCGCTTATTGAGGTCACCCGGACGCTGACCCGCGCCGCTATAGCCAGCCTCTGCCGGCCCACCGTGGAGGGCCTGGAGCAGGTACCCGCGGAGGGGCCGTTTATAGTTGCTTCCAATCACCTTTCCTTTTTGGACAGCGTGATCATGGCGGCGCTGATGCCGCGGCCGGTGGCGTTTTTCGCGAAGGCCGAATACTTCACCGGGAAGGGTTTCAGGGGCGCGCTGAAGAAGTCCTTCTTCGAGTCCGTCGGTTCCATACCCGTGGAACGCGGCGAGCAGGCCGCCAGCGTCCAGGCGTTGAGGACGCTGTTGGACATCCTCGGCACGGACAGGGCTGTGGGCATCTATCCGGAGGGAACCCGATCCCGCGACGGTATGCTGTACCGTGGCCGCACCGGAGTGGGCTGGCTGGCGCTGACCACCGGTGCGCCGGTTCTTCCGGTGGGCTTGATCGGCACCGAAAGGCTCCAACCGGCCGGGCATAGGCGGGTCCGGCCGCAGCACTTCAGTATGCGCATAGGGGTGCCGTTGTGCTTTGACAGGACCGGGACCGGCCATTCGCTGCCGGCCCGGCGGGCTGCCACCGACGCCATTATGGACGCCATCGCCGCACTTTCGGGTCAGCACCGGGCCCCGGGCTACAACCTGAGCCCAACAACCTGATACCGGCCGGCCGAACCCAGCCGGCACAAACCAGCCGGCCGGATCAGCGGCAGGAACCGCCAGCTTAGAATGGAACTGTGGCAGATCCAGTGACCTACCGGCCCAAGACCGGCGAAATTCCAACCGATCCGGGCGTCTACCGCTTCCGTGACGAGCAGGGCAGGGTTATCTACGTTGGAAAGGCGAAGAATCTCCGGTCGCGGCTGAACTCCTACTTTGCCAATCCTGTCTCGCTGCTGCCCAAGACGTACGCCATGGTGCACACCGCCTCAAGCGTGCAGTGGACGATAGTGGGCAGCGAACTTGAGGCGCTGCAGCTGGAGTACACTTGGATCAAGGAATTCACCCCGCGATTCAACCTTGCGTTCCGGGATGACAAATCCTATCCGTACTTGGCCGTGACCATGGCGGACAAGTTTCCCAGGGTGCAGGTGATGCGCGGCGAACGGCGCAAGGGCACCCGGTACTTCGGTCCGTACACCGCGGGGGCTATCCGGGACACCGTGGACACCCTGCTCCGTGTCTTTCCGGTACGCACTTGCAGCGCCGGCGTCCTCAAACGGGCCCAGCAGAGCGGTCGGCCCTGCCTGCTGGGCTACATCGACAAATGCTCCGCGCCCTGCGTGGGTCGCGTAACGCCGCAAGAGCACCGTGAGCTGGCGGAGGAGTTCTGCGCCTTCATGGGCGGGGAGGCGACGCGTTTTATTGCCAAGCTGGAACGGCAGATGGCCGGCGCGGTGGCGGAACTCGATTACGAACAGGCCGCCCGGCTGCGCGACGACGTGGTGGCTCTGCGCAAGGTTTTCGAACGCAACACCGTGGTGCTTTCCGAAGACACGAACGCGGATATTTTCGCGGTGCATCAGGATGAACTGGAAGCGGCGGTGCAGGTGTTCCACGTCCGCGGCGGCCGGATCCGGGGGCAACGAGGCTGGGTGGTGGAGAAAGTGGAGGACACCTCGCCGGCCGAGCTGGTGGAACACCTGCTGCAGCAGGTCTACGGTGCTGACAGTCAGGCAAACGACGGGATCCCGCCCCGGATCCTGGTGCCGGAGCTGCCCTCCAATGACGCGGAGCTGGCCGAATGGCTGAGCGGGCTGCGGAACGGGCGGGTGCAGATCCGGGTGCCGCAGCGCGGGGATAAGGCGGCCCTGCTGGAAACGGTTCGGCAGAACGCCGAACAGGCGATGAAGCTGCATAAGTCCCGCCGGGCCGGGGATCTCACCACCCGGTCGCTGGCGCTGCAGGAGCTTCAGGAGGCCCTGCATTTGCCGGTGCCGCTGCTGCGCATTGAATGTTTCGACATCTCCCATGTCCAGGGCACCAACGTGGTGGCGTCCATGGTGGTGGTGGAGGATGGCATCGCCAAGAAGAGTGACTACCGTAAATTCGCCATCACCGGCGATGCCGCCGTGGATGACACCGCCTCAATGTACGACGTCATCTTCCGCCGCTTCCGGCGGCACCTCGAGGAACAGAACGTCCGGGCCGGAACCGGCGCTGTCGAAGCGGCGGTGTCCGGGGAGATCACCGATGCCGGTGGGACCACCCGGCCGCGCTTTGCGTACCCGCCCAATTTGGTGGTGGTCGACGGCGGTGCGCCGCAGGTTGCTGCGGCCACCCGGGCGCTGTCCGATTTGGGCATCTCCGACGTCTATGTGGTGGGGCTGGCCAAGCGGCTGGAAGAGGTCTGGCTGCCGGAGAACGATTTTCCGGTGATCCTTCCACGGACCTCGCAGGGGCTCTATCTACTGCAGCGGATCCGCGATGAGGCGCACCGGTTCGCGATTACCTTCCACCGGCAAAAACGTGGGAAGTCGATGATCGCCTCCGCCCTTGATGCCGTGCCCGGAATGGGACAGGCCAAACGCAAGGCGCTGCTGGATTCCTTCGGTTCGGTAAAGTCGGTCAAGGCCGCACCCCAGGAGGAACTGGCCCGGGTCAAAGGCATCGGTCCGGTTCTTGCTGCGGCTGTTTTTGCCACCCTGCACCCCGCGGATGGGGCTCCGGAAGCCGAACCGGCCATCAATATGACCACCGGCGAGATTCTGCAATCTTAGCTATTCTAGGGGAGGCGCCACACGGCGCCGAAGGACGCAGGGAATCCCGCCACGGTGAGCCCCAGAATCAGCCAGCCAACCATGACAGAGCGAGCATAATGACCGAGCCAGCACGATGACCGATCCAGAGTACGCCGGGGCGGAATCGACCGTCCCCGGCGCAGGCCGGATCCGGGAGGGCGACCTTACGCCGATCAAACCGGTTGAGTCCGAGCTGCTGGTGGTCACCGGCATGTCCGGTGCGGGCCGGAGTACGGCCGCGAACGCCCTCGAGGACCACGGGTGGTACGTGGTGGAGAACCTGCCGCCGCAGATGCTTGGCACGCTGGCAGAACTGATGTCGCGGATGCCACAATCCCTGCCCAAGCTCGCCGTCGTGGTTGATGTCCGCAGTAAGGCCCTGTTCGCGGACATCCGTGACTCGCTTAATGCCCTCTCCGCCAGCGGTATTTCGTTCCGGGTGCTGTTCCTGGACGCGAGCGACGAAACGCTGGTGCGGCGCTTTGAACAGGGACGGCGGCCGCATCCGCTGCAGGGCAACGGGCGGATGCTTGATGGCATCGCCGCCGAGCGCGAACTGCTCGCGGACATGAAGTCCGTTTCGGAAATGGTGCTGGACACGTCCACCCTGAACGTGCACGAACTCGGCTCCGCAGTGACAGAACTGTTCTCCGAATCCGGTCCGGTGGTGCTCCGGCTGACCGTGATGAGTTTCGGATTCAAATACGGGCTGCCCGTCGACGCCAACTTTGTGGCCGATGTCCGCTTCCTGCCTAACCCGCACTGGGTACCGCAGCTGCGCCCGCACACCGGACTGGACCGGGATGTGAGCGACTTCGTCCTGATCGAAAACAACGCAGCTGAGTTCGTGGACCGCTATGTCCATGCTTTGGAACCAGTGTTGGACGGCTATCGGCGGGAGAACAAGCACTATGCGACCATCGCCGTCGGCTGTACCGGGGGTAAGCACCGCTCCGTCGCGGTGGCCTCCGAGCTCGCCAAACGCCTCGCCCAACTGCCGCGCGTCACAGTGAGCACGCGGCATCGTGACCTGGGCCGCGAATAATGGCGCTGCTGACCGGTCCGCTGCCCATGGTCCCGGCCGCCGGCAAGGCGGGGCCGGGCAGTACGGAGCCCCGCATCGTGGCCCTCGGCGGCGGCCACGGACTTGCGGCCTCGCTGTCCGCGCTCCGGCTGCTGACGACGGAGCTGACAGCGGTGGTGACGGTGGCGGACGACGGCGGTTCCTCCGGTCGCCTGCGCACGGAGCTCGGGGTGCTCCCTCCCGGTGATCTGCGGATGGCCCTTTCGGCGCTGTGTGATGACACCGACTGGGGACGCACGTGGCGCGATGTCATGCAGCACAGGTTCAAATCCCGCAACGGCGGTCAAGGCTCGCTGGACAATCATGCCCTGGGCAACCTGCTGATCGTCACGCTGTGGGAACTGCTGGGGGATACCGTGGCGGGTCTGCAGTGGGCCGGTGCCTTGCTGGGTGCCCGGGGCCAGGTCCTGCCGATGGCCAGTGTTCCGCTGACCATCGAGGGCCAGGTCCGCGGCCTTTCCGCCGACGGGACTGAAAACACGCGCACCATTCACGGCCAAGCCTCGCTGGCGGTAGCCGGTCCGGTGGAAAATGTGCGACTCCTGCCGCTGGACGCGCCAGCCTGCGAGGAGGCACTGACAGCTATTGAACTGGCGGATTGGATTGTCCTGGGGCCGGGCTCGTGGTATACCTCGGTGCTGCCACACCTGCTCTTGCCCGAACTGCGCCAGGCACTGTGCGGGACGGCGGCAAAGCGCTGCCTTACCATGAACCTGGATGTCAATGACAAGGAGACCACAGGCATGAGCGCCGCGGATCACCTGCGCGTGATCGCCCGTTACGCTCCCGAGTTCGGCGTGGACGTGGTGCTGGCGGATCCCGGTTCGATACTGGATCGCCAGGACTTCGCGCGGGCTGCATCAATGATCGGCGCCGAGGTGGTTTTGGCTAAGGTGGCTGGCTCCTCAGGCCGGGCGGAGCACGACCCATTGCGCCTTGCGGCGGCGTATCACGATATTTTCGGCACTGGTTAGGATGGCAATATGGCGCTGACATCGGCGGTCAAAGAAGAACTTTCCCGGCTGGACATCAAGAAATCGTCGGTCCGCAAGGCGGAGATTTCCGCGCTGCTCCGCTTTGCCGGCGGCCTGCACATCATTTCCGGGCGGATCGTCATTGAAGCCGAGGTGGACCTTGCGGCCACTGCCAGGCGCCTGCGCGCCGCCATTGCGGAGATCTACGGCCACCAGAGTGAGATTATGGTCGTCTCCGGAGGTGGCCTGCGGCGTGGCCACCGCTACATTGTCCGGGTGGTGCGCGACGGCGAAGCTCTGGCCCGCCAGACCGGCCTGCTGGATGCGCGCGGACGGCCGGTTCGCGGCCTGCCCTCCGTAGTGGTGAACGGATCCGCCGCCGACGCGGAGGCCGTCTGGCGCGGCGCCTTCCTGGCGCACGGCTCGCTGACCGAACCCGGGCGTTCCTCGTCCTTGGAGGTGACCTGCCCGGGACCGGAGGCCGCATTGGCCCTGGTCGGAGCCGCGCGCCGGTTGAACATCGCGGCCAAGGCGCGCGAGGTGCGCGGCGTGGATCGGGTGGTGATCCGGGACGGCGATACCATCGCGGCCCTGCTGACCCGCATGGGTGCCCACGATGTGCTGCTGTCCTGGGAAGAGCGGCGGATGCGCAAGGAGGTGCGGGCCACTGCCAACCGGCTGGCCAACTTCGACGACGCCAACCTGCGGCGCTCGGCCCAGGCGGCCGTGGCTGCAGGTGCCCGCGTGGATCGGGCCCTGGAAATCCTGGGTCATGATGTGCCAGAACATCTCAGATATGCCGGCGAGCTCCGGGTTGCTCACAAGCAGGCCAGCCTGGACGAATTGGGCCGGCTCGCCGATCCGCCGATGACCAAGGACGCCATCGCCGGGCGGATCCGCCGGCTGCTGGCGATGGCGGACAAAAAGGCCCGTGAGCTTGGCATCGAAGGCACGGATGCCAATGTGACCCTCGAGATGCTGGACGAGTAGGAATCCACCGGGGCGAAGTCCGCGGACAAAAAGTCCTAGGATGAAACTGCAGGAAAACGAATATTGGAATGCACTAACCGCTACGGAGGAATCGTGACCGAGTACACACTTCCCGATCTGCCCTACGACTATGCAGCGCTGGAGCCGAACATTTCCGCGCGCATCATGGAGCTGCACCACAGCAAGCACCATGCAGCCTACGTGGCCGGGGCCAACAAAGCACTGGCCCAACTGGCCGAAGCGCGCGACAAGGGCGATTTCGCCAATATCAACCAGCTCTCCAAGGACCTTGCCTTCCACACAGGCGGCAACATCAATCACACAGTCTTCTGGAACAACCTCTCACCGGACGGCGGCGACAAGCCCGACGGCGAGCTGGCGGCCGCCATCGACGATGCCTTTGGCTCTTTCGATGCCTTCCGCGCGCAGTTCACCGCGGCGGCGCTGGGGCTGCAGGGCTCCGGCTGGGCCTTCCTGGCCTACGAGCCGATCGGCGGCAATCTGGTCATCGAGCAGCTTTACGACCAGCAGGGCAATGTGGCTGTGGGAACCACCCCGTTGCTGATGCTCGACATGTGGGAGCACGCGTTTTATCTGGATTACGTCAATGTGAAGGCCGATTACGTCAAGGCCTTCTGGAACATTGCCAACTGGGCGGACGTGGCACGCCGCTTTGCCGGTGCACGGGCCAACGCCACCGGATTGATCCTGCCTTAGGGCCTGCCGCAGGAGTTGAAGCCGGAACGCCTGCACCCGCGGTTTGCGGGCGCGGGCGTTCTTAAACGTAAGATGGATCACGGAAGGCAGCGGGGACCAGCGTTCGCAGTTCCTGCTTTTTCTTAGCAGCAATAATCTCTGCCCAACGGCGTGCGGGAAACCTGGACTAGGTGTGCTTGCAAGAGCACCGAGGAGATGAAAAAGTGGCAACTCGTATTGGTATCAACGGTTTTGGCCGGATCGGCCGCAACTACTTCCGCGCGGCGCTGGAACAGGGCGCCGACCTGGAGATCGTCGCCGTCAATGATCTGACCAGCCCCGAAGCGTTGGCACACCTGCTGAAATACGATTCCGTTACGGGTCGGCTGAAGGCCTCGATCGAGGTCTCGGACGGCAACATCGTCGTCAATGGCAAGACCATCAAGGTCCTGGCCGAGCGGGACCCTGCCAATCTGCCCTGGGCCGACTTGGACGTTGACATCGTGATCGAGTCCACCGGATTCTTCACCAAGGCCGCCGATGCGCGCAAGCACCTTTATGCCGGGGCCAAGAAGGTTCTGATTTCCGCGCCGGCATCCGATGAGGACATCACCATCGTGATGGGAGTCAATGACGGTCTCTATGACCCCGCGGTGCACCACATCGTCTCCAACGCTTCCTGCACCACGAATTGTCTCGGCCCGCTGGCCAAGGTGCTGCTGGACGCGTTCGGCATCGAACGCGGTCTGATGACCACCATTCACGCCTACACGGCGGACCAGAACCTGCAGGACGGCCCGCACAAGGACCTGCGCCGTGCCCGCGCCGCCGCCATCAACCTGGTTCCCACCTCCACCGGTGCCGCCAAGGCAATCGGCCTGGTGCTGCCCGAGCTCAAGGGCAAGCTGGACGGCTATGCCATCCGTGTTCCCGTACCCACCGGCTCGGCCACCGACCTTACGGTGACTCTGGGCCGGGAGGCCACGGCCACGGAGATCAATGCCGCCTACCGGGCCGCCGCGGCCGACGGCGCCCTGGCCGGCTACCTGTCCTACACCGAAGACCCGATTGTATCCTCGGACATCGTCACAGACCCGGCATCGTGCATCTTCGACGCCGGCCTGACCAAGGTCATCGGCAACCAGGTCAAGGTTGTGGGCTGGTACGACAACGAATGGGGCTACTCCAACCGGCTCGTTGACCTGACGAAGCTCGTCGCGTCCAAGCTGGGCTAGGCTGGCAAGCATGACTTCCCACACCCTCGACGAACTGATCGCTGAAGGTGTCCGCGGGCGGTACGTTTTGGTCCGCAGTGACCTGAACGTGCCGCTCGACGGCGCTGACGTGAGCGACGACGGCCGGATCAGGGCCTCGCTTCCGGTACTTTCCAAATTGGCTGCCGCCGGTGCGCGGGTTCTGGTTTGCGCCCACTTGGGCCGCCCGAAGGGAGTACCCGAGGCTAAATATTCACTCCAGCCGGCGGTGCAGCGGATGGCGGAGCTGGCCGGTTTCCCGGTGGCACTGTCGGAGGACACCACCGGTCCCTCGGCGCGCAAGCTCGCCGCCGATCTGGCCGAGGGCAGCGTCCTGGTGCTGGAGAATGTGCGTTTCGACGCCCGCGAAACCAGTAAGGACGACGGCGAACGCGCTGTCTTCGCGGACGAATTGGCCGCCATGACCGGCAGCAACGGTGCCTACGTGGATGATGCCTTTGGTGCGGTTCACCGCAAGCACGCCAGCGTCTTCGATGTGGCCGGTAAACTTCCGTCCTATCAGGGTGATCTGGTGCATACGGAGCTTGGCGTGCTGCAGAAGCTGACGGAGAATCCCGGCCGGCCCTTCGTCGTCGTCCTGGGCGGTTCGAAGGTCTCGGACAAGCTGGCAGTGATCGACAACCTGATCGGCAAGGCGGACAGCATCCTGGTAGGCGGCGGCATGCTGTTCACCTTCCTGGCCGCTCAGGGCTTCGAGGTTGGCGCAAGCCTGCTGGAGCAGGATCAGATTCCGGCGGTGAAGGACTACCTGCGCCGGGGATCGGCGGCAGGTACGACGTTCGTGCTGCCTACCGACGTGGTGGTGGCTGCGCAGTTTGCCGCTGACGCGGAGCACGAGACGGTGCCGGCGCAGGACATCGAAGGAAGCTCTTTTGGCGCCTCCGGCCTCGGCCTGGACATCGGTCCGGAGACCGGTGCGGCGTTCGCGGAGGAGATCCGCGGGGCCAGGACCGTTTTTTGGAACGGTCCGATGGGCGTCTTTGAGTTCGAGGCCTTCGCGGACGGTACGCGTACGGTCGCGCAGGCTTTGGCCACGGCGACCGCGGCGGGCGGCTTCACCGTCGTCGGCGGCGGCGACTCCGCGGCCGCGGTCCGCTCGCTCGGCTTTGCCGACAACGACTTCGGCCACATCTCCACCGGCGGCGGCGCCAGCCTGGAGTTCCTGGAAGGCAAGGAGCTCCCGGGGCTGACCGCGCTCCAGAGCTAAGCCTCAGCCGCCTGCCCGGCGGTTTGATCAATACATACAGCACGTTCAGCATCCCCCGTCCCCGGTCACCTGGAGAGCTCAATGACTACGTCCACCAACGGTACATTCGACCGCCGGCCGCTGATCGCCGGTAACTGGAAAATGAATATGGACCACATCCAAGGCATCACGCTGCTGCAGAAGCTGGCGTGGACCTTGGAGGATGCCCGGCATGACTTCAGCCGGGTGGAGGTTGCGGTATTTCCGCCGTTCACCGATCTGCGCGGCGTGCAGACGCTGATCCGCGGCGATCGGCTGAAGCTTGTCTACGGGGGTCAGGATCTTTCACCGGAAGACTCCGGCGCCTTTACGGGCGACATCTCCGGTGCGTTCCTGGCAAAGCTGGAGTGCACCTACGTCCTGGTGGGACACAGCGAGCGGAGGACCATTTACGGCGAGGGGGACGAACTGCTCAGCGCCAAGGTCAAGGCCGCCTTCCGCCATGCGCTGACGCCGATACTGTGTGTCGGAGAAGGGCTGGCCATCCGCCAGGCCGGCACGCACGTTGGGCACACGCTGGCTCAGGTCCGCGGCGGGCTAAGCGGTCTGACTGCCGAGCAGGCGGCGGAGCTGGTGATTGCCTACGAACCCGTTTGGGCGATAGGCACCGGCGAGGTGGCCGGGCCGGCGGATGCGCAGGAAATGTGTTCGGCCATCCGTGCCGAACTGACTGCTGTCTTTGACGAGGCAACGGCGGCCAAGGTGCGTCTGCTCTATGGCGGATCGGTGAAGGCGGCGAACGTGGCGGCGATCCTGAACGAGCGCGACGTTGACGGGGTGCTGGTGGGGGGTGCGAGCCTGGACGCCGCGGAGTTTGCCGGAATTGCCCGGTTCGAGAAACACCTGCTGACCAACTAGGCGGGCTTGCGGGCGAATGTCGGCCACTGTCGGCTATCCTTGAAGAAAGCCGCGTGGTTCATTTGTCGTGAACCGTCGCTGATCAAATACCGTCGCTGATCGAATACTGCATCGTCGTTGTAAACCGCTGAAAGGCCGCCGTGGAAGTTCTTCATATGGTTCTGCAGATCCTACTGGCAATCACCAGTCTGCTCCTCACCTTTCTTATCCTGCTGCATAAGGGCCGTGGTGGCGGGCTCTCGGACATGTTTGGTGGCGGTATGAGTTCCTCGCTTGGGTCCTCAGGTGTTGCTGAACGGAACCTCAACAGGTTCACCGTGGTCTTGGGCATCACGTGGGGCGCAGTCATCGTGGGCCTGGGCCTGATGATGCGCTTCTCCGGCCAGTCCTGAATTTTTTCTAACACCCCCCCCCGCCGGGGGCGGTAAGCTTGGGACATTAGCCACTACCCCTCCACTGCAGGGAGTTTTGCGATGCCTCATATTAACGGCGGTTTCCGAGGGACGCGGGTCGGCGTTCCGGTTGGAACGACTTTCACAATGCAGACGGAGAATCCGGATGCCGAGCCTTTGGCCCGGCTCCGGATTTCTTATTGGTGCTGCAACGGACACGAAACGTCCCCGGTCTTCGCGCAGTTGGCACCGGAGCAGATCCCGCAGAGCTGGGACTGCATCCGCTGTGGCCAGCCCGCCGGACGGAATCCCGGCGCACTCCCGGCGCACTTCGACGCCGAACCCTTTAAGACCCATCTCGAGTATGTGAAGGAGCGCCGTTCCGCAGCCGAGGCGGAGCAGCTCCTGGAGAACGCCCTCGCCAGCCTTCGTTTCAAGCACAAAACCCTCTAACGCCTCCACACCACGACGCCCTCCACACCACGACGCCCTCCACCCTCTATCCCTCGCCGCGAGACCCCAGCATCCCAGCCAAACCCCAGCAGATTCACTCGGGTTTTCGCGTACTTTCTGGGGTTTCGGCGGCCGGAGTGGGGATGGGTGGCTTTTAGCGGTCCTGGCGGAAGATGAGCTGCTGCGGGATCTCGGCCGCGGCATCTTGATCGATCAGCCACAGGGTTTTGGACCGTCCGTGCGGGCCGGCCGCGGGCACCTGGACCGGATTGGCGCCGGCCAGGGCCAGCCCAACCGCACCGGCCTTGTCGCTGCCGGCGGCGACGAGCCAGATCTCCTGTGCCGAGTTGATCGCCGGCAGGGTCAGTGAAGTGCGCAATGGCGGCGGCTTGGGGGAGTTGACCACGCCGACGACGTAGCCATCGGTGGCGCGCACACCCGCCATCTCCGGGAAGAGCGAGGCGATGTGTGCGTCGGGTCCGATGCCCAACAGCAGCACATCGAAGCGGGGGAGGGCCGGAGCGGGGCTGCCGTCGCTGTCGTCGCTAAGATTGTGCTCGCGGACCGCGTCCGCACCCAATTCCCGGACGTAGTCCGCGGCCGCAGCGTCGACGTCGGCAAAGTCATCAGCCGAACCCATCCGGTGCACCCGTGCAGGATCCACCTGTATCTGTGCGATCAGGGCGGCTGAGGCCTGAACGGCGTTGCGGTCCTCATCGTCGGAGCCGACAAAGCGTTCATCGCCCCACCAGAAATTGACCTTGGCCCAGTCCACCGCGGCACAGGCCGGGGATTCCACCACCGCTTTGAGTGTTGCGATTCCCACGGTTCCGCCGGTGAGGACCACTGTGGCTTCGCCGCGTTCATTCTGCACATCGAGCAATTTGGTGATCAGCCGCGCGGCGTTGGTGGCGGCCAGTACGTCGAAGGAAGGATGGATATTGATCCGGACATTGGAGATCACGCGGCGGCCGCCTCTTGCTCGGCAAGCAGCGCCTTCAGGCCCTCGGTAATCACTTCACCGAAAACCTCGTCCGGATCCAGCCGGCGGAGCTCTTCGGCGAGGCAGTCCTGCAGGGACCGCCGCGGCAGGGCAATCCGCTGCACGGGCTGACCCGGCTGTGTCAGAGTCGCTTCGATGCTACCGGGGCGGACCAGTTCAACGTCGCCGCCGGCGCGCCTCATGATCACCCGTCGGATGCCGGTTCCGGCCGGGTCTTGGACAACCTGAATTGGCACCTGCAGGGCGCGGAAAAGCCAGGCCGCCAGGAGCAGCGTGCTGGGCGAATCCGAGGCGCCCTCCACGAGCAGGCCGGTGATGGGATCCTCATCGAGCTGGTCCATTACGGCGGCCAGCTGGATCCGCCAGTTCGTCAGGCGGGTCCACGCCAGGTCCGTGTCACCGCCGGCGTAAGTGGCGCCAATGTGCTCCAGCGCCGCACGGGGGTTAGGTTCATTGGCGGAGTCCGTGATCCTGCGGTGCGCAATCCGGCCGATCGAGGTGGCGGAGGCGGCGTCCGGGATCCCGTGCGGCCACCAGGCCACGATCGGGGCATCGGGCAACAGCAGCGCGGAGACCAAGGATTCACTCTGCGACGCCAGTTCACCGGCGCCACGCAGCACAATTACTTCCGAGGCTCCAGCGTCCCCGCCCACGCGGATCTGCGCATCCAGACGGGTGGCGTCGTGCACGGAGGCCTCGGCCAGCACAATGATCCGGCACGGGTGCTCCCGGCTGGCCAGGTTCGCGGCCTCGATAGCCTCTTCTTCGAAGCCACCCTTGGTGATGACGACGAGAGTCAGGACCCTGCCCAGGGTCACGACACCGCCGAGCTCACGCATCGAAATGATCTTCTTGGAGACCTTGGAAGTGGTGGTATTTGGCAGGTCGACTATCACGGTCTTCTCCAGGTCCTTCCATCACGGGCGAGCAGTTCATCGGCGGAAGCGGGTCCCCAGCTGCCGGGGGCATAAGCCTCGGGCTGCTTTCCCTCGGAGGCCCAGTATTCCTCAAAGGGATCGAGGATCTTCCAGGACAACTCCACCTCCTGGTGCCGTGGAAAGAGCGGTGGCTCACCGAGCAGGACGTCCAGGATCAGCCGCTCGTAAGCCTCGGGGCTGGACTCGGTGAAGGCATGACCATAGCCAAAGTCCATGGTGACATCACGCACCTCCATCTGAGTTCCGGGCACCTTGGAGCCGAAGCGGATCGTAACCCCCTCGTCCGGCTGCACACGGATCACGACGGCGTTCTGGCCGAAGTCATCTTCGTTGTGGTCGGTGAAGAGCAGGTTTGGCGCCCGCTTGAAGACGACGGCGATCTCGGTGACGCGCCGCCCCAGCCGTTTGCCGGTCCGCAGGTAGAACGGAACTCCACTCCAGCGCCGGGTGTGGATGTCGAGCCGGATGGCGGCATACGTTTCCGTACTGGAGTCCTTAGGGATGCCTTCCTCTTCAAGGTACCCGAGGACCTGCTCACCGCCCTGCCAGCCGCCGGCAAACTGGCCGCGGGCTGAGTGGGTGGAAAGGTCCGCCGGCAACTTGACCGCGGCGAGGACCTTCTCCTTTTCGGCGCGCAGATCTTCGGCATTGAAGGAAATTGGCTCTTCCATCGCGGTCAGGGCCAGCAACTGCAGCAGGTGGTTCTGGATCACGTCCCGGGCTGCACCGACACCGTCGTAGTAGCCGGCCCGTCCACCCGTGCCGATGTCCTCGGCCATGGTGATTTGGACGTGGTCAACATAGTTGGCGTTCCACAGCGGCTCGAAAAGCTGGTTGGCAAAGCGCAGCGCCAAAATATTCTGCACCGTTTCCTTTCCGAGGTAGTGATCGATGCGGAATACCGAATCGGGCGGGAAAACGGATTCCACGATCTGGTTCAGCTCCCGTGCGGAGGCGAGATCATGGCCGAACGGTTTCTCAATGACCACCCTGCGCCACTGCTGTCCGGGCGCCTGCGCCAGCCCGTGTTCGGAAAGCTTGCGGCAGACCAGTTCGAAGGCCTTGGGCGGAATGGAGAGGTAAAACGCATGATTGCCGCGTGTGCCCCGATCCTCGTCCAGCTCGTGGATGGTCTCCTTGAGCCTGTCGAAGGCCGCGTCATCGTCGAACTCCCCCTGGACGAACCGGATGCCTTCGGCCAGTTGGTTCCAGACGTCCTCGTTGAAGGGCGTGCGGCAGTGGGCCATCACGGACTCCTTGACCTCAGCCGCGAAGTCCTCGTCCTCCCATTGCCGCCGGGCGAATCCCACCAGCGCAAAACTCGGTGGCAGCAGGCCGCGGTTGGCCAAGTCAAAGACGGCAGGCATCAGTTTTTTCCGGGCCAGATCACCCGTGACGCCAAAGATCACCAGTGACGACGGGCCGGCCACCCGGGACAACCGCCGGTCGCGGCCGTCCCGGAGCGGATTTGGGCGCTTCGTCGTTTCAGTTTCCGCCATGGTTCTCAGTTGCCTTGGGGCAGGATGGAAGGGTGCTCCAGGGCGGTCACCATGGAGCGCAGCTGTTCCACGCCGGCATCGCGGTCCCGCAGATGCAGCCGGAGCAAGGGTCTGCCGTGTTCCGTGAGCACCTGGGCGTCACCGGCGGCCTGCGCGCGAATCAGTTCGCCGAAGCTGAACGGCCGGTCCGGAATGCCGAGATCCTGCTCCGCGGCCGCGGTAATCTGCAGAAAAACCCCAATGGCGGGACCGCCCTTGTGGAACTGGCCGGTGGAGTGCAGGAACCGGGGGCCCCAACCGAAGGTGACCGGGCGATTGGTCAGAGCGGCCAACGGGTCCCGGATTTCGACCAGCGAAGCGTACGAGATGCGGTCGAAGTAGGCTTGAACGCTGAGGTATCCCTGCGGGCCCAGCTGACCGAAGAGCCGCTCAAGCGCTTCTCCCGTGGTCCGCGCGTCGCCCAGCCATTCGGGGCCACGAACCTCGATCGCGCCGTCAACGAAGTTGGCCGGCTGTGTTTCTGGCTGTTTGTCCAGCAGCCCCCGTGCGGCCTTCTTGGCGGCCTCGACGTCCGGCTGGTCGAACGGATTGATGCCCAGCAGCCGACCGGCCACCGCGACGGCAAATTCCCAGACCATCATCTGGGTGCCCAGCCCGCCGGCAATCGAGACCTGATTCTCCGGCAGTTTCTGCAGCAGGGTCTCGGCCAGGTCCACGTCCAGGTCGGCCGCCACCAGACGCACCAGGAGGACGTCGTCCGCTCCGGAGGTGACCTCCGGCGAACCGGAGGCCGCCACGACGGGCAGCAGGCCGGTGCCAAGCTTGCCGGTGGACTCGGCGATCAGCTGCTCGGCCCAGTCAGCGAAGCCTACTATTCCGGAGCCTTCGTCCACGATCACGATCTTGTTCCGGAGCGGATCTGTCCCCGCCAACGCGGAGGCCAGGGCCAGCCCGATGTTGTCCGGGGCGTCATCCCGGAGCACCTCGGCGGCTTCCTCGGCTTCATCGAGCAGCGCCTGGATGTCGACGCCGGCCAGGCCGGACGGAACCAGGCCGAAGGCGGTCAGTGCCGAATACCGGCCGCCGACGTTCGGGTCAGCATTGAAGACCCGGCGGTAGCCGGCCTTACGCGATTCCTTGTCCAGCGGGGAACCCGGATCCGTGACGATGATGATCCGGCTCTTGGCATCGACGCCCGCCTTGGTGAATTCCTGCTCAAAAATCCGCCGCTGGGAATCCGTTTCCAGGGTGGAGCCGGATTTGGAGGACACCACTATCGCGGTTTCGGCCAGCCGGTCGGCCAGGGCCGCACGGACCTGATCCGGATCGGTGCTGTCCAGGACCGTGAGCTCCACCCCGGCGGTTGCCGTGATGACCTCGGGCGCGAGCGAGGAGCCGCCCATGCCTGCCAACACCAGGTGAGTGACGCCGTCGGCCCGCAGCTCCTCGCGCAGCGCGAGGATTTCCGCCACCAGCGGCGCGGAAACTGCGGGCGCTTCCACCCAACCGAGCCGGATCGCAGACTCAGACTCCGCATCCGGGCCCCACAGGGTGGGATCCTTGGCGAACACCCGCGAGGCAACCTTGTCGGCCACCAGCGTTGTGACGTGATGTTCAACCGCTTGTTGTGCAGCACCTGTGGCATCGAAGGACATCGTCGCCATGGATCAGGCCTTCGTTCCGGCAGCGGCCGCTTCCAGGGCTTCCTGGACGTGGTCCACGAGGTCCTTCCAGCTGGCGACAAACTTATCCAGGCCTTCCGTTTCCAGGACCGTGACCACGTCCTGATAGGAGATGCCCAGCTTTTCCAGCTCATTAAGCACCGTGTTGGCGTCGTCGTAGCTGCCGGTGACGGTATCCCCGGTGATGTGGGCGTGGTCGAAGGTCGCGTCCAGCGTCTTCTCCGGCATGGTGTTCACCACATCGGGGGCCACCAGCCCGGTGACGTACATCGTGTCCGGGTAGGCGGGGTCCTTGACTCCAGTGGAGGCCCACAGCGGACGCTGCCGGCGGGCACCGGAATCGGCCAGCAGCTGCCAGCGTTCGGAGCTGAAGACTTCCTCATACACCTGATAGGCCAGCCGGGCATTGGCCAGGCCGGCCTTGCCCTTGAGCGCTTTGGCCTCCTCGGTGCCGATTTTGTCCAGGCGCTTGTCGATCTCGGTGTCCACGCGGGAGACGAAGAAGGACGCGACGGAATGGATGAGCGAGAGATCCTTGCCGTTCGCCTTGGCCTGCTCCAGACCGGTGAGGAACGCGTTGATGACGGCGCGGTAGCGCTCCAGCGAGAAGATCAGCGTGACGTTGACGCTGATCCCGTCGGCGATGGTTGCCGTGATGGCTTCCAGGCCTTCCACCGTGGCGGGGATTTTGATGAAGACGTTGCCTCGGTCAACCTTGTCGCGCAGCTGGCGGGCTTCTGCGATGGTGGCGGCCGTGTCCCAGGCCTTGCGGGGATCAACCTCGATGGACACCCGTCCGTCGACTCCCTGCGTGGCCTCTGCCACCGGAGCGAAGAGGTCGCAGCCGTCGGCCACGTCGCGGGTCGTGATTTCGAACAAGGCCTTTTCGACGTCGGCACCGCTGGCCGCGAGCTCCGTGACTTGCTCGTCGTAGGCGTGGCCCTTGCTGATGGCTGCCTGGAAGATGCTCGGGTTGGTGGTTACGCCCACGACGTTCTTCTCATCGATCAGCTTCTGCAGAGTGCCGGTGGTCAGGCGCTCACGGGACAGGTCATCGAGCCAGATCGAAACGCCGGCGGCCGAAAGCTTGGCCGTGGGGGTGGCCTGGGTGGTGGTGTGCGGATTGGTAGTCGTCATGACTGGAATCTCCTTAATGTCGCGACTGCTTGATTTAGTTCTGGTCCCCGGTCGAGGAGGACTCGCGCCCGGATGGGGCGGCCGGGGTTTTGCTCAGTGATTCCGCGCCGGCACGAACCGCCTGGAGCGAGTCCTTCGCAGCCTCGACGACGGCTTCGGTGGTGATGCCGAATTCCCGGAAAAGGGTTTTGTAGTCGGCCGAGGCGCCGAAGTGCTCCAGAGACACCGAGCGGCCGTTGTCGCCAACCAGCTGATGCCAGCCTTGGGCGATGCCGGCTTCCACCGAGACGCGGGCCTTAACAGACGTCGGCAGGACCTGCTCGCGGTAGGCGGCGTCCTGTTTGTTGAACCACTCCAGACAGGGCATGGACACGACGCGGGCCGGAATTCCCTGGGACTGCAGTTCCTTTCGTGCCTCGACGGCGAGCTGGAGCTCCGAGCCGGTGCCGATCAGGATCACCTTGGCGTCGCCGCCCTCGGCCTCGGCCAGTACGTAGCCGCCACGGGCAACGCCCTCGGCGGAGGCGAAGGTGGAGCTCGTGGCTGCACCATCGCCACGCTCGTACGTGGGGATATTTTGCCGGGTCAGCACGATGCCGGCTGGATTCTCGGTATTTTCCAGGATCGTCCGCCAGGCAATGGACACCTCATTGGCGTCTCCGGGGCGAACGACGTCCAGGCCCGGGATGGCGCGAAGCGAGGCGAGTTGCTCCACCGGCTGGTGAGTGGGGCCATCCTCACCAAGGCCGATCGAGTCGTGCGTCCAAACGTAGATGGAGGGCACGCCCATCAGGGCACCGAGGCGCACGGCCGGGCGCTGATAATCACTGAAGATCAGGAAGGTGGCCGAGAATGCCCGGGTGCTGCTGTGCATCACAATCCCGTTGACGATCGCGGCGGCCGCGTGTTCGCGGATACCAAAATGCAGGGTCCGCCCGTACGGGCTTCCTTTCCACAGGTCGGTCTGCTTACCTGCGGGAATGAAGGAGGGGAAGTCTTCGAAGGCGGTGTTGGTGGACTCCGCCAGGTCGCAGGAACCGCCCCACAGCTCGGGCAGGGCTGCGGCGACGGAGTTAAGGACCTTGCCCGAAGCCTTCCGGGTGGCCACTTCCTCCCCGGCGGGGAAAACCGGAAGGTTCTTTTCCCAGCCCTGCGGCAACTTCCGGGACGCTATGCGCTCCAGCAGCTCGCTGTTGTCCGGGTTGGCTTCCTTCCAGGCCGCAAAACCCTTCTCCCACTCGGCGCGCAGCGCCGCTCCGCGGTCCTTGACCTGACGGGCATGTGCCAAAACTTCCGGCTCCACGACGAAGGATTTTTCGGGATCGAAGCCCAAAGCCTTCTTAACCGCGGCGACCTCATCTCCGCCCAGGGCGGAGCCGTGGATCTTGCCGGTGTTCTGCTTGTTCGGGGCCGGCCAGCCAATGATGGTGCGCAGCGCGACGATCGAGGGCCTGCCCGTTTCGTTTCGGGCCGCCACCAGGGCGGCGTGCAGTTCCGGCACGTCTTCCTTGTATCGACCGGTCTTGGTCCAGTCCACGCGCTGGACGTACCAGCCGTAGGCCTCGTAGCGGGCCAGGACGTCTTCGGAAAAGGCGATGTCCGTGTCGTCTTCGATGGAGATGTGATTCTGGTCGTACAGCACCACCATGTTGCCCAGTTCCTGGTGCCCGGCCAAGGAACTGGCCTCGCTGGTCACACCCTCCTGCATGTCGCCGTCGGAGGCAAAAACCCAAATGGTGTGATCGAAGGGGCTCTCGCCCGCGGCAGTGTCTGGATCCATCATGCCGCGCATCCGGCGTTGGGCGAAGGCAAAGCCGACGGCGGAAGCAAGTCCCTGACCCAGCGGTCCCGTGGTGATTTCCACACCCGCGGTGTGCCGGTACTCCGGGTGGCCGGGAGTTTTGGAACCCCACGTGCGCAGTGACTCGAGATCTTCCAGCTGCAGACCGTATCCGGAGAGGAACAGCTCAATGTACAGGGTCAGCGAGGTATGCCCGGGGGAGAGGACAAACCTGTCACGGCCGGTCCACTGCGGGTCTGCCGGATCGTGGCGCAGCAGCTTTTGAAACAAAAGATATGCGGCAGGTGCCAGGCTCATGGCGGTTCCCGGATGGCCATTGCCAACCTTTTCCACCGCATCCGCAGCCAGCACGCGGACCGTGTCAACGGCCCGCTGGTCGAGTTCGGTCCAGGACAATTCTTGATCTTCCAAATGCGGCACTAACCGGGCCCTCTCGCTCAGGTTTCGTGGCTCACGGCGCGCAGGTGCCGAACATAGAGCACCAACCCCCAAGGCTCCAGGGTTACCCGCCGTTCACCTTTGAAACAGTAGTCATCTCACTTGTTTCCCAGCTTAGCCCTAAAGGCATTCCCGATCACCAAATCCGCGGGAGCGCAGCACCTTCATGAAACTCCGGCCCGGTAACAATCCGTTCTCCCCGGCGGCGTCGCCGCGGCGCCAACGGCCGCCGCGGCCGGGTATGATAGAGGGAGTTTTGAGACCTTCCCGCCGAACATCGGGCAAGCATGCAGACGGACCCGAAGACAGAACCGAAGACAGAACTTGGTGACCTTTCTTGAGCACAATTGATACCCCGCTAGCCACTTCCAGCCGGAGCAGCAAGACCGGCTTCGGAGCCAAGGTCAAGGCTTATGTGGCGCTCACTAAGCCCCGGGTTATCGAACTCCTGCTGGTCACCACGCTTCCCACCATGATCTTCGCCGCCCGCAGCCTGCCCGATATCCGGCTCATCCTTGCCACCCTTGTTGGTGGAGCGTTCGCGGCCGGCAGTGCCGGCGCCTTCAACTGCTACATTGACCGGGACATCGATAAGGTGATGCACCGCACCGAAAACCGTCCGCTTGTCACCGGAGCACTGACGCCGCGGGAAGCGCTGATCTTTTCCTGGACGCTGGGGGCTGCTGCCATCGTGATTCTGTGGTTTGGCGCCAATCCGCTTGCCGGACTGTTGGGCGTCGTCGCGATTTTCCTTTACGTCGTGCTGTATTCGCTGATCCTCAAGCGCCGCACCTCGCAGAATATTGTTTGGGGCGGCGCGGCGGGCTGCATGCCCGTCCTGATCGCTTGGGCCGCCGTCACAAATAAGGTGGAGTGGCCGGCCATCATCTTGTTCATGGTCATTTTCCTGTGGACCCCGCCGCATTACTGGCCCTTGTCAATGCGCTACAGCGAGGACTACAACGCCGCCAAGATCCCGATGCTGGGGGCCATCGCCGGTTCCCGCATCGTCTCCGTCCAGGTGGTTCTCTACACCTGGGCCATGGTCGCCTGCTCGCTGCTCATGATTCCCCTGGGCCGCGCCGGCATCCTTTACACAGTGGTTGCCGTCGGGGCCGGTATCTGGTTCCTGCTCCAGGCACACAAGCTGCACCGCAACGCCCAGCTGGATGCGGTCACCAACAAGGGGGCGATGAAGGTCTTTCACGGATCCATCAGCTACCTCACGCTGTTGTTCCTGGCGCTGGCCGTTGACCCGTTCCTTGGCCTTCCGCTGGTGCACTGACGGTTGCGTTTTTCGGGAGTTCTCGGCTATCCAACCACGCCAACGACGGACGACGGCGGCCTGGACTTCGATTCTTTCCAGCGGCTGGTGCGGGGCGCCGCAGCCGGCGGGCTTGACGCCGTCGGCGTGCTGGGCAGCAGTGGGGGCTTTGCGTACCTGAACAGGGCGGAACGGGCCGATTTCGTGCGGGCCGCGGTTGAGGCGGCCGGGAGCACCGACGTCGCCGCCGGTGTTTCCGCCCCGGGAACCCGCGAAATCCTGCAGCATGCCTCCGACGCGTCCAAGGCCGGCGCCGCTGGACTGATTCTCTCCACTGTGTCCTACCACCCGCTGAGCGACACCGAGGTGCTGGCGCCGCACGTTGCGGAGCGCTTCTCGCACGGCATGAGCGGGGATCTGCTGATTGCCATGTCAGGTATGGGCGCGGATGGTCAGTTGGCCGACGCCTGGCACAGCGGACCGGCCGCGTTGGTGCCCGAACTGTATCTAAGCCTCCGGGCAGCGCTGGAATCGGACGCAGCGCTGGAATCGGACGCGGTGGAGACCGCCAGAGCTCGGCTGGTCGCGTTGCTGGAGGTTATTGCCCGGATGCCGAAAGGTAGCGTGCTGCTCAGCCTTGCGCGGCTGACCGGCACAGTGACGGCAGCGCCGCGGTCGCCCCTGCTGCCGCTGACCGCCGCCGAGGAAAGGGACCTGGCCGCCGCCGTCGAACGCGCCGTGCAGTAGTTCAGCGCACGGTGGCCGATCCGTGCGGCACGGCGTTCCGCGCGGATCGCCGGCGGGCGGCAAAGGCGAGGTCGGCGAGATTGGTGGCGGTGGCCAGCATATAAGCGGCGCCGGCCATGTGCAGACCCACCAGCAGCGGCGGCAGGCCGGTGAAGTACTGGCTGTAACCTATGACGCCCTGGAACAGCACGCCGGCAACCAGCAGCAGTGCACCGTGGCGCAGCGTGTCTTTGGCACCGCGACGCCACAGCAGGGCCAGCAGAATGACGCTGCTGATGACCAGGAGGTAGACGGGCAGGACGTGCACCCGCGTGATCAAATCCGGATTGAGGTCATTGCGGGGGGCGTTGGCGTCACCGGCGTGCGGGCCGGACCCCGTCACCATTGTTCCCAGCAGCACGGCGGCCGCCGTGCAGAGCGCTGCAACGCCCGCCAGCTGGCGGACAGTTTTGGACACCGGCCGGCCAGCCAGGCGGCTGGAATGGTCGTCCCGCCCGGTTCGGCCGTAGGTGCGGTTGACCAGCAGCATGGCAACCACCACCAGGGCCGCGGATACCAGGAAATGCAGGCTGACCGCCCACGGATTGAGCCCGGTCAGCACGGAAATGCCGCCGATGACCGCCTGGACGGGGATGCTCGCCAGCAGGCTGAAGGCCAACCAGAAGAGGTCCTTGCGCTCTTTGCGCAGATTCCAGAGAAACACCAGCATCGAGGCCGCCACAACGGCCAGCACTATGGTTAGCGTCCGATTGCCGAATTCGATAATGCCGTGCACGCCCATTTCGGGCGTGTTGACCAGCGAACCGGGTGTGCACTGCGGCCAGGTCGGGCAGCCAAGTCCGGAGGCAGTCAGGCGCACCGCTCCACCCGTAACTATGAGCACGGACTGACCAATCAGGGACGCTACCGCCAGCCATCGCAAGGTCGGGTTCACGCTGCTGGGCAGCCTGCTGCCGACGGAATGCAGGCCGTGCTTCAACTGTTGCGTAAGGCTCACTAATTCAACTCCACTTAAACCAACGGACGGCCGCTGCAGAGGCCAGGACTGACCACCCCAACAGGATTACAACTGCGAAAAAGTTCAGCTGCCCGGCAATGAGCGCATTCCGCATCGCCTCGCCCAACGCTCCGGACGGCAGGAAAAAAACCACGTCCTGCACCACCACGGGCAGCCGCGTGGGCGGCAGCACAATCCCGCCCAGCGCCCCGAGCAGGATCCACAGCAGATTTGTGAGCGCCAGGGTGGCCTCCGGCCGGGCGGTGCCGGCCACCAGCAGGCCCAGGGCGGTGAAGGAAATCGCCCCCAACGCGAGCAGCGGAATGCCCAGCAGGATGCCGACCAGCGGCGGGTGCCAGCCAAGGAATAGAGCGACGACGGCCACCACCGCGGACTGCAGGACCAGCACGGCGAGTACGGCGAGCACTTTGCCGGCGATCAGCCCGGCCTTGCCCAACGGCGTCGTGGACAGGAAGCGGAGCACCCCATAGCGTCGGTCGAATCCCGTCGCTATGCCTTGACCGGTGAAGGCGGTGGACATGGCGCACAATGCCAGTACGCCCGGAGTGGCGATATTGATGCGGCTGGCGCCGAGTCCGTCCAGCAGTGGGAGCACGGAAAGGGCCACCAGTGCCAGCAGCGGCAACACGATGGCCAGGATCAGCTGTTCCCCGTTGCGCAACATGGTCAGCGTTTCATACCGTCCCTGCCGCAGCACGCGGCTGCGCAGCGGCGCGGGTGCCGGCGTGCGTGCCGTGCGTTCGGCCGGCGCGCGCTCGGGGAGAGCGGCATTGACTGGCCCGCCCGCTGCGGGCCCATGTCCTGCCGACGTCGGTTCGGCCGTACTTCGGCTCTGCGGCGTGCTGTTGCTCATCGTCCGTCCGTTCCGGCCAGTGCCAGGAAAACGTCCTCCAGCGAACGGGAGGCAAGCTGCAGGGATGTCGGCATGGTGTCCCGGGCGGCCCACCAATTGGCCAGGTCGGCCAGATCCGCCGGCTCCAGCAGACCGGATATTTGATAGCTGCCGGGCCGGGTCTCGGTGACTGTCAGGTGCGGGCGCAGGGCAGCGCCCGGGTCCAGCCCGGCAGCCGATTCAAAGGTCAAACTGCGGTGGCCCTGTGCAGAGGCGGCGCTGCTGAGCAGTTCGGGCACAGTCCCCGCGGCGGCGGAAGCGCCGTTGTCGACGATGTAGACGTAATCGGCCAGCTTCTGGGCATCATCCAGCAGGTGCGTGGTCAGGATGATGGCCAGACCCTCCTGGCGCAGTTCACGGATCAGGTCAAACACGACCCGGCGCGACTGCGGATCGAGCCCGGCGCTGGGTTCGTCCAAAAACAGGACTTCGGGATTACCCAGCAGGCTCGCCGCCAGCGCCACCCGCTGCTTCTGGCCGCCGGAGAGCCGCCGGATCGTGGTATCCCGAAAGGAACCCAGACCCAGCCGCTCCACCAGCTCATCCACTGAGCGCGGCGTGGCATACATGCCGGCGACGTGCCGCAGCAAGGCCAGCGGCCGGGCGGAGGGCGGCAGGCCGCCGTCCTGCAGCATCACGCCCACCCTGGCCCTCAACGCGGCACTGGGCCGTTCCGGATCCTCGCCCAGCAGCGTGATGGTGCCGCCGTCGCGCTTTTGCAGTCCCTGCGCGCACTCGATTGTGGTGGTCTTGCCGGCACCGTTGGCGCCCAGCAGCGCGGTGACCTGGCCGCGGTGCGCGGAAAGGGAGATGCCGCTGATGATCCGCTTCATCCGACCATCAAGCGCGGCGATGGGACCGACGTCCTTGATCAGCCCATCGATCACCAGGGCGGGGGTATCGGAGTTGAGCACACCGCTATTCTACGCGATGTAGTAGCGCTCCGGATTGCGGCGTGCCAACGGCCGACGGCGTACGGTCCACGTCCGGCGTGCCAACGGCCGACCGCCGGGCGGAAGGGAACATAATGGCTCAATGGGGAAAATTCAGAAGTCGGCGGCTGGTCTCGTGCTTTTCCTGCTCGCCGCGTCGCTTTCGGGGTGCGACGACGGCAAGGCAGGTGCCCGCCAGGCGGCGGCAGAGTTGGCGTCAGGGCTGAGTGCGCTGCAGATGAACTCGGTTACGTTCAGCGGCGGGGACGCCGCTGCGGCCACCAGCGACCTGAAGGTCATCACCAAAGCACTGCAGCCAATCAAACCAGTGGTCAGCGTATCGGCGGTGGACGTCCACGGCGACACTGCCACCGCGTCGCTGAAGGTGAGCTGGAATCTGAGCGCGGCTCCATGGACTTATGCCACGACGGCGGCCATGGCCAAAAAGGACGGCACCTGGAGCGTGGCCTGGACGCCGCAGTTGCTGGTACCGGGGCTCAGGGACGGCGAGAAACTGGCTGAAACCGCCACAGTTCCCCGGCGCGCAGACATCTTGGGGGACGGCGGCAAGGTACTCATGACGCAACTGCCGGTGATCCGGGTGGGGATCGACAAAACCCACGTCAAGGCCGCGGCCCAGGCCGTTTCCGCGAAGGCACTGGCGGCCCTGGTGGGTCTCGATCCGGACGCCTACGCCAGTCAGGTTGCCTCCGCCGGCGCGTCGGCCTTCGTTGAGGCGCTGGTGATCCGCGACGACGTCTCGCGCTCCGTTACCGACAGTGAAATCAGCGCCATCCCCGGTGCCCTGGGGATCAAGGACTCGCTGCCGCTGGCCCCGACCCGAAGCTTTGCCCGCCCCGTGTTGGGTACCGTCGGGCCGGCGACGGCGGAGCTGATCGCAAAATCCGGTGGAAAACTCCAGTCCGGGCAGATGACCGGACTGTCCGGGCTCTCCCAGCAGTACGACCAGCAGTTGCGTGGCACGCCGGGGGTGCAGATCACCAAGGTGTCTGCCGATCCCGCCGCTGCGGCTGATGCTGCCGCCTCTGCTTCCGAGACTCTCTTCGAAGTCAGCCCAAAGCCGGGTGCCGCGCTGAAAACGTCCTTGAATATGAACCTGCAGAAACTGGCGGAAAGCATACTCAAGGACGAGATGGGTCCAGCCGCCATCGTGGCCATCAGGCCCTCCACCGGCGGCGTGCTGGCTGCGGCCAGCAGCCCCGGCAGCAACGGCTACAACACGGCCCTGATGGGGCAGTATGCTCCTGGGTCGACCTTCAAGGTGGCCACTTCGCTGGCCCTGCTGCGGCACGGCGAGACCCCGGACTCGATCAAAAAATGCACGCCCACGGTCACGGTGGACGGCAAATCGTTCAAGAACGCCAATTCCTATCCGCCGGAGCACCTGGGGCAGATTCCGCTGCGCGAGGCCTTTGCCCACTCCTGCAACACGGCTTTTATTTCAAGCGCAGCGGTGGCGTCGCAGAGCGACTTGAGCAGTGCCGCCGCCTCGCTGGGACTCGGCGTCGATCCGCAGCTGGGGGCCCCTGCGTTCTTCGGCTCCGTTCCTTCCTCGGCGGGCGGGACCGACCATGCTGCATCGATGATCGGTCAGGGCAAGGTGCTGGTGTCGCCCTTGGCCATTGCCACGGTGGCCGCCTCGGTGGCTCACGGCTCCCGGGTGTCGCCCAGACTCGTCCTGCCGACAGTGGGAGTATCGGAGGGCAGCACGGACAGCGGTACGCCCACGGATGGCAGCACCGCCGCAGCCGCTGCCAGTGCCGCCGCCCAGGACGTGCCCCCGCTGACCAAGGCTGAAACCGCGGCACTGCGGGAGATGATGCGCGGCGTGGTCACCAGTGGCCATGCGGGCCGGGCTTCCTGGCTGACATTCCCGGGGCCCCGGTGATCGCCAAGACCGGAACTGCCGAATATGGCACGACCCCGCCGCTTAAAACCCATGCATGGATCATTGCCGCGCAGGGCGACCTGGCGGTGTCGGTCTTTGTCGAGGACGGTGATTACGGCGCCGTCAGCGGCGGCCCATTGCTGACGGCCTTCCTGACCGGGGCCGCCGGGTAGGCCCGCCTTACTGGTGGGCGGGACTAGATTACGTCATACTTGTGTTATGTATTCCATGACCTCTCAGTTTCCCGACGCTGCTCCGTGCGCCGTCGCGGGCGGGGCGGAGAACGACGAGCGGACCCGGGACCGGGTGCGCGCGGCGGTGCTGGAGCACGGTCCGGTCAGCGCGGCCCAATTGGGTGTGCTGCTGAAGCTGACGCCGGCGGCAGTGCGCCGGCATCTGGACACGCTGGCCAGGAACGGTGTCATCGAGATTAAGCGAACCTCGGCGGCGCCCGCCGGAGCCGGTCGCCCGGCGAGGCGGTATGTGCTCTCCAAACGCGGTCAGTCCGAGCTGGGCGATGACTATCTGGACATTGCCCGCACGGCATTGGAGCAGCTCTCGGCCACGGGCGGGAGCGCGGCGATCGAGGCGTTCGCGGCACAGCGTTTTGAAAAGATGGAACGCCGCTATTTGCCGATCGTCCAACAGGCAGGTTCCGATGTGGCAGCCCGTGCCGGTGCACTCGCGGCGGCGCTGAACGCCGATGGTTTCGCAGCTTCAGCAGCTGCGGTGCACAGCGCGCCGGCCATGTCCGCCGAGCAGCTGTGCCAAGGGCACTGCCCGGTCCAGGAACTGGCGGCGGAGTTTCCGCAGTTCTGCGCGGCCGAGACGAAAGTCTTTTCGCGCCTGCTCGGGGTTGACGTACGCCGCCTGTCCACTCTGGCCCGCGGCGGCCACGTCTGTACCACCCACATACCAACCGGCCGGACGGCCGCAGCCACCATTACAGTGGAAGCGGGCGCTTCGACGGAAACCGATGTGTCCAACCATCAGCAAGAAAGGCCATGATGACGGATCAGCTAGCACAGGATATTGGCATTGGCGACACAGTCGTCCCTGACACCACCATCTCCGACATTCTGGAAAAGAACCCGGAGCTTGAAGGCATTGGTAACTATGCCTTCGGTTGGTCGGACAAGAACGATGCCGGAGCTAACGCCCGGCGCGGCCTCAGCGAGGAAGTGGTACGCGACATTTCGGCCAAGAAGGGCGAGCCGGAGTGGATGCTAAACCTGCGCCTGAAGGGCCTGAAGTACTTCGACCGCAAGCCCATGCCCACGTGGGGAGCCGACCTCTCCGGCATTGACTTCGACAACATTAAGTATTTCGTGCGGTCCACCGAGAAGCAGGCGAAATCGTGGGAGGACCTGCCGGAGGACATCCGGAACACCTACGAAAAGCTTGGTATCCCGGAAGCCGAGCGCGGCCGTCTGGTCTCCGGTGTCGCGGCACAGTATGAGTCTGAGGTGGTTTATCACCAGCTCCGCGAGGATCTGGAGCGCCAGGGCGTCATCTTCCTGGACACGGATACAGCCCTGCGCGAGCATCCGGAGATTTTCCAGGAGTACTTCGGTACGATCATTCCGGTCGGGGACAACAAGTTCGCGTCCCTGAACACGGCGGTGTGGTCCGGCGGCTCCTTCGTCTAGGTCCCCAAGGGCGTGCACGTGGAGATTCCGCTGCAGGCTTACTTTCGCATCAACACCGAGAACATGGGGCAGTTCGAGCGCACCCTGATCATTGCGGACGAGGAGAGCTACGTTCATTACATCGAGGGCTGCACCGCGCCGATCTACACCTCGGACTCGCTGCACTCCGCCGTCGTCGAAATCGTGGTGAAGAAGGGCGCCCGCGTGCGCTACACCACGATCCAGAACTGGTCGAACAATGTGTACAACCTGGTCACCAAGCGTGCCATTGCGCACGAGGGAGCCACGATGGAATGGGTTGACGGCAACATTGGCTCGAAGGTCACCATGAAGTACCCGGCGGTATACCTGGTGGGCGAGCACGCCAAGGGCGAAACGCTGTCCATTGCCTTCGCCGGTGAGGGCCAGCACCAGGACACCGGTTCCAAGATGGTCCACATCGCGCCCAACACGCAGTCCTCCATTATCTCCAAATCGGTGGCCCGCGGTGGGGGACGGTCCGCCTACCGTGGCCTGGTGCAGATCCGCGAGGGTGCCACCCACTCCGCCAACACCGTCCGCTGCGATGCACTGCTGGTGGACACCATCTCGCGCTCGGACACGTACCCGTATGTCGACGTCCGCGAAGACGATGTGACCATGGGACATGAGGCCACGGTTTCGCGCGTCAGCGAGGAGCAGCTGTTCTATCTGATGTCCCGCGGCATGCCCGAGGACGAAGCCATGGCGATGATTGTCCGCGGGTTCATTGAGCCTATTGCCCGCGAGCTCCCGATGGAGTACGCGCTGGAGCTCAACCGCCTGATCGAACTGCAGATGGAAGGGGCCGTCGGTTAATGACGAACGCTGAACTTACCGAGGAAACTTTGGCCCGGGAAACCGACGCCGCGAAGACCGGGGACACCGGTACGCCGGGCACCGGGCGCGCCAGTGACGTCCGACGGATTGCCGGCATGAACGAGGAGGGCGAGCAGCTCTCCGAGATCAATCCAGCGGGATCGCCGCTGGCCGGTGCCTCGGCCAAAGCCCACAGCCATGGCGGGGGTGCCGGGATTCCCGACAGCTCGCGCGCCGGCCGGCTGACCAGCTACCACACCGCGGATTTCCTGGCGATTACGGGCCGTGAGGAGGACTGGCGGTTTACGCCGCTCAAGCGCCTGCGCGGACTGGACAAGGTCACACTCAACGGTGCGGCTCCGGTTATCGAGGTATCCAAGCCCGACGACGTCCGCGTGCAGAGCGTGGACCGCAGCGACGGACGCATCGGAACCGCTGGTATTCCCGAGGATCGGGTTTCCGCTGCCGCCTGGGAGGCCTTTACCGAGGCGACGGTCGTCACCATCCCGGCCGACTTCGTGGCCGACAGTGAGGATCAGGTCACTACCCTGACGCTCACCGGCGCGGGGACGGCGCCCGCAGCCAGCCACCTGCTGGTGCACGCCGAGCGGAACTCCAGCGCCGTCGTCGTGCTGGACCATCGCGGCTCCGCCGTCGTCTCCGAAAATGTCGAAATCGTCGTCGACGACGGCGCCCGGCTGACGGTGGTCAGCATCCAGGATTGGGCCGATGGAGCCGTGCACGCCAGTTCGCAGCAGATCAAGGTGGGCCGCGACGCGAAAATCAAGCATGTCGTGATCAACCTCGGCGGTGACTTGGTGCGCATCACTCCGTCCGCGCGCTTTGCCGGACCCGGTGGCGACGTGGAAATGTACGGTCTGTATTTTGCGGACGCGGGGCAGCATTTCGAGCAGCGGCTGTTCGTGGACCATGCCGTGCCGAACTGTAAATCCCGTGTCACCTACAAGGGCGCACTGCAGGGCCAGGACGCGCACTCGGTCTGGGTCGGGGACGTGCTGATCCGCAAGGAAGCCGAAGGCACCGACACCTACGAAATGAACCGCAACCTGATTTTGACCCAGGGCGCGCGTGCAGATTCTGTGCCGAACCTTGAGATCGAAACCGGGCTGATCCTGGGCGCCGGCCATGCCAGCGCGACCGGACGATTCGATGATGAGCAGCTGTTTTACCTGCAGACCCGCGGCATTCCGGAAGATGTGGCCCGACGGCTGGTGGTCCGCGGCTTCCTGAACGAAATCATCCAGCAGATCAAGGTACCCGCTTTGGAGGAGCGTCTTCGCGACGCCGTGGAGCGCGAACTGAAAGCTGGGGCCCTCTAATGTCGGCGTCCGCGGAGCCCTCGGGTGAGCTGGTCTGCAGGGTCGAAGACGTGGAGCTCAAAAGCGCGCTGCGGATTGAGATCGACGACTATCCGGTGGCCATTGTGAAGGACTCCGAGGGAACCCTGCACGCCATTGGGGACACCTGCTCGCACGCCGAAATCTCGCTCAGCGAGGGGGATGTGGAGGGCAGCACGATTGAATGTTGGGCTCACGGCAGCTCCTTCGACCTGCGCACCGGCGAGCCGCTGACGCTGCCCGCGTACGAACCGGTTCCGGTCTTTGCACTGAGCATCGACGCCGGCAACGTCTACGTGGACGTAACAAAAATTCTGAACGGGGTCCACACCCCGGAACTTGAAGCTTAAACAAGGAGAAAATAGGGTATGTCTACTCTCGAAATCAAGGATCTGCACGTCAGTATCGAGACGGAGCAGGGCCGCAAGCCCATCCTCAAGGGCGTCAGCCTGACCATCAACACCGGTGAGACGCACGCCATCATGGGCCCCAACGGCTCCGGCAAGTCCACGCTGGCGTCCACCATCGCCGGGCACCCGCGCTACCTCGTGGACAGCGGATCGATCACTCTCGACGGCGAAGATGTGCTCAAGATGAGCGTGGACCAGCGTGCCCGTGCCGGTGTTTTCCTGGCCATGCAGTATCCGGTGGAAATCCCCGGTGTCACGATGACCAACTTCCTGCGCACCGCCAAGACCGCCATCGACGGCACCGCCCCGAAACTGCGGACCTGGACGAAGGACGTCAAGGCGGCTATGGCCGAGCTGCGGATTGAGCCGGAGTTCGCTGAGCGCAACGTCAATGAAGGCTTCTCCGGCGGCGAAAAGAAGCGCCACGAAATCCTCCAGCTGGAGCTCTTCGGGCCGAAGTTCGCCATCCTGGACGAGACCGACTCCGGCCTGGACGTCGACGCACTCAAGGTGGTTTCCGAAGGTGTCAACCGCGCCAGTGAGGGCGGAAACTTGGGCACTGTGCTGATCACGCACTACACCCGGATCCTGCGCTACATCCGTCCGGACTTCGTCCATGTTTTCGTGGACGGCCGGATCGCCGAGGAGGGCGGCCCGGAACTCGCCGACCGTCTTGAGGACGAAGGCTACGACCGCTTCCTCCCCACCGTCGCCGCACAGGCATAAGAAGGCCACAGGCATTCCAGAGAGCCTAAGAAGGAATCATGACTGATATCGATACGAGCCAGGCCGCCGGAGCGCAGGCAAATCTCGAGGACCTCGAAGAGGCGCTCAAAGACGTCATTGACCCCGAGCTCGGCGTGAACGTAGTGGACCTCGGTCTGCTGTACGGACTGCGCTACGCGGAGGACGGAGCCCTGCTGCTGGACATGACCCTGACCACGGCGGCCTGCCCGCTGCAGGACGTGATCGAGGAGCAGGTGGAGGCCGCCATCACGGACATGGTGGACGCCTGGCGGATTAACTGGGTGTGGATGCCGCCGTGGGGTCCGGAGAAAATCACGGACGACGGCCGCGACCAGATGCGGGCGCTGGGCTTCAATATCTAGGCAGTTCGACGACGGACAGGGTCAGCATATCGCTGGCCGGGTCCGCGCCCTGGCGACACACAGGCAGGAAGCTGTGGGCCGGGACGGAGAATCGCCTAGGCTTGACCCCGATGCCATTTCTGGACCGACTGCAGCGCTGGGCTCGGGAGCACCCCGACCGGTTGGCCGTCGGCGTGGGCGGGAGCCGGCTGTCCTATGCGGAGCTGGTGGCGCTGGCGACGGGGATGCTTCCGGGAACGGACTGCGTCACCGCGTTGTGTCAGCTCAATTCCGTTGAGCTGGTGGCAGGGTTTACGGCTGCCGTCGCAGGCAAGCGACGGTGTGCTGTGCTGAACCCGCAATGGCCTGCGGCTCAGCGTGTGGCTGTCCAGCAGCGACTGGCTGCCGCGGACTGGAGTGCGGAGGAACCAGCTATCGGGGGCCCGGACCTGGGTTTCCTCGAAGATGGTCCGGCGGCGTCAACCTTCCTGGTCGGCTTGACGTCCGGCACCAGCGCCGTGCCGAAGGGGTTCAGCCGGAGCAGGGGTTCGTGGCAGGTTTCCTTTGATCGCAGCATCGACTATTTCGGCCTGGCTCAGGACGATGTCACGCTGGCACCAGGTCCGCTTTCAGCCAGCCTGAATTTGTATGCCCTGGCGGAGTGCCTGTATGCGGGCGCACCCTTTGTTACACTCCCGGCCTTCGACCTGGCTGAGGTTTTCAGATGCATTTCCGGGTACGGCGTCACCCGCTTGGTGGTGGCACCGGCCATGCTGCGGATGATTGCCGAACGCGGGAACCTGGCGAACACACCCCATACGGCCGCACCCAGTGCTGCCGCGCCCCAAGGTGCGGGCATCAGGTCCATCATCAGTGCCGGCGCTAGATTGGATGCCCACACGCTGGCGGCGGCCAGGCGATGGGCCCCTAACGCCACCATTTTTGAATACTACGGCGCCTCGGAGCTGGGATTCCTGGCCGCGGCCCGGCTCGATCCGGGGGCACCTGACCAACGAACGGGTACCGCCGTCGGACCTGCCTTCCCCGGAGTGCAGCTGAGTATTCGCGGCAGCGATGGAGCGGAGCTGGCTTGTTCGGAGCCGGGCACCATCCATGCGCGCAGTGATCTGGTCAGCGGCGGCTATTTGTGGGGCGACGACGGACTGGCCTTCAGCCGCGAGGGCGACTGGTGCACGGTAGGGGACCAGGGCTTCCTGGCGCCGGACGGCGTGCTGCATATGCTCGGCAGGCGTTCGGACATGATGGTCACGGCAGGCCATAACGTTTACCCACACGAAGTGGAACTGGCACTGCTGGATGTTCCCGGCGTGGCCGCCGCCGTAGTGGCAGGATTGCCGGATGGAGCCCGAGGGCACAAGATTGCCGCGGCTGTCCTGCCCGCCACCGCGGCCGGTTTTGGTCCGACGGCCACCACACTGCGTGCCGAGGCGAGGGTGGCACTGCCGGACTATAAGCGCCCTGGTGCCTACTTTGCGCTCAGTGAGTTGCCCCTGACCCCCGGCGGAAAGGTCAGCCGCAGCCTGCTGGCCGATTGGATCAGCCAGAAGGATCCTCGTGTCCGCCGCCTCAGCTGATCGGGAGCCGGTAATCATTGCCGCGCGCCGGACGGCTATCGGCCGCGCCGGCGGAGCCTTTCGGGGCGTGCCCGCCCATGACCTGCTGGCTCCGGTGCTGCGCCAGGTCCTGCTGGACACAGGACTTCAGGATGGACAGGTCAGCGATGTGATCATGGGCAACGCCGTGGGCGGTGGCGGAAATGTCGCCCGGCTTGCATCACTCACGGCCGGTCTGCCGGTGGGCGTGCCCGGCCTTACGGTGGACCGGCAATGCGGTTCCGGACTTGAAGCGATCGTGCTGGCCGCCAGGCTTGTGGCGGCGGGAGCCGGAGATGCCTACCTGGCCGGCGGTGTGGAGAGCATCAGTACCGCACCGGCCCGGGCACATCGCCTGCCGGACGGCTCATTGGACTTTTATGACCGGGCCCAGTTTGCCCCTCTTTGGCTCGGTGACACCGACGTCGGCACTGCCGCGGAAAACGTCGCTGTCCGCTACGGCATCAGCCGGGACCGGCAGGATCAGTTCGCGCTGCGGAGTCACCGACTGGCAGTGGCCGCCCGCTCCGGGCAAGCCTTCAGGACCGAACTGGTGGAGCTGCCCCAGCTGGCCGCCGACCAGGGACCGCGCCCGTCCCTGACACCGGAGCTGCTGGCCCGTTTTCCGGCAGCCTTCGTGCCCGGCGGTACCGTGACCGCGGGAAACTCCTGCCCCTACAGCGATGGTGCCTGCGCCGTTGTCGTCACCAGCCGGGCCAAGGCCCGGCAGCTGGGAGCGCAGGAGGCGCTGGCCTTTGTGGACAGCGCGGTCAGCGGCAATGAGCCTGCTTACCTTGGCGTCGGTGCCGAGTCGTCAACGCGGGAGTTGCTGCGCCGGACCGGAGAGCGGCTGGAGGACATTGGCCTGATCGAATTCAATGAGGCGTTTGCTGCCCAAGTGCTGGCGGTGCTGGATCTGCTGGGGATCGACCCCGGACGGATCAATGCGCAGGGTGGCGCACTGGCGCTGGGCCATCCATACGGTGCGTCCGGAGCCGTCCTGGTCACCCGGCTCTTCGCGCAGGCCCGCTCAGGTTCCCTTCCGGGGCAAACGGCGCTGGGCATGGTCAGCATCGCCGGCGGGATGGGCATTTCCACCCTTTTCCGCTGGGAACAAATCTGAACCTGCTCACTCGGCACCGGGCGCCGCTGAGCAAATTACCGTCCTGCTCAGCGCGACGGCAAGCTCATTGACCAGAACCGATCCGCCGGTCTACTCTTCGGCTTCGCCCAGTCCGCGGGCCGCCAGTGCCTCGCCGGTCTGCCGGGCGTAGGCCACGGTGCAGATCATCACCGGCAGTGTGCGGGCCCGCAGGTTCCGTTCCAGCCCGCGTGCCCGGGCGGCGTCCCGGACGTCGTCGAAGGCACCAATAATGAATGGGATGCTGCGCAGCATCAGCGAGACGGTGAGGGCAAAGCGCTCCGGATCGGCGCCGAACCTGCGCAACGGTGCCACCAGCCGCGCCAGCCCGTCCAGCAGCCGGTCCACCGGCGTGGTCGCGGTAAGAATATTGGCCGCCAGCACCGTGGCGAGAATGCCGGCGAGGATCCGCCAGGCCGTGAGCGGACCGGACTGCCAGAACTGATAGGCGCCGATCAGCAGCAGAAACACGAGCATTAGCCGGATCGGCTTCCAGAGCCGGGCGGCCGGCAGCTGCGCGGCAAAGTGCAGCACGACGACGGCGGTCAGGGCACCGCTGGCGGCGAAGGGACCAGCGCCGGCGAAGCAGACCACGGCGACGACCAGCAGGAACGCTGCTTTGAGCCGGAGCGGAGCGCGGTGGACCACAGAGTTGCCGGGGTGGTAGGCGGCGATAAGGTGGGCGTGGCCGCGCATCAGCGGGCCAGCTGGTGATAGCGTGCCACCGCGTCGGCGGGAGGGCCGTCAAAGACGACGCCGCCGTCGCCGATCACCAGCGCCCGCGTGCAATCCTGGGCCAGCTCCAGATCGTGGGTGGAAATGAGCAGCTGCTGCGGCAACCCGGCCAGCCGCTCGCGCAGCAGGCGGGTGTTGCGCAGATCAAGAAGTGTGGACGGCTCATCCAGCACCAAAACGCCGGGCCGGACCGCAAGGACGGACGCGAGGGCCACCAGCTGCCGCTCGCCGCCGGAGAGTTCGTAAATGCTGTTCTGCGCCAACGGAGCAAGGCCGAAACCGTCGAGGATGTCCATGGCTGCGGTTCGCCGTTTCGAACCCGAGGGATACAGGCGGCGCAGCGAGAGTTCAAGGTCCTCCAGCGGCGTGGGCATGACCAGCTGTGAGAGCGGATCGGTGAAGACGAAGCCAACCTGCCGGCGCACGGCGCGCCCATCGCGGGCGGTGTCCAGGCCGTTGACCGTGACGGTTCCCGCGCTGGGCAGCAGCAGGCCGTTGACCAGCCGCAGCAGCGTGGATTTGCCCGAACCGTTGGCGCCTATCACGGCGATCCGCTGCTCGGTGAGGTCGAGAGTGGTAGGGCGCAGAATTTGCCGGTCCGTGCCATCCGCGGCCGGCAGCAGTACGGAGGCGGCGTCAAGCTGGATCCGGTTCATATCAGGCTGCTGTCTGCCGCCGCTGATTCCCTATCCACCAACCGCCCCGACTCCTGGCTCACCTCCGGCGGCGCAGCAGGACGTCGGGAAAGGCCCGGTGCAGGCTCAGCGCCACCGCCACCGCGAGCACGTTCTTTATGATGTCTCCCGGATAGTAGGCGGCATCCGCCAGCACAGCCGGCCAATAGCCCATTCCTTTTGCCATAAAACCCAGTACCCCCAAACCGTGTACCACCAGCATGCCGACGGTGGCTGCGGCGAACAGCCAGCCGGCCCGGCCGCGGCGCCGCAGAGCCCAGGGTGCCAGCGCGCCGACGACGGCTGCGCCGAAGATGAAGCCGATGATGTACCCGGCGGACGGTCCCGCCAGAATCGCCGGACCGGCACGGAAGCCGCTGAAGATGGGCAGGCCCACCAGGCCCAGCAGCACGTAGAGCCCGACGGCGGCGGTGCCGCGGCCAAAGCCCAGGACCAGGCCGCACAGGGTCACGGCCAAGGTCTGCAGGGTGATGGGAACACCGAGGGGTCCAACCGGGATCCCGGGAACGGCAATCGAGGCGGCCAGCAGTGCGGCAAAGACCGCGATCAGGGCCAGATCGCCGGCGTTCCAGCGCGGCCGCGAGGCGTGCGCCCCGCCGCGGCCGAGCGCGGTGCCGTTTTGCCGGAGCTTCGGCGCTGCTGTCCGGGAGGCTGGGGCGAGTTCCTGCGTCATGGCCGGCGTCCGGCGGGAACTTGGCGGCTTCGGATGTGGATGGCTCATGGGCCTGCTTTCGGTGTGGCACCCGGCAGCGCGCTGCGGGCGGGTTGATGCGACGACGACGGACAGATGTTCCGGCCACCTGCAAACCCGCTTTGGGTTAGTGACCATTAACTAAAGACGTTACCGCCTGGCGCTGCGGGAAGCATTGGCGCTGATGCACTAAGACCGGGCAAAAAGCTGAAGCCTCAGCACCGGTAGACTGGATAGGCCCATGCCTGTAATTCTGCATCCGTTCTGTGAAAGGTTACTACCTTGATTATCGTCCAAGACCTTGAGTTACGCGCCGGTGCGCGGCTGCTCATGGACGAAGTGTCCTTCCGGATCGACAAGGGGGACAAGATCGGGTTGGTGGGCCGAAACGGTGCAGGTAAGACAACCCTGACCCGCGTGTTGGCCGGTGAAGGGCTTCCGGCCGCTGGAAAAGTGACCCGCTCGGGTGAGATTGGTTACCTTCCGCAGGATCCGCGGACCCCGGACATGGAGCAATTGGCCCGGGACCGCATCCTTTCCGCCCGGAACCTTGACACCGTGATCACCAAACTCAGGGCCACGGAAATGGACATGGCCAGCGAGGATCCAGCGGTTCAGGCCAAGGCGATGGCACGCTACGACCGGGTCGAACACGAATTTCTGAGCAACGGCGGATACGCGGCTGAAGCGGAAGCGGCGGCCATTTCGTCCAACCTGGCTCTGCCGGACCGGATCCTGAACCAGCCGCTGAAGACCCTCTCCGGTGGCCAACGCCGTCGGGTCGAATTGGCCCGCATCCTTTTTTCCGGTGCCGAAACCATGCTCCTTGACGAGCCCACCAACCACCTGGACGCGGATTCGATCGCCTGGCTCCGCGATTTCCTCAAGGATCACAAGGGTGGGCTGATTGTCATCAGCCACGACGTGGATCTGCTGGAAGCGACGGTGAACAAGGTCTACAACCTTGACGCCAACCGTGCCACGATCGACCAGTACAACCTGGGCTGGAAGAAATACCTGGAACAGCGTGAAACGGATGAACGCGCCCGCAAACGCGAACGTGCCAATGCAGAAAAGAAGGCCGGCGTCCTGATGGACCAAGCCAACAAAATGCGGGCCAAGGCATCCAAGGCCGTTGCCGCGCAGAATATGGCCAAGCGCGCCCAGCGGCTGTTGGGGGATCTGCAGGAGGTTCGTGCCCAGGACCGGGTGGCAGCCCTGCGTTTCCCGGAACCGGCTCCCTGCGGAAAGACTCCGCTGACGGCCGAGGGTTTGAGTAAGTCCTATGGATCGCTGGAAATCTTCACTGACGTGGACCTGGCCATCGACAGGGGTTCCAAGGTGGTGATCCTTGGCCTCAACGGTGCGGGAAAGACGACGCTGCTGCGAATGCTGGCCGGGGTGGACTCACCCGACACGGGTTCCGTCACGCCCGGGCATGGACTGAAGGTGGGTTACTACGCCCAGGAGCATGACACCCTGGACACCAGCCGGACCGTGCTGGAGAACATGCGCAGTGCCGCCGGGGACATGCAGGATGCGGAAGTGCGCGGCATTTTGGGATCGTTCCTCTTCTCCGGCGATGACGTCAACAAGCCGGCCGGGGTGCTCTCCGGTGGTGAAAAAACCCGCCTTGCCCTAGCCACGATCGTCGCGTCGTCGGCCAACGTGCTGCTCCTCGACGAGCCCACGAACAACCTGGACGCCGCCAGCCGCGCCGAAATCCTCGGTGCCCTGCGCAACTACAATGGCGCCGTCGTGCTTGTCAGTCACGATGACGGTGCGGTCTCCGCCCTCAACCCGGAGCGCGTGGTGCTGCTGCCGGACGGGATCGAAGACCACTGGAACGACGACTACCTGGATCTGATTACGCTCGCCTAGTCCCGGGCAACGGTGCCCCGTCCAGTTCCCCGTTGAGGGCCGGTAACCCGTGCGCTCTAGGTCGCGGACCAGCCCGGTCCCTAAGCGTGCCGGTAATCCAGGAGCTAACGGACGCGCATGGACCGCGCGTCCGTGATTCGCTGCAGTTCCTCGTAGCTGATGGAGAACATGGCGTTGTGGTCCCCTGCCCCGGCCCACAAAAGCGGATACTGCTCAAGGGAGGTGTCCAGGATAGTCTCGATCTTTTCCGGGTGGCCCACCGGAGCTACACCTCCCACCTGCTGCCCGGTGTGCTGGTGCACAAAACCGGGGCTGGCACGCCGGATTTTTCCGGCGCCCAAGAGCGCGGTGACCAGATTGACGTTCACCTTCGCGGCTCCGCTGGCCAGGATCAGCAGGGGTTTGCCGTCAAGGTCGAAAATCAGGCTGTTGGCGATGGCACCGACCTCGCACTGCAGGACTTCGGCAGCGGCGGAAGCCGTCGGGACGCTGTCCTCGAACACGGTGACGGTATCCGGGGCGCCTGCGGTGGTCAGGGCATTTCTGACATTCTGGACTGGCTCAACAAACACCCAAGCAGTCTAGACCCCGGGGCGGGTATCAGAACCCTTGGGCGTCCAGCAGCGCATCCTCGGTTTCTTCCGCCGTGGCTCGCCGCGGTTTTCCGTTCCGTCTTACCCGGCGGGGAAGCGGCTTGCGCCGGGGCTGAAACTTTGATCCGCGGCCGTAGATCTCCTCGGACTCTTCGACTCCGTCCTCGGCCGCCATCTGATCCGCCCGAACCTGTTGCCGCGCCGCATACCCGTACCCTACGAAGGCAAGCACGCCGAAGGCGAACCACTGCATGGCGTAACTCAAATGCGATCCCTCATCGATGGACGGCATGGCAAAACCCGTCGGATTGACCGCTGCGGCAGGGGATTCGGTTGCCAGTTCGCCGTAGGCGCCTGTCAGGATCGGATATCCGAGTTCCTTGGCATAGTTCTCCAAGTCGATCGAGGCCAGCTGTCCGGCGGGAGCGCCCCGGTTGACCTGAGGTTCCGACGGCCGTAAACGCGCGACGACGGTGACAGGCCCGGACACCGGCTGCGGCACCGTGTCCGGGTGACCGCCTTCCCGGTTGCCAATGGGCAGCCAGCCGCGGTCGATAATCACGGTATCCCCGCTGACGAGTTTGAGCGGGACTACGACTTCGTAGCCGGGGTGTCCATTCAGCGGGCGGTTCCGCACCACACGCTGGTCAGCTGTGTCGTAGATTCCGCGCAGGGACACGGGTGTCCATTCCATCGCCGGATTCAGCGTTTGGAACTGCCCGCGCGCCTGGGCGATGTCCAAGGGCGCAGCGCTGTAATTGTTCTTGATCTTGTTGATGTTGTTGACCACCTCGGTCCGCCGGTCAAATTGCCAGCGCCCAAGACCTACGCAGGCGGTCGCGAAAACGGCAGCCAGCAGCAGATAGCCCATCCACTTGCCGGTAAAGAGAAACTTATACATCCTCAGCTGCTATTCCTCAGTTCCGTCAATCGAGCCCAGCGGCACCGTTTGCCGCCACAGTCCACGCGTGCGCAGGTAGTCCTCCAACCATGACGCGTGTTCGTCACAGGCCAGCCAAATCTTACGCCGGTCCGGTGAATGGATTTTAGGGTTGTTCCATAAGAGTTGGGTGGTGGCAGCGCCGCGGCACGCCTTCCGCGAGCAGATCGTGGCCGCTTCGGGCGTCCCGGCACCGAGCATATCCAGCAGATTCATGGCTGGCCGTCGTCGTTGCCCGGTTGCCTGCCGCCGTCGTTATGCATCGTCCTGCCGCCGTCGGCTTCGTCGTCCGGTCTGCCGCCGTTGTGGGCGGTCCTCCCGCCCGTGCCTGCAAGGTCGTCGTCGTCGTCGACCACTTCACCGCGCACCGTCGGGGAGTGCGCGTATCCATCTCGTCCGTCGCTATCATTGCCGCTGCTGCCATTGCCGCCGCTGTCGGCCGGTGCCGGATAGGGAAGGCTTTCCAGCTCAGCCAGGGGTGCTGAATCCAGTAGGGCAGCGGAGTGTTCATTGACCGTATCGCTGCCGCCGTTGGCGATGACAACGGCGATCCACGGCAGGAAGACGGCGCCGGCGACGGCGATAAGTTTGAGCCAGCCGTCGAGGACGAAGATCAGGAGCAGACAGACGAGTCGGATGCCCATGGCCAACGCATATTTGACCATGCGCCGGTGCATATCATCGGTCTGTCCGGTGCGGGCATCGGTAATATTGTGGATATTTTCGGAGCCGGCTGAGCCGCTGCCGGCCTTCCCGGCCGGATGTGCTGCTGTTTTTCTGTTCATCACGCTCCCAAGGCCTCTTCCATTCTCTCACCGGCAACTGCAGTTCCAAAAGCCGCGGTCGGACTTCGAGTTAGTCCCGGGACCGTTCCGGAGGCCCGGAAGCAGGACAGTTGCACACAGCTGCTCCAACGAATGGCAGATAGGATTCATTGCGGGAACGATCACGGAGGTAGGAATAATGGCGGAACAGCCAGCGGAAAGTACGGGGCGCAGCGTCCTGGTGACAGGGGGCAACCGGGGCATCGGCTTGGCGATTGCCAAGGCGTTCCTCGCCAACGGCGACAAGGTCGCAGTGACCTACCGCAGTGAAACGACCTTGCCGGACGGAATCCTGGGCGTCCAGGCCGACGTCACCGACGAACAGAGCATCGATGCCGCGTTCTCTGCGGTGGAGGCGGCGCACGGACCCGTTCAGGTTCTGGTGGCCAATGCTGGAATTACCAAAGACACGCTGCTGATGCGGATGACTGAAGACGATTTCAGCTCCGTAATAGACACGAATCTCACGGGATCCTTTCGGGTGATTAAGCGTGCCTGCCGCGGCATGATGAAGCTGCGAAAGGGGCGCGTGGTGCTTATCTCCTCGGTCTCAGGCCTGTACGGCGCGCCGGGGCAGGTCAACTACGCGGCGTCAAAGGCAGGATTGGTGGGTATTGCCCGCTCGCTGACAAGGGAACTAGGGTCTCGGGGTATCACCGCTAATGTGGTCGCACCCGGATTCGTCAGTACGGATATGACAGCGGAACTGCCAGCCGAAACGCAGAAGACTTATCTGGCCTCCATTCCGGTGGGCCGTTTTGCCGAGGCGGATGAGGTGGCTAAGGTGGTGCGCTGGATAGCCAGTGACGAGGCAGCCTATATCTCGGGCGCGGTTATTCCGGTCGATGGCGGTCTGGGCATGGGGCACTGAAGCAAGTCCAGGTTGGACCGGGGGAGGCCGCTTCCCGGCTTACTGGATGCGGCTTCCCGGCTTGCCGTCTGCCGGACGTGCCACAACGTGAGTATTTGAATGAGCAGGACTTTAGGACAGGAGTTTGCGATGGGCGAGTTTGAGGGCAAGACACTGCAGGGTAAGACAGCGATTGTGACGGGTTCCTCCCGCGGGATAGGTGCCGAAGTAGCTAAGTTGCTGGCGGCGGAGGGTGCCGCTGTGGTGGTCAATTACCGTCAAAAGGCGCCGCGCGCCGAGAAGGTTGTTGCCGGGATAGAGTCCGCGGGCGGCCGCGCAGTTGCGGTTGGTGCGGACCTGACCACTCAGGAGGGCGTCCAGTCGCTGGTCAGCGCGGCAATGGAAAACTTTGGCTCGCTTGACCTCCTGGTGCTCAACGCCTCCGGCGGTATGGAAGCGGGCGTGGAGGAAAACTATGCCCTGAAACTCAACCGCGATGCCCAGGTCAATATGCTCAACTCAGCGGTCCCGCTGATGCCTGAGGGCTCCCGGGTCATTTTCGTTACCAGCCATCAAGCCCATTTCATTGACACGGTCCCCACCATGCCCGAGTACGAGCCTGTGGCCAGGAGCAAGCGGGCAGGTGAAGACGCCCTGCGCGAACTGGTGCCGAATCTGAGCAGCCTGGGGATTTCATTGGTGGTTGTCTCCGGAGACATGATCGAGGGGACTGTTACTGCCACTCTGCTGGATCGGGCGAATCCGGGGGCAATCGAGGCGCGCCGGTCCGAGGCCGGAAAGTTGTATTCGGTGCAGGAGTTTGCGGCCGAGGTGGCGAAAATGGCGACGGCTGAGGTCGAAACGGGTCACACCGAGTATGTCGGCGGCGCCGACTACCTCGCGGCCCAATAACTGTCCTGCCGGCAAATAGCCGTCCTGCTGACCAGCAGGACGGTTGGTTGCAGGCAGGACGACGGCGGGCGAGAGTTGGTTGCAGGATGGGCGGCTGTCGCCCGCGTCGGGAAGGTTTAGATTCCGGCCAGCGGCAGGGCAATGTCCAGATAGGGCAGGTTAATCTGCGCGTCGGCCGCTTCCCGGACCGCCGGTTTGGCGTTAAAGGCCACGCTCAGCCCGGCGATGGCCATCATGTCCAAATCGTTGGCACCATCGCCTATGGCCATGGTGTGGTCCAAGGAGATGTCGTCTTCGGCGCACCAGCGCCGCAACGCAGCAGCCTTGGCGGCACGGTCCACTACGGCCCCTGACACCCGTCCCGTGAGCACGCCATCCACGATCTCCAGATCGTTTGCCAGTGCGTGATCCAAGCCCAAATCTGCCGCCAGCGGGGCCAGGATGCGACTGAAGCCTCCCGACACCGCCGCAACAACATGGCCGGCGGCTCTGGCCTCCCCAACCAGCCGGTCCGCGCCCTCCGTCAGCCTGACCTGGCCAACCACCTCGGCCAGAACGGACTCCGGTAGCCCGGCCAAGGTTGCAACCCGGGCATGCAGGCTCTGTGCGAAGTCGAGCTCGCCGCGCATGGCCGCCTCCGTGACCTCCGCCACCTCGGCCGCAACTCCGGCATGGGCGGCCAACAGCTCAATCACCTCCTGCTGGATCAGGGTGGAATCGACATCGAGCACAATCAGCTTTCGGCGTGCTGAGCGCAGCAAGGCGGGCACGACGGCGGTATCCACTTTTTCGCTCAGGTCGCCATGGGTGGCGGCGCGGCGCTGGGCCGTCTCCGCCAACACGGCCCGAAGGGCGGAAAGTGCACCTTTCGCGCTCCCTGCCCGATCCGCATCCAGCTGCACGCCGATGGTGTGCACCGCGAACTGCGGGCCCTGTTCCAGCTGCTCCTCGACGAGCCGCGCGCCGGTTCCGGAGACCGCGGACCTGACCTCATCCAAGGCAGCCGCGGGCAGCGTTCGGCCATAGCTCAGCACAGAAAAGTTGAAAGGCATGGCATCCAGTGTAGCCAGCGCACATCGTCCGTCGGCCCCGCCGCAAGCCGCAGTTAGCGCTCCCGCGCGGATTTGCCCTAATGTCTAGAGCTATGAGTGATGTTCTCGAATTGGCCGGTGTCAGTGTGATCCGCGGCAGGAAAAAGCTGCTGGTTGAAGTGGACTGGCAGGTCAAGGAGGGCGAGCGTTGGGTCATCCTGGGACCGAATGGTGCAGGTAAGACAACGCTGCTGCAGATTGCCGCGGCCCGGATGCACCCCACCACCGGAGTTGCCGGAATTTTGGAGGAGGTCCTGGGCGCGGTCGACGTCTTTGAGCTGCGGCCGCGGATTGGCCTGGCGTCAGCGGCGCTGGCCAACCAGATCCCTGAGCACGAGAAGGTTCTCAATGTTGTGGTTACCGCCGCCTATGGAGTGACTGGCCGCTGGCGCGAGGAGTATGAGCGCGATGATGAACGCCGTGCCTTCCACCTGCTCGAGGCCTGGGGAATGTCCACCTTTCTGAATCGGACCTTCGCCTCACTGAGCGAGGGAGAGCGCAAGCGCGTCCAGATAGCCCGTGCCCTGATGAGTGATCCTGAACTGCTGCTGCTCGACGAACCCGGAGCAGGTTTGGATCTGGCTGGCCGCGAGGACCTGGTCCTGCGCCTGAGCGAACTGGCAGCGGACCCGGACGCTCCAGCCGTCGTACTGGTGACGCACCACCTCGAGGAGGTTCCGCCCGGATTCACCCATGCCCTGCTGCTGCGGGACGGCGCCGTCGTCGCACAGGGCCCGCTCGCGGACGTTTTGACCGAGGACCACCTCAGCGCCACCTTTGGGTTGCCCCTGACCGTTACCCAGACCGCCGGGCGCTATTCGGCAACTGCCCGGCGATAGGGCCGCCGCCGGTGGAGCCGTTACACGCTGTTTTCATTCTGCTGGGCGGCTTATGGGCCGGAACGATCAATTCCGTGGTGGGTTCGGGAACGCTTGTCACCTTCCCGATCCTGATCGCGTTGGGCTACGCGCCGGTCAAGGCCACGGTCAGCAACGCGATGGGTTTGATCGCCGGGGGCGCGGCGGGAGTCTGGGGATACCGGCAGGAGCTGGTGGGCATGCGCTCCAACCTGATCCGGCTGCTGCCTGCGTCGCTGCTGGGCGGTATCACCGGCGCGTTTCTGCTGCTGCATCTGCCCGAGAGCGTGTTCGGCGTAGTGGCGCCGTTCCTGATCGTGCTGGCCTTGGCCATGGTGCTGCTGCAGCCGCGGCTGCAGCGCTACGTCAAGCGGCGGGCGGAAGCGAACGACGGCGTCCCGCACCGCTCGCACACGGTGCTGATGATTGCGCTGGTCTACTTCGCCGGTGTGTACGGCGGGTATTTCGTGGCCGCGCAGGGCATCCTGCTGGTTGGGATCCTGGGCATCTTCATGACCGGCACCCTGCAGAACGCCAATGCCGTGAAGAATGTGCTCTCCCTGGCCGTCAACCTGATCGCTGCCGTGTCCTACCTGACATTTGCGGTGGACAAGATCATTTGGCCAGTGGTCGGCCTGATCGCGGTTAGTTCGCTGATCGGCGGCTTTGTCGGTTCCCGGATCGGCCGGCGGCTTTCTCCGCTGGTTCTGCGGCTTGTCATCGTGACCTTGGGCGTCGTGGCCCTGTACTTCATGGTCGGTAAGCTGCTGACGTCCTGATGATCATTGAACTCACCGATGCAGCCGACCCCCGGGTCTCTGATTACACGCAGCTGACCGACGTGCAGTTGCGCAAGGTGCGTGAACCTGCGGAAGGCATGTACATCGCGGAAAGTTCGCGGGTACTGCGTCGTGCCCTGGACGCCGGTCACCGGCCGCGGTCATTTTTCATAGCGCCCAAATGGATGGATGAACTCGGGGATGTGCTGGCTGCCTATCCGCAGATCCCGGTCTTCGTGGGAGCCCCGGGAGTGCTGGAGGCGGTCACCGGGTTCCACCTGCACCGCGGGGCGCTGGCCGCTATGCAGCGGCCGCCAGTGCAGTCCGTACCGGAGCTGCTGGCCGGAGCGCATCGCATCGCGGTGCTGGAGGACATAGTCGATCACACCAATCTCGGCGCTATCTTCCGCCGCCGCCGCCGCCTTGGACGTGGACGCGGTTTTGGTCACCCCCCGCTGTGGGGATCCGTTGTACCGGCGCAGCATTCGGGTCAGCATGGGTACGGTATTCCAAATACCGTGGGCCCGGCTGGATGTTTGGCCGCAGGCCCTGGCGGTGCTGCATGACTACGGATTCACGACGGCGGCACTGGCACTGACGCAGGATTCGATTCCGCTGCAGGAATTGGCCGAGGCCCGCCATGAGCGGCTGGCGCTGATTCTCGGCACGGAGGGGGAGGGGCTCAGCGCGCAGACCCTCGCCGCAGCGGACTGCACGGTCAAAATTCCGATGCGGCGCGGCGTGGACTCGCTCAACGTAGCGGCCGCCAGCGCGGTCGCATTCTGGGCCTGCCGTCCGCTGCAATAACGCGTCGGAAAGCCCAGCAGCCGGCGCGGTGACCGCTGTTAGGCATAACCCGGCCAAGGACGATAGTATTAACAGCTGGTCCCCGGCACGAAGTACATCAGTGTGCCGTTCGGGCCCGACATTTTAATTCCGTCTGACCAAATCCAGACGACTACGCAAAGGCGACAACCGTGAAGACTGATACCCACCCGAAGTATGAAGCCGTCGTGTTCAACGATCTGGCTTCAGGCACCAAGTTCCTGACCCGTTCCACGGTTGGCTCGGACAAGACCATTGAGTGGGAAGACGGCAAGACCTACCCCGTCATCGACGTCGAAATCTCCTCGGAATCGCACCCGTTCTACACCGGCAAGCAGCGCATCATGGACAGCGCCGGCCGCGTCGAGCGCTTCAACGCCCGCTTCAAGGGCTTCGGCAAGAAGTAATACGCCGCGCAGCACCCAGTTTCAAGTTCGAGGATCCGCACCAGTTGGTGCGGATCCTCTTGCTTTGGGAAGATAAAGGCATGGCACCCCAATTCCACGGCGAGTACAAAGTTCAGGGCGGCAAGCTGGTGGTCGCCGATTTTGACCTCGCCGCGGACCGGTTGGCCAATGTCTCCATCAGCGGCGACTTTTTCCTGGAACCGGATGAGGCTCTGGCGGACATAAATTCCGCGCTCACCGGGCAGGAAGCCGACGCTTCGGCTGCCCAGCTGGCGCAGGCCATCACTGCCGCGCTGGCACCCGGGGTGGTGCTTTTCGGATTCTCCGCCCAAGCAGTGGCGGTCGCGGTGCGCCGGGCGCTGGCCAAGGCTACCGGCTGGTCCGATCACCGCTGGGAAATCATTCCGCCGTCGGTTCTGCCCACCCAGGTCAATGTGGCCCTGGACGAGGTACTCGCCGAAGAGGTCGGTGCCGGGCGGCGGAATCCCACCCTGCGTTTTTGGGACTGGAAGGAGCCCTCGGTGGTGATCGGCAGCTTCCAGTCGCTGCGCAATGAGGTGGATCCCGCCGGGGTGGACCGGTTCGGGATCAATGTGGTGCGGCGGGTCAGCGGGGGAGGGGCCATGTTCATGGAGGCGGGTAACTGCATCACGTACTCGCTGTACCTTCCCCAGTCCCTCGTGGATGGAATGAGTTTCGCGGACTCCTACCCATTCCTGGACGAATGGGTGATGGCGGCGCTGGAGTCGTTGGGCCTCAAGGCCTTCTATGTTCCGCTCAACGACATTGCCACGGAGCAGGGAAAGATTGGCGGGGCTGCGCAGAAGCGGCTCAGCAATGGCGCCATGCTGCACCATGTCACGATGTCCTACGACATTGACGCGGACAAAATGGTCCAGGTCCTGCGCATCGGCAAGGAAAAGCTGTCGGACAAGGGCATCCAGTCGGCGAAAAAACGCGTGGATCCGCTGCGCCGGCAGACCGGAGTGTCTAGGGCGGACATCATTGAGCGGATGAGCCAGACGTTTGCACAGCGCTATGGGGCGACGACGACGGCCCTTGGCACTGACGAGCTCGCCGAAGCGCGGGTGCGGGTCGGCACCAAGTTCGGCACCCGCGAGTGGCTGGAACGGGTTCCGTGATGCCTGCCCCGGCCACAGGCGGCGCGGGGCCATCGGCAGTCGGCAGACTGGTCCGCAGCCTGCCAACCGGGTCGTTCGCCTTCGTCATGGCCACCGGCATCGTGTCCACGGCGTTCCAGGACATCGGCTCGCCGGTCGAGTCGGCGGCCTTGCTGGTTATTGCGGCAACCGCCCTCGTTTTCCTGTCCATCGCGGCAATCTGGCGCTTCATTGCGTATCGGCCGGAGACGATGCGCGAGGCTGCTGATCCGGCCAAGATGTTCGGCCTTTTCACCATCGTCGCTGCCCTCAACGTTGTCGGCGTCCGCTTTTACTCGCCGGCCGCAGCAGCTGTAACTATTGCGCTTGGCCTGATCAGCGTTCCGCTCTGGCTGCTGTTCAACTATGGACTGCCGGCCAGCCTGTTTTTCCGCCCCCGGACCGGTTCCGCCGTGGCCGAGGCGGACGGCAGCTGGTTTCTGTGGGTGGTGGCCACGCAGTCCCTTGCCACCGCGTCCGCCAACCTCGCCCGGGGCTTCGACAGTCAGGGGCTTGCAGCGCTTGCGGTGGCGCTGTGGGGAATCGGCGTGCTGCTGTATCTGATGCTGGCCACCATCGTTACGCTGAAACTGCTGACCGTGCCGGGCGATCCGAAGAGCCTCAACCCTTCCTACTGGATCTACATGGGTGCCACAGCCATTACGGTGCTGGCCGGCGCCACCATCCTGGCGCTCCCGGCGGAACTGCCCGCCATTCGGGCCATGCTGCCCCTGGTCTCAGGGCTCACCTTTATCCTCTGGGCCTTCGGCGCCTGGTGGATCCCGCTGCTGGTGACTTTCGGCGTCTGGCGCCACATTGTGCAGCACCAGCCGCTGCATTATGAACTGGGCTTGTTCAGCATCGTGTTCCCGCTGGGCATGTACTCGGTGGCGAGCCTGCACTTCGGTGCCATCGCGCGGATGCCGCTGTTGGTTGACATCGGCGAAGTGGGGACGTGGATTGCCGCGCTGGCGTGGCTCGCCGTCGTCGTGGCCCTCGTGCATTCGACGATCGGCCGCCTGCGCGCCAACTCATCCCGCTGACGCGCCAGACTCTGCCCCCAGTTCAGCCTCGGCTCATTGAGCGCTGCTGCGCCCGCAGCGACCGCATCAGGTGGTCGCGTTGTTCGATGACGATCCGCCGCAGGGCTGCCGGTGCCTGCGTGTTTGCGGCAAGCCAGGCATCCGTCTGTTCGACGACGGCGTGCTCCCGCGGTTCCCGCCCCGAAGCCAGGTCCTGATGGCCGGGGAACAGGCCGCGGACAATCCTGGAAGACAGTTCGATGCTCCGATCCGCCCAGACCGCGCCGATCGCCGCAAAATAGGGCTGCACATAGTCGGAGCGCAACGCGGCCGGGCCGAGCCCAAACCCTTCAAGGGTAGCCGTGAGCAGCTCGTTGGAGAGCTCATCGCTGTACACTGCCGCCCGCCACGCTTCCGCCTTCACCTGCGGCGTCGGCCGTGCGCTGACGGCACACCTGTGACCGACGCGCGCGGAGGCGGTATTATCGCTTGCCAGTTCGGCATCCAGCCCGGCGACCGTTGCCGACCCGGCAGCGGCGAGCGCCTGCCACAAACTCCAGCGCAGTTCGGAGTCCACGCTCAGCCCCGGCACAACTGTGCCGTCGCTGAGCAGCCCGGCAATCAGGCTGTGCTGGCTGTCCGTCCGGCGTCCCAGCGAGGCCAAGGCTCGGGCCCAAATCAGCTGCAGGTCCGATCCAGGCGCCGCGGTGTGCAGCCGGTCGACGACGGCGTCGAGCAGGCTTTCGCGGGCTGTGCGGCGCTGGTCCTCGGCGCAGTAGTGCTCGATGGCGTATTCGGCGTTGGCCAGCAGTGAGGCCAGCACGCCGACATCCGTTTCGCTGCCGGCGAAGCGTTCGACGGCGGAAACATAGTCTGCCGCCGGCAGCAGCGCATCCCGTGCCGAGTTCCACAACGCCGACCAGCACAATGCCCTCGCCATCGGATTGGCCAGCCGGTCCATACTGGCGAGCACCGTGCGTTCGGAGTGCGGATCGAGGCGGATTTTCGCGTAGCTGAGATCGTCGTCATTGACCAGCAACAGTGCGGGCCGGCGCCAGCCAGCCAGTTCCGCCAGTTCGGTTCGGTCGCCGCTGACATCAAGCTCTTTGATCGCGCTGCGTTCCAGCGCTCCGGAAGGACTGAAATCGTAGAAGCCGACGCGAAGCCGGTGCGGACGGGGCTGCTGTGCCCCGCTGACCGGATCCACCGCGTCCTGGACAATACTCACCTGCGTCAGGACGCCGTCGTCGGCCAGCAGCTCCGCCGTCAGCGTCGAAATACCCGAAGTCTGCAGCCAATGCCGCGCCCACTCGCTCAGATCCCGGTCCGAAGCCACTGACAGAGCGCCCAGCAGATCCAGCAGCGACGTGTTCCCGTACGCATGATCACGGAAGTACTGCCTGGCCCCGGCCGTGAAAGCCTTGAAGCCAACATAGGCGACCAGTTGTTTGAGTACGGAAGCTCCCTTGGCGTAGGTGATGCCGTCGAAGTTCTGCTTGGCCGCTTCCAGATCGCGGATGTCAGCAACGATGGGATGGGTGCTGGGCAACTGGTCCTGCAGGTAGGCCCAAGCCTTACGGCGGTTAGCGAAGAGTACCCATGACCCGCCGGCCCAATCCGTAATCTCCGCGACCGCCAAGTGACCCATGAAGTCGGCGAAGGATTCCTTCAGCCACAGGTCGTCCCACCAAGACATTGTGACCAGATCCCCGAACCACATGTGCGCCATTTCGTGCAGGATCGTGTTGGCACGCAGCTGGTACTGCGTATTGGTGGCCCGGGAGGTGAAGACGTAGGACTCAGTGAAGGTGACCAGGCCCGGGTTCTCCATTGCGCCCAGGTTGTATTCGGGCACGAAAGCCTGCTCGTATTTGCCGAAGGGGTAGGGATAGTCGAAGAGCTCGTTGAAGAACGTGAGGCCCTTCTTGGTCAGGTCGAATATTTGCTCTGAGTCGAAATGCTCCGCGAGTGAAAGGCGGCAATAGGCGGCCAACGGGATCTCCAGGCCCATGCCTGGATGGCTCCAATGGTCCGCAACCTTGAAGTACGGGCCTGCCAGGATGCTGGTGATGTAGGTGGAAATCGGTTTGGTTGGTGCGAAATCCCACCGGCTGGACGCCGGAACGGGGGTGCCGTCGTTGTCATCCGCGGAAGCGGCAGCGGCAAGCTCGGTTACCGCAGCCACGGAGCCGTTCGAGGCGACCTCCCAGCTGGATGGCGCGCTGACGTGGAAGGTGAAAGGTGCCTTGAGGTCCGGCTGTTCGAAGTTTGCGTACACACGGCGTGCATCGGCTGGCTCGAACTGCGTGTACAGGTAGGTTCGGCCATCCGCCGGGTCAACGAAACGGTGCAGCCCCTCACCACTGTTGGAGTATCGTCCCGTGGCGGTGACCGTCACGGAGTTCTCCGGCTCCAGGTTCAGCAGCCGGATCCGGGCTCCATCCACGGCCTCGGCTGCTGGGAGGTCCCGGCCGTTGAGCACCACGGAATGGACCTCCGTGCCGATGAAGTCCAGGAAAGTCTCCGACCCGGGCTCGCTGGCGGAGAAGGAGATAACGCTGATGCTGCCAAACCCTCCTGCAGTTGGGTTCTCAGCGCTGCGGACGTCGATCCAGACGTCGTAGCTGTGAACGTCGATCAGCGAAGATCGGCGGCGGGCTTCATCGCGGCTTAGGTTGGCATTAGACACCCGGCCATTCAATCATGACCCTGGTGAAAGGGCGGGCTCCAGTAAACTCCGTCCGTTTCACTGGAGCCAGGACTTCCTACCTGGTGCCAGCCATGAGCAGCACGGCCGCATAACCCAGGGCGGCGATCAGCAGCCAGGCACACAGCGCCATCAGGCTGGCACGCAGGCCGGTCCGCAGCAGTTGCCTGATAGACACCGCGGAGCCCAGACCAAACAGGGCTGCGCCCAGGGCTAGATCCTGCAGCAGGTTTCCAGCGCTCTGCGCCCCGGACGGGACCCAGCCCAGGCTTCGCAGGACGATCATCAGCAGGAACCCGAGCACAAATAACGGAACCACGGGCGGAAACTTTCCCGGTGCCATCGAACGTTGCAGGCCCGGTCGGCTCCGGGTTCCGTTGTCCGGAGTCACCCCATTGGCAGCGTTGGCGGGGTCGTCCGGGTGCGCCCCTTCTTCAACCCCATCTTCAACCCCGGCTGAGCCGCCCGGGCGTGCCACTGTGACGGCGTTGGCCGCGCCGCCTGCGCTGGCTCCTGCAACATGCCTGCGACGCTCCAGCAGTCCGACGGTGGCCACCATTGGGGCCAGCAGGACGACGCGGGTGAGTTTGATGATGACGGCGGCGCTCAAGGCCACGGCCCCCGCGGTTTGGGCCGTGGCCACTACCTGTCCAACGTCGTGCACGGAGGCACCGACCCAGCGGCCGAATCCGAGGGCGGTCAGATGCAGCGGCTGCATCAGCAGCGGCAGGACGCCGATTGCCAGCGTTCCGCAAAGCGTCACCAACGCCACCGGAAGCACGGTGTCCCGCTGGGGAGTCCCCTTGACCGCTCCCATCGCCCCAATGGCCGAGGCGCCGCAGATGGAAAATCCGGTGGCAATCAGCAGCGGGGTGTCACCCTCCAACCGGAAGAGTTTGCCCAAGGTGAACGTCCCCGCGAAGCTCAAGAGCACCACCGCCACCACCAGCGCAGCCGTTTGCCAACCCAGTGCCACCACGTCGCCCAGGCTCAATTTCAATCCCAGCAGCACGATGCCCGCCCGCATAAAGTGCTTGCCGGCAAAGGAAAGACCAGGCCGCAGCCGACCGGAGACCCAGGGGGCTGTGAAGGGCAGGTTTGCGGCCAGAATGCCCAGCACGACGGCGGCGGTCATCGCTGGCAGGGACGGCAGGAGGGCGTGGATCACCAGCGCCAGCAGCACCGCGGCCGCGCTGGCCCCAATCCCTGGCCCCAGCTCCTTGAGCCGCGGCGCGGGGGAGACGTGCATGAGCTTAACTGTGCACGACTTCGAACGAACAGCCAAAACGGGCAGCCGCGTTGGCAATCTCACCAGGGGCTGGGCCGATAATCCTTGAGAAAAACGCCGTATTGGTCTTCACCGGCTTCGCCCATCACTATCGGGTCGTAAACCCGGGCAGCCCCGTCCACCAAGTCCAGCGGGGCATGGAAACCTTCGTCGGCCAGCCGGACCTTGGTGTAATGCGGGCGCTCGTCCGTGATCCAGCCGGTATCCACTGCGGTCATCAGGATCCCGTCGGTGTCCAGCATTTCCTTGGCACTGGTCCGGGTCATCATGTTCAGGGCGGCTTTGGCCATATTCGTGTGCGGATGGCCAGGACCCTTGTAGGCGCGGGAGAACTGGCCCTCCATAGCGGAGACGTTGACAACATACTTCCGATCAGCGGTCGACCGCCGCATCGCCGGACGCAGCCGGGAGACCAGCAGGAAGGGAGCAGTCACATTGCACAGCTGGACCTCGAGCATTTCCAGCGGATCCACCTCTTCAACCACTTGGGTCCAGCTGTTAATGGTGGCCAGGTCGGGGACCAAACCGCCGGCATCGATGGCCGTTCCGGCGCCAATCCGTGCTGCCGAGGTTGAACCCATCGACAGCGCAAGGGCCGCAACCTCATCTCCAGCCAGCACGGGGTGACCTGCGACCTGCGTGGCCAGCGCCAGCGGATGCTTGTCGTGGGCGTGGCCGAAGGTGAGCATCTCGGGCATGGGCCGGTCCGACGGCAGCGGTTCCAGCTCGGCGTCCACCAGTGGCTGGTAGGCGGAGCCGGATCTGCGCACGGTTTGCGCGGCGTTGTTAATTAGAATGTCCAGCGGTCCGGCCTCGTTCAGCGACTCCGTCAGGGCCACCACCTGGGACGGGTCCCGCAGGTCGATGCCCACGATGCACAGGCGGTGCAGCCAGTCGGGGCTGTCTTCCATGGCTGCGAAGCGTCGGGCCGCGTCCTTGGGGAAACGGGTAGTGATGGTGGTGTGGGCACCATCGCGCAGCAGCCGCAGTGCAATGTACATGCCGATCTTGGCCCGTCCGCCGGTGAGCAGCGCCCGGCGCCCACTCAAGTCGGTCCTGGCATCACGTTTAGTGTGGCTGAAGGCCGCGCATTCCGGACACAATTGATGGTAAAAAGCATCGACCTGTGTGAAGGGCTGCTTGCAGATGTAGCACGGCCGGGGCCTGAGCAGCGTTCCAGCCGTTTCGCCTGTGGCCGATGGCTTGAGCTTGTTGCCCCGGGTCTCATCGTCGATCCGGTCCGGCGCGGCTGTCGCAGTGCGCGACAACACGGTGCGGTCCGCCTCGTTGACGGCGTCACGCTTGGTGGTGCGGCGATGGCGCTTCACGGCTTTGAACATCTTCCCGGTCGCGCGCCGGACCTGGACGTAATCCGGGTGCTCCTCGTCATAAACGTGGATGGCGTCGAGAACTTTAAGGCAGGCTCGGATGTCCTCGGGGGTCAATTCAGTGGCAGTCACGCACTAATTTTACCGTGTGCATAGGAAGCCCCGCCCCACGGCCACAGTTACAGCGCCGCCCCCTCGACGGCGGCGGCATCCTCGGTCCGGCGCCCGGAAATGCGCAGGACCGAATCCTTGACCTCGGGATTGCGCTCCGAAGCTGCCTGCACAGCCTCCGGAATCAGACCCACCGCAGCCCGCGACATCGCCCGCTCATGGTCATCGGGTTCCGGCACCAATTGGCCCTTGCTGACCACGGTGATGCCGGAATCGGTGACCTTGAAGCCGCGGCGGCGGTCCAGCTCCGGATCCAGCCCAATCGCCGCCCCCGCCGGCACATGCACATTCTTGTCCACGATGGCGCGCCGGACCACGGCGGATTCGCCTACGGTGACGGCATCCAGCAGCACTGAGTCCAGCACCCGTGAACCACTCGCCAGATAGACGTCATTGGACAGCACCGAATTCTCCACAATCCCGCCGGAAATTACCACGCCCGCTGCGAGGATGGAATCCAGCGCGGTGCCGACGGTGTTTTTCAGACCGCGGACCAGTTTGGCGGGCGGGGAGATGCTTTGCCGGGTGTAGATGGGCCATCCGGAATTGTAGAGATTGAAAACCGGCAGCGGCGAAATCAAGTCCAGATGCGCCTCGTAGTACGAATCAAGTGTCCCAACATCGCGCCAGTAATTGCGGTCCCGGTCGGTGGCGCCCGGGATGTCATTGGTGGTGAAATCGTAGACGAAGGCCTCACCCCGGTTTACAAAGTAGGGAACAATATCCCCGCCCATGTCGTGCTTGGTGTCCAGCCGGTTCGCGTCATAGTTCAACGCCTCAACCAGGGCATAGGTGTCGAAAACATAGTTGCCCATCGAGGCCAGGAACGCGCTGGGGTCCGCGGCGAGCGGCGCGGTGCTGGCGGGCTTCTCCACGAAGGCCGCGATTTTGCCGTTACCGTCCGGCTCCACCTCAATTACGCCGAATTGGTTAACCAGCGCCAGCGGTTGGCGTACGGCCGCGACGGTGGCGCGGGCACCGGACTCGATGTGGCTGCGCACCATCTGTTCGAAATCCATCCGATACACATGGTCGGCGCCGACGACGACGACGATGTCGGGTTGGGCGTCCCGGACAAGGTTCAGGGATTGGTAGATGGCGTTGGCGCTGCCGAGGAACCAGCTCTTTCCCACCCGCTGCTGCGCCGGCACCGAGGCCACGTAGTTGCCTAATTGAGTGGACATGCGCCAGGTTTCCGAAACGTGCCGGTCCAGGCTGTGCGACTTGTATTGAGTGAGCACCACAATCTGCAAATATCCCGAATTCACGAGGTTGGAGAGCGCAAAATCGATCAGCCGATAACTTCCGGCGAACGGCACCGCCGGCTTTGCCCGGTCGGCCGTCAATGGCATTAACCGGTTCCCCTCACCGCCGGCGAGCACAATTGCCAGAATTTTCTTCATGGCCATGTTCGTTACCCCCGTACGTTCTAACCTGCGCTGGACCCGTATAGGCCAGCTTGTTGTTCACACTAGATCAAAAGCGCGGGAGCGACTAGTTTGGGAAAGTGCGCATCGATATCGTGACAAAGGAATTCCCGCCCGAAATCTACGGCGGCGCAGGGGTGCACGTCGCGGAGTTGAGCCGCGTGCTGGCCACGGAGGTGGACCTGCGGATTCACGCCTTCGGTGCCCAGCGGCCGCAGGACTACCACGGCGCCACTGTCACCTCCTACGCCCCGCCCGCCCAACTGGCCGACGCGAATCCTGCCGTGCAGACGCTGGGAGTGGACCTGCAGATTGTGCCTGACATTGCGGGCGCCGACTTGGTGCATTCGCACACCTGGTATGCCAATATGGCCGGACACCTGGCCGCTCTGCTGCATGGCATCCCGCACGTGCTCAGCGCACATTCGCTGGAGCCGCTGCGGCCTTGGAAGGCCGAGCAGCTGGGAGGGGGTTATGCGCTCTCTTCCTGGGTGGAAAAGACGGCGTATGAAGCGGCCGCGGCTATTATCGCCGTCTCCGACGGGATGCGGCAGGACATTCTGCGCAGTTATCCCAACGTTGACCCGGACAGGGTAAAGGTGGTGCACAACGGCATAGACGTTGCCGCGTGGGCGCCGAATCTCAACGGCGGCGCCGTCCGCGCGCTGGGCATCAATCCGGAGCGTCCCAGTGTCGTCTGGGTGGGCCGGGTCACCCGGCAGAAGGGCGTGCCCTACCTGCTGAAGGCCGCCGCCCTGTTGCCGCCGGATGTCCAGGTGGTGCTTTGCGCCGGCGCGGCGGACACCCCGGAGCTGGGCGCCGAGGTCAACGATCTCATCGACTCCCTGAAGGCCCAGCGCGACGGGGTCGTGGTGATCGAACGCATGCTGCCGCGGGCCGAGCTCATCGCGGTGCTCAGCCATGCCACGGTTTTCGCCTGTCCCTCCATCTATGAGCCGCTGGGGATCGTCAATCTCGAGGCGATGGCCTGCGGGGCCGCCGTTGTGGCCAGCGCCACCGGCGGTATCCCCGAGGTGGTGGAGCATGGTGTCACAGGTCTGCTGGTGCCGCTGGAACAGGTCAGCGACGGCACCGGGACGCCGTTGGATCCGGAAAAGTTTGTCCGCGGGTTCGCCGATGCACTGATCGAGGTGGTCACCGACCCGCAGCGGGCACGGGCCATGGGCCAGGCCGGCCGTGCGCGGGCGAAGGATTACTTTTCCTGGGACTCCATCTGCCGAGCGACGCTGGAGGTCTACCGCTCGGTCCTGTAGCGCCCGTCAGGAGGGCATGGACCGCGAGCCACGCCGGTTGGCAGCTTTTTGCTTCAGCAGCAGCACCTTCTCGTCCACCGGTCCGTCGCTGCTCGCCCGCTGCTTCCGGTAATAGGCGGCGGCCTCGTCCTGGCGTTCCTTCTCGATCCCGCTGGCGATCGTCGCCCGCAAATGCTCAGGGCCGTAACCAAAAGCGTCGACCAAGTCCACCGCGTGCGGGCGCAGTTTGGCCAGCAGACGGTTGATGTAACCACCCACGGTGCGGCCGCGCTGCATGGAAAGCCGGCCGTTCATCAAGTACCAGGACAAATGCTTTTCGATCAGCGTCAGTCCGAACAGGTCGCGCAGCCAGGTCAGCACTTTTTTGGTGCCGGCGTCGTCGATGCCGTGCAGAGCCTCGGTGAAGGCCTCCCATTGAAGCAGTTCGGCATGGGCCTGTGCCGTCTCGATCAGCTCGTGCTGGTGCTCGTTGAAGAGCGCCGCTGCCTGGGCCTGGGGCAGCCGGGCGGCGGCCTTCAGTGAACCACCAACCTCCGCGACCATGGACTGTACGCGTTCTGACAGGAGCGCGCGCTGGCCGTCCTCGTCGCGCAGCGCCAGAACGGACTTCTGCACCGAACCGGTGTCCGCCACGAACTGGGCCACCTGGCGCAGGCCGCTCTTGTTCAGCGTCAGGTCCGCCGCCTGGCCGAAGGCGAAGCGTGCCAGCACCCCGAAGTCGACGTTCTGGAACTCTTTGGCATAATCGGCCAGCAGGCGTTTGGCCACCAACTGGAGCAGCACGGTGTTGTCGCCCTCGAACGTCGCATACACATCCAGGTCCGAGCGCAGGGAGGTGAAGCGGTTCTCCACCATAAAACCGGCGCCGCCGCAGGCCTCACGGCATTCCTGCAGCGTATCGAGCGCGTGCCAGGTGGAGAGCGATTTCAGCGCCGCCGCCAGCGTCTCCAGATCCTGGCGGTCCGCTTCGGTGTTCCGGGTGCCGGAGAAGACGTCATCGAATTTCTCCAGCAGTTGCTCGTGCGCAAAGCTGGCGGCATAGGTGGTCGCCAGCCGCGGGAGCAGCCGGCGTTGATGCCGCTGATAGTCCAGCAGGACCTCCTCCTCGGTGTCCGAGCTGGCCTGGAACTGGCGCCGCTCGGAGGCATACTGGATGGCGATCTTGAGGGCGACCTTGCTCGCGGCGACCGCTGCTCCGTCGAGCGAGACCCGCCCCTGAACCAGCGTTCCGAGCATCGTGAAGAAGCGTCGGCCGGGACTGGCGATCGGAGAGCTGTAGGTTCCGGCCGAATCGACGTCGCCGTAGCGGTTAAGCAGGTTGGTGCGTGGAAGGCGGACACTGTCGAAATGCAGGCGTCCGTTGTCGATCCCGTTCAGGCCGCCCTTGACTCCGTCGTCCTCTCCGCCCACCCCTGGGAGGAATTCCCGCGTGACCGGATCCCGCAGTTCAACGTAGAAGGCATGCACTCCATGGTTGACGCCCTTGGTCACCAGCTGGGCGAAAACCACTGCGGCCAGGCCGTCGACCGCGGCGTTGCCGATGTATTCCTTCCAGGCCGCGCGGAAGGGAGTGTCGAGAATAAATTCGTCTTTCGACGGATCGAACGTTGCGGTGGTGGCGATTGAGGCCACATCGGAACCATGGCCGATTTCGGTCATGGCAAAGCACCCTGGGACAGCCAGGCTCATGATGCCGGGCAGCCACTTATCCTGGTGCTCCGCGCTGCCCAGATGCATCACCGCCGATCCGAAAAGACCCCACTGCACACCGGCCTTGATCTGCAGCGAGGGATCCGCCGTGACCAGCTCCTGGAAACCGGCCACGTTGCCGCCGTGGTCATCCGAGCCGCCCAGACGCCTGGGAAAGGCCCGGTGCACCGCGTTGTGTTCGACCAGGAACTGCAGCTGGCCGAACGCCCGCTGCCGGTGTTCGGTGTGGGTTTGACCTTCGACCTTGTGCACCTCGGGCCGGCCGGCGAGCAGCCGCGCCTCCCGGCGGACGTTGGCCCATTTCCCCAGCAGCAGTTCGCCAAGTGCGGCAACATCAACAGCATCAGCACCGCCGCCATCATCGGGGCCGGCTCCGGCCGAGGACGATCCGGCGGTGGACAATCCCGTCGAGGATAATCCGGTGGGGGACAATAGGTCGGTCATGAGGTTCCTTCGACTTTCGCTCACGGGTGCTGTGGTCTTGTCAGGTCTGGTGCTGGAGTGGATTGCCGCATTACCGATGCCCCGTCAAGCATCGGTTCCGGCGGGGCCGACGCCGATGTCGGCGTCGATGCCGCGGAGCAGCCAGCTGGTGATCTGCCCGGCCATTCGGATGTGGTCCGGTTTGGTCGGGGAAGCCGGCGTGCTGAGCCAGCGTTCGCCAGCCGTGCGCACCAGACCAACGGCAGCGGTGGGCCAGTAATTCAGCAGCGTCGAATCGGCCGCGCCAAGGTGGACGCTCATTGGACGGGCCAGCATCGCAACCACCTCGTCGAAGAAATGGCCAAGCGCGCCATGAACCGCCGGGACGCCGTGCCCGCCGGCCATTCCGCCCGGGCTTCGAGTGACAAAATCGTAGACAGCCGGCGAGGTTTCTGCCATTTCCAAGTAGGCGGAAACCATATTCAGCAGCCCCTGCCGCGGCGTCGCCGCCGTCTTCGCCGCCTGCAGGATCTTGTCCTGCATCCGCTCAATGACCACCTCGGCGACGGCCTGCTGCAGGCCCACCTTGTCCGAGAAGTAGCGGTAGAAGACGGATTTGGAGGTCCCGGCAGCGGCTGCGATGTCTTCCATGGAAGCGTCCGCACCCAGTCGGTGGACGGCTTTGCGTGATGCGCTGATCAGGGTCCGGCGACGCTCTTCACGGTGCGCCTCCCAGCGGGCGGATCTGCCGTCCACAGCTCCCGTTCCTGCGTCTCCTGTTTCCGGTTCAGTGCGCAGAACCGCGGGCTGCGCCCCGGCGGACGTCGGGCCACGCCCTGCTGCTCCCGGGGCATCGCCGTTGGAGGTCGGAGGCAGCTGTCGGATCTTCGTCTCGTTCACGGTACTGAGCGTATCAGGTACGCTAAGTAGCAGTAAGTTTGAAGCACCTTGACGGACGGATTTCAGATGGCTGAAGCAGACCACGTTCTCCCGGGCGGTTCCACTGACCGGCCCGAAGCGAATCAGGTTCCAACGGAACCTTCCCGGCCCGCCGTACTGCCGCGGAAGGCCGTCGTCGTAGGCGGGAACCGTATCCCCTTCGCACGATCGGGCGGTTCCTACGCCCACTCCTCAAATCAGGACATGCTGACCGCAGCCCTCGACGGCCTGGTTGCCCGCTTCGGTCTGGCCGACCAACGGATTGGTGAGGTGGCCGCCGGTGCCGTTCTGAAGCACTCCCGGGATTTCAATCTGACCCGGGAAGCGGTCCTGGGATCGGCCCTGTCCCCTGAAACCCCCGCCTATGATCTCCAGCAGGCCTGCGCGACGGGACTCGAAACCGTGCTGGGGCTTGCCAACAAGATCAAGCTGGGCCAGATTGAATCCGGCATTGCCGGCGGCGTGGATTCCGCGTCGGACGCCCCGATTGCCGTGAGCGAAGGACTGCGGGCAGCGCTGTTGGACCTCAGCCGGGCCAAAACCCTGCGGCAGAAACTGGCCGCGGTGGCCAAGATCCGGCCCAAAGATCTGGCACCCGATGCTCCCTCCACCTCCGAGCCCCGCACTGGACTGTCGATGGGCGAACACCAGGCACAGACGACAGCGCAATGGAAGATCGGACGGGAAGAACAGGACCGGCTCGCGCTGGCCAGCCACCGGAACCTGGCGGCCGCTTACGACCGCGGATTCTTCGATGATCTGATGACCCCATACCGCGGCCTGACCCGGGATGCTAATCTGCGCGCCGATACGTCCATGGAGAAGTTGGCGAAGCTCAGCCCGGTGTTTGGCAAGAATTTCGGTTCGGAAGCCACCATGACTGCGGGCAATTCAACGCCGTTAACGGACGGTGCGTCCACGGTGCTGCTCGGTTCCGAGGAATGGGCCCGATCGCAGGACCTGCCGCTGCTGGCCGAGATCGTGGACGGCGAAGCGGCTGCGGTCGACTTCGTGCATGGGAAGGATGGTCTGCTGATGGCACCGGCGTTTGCCGTGCCGCGCCTGCTGGCGCGCAACTCACTGACCCTGGCTGACTTCGACTTCTTTGAAATCCACGAAGCGTTTGCCGGCACGGTGCTGAGCACGCTGGCGGCCTGGGAGGATGAGGAGTTCGGACGCAGCCGGCTGGGCCTCGACGGGGCCCTCGGAACAATCGACCGCAGAAAGCTCAACGTCAATGGATCCTCGCTGGCGGCCGGGCACCCGTTTGCCGCCACCGGCGGAAGGATCGTTGCCTCACTGGCCAAACTGCTGCACGAAACGGGCACCGTTGGCGGCCGGCCGGCGCGGGGACTCATTTCCATCTGCGCCGCAGGCGGCCAAGGCGTTGTGGCGATCCTGGAAGCTCGGTAGATGATGGCACAGAGTCCCCAACGCGACGCAACGCCTACCCATACCGCACTGGTTGCCGATTCGTACAGTCGGTTCGTCAATGGACGGCTCGGCCGCGGCGTTGCCGGACGACTTGGTCTTCCGCGGCCCGCTGTACTGCGGCGCTACGCACCGGGCGAGGCGCTGATTCCGGGGCCCGTGCTGGTCCTCGGAACCACCCCTGGTGCCGACGCCCTGGCCCAAGTGTTGCTGGAGTGGAAGTTGGATGTGCGCCGGCATGCGGGGCCGAAGGACAAGCTGGGGGCCATAATCGTGGTCTTGGACGACCTCGCCTCTCCGGAAGAGCTGTCCGAACCCATTCGGTCGGCCGGCGCGTCCCTTCGGGGCCTGCGGGCCAACGCCCGGCTGCTGACCATTTCCCGGCCGGCCGGGGCGGAGTTGGAACCTGAGATGGCCGCGGCACGGCAGGCAGTGGATGGAATCCTGCGGTCGCTGGCCAAGGAATTGCGCCGCGGCGCCACCGCCAATGGAATTATCCTCGCCGAGGGCGTCACCACCACCGACGTGGGCACCATAGGAGCGGTGCGCTTTTTCCTCTCCGGCCGTTCCGCCTTCGTGGATGGTCAGTTCCTGTGCGTGGACAGCGGCGCGGGGCAGCTGCCACAAAGCTGGGACCGACCACTGGCAGGAAAGGTGGCCGTCGTGACGGGTGGAGCACGCGGCATTGGCGCCGCGATCGCCCGCACGCTGGCCCGCGACGGCGTCGTCGTCGTCGTGGTGGACGTTCCGGCCTCCGGCGACCAACTCGCCGCGGTGGCCAACTCGATCCGCGGCACCGCCCTCCAGCTTGACATCACCGCGGCTGCGGCCGGGCAGCGGATTTTGGACCACGCGCTGGCCCGGCACGGCCGGCTGGACATCGTGGTGCACAACGCCGGCATTACCCGGGACAAACTGCTGGCCAACATGGATGCCGCGCGCTGGGATGCCGTGATCGCCGTTAACCTGTCCGCCCAGTTGCGAATGAACCGGGACTTCCTGGGCTCCGCTGCGCTGACCGGTCCACTCCGGATTGTGTCGGTGGCTTCCACCAGTGGGATTGCCGGCAATCGGGGGCAGACGAACTATGCGGCATCCAAGGCGGGCGTGATAGGCATGGTCCGCGCCACCGCCAAGTTGCTGGCACCCCTAGGCGGAAGCGTCAACGCCGTTGCTCCCGGGTTCATCGAAACGGATATGACAGCCAGGATGCCGTTTGCCACCCGCGAACTGGCCCGCCGGCTGAACAGCCTGCAGCAGGGAGGCTGGCCCGAGGACGTCGCGGAAACCATTGCCTTCCTGGCCAGCGACGCGGCCGGTGGAATTTCCGGCAACGTGCTGCGGGTTTGTGGGCAGAACTTGGTGGGGCAATGAGCGGCGGTGTCGTGACCATCCTGCCGGAGATGCCCTCGCTGTCCCGGCTTTACCTGACGGCTGCCGCGGCAGCGGCGAAAAACCGGATGTTGGGCGGGCACCAGCCCGGACAGCCGGCCGAACTGCCCCAGGCCAGTCACGAAGTCCATTCCGTGCTGGCGGATGTGGCACGGCTGACGGAGTACCAGCATCTGCTGGGCGGCTCCGCCCGCGACGTGATGCCCGCCGGGTTCATCCATACCCTGGCCTTTCCGGTGGCGATGAGCCTCATGGTCCGGGAAGATTTCCCGCTGCCGCTGTTGGGCATGATCCATCTGCAGAACCGGATCGAACAGTTCGAGCCGATTCTCTACGCCCAGCCGCTGGCCATTCGGGCGTGGGCCACCGAATTGACCGGGCACCGTGCCGGCACCCAGGTGGACGTGGTCGTGGAGGTCCGGGCGGACGACGGCGGAACGCGCCCGCGATCCGAGGGCAACGGATCCTGTTTGTGGCGCGGTATTTCGACCTACCTTGCCAAGGGAATATTCCTTCCGGGCCTGGACAAGTCGATTGAGGCACGGCCCGCGCCGGACTTCGCTGCTCCAGATCCCACCGCGCTCTGGCGGCTTGGACCAGATGTCGGCCGGTCCTACGCGGCGGTGTCGGGGGATTTCAACCCGATCCATCTCAGTGCCTTGTCTGCCAAGGTTCTGGGGATGCGGCGTTCCATTGCGCACGGGATGTACCTGGCCTCCCGGGTGCTGACGGAAGTCGGGTCCCCCGAGCCGGACGCTTTCAGCGCGGACATTAGCTTTGAAGCGCCGGTGTTCCTGCCGGCGACGCTGGCGCTGCGCATCGGGGATGGACCGGCGGTCGACGGCGGTTCGTCCCGGTCGGAGTACGAGGGCTGGAATCCGCGGACCGGCCGCCGGCACTTCTCCGGTTCCGTGTCACCCCTGTAGCGGGCACCGGCGGATTCCGGCCCCAACGCCGGGTCAAGTCCGTTCCAAGCACGCGTTCGTCCTGTGCCCGCGTGCCCCGTTGCCGCCGTCGTTGGGCGAACCGGCGCGGTTCCGGCCCTGTGCCCCCGTTCCAGCGTGCCGCCGTCGTAAGCTGAGCCTATGACCGAGACCCATGCCGGCCGCCGCAGCGAGCTGTCCTTTGACCACGCCCAGACCCTGGACCTGTCGGACCCGCTGTCCGGCCACCGGGACTCCTTCCTGGGAAGTGACGATCCCGATGTTGTCGCCTACCTGGATGGGAATTCTCTTGGCCGGCCGCTCAAGGCCAGTGCCCGGCGTGTTGCCGGGTTCATTGCGGAGCAGTGGGGTGGTCGACTCATCCGTGGCTGGGACGAAGGCTGGCTCGGCCTGCCCGCCGAAATCGGCAATGAGCTTGGCCGCGTCGCCCTCGGCGCCGCTCCCGGGCAGATCACTATTGGCGATTCCACCACCGTCATGCTCTACAAGCTTTGCCGGGCAGCTGTTGCCGCACGGCCGGGCCGCACCGAGGTGGTGCTGGATACGGACAATTTTCCGACGGACAGGTTCATCCTGGAGGGCATCGCGGCCGAACGGGGGCTCACCCTGCGCTGGATCACTCCAAGCTTTGACGGTGGGGTCACCGCCGGAGATCTTGCCGCCGTGCTGAGTCCGCGGACGGCGCTGGTGGTGATCAGCCAGGTCGCCTACCGTTCAGGCTACCTGGCGGACGTTCCCGCGCTGACGGAGCTGGCGCATGCTGCCGGCGCCCTGATCCTGTGGGATCTGTGCCATTCCGTGGGCGTCCTGCCGGTGGAACTGGATGCCTGGGGCGTGGACCTCGCCGTGGGCTGCACCTATAAATACCTCAATGGGGGTCCCGGATCGCCAGCTTTCGGCTACGTGCGCGCCGAACACCAAGGCCAGCTGGTTCAGCCAATTCAGGGCTGGCTGGGCAGTGCGGAGCCGTTCGGCATGGGCGACCGGTACCAGGCGGCGGCGGGAATCCGGGCTTACACCAGTGGAACTCCGCCGGTGATTGGCATGCTGGCCATGCAGGACATGATTGAGCTGATCGGTTCGGTGGGCATTGCGGCGGTTCGCAACAAATCCGTGGGTCTGACGGAGTACGCACTGGCACTGTACGACGGCGTGCTGGCGCCACTGGGTGTTCGGCTCTCCTCTCCCCGGCATCCGCAGGAGCGCGGCGGCCACCTCACAGTGGACCATTCCTCGTTCCGGGACGTGACGGCGGCGCTGTGGCGCAGGGGAGTGGTGCCCGATTTCCGGAACCCGGAAGGCATCCGGCTGGGCCTCTCACCACTGTCCACCAGTTACGCCGAAGTGTGGTTGGGAATGGACGCCATCCGGCAGGAAATCTCCTGAAGCCCGCGGCTTCGCCCGATTCTGCTCGGTCCTCCTTTGCGGTCGGATGCCTCGTTGACCCATCCGTCCGGCTGGCGGAAGCGAATGGGAGTCAGGAAAGAAAGCTTAAAGGCACGGAAATGGAGCGGGTCATGAATCATCGCAAGCGGAATCTGGTGCTGTTGGGCGCCTCTGTGCTGCTCGTCGCCGGATGTGGCACAACGCCCGCCTCGTCCTCGTCCCCGACGTCGGCTGCCGCCGCGCAGCCGTCGTCGTCGTCGGCCGGAATGTCGATGAAGCCCGGTGAATCCATGGCGGGCATGTCGATGAGCGCCAGTCCGACGCCCAGCCCCACCGCCGCCCCGACGGCCGCCGGCGAACCCACGGCAGCCACCAAAATGGTGTGCGGGAAAGAAACCCAGGACAATATCGCCAAGATCCTGGCACTGAGCTCCGCGCCGCACACGGTCAGCACTTGGACCGATCAGCTTTATACCTGTACCTATCATCTCGCTGTCGGTCCGCTGGTGATGAAGGTGAAGGAATCTGCCAGCCCGGCCGCCGCCCGCAGCTACTTTGACAGCCTGCAGAAGGAGCTGGCCAGCACGTCGCCCATCGAGGGCCTGGCCAACCTTGGGCTGCCGGCCTTCAAAACGGACCAGGGCGGCGTGGTCTTCGTCAAGGACAACATGACCCTGTACGTGGACGCCACAAAGCTGCCGGCCAAGGTGGGCCCGCACGGCGTTGCGCGCAGCGAGTTCTCCTACGAGCTCGCGACGGCCGTGCTGGCCTGCTGGCAGGGCGCCTAAAGACCCATCGCAATTTAGCTTTCTGCCGCTGGCCCCACCGCCTGCACCGGAGTATTTTCCTGGCCCAAATGGTCCAGTCCGGGAGCCCGGAACCCAGCTGTTGCGGGATGCCCCGGCCCCGGAAAAGATTTCTCGAAAATAAATCTCAATCGGACCAATCTATTGTAGTTGTCACTTCGAATTGCTTAGTGTTGTTAGCGGGCATGCTTGGTAAATAGCCGGGTGGCCCTAGATGAGGAGAATATCTTTATGAATAAGAAATCTGCTTTGTTGGTGGCTCCGGTGTTGGCGCTGGGTGCTTTGGCGTTTTCGGGTGCTCCGGCGATGGCTGCCGGTGACGCGTCGTACCAGGCTAATTTGGGTGCGATCAATGGCAGTAATGCCAGTGGTTCGGTGATGGTGAGTGTTTCCGGTGATCAGGCGACGGTGACGGAGAAGGTTTCCGGTTTGGCCG
>NZ_JADPVH010000119.1 GCF_026932795.1 Paenarthrobacter sp. Z7-10 | reverse complement strand
CTCTATGGCTAACGGAAGGGGCGGTTGGGCAGTCATCACACTCATGATCCCACCCCTCAGCAACCGAACATTTCTTCTACTAGATTATATAACAAATGAGGGAGGATTAAAAGCCGGTCGCCCAACGAAAGACCCGAGATTACAAGGTGTAGCTAGACAATCGACCATCCCATGTCAGAAGTCCTGGGCCTCCCGGGCCCGGGAGGCCTACCCCTTATTCGTCGTGACCCAGACCACGGACGGGTCAAAGAGCTGAAAGGTTCCCCCGTCAAACCATCCACCCATCCTGCCCCGGGTCCACGCAGTCACAGCGGACCGGCTGCCCGCAAAGTTTTCTTTGACATTTTTTCACCTCCTCATTACAGTCTTGTAGGTTTTGCTTGACAAAGCCTTGCATTGTGACGGACATTTAGTCCACGCCCGAATTGTCATCCGCGTTGGTCACGGATGGTGTGTTTTTTAGGCAGGTCAGGGGCTTTCCACCGCTGGGGCCAGAGTGTCAGCTTGGATGTTTCCATTCAGGTGTATAGCTAGGTCTCGAATGTTTTTCTCTCCTGATAGGGGATATCCATGTTTGACAAAGCGTTTATTTCGAAGGCGATTTCCCGCAGTGCTGAGAACCCGGTGGATCGGCGGCGGTTCTTCCGCTCGGCCGGTATCGGCGGTTTGGGTGTGGGTGGTCTCATGCTGACCTCCGCTGCGGCGGCCTCGGCGGCGCCGGGTGATTCCACGCAGGGCCCCAGCGATTCGGCGATCCTGAACTTCGCTTTGAATCTGGAGTATTTGGAAGCCGAGTTCTATCTGCGGGCTACCACCGGTGCGGGGCTGCCGGATAACATGACCGGTGGCAAGGGCACCCGCGGGAACGTCAGCGGCGGTCGTAAGGTTCCGTTCAAAACCAAGAACATTATGCAGTTCGCCCAGGAAATAGCACGCGATGAGCAACAACATGTCGCGTTCCTGCGCACCGCGTTGGGGAGCGCGGCCGTATCGCGTCCGAGCATCGATATTAGCGCCAGCTTCTCCGCTGCGGCGATGGCGGCAGGGTTGATCAAAAAGGGGGAGACCTTTGATGTGTACGCCAACGAACAAAACTTCCTGCTGGGGGCCTTCATCTTCGAAGACGTCGGTGTCACCGCATACAAGGGTGCTGCCCCGCTGATTTCCAACAAAACCTATCTCAGCGCTGCTGCCGGTATCCTCGCTGTTGAGGCGTACCACGCCGCGAATATCCGCAGCACACTGTACAACCTGGGGCTCGCTGCACCGACTGTGAAGATCTCCGATGCGCGGGACAGCCTGGACGGGCCCAGCGATGATGATCAGGGCATTGTGCAGAACGGGGTGGCAAACATCAACCCGACCGATGCTAACGGCATCGCGTTCGGACGGAACCCGGGGCAGGTGTTGAACATTGTTTACCTCACACCCAAGCAAGCCACGTCCGGGGGGTTCTTCCCCGCCGGTGTCAACGGCAGCATCAATACCAGCGGCACCCCGGGCGGTTCGCAGGTTTCCGACATGCCCAGCGGAGCACCGGGTACCGGTGTCGTGCAGGAACACGGCCAGTCCGGTCAGCCCGACCTTGGGATGGTCGGCCTGGGCAGTGGGCTGCTCGTCGCCGCAGCCGGTGCCATGGCAGTCCGGCACAAGATGAGCGACGGGACCAAGGACAGTGTCCAGGACAGCACCGAGTAAGACGTAGACACCCTCTGCTCCACGAGGTCACTGATCCAGT
>NZ_JADPVH010000118.1 GCF_026932795.1 Paenarthrobacter sp. Z7-10 | reverse complement strand
CCTTCGTCATGCAGCTGCTGCTGTTTATGGGCATCGCATTCCTGGTGCCGGTGGTGCTGGTGGCGGTCAATATGGCCGGCATCGTTCGCGGCAGGACCTATCTGAAGGCTTGGCGGATCACTATCCTTGCCGTGACGGTCGTCTCGGCCATGGCCGCGCCCGGCAGCGACGTGTATTCCATGTTTTTCCTGGGCGCGCCGCTGCTGATCCTCTACTTTGGGGCCATCGGGTTGTGCATCCTCAACGACAAGCGACGGGATCGCCGGAGTGCCAAACTGACGCAGGAGACCGAAGCCACCGCGGACCGTGGCACGTCCCTGACGGAACTGGAGCAGCTCCAGCCTCCGCGCCAGCTAAAGGGCTAAGCCGGTGTTCGACTACGGGCATCCGGTCCCTCGGGTGAGGTGCACTAAACCCAGCGCCAGGTCGTCACCCTGCCTGAGCTGCAATAAACGGCCCGGACACCACAGTCAAATCTCTTACGATTACCTCCTCGTCCACTGACCACCATCGCCAATGCAGGGTAAGAGCCCCGACGGGCACGGAAGGGAACAGAGATGTTCGGTATCAGTGTTGAGAAACTGTTCATCATCGGCATCATCACTGTCCTGGTAATCGGGCCAAGCCGGCTGCCCGGATACGCCGCCAAACTAACGAGCCTCATCCGGGTCATCCGCGGCATGGCCAACGATGCGCAGGTACAACTCAAAGAACAACTCGGCCCTGACTTCGACGACGTCGACTGGCGAAAACTGGACCCACGCCAAATATGACCCCCGACGCATCATCCGCGACGCACTTACCAGCGACGACGAACCGGCCCCACAACCGATGGTCGGCGACCTTGGGCAGCTTCTCCTCCAGGGCGCGCAGAACCCTGTCGAACTGGGCGTGCACGGCGTCCGCGTCGGGCTGGTCGTAGACGCTGTGCAGCAGCGTTTTTACCCACGGCCAGCTGCTCTTGGGCGTGGCGGACATCAGGTTCGCGGCGTAGTGGGTTCGGCAGCGTTGCCAGGCGGCGCCGGGCACGGTGGCCCCGATGGCTGCCACGAGTCCGGCGTGGGCATCGGAAGTCACCAGCTTCACCCCTGTGAGGCCGCGGGCGGTCAGGTCCCGAAAGAAGGCCAACCAGCCCGCCCCGTCCTCGGCGGAGGTGACTTGGATACCAAGGGTTTCGCGGTGTCCGTCGGCGTTGACGCCGGTCGCGACCAGGGCGTGGACGTTGACCACCCGGCCGCCTTCACGCACTTTCAGGACCAGCGCGTCGGCGGCAACGAAGGTGTACGGTCCGGCGTCCAGGGGCCGGGTACGGAACTGCTCAACCTGTTCATCCAAGTCCCTGGCCATGATGGAAACCTGGGACTTCGACAGCCGGGTAATGCCCAACGAATCAACCAGTTTCTCCATCCTGCGGGTGCTCACGCCGAGCAGGTAACAGGTCGCCACCACCGAGGTCAGGGCGGCCTCGGCACGGCGGCGGCGCTCCAGCAGCCAGTCCGGGAAATAGCTGCCCTGACGCAGCTTCGGAATAGCTACGTCCAGGGTTCCGGCGCGAGTATCAAAGTCGCGGTGCCGGTAGCCGTTGCGGGAGTTCACCCGATCGGTGCTGGGCTGGCCGTATTCGGCCCCACACACGGCGTCAGCCTCGGCCCCCATCAGCGCGGTGATGAAGGTTTGGAGCATCTGGCGCAGCAGATCCGGGGAGGCCTGCTCGAGCTGCTCGGACAGGAAACGGGTCGGATCGATAGAATAAGGTGCGGTCATCGCGGAGTTCTCCT
>NZ_JADPVH010000117.1 GCF_026932795.1 Paenarthrobacter sp. Z7-10 | reverse complement strand
CTAGGAGCCCGCTGATTAAGGCGGATCTATTATGCCCGGGTTTTTCCGGTGGGCCATTTTTCGCGCCGGAGCCGGACGCCGGATTGGGCTCTTCTGGGCTGAAGTCCTGATCCGGAGCCGGTCTTGGGCGCTCCATGGGGCTTCTCGCGGTGGTTCAAGACGGTTTGTGCGTGGCTGTCCTGGTCCGGGGTGTTATCCAAGGGCCCACGCCCCGTTCTGGCCGGTCAGTCCAAGGGTGAGGAGTCGTTTGAGGTTGATTGCTGCAGCGCGGGTCAGCCACCAGGCATTGTTCTTTGCCACTCCACGGTATGGGACGCGTCGTGCGCCGCGGGTCATCCAGGCTATCGAGCGTTCCACCATCGGCCGGTGTTGGCGGTAAACGGCTTGGAACCCCGGGTCAGCAGCCCGGATTCGGTGTTCGCGGCGGAGCCGGTCGTGCGGGTGGATCAGCATTTTCCGCCCGTTCTTCGCCGTCGTGCATCGGCTCATCAAAGGGCAGGACGCGCAGGCTCCAGCAAAACTTACCCGCCCTTTCGCACTGATAGGGCGCGTGATCTTCGCCGGACAAGTCACTGTTTTCGCGCCCTCATTGATGGTGAAGTCATCGACGGTGAAGCCGTCTGGGACCGCCCTGCCCAACGGCATGGGCTTGATGATCGGGGTATGGCCAGCGGCAGTAATCGCCGTCAATAATTCCCCGCTGCCGTAAGCGGAATCACCGAGCACATCGACCCGTCCGGTTCCGATGCTGGTGTCAGCGGCAATGAGTTCGGCACCGCGGGCCGCGTCGCTGTTCTCCGGCCCGGCCGCTTTCGTCAGGGCCGCGGCCGTGACCAGACCGGTCTCGGGCTCCATCACGATGTGGCTTTTGAACCCGTCGATCTTCTTCTGCCGGCTCTTATGCGCGTGCCGGGCCTGCGGATCAACGGTGGAGATCACCCGGTCCGGAGCGACCTTACGGGCGATTCTCCACCGCCCGTCCGTGCCGTCAGAGCCCTCAGCCGGTTCAACATCCTGTCCCGCGACCAGGGCCAACAGCGCGAGAGTTTCCTGCTGCGCATCATCCAGGGACTGCGCATCGATACTGCCCAGCAAAGTCAGGGCGTCGGTAACCAATGCGGAGACGAGCTCATCCCGGGCACCCTTGTCATCCCATGCGATATCCGGTTTCCCGGGCTTCGCGTAATCATGGCCGCTCAAACCCGCAACCACCACATCGGCGCCGGGGATCTCCCGGCCAACCCGGCGGATCTGCGCGATCAGCTGGGTGACCGTGTCCTGCCGGGCGACCGCGTCCTCAAGGATGGTTGAATCAACGGCCCGGCGCCTGCGCCCGGAGAGCGCACCGGAGTGTGCAATGACCTCCGTGACGGCGTCGAAGATACGGTGCGGGCGATCGCTCTTGGCCAGACGCCGCCGCCAATAAGTGAGCACCGTCGGATGGAAGGAGTTCTCCGTCAACGCGAACCCGCACGCTGCTTTCCACCGCAGGTCAAAGGTGACAGCCTCCGCGGTTTCCCGGTCCGAGAGGTTAAGCAGAGTCTGTAAAACCATCACCGACGCGATCACGTCTGCCGGAGTCGACGGGCGCCCCCGCCCGGAGGCGAACAGATCCGCGAACGCGTCGTCGGGAAACAACTCGTGCCGGTGCTCAGCGAGGAACGCATACACCGAACCGGCCGGAAGCAAATGGCCCGCGAGCACACCAACATCCAAAAGCTGACGCTGACCATCATCAATACCCTGCATGAATCCAGTCTTCCGCAATCCCGGGAAACCGTTCGAAGGCGCGCCTTAACGCCCCCGATTAATCAGCACCGTCCTAG
>NZ_JADPVH010000116.1 GCF_026932795.1 Paenarthrobacter sp. Z7-10 | reverse complement strand
CTTGAATTCTAGGGGTTGTTGCAACACCCGGGTTTAGCTGGCTCTTAGTAGATCACGTAGTTGTTCGGCTGGGGTATTCCAGCCCAGTGTTTTGCGGGGGCGGGCGTTGAGTTCCTGGGCGACGTGTTCGAGGTCTTCGGGTCCATAAGTCGTGAGATCGGTGCCTTTGGGGAAGTATTGGCGCAGCAGCCCGTTGGTGTTTTCGTTGGACCCGCGCTGCCAGGGGCTGTGGGGGTCGCAGAAGTAGACGTCGATACCGGTGGCGATGCTGAAGGCCTTGTGCTTGGCCATTTCCACGCCCTGGTCCCAGGTCAGGGATCCGCGCAGGTGCGCCGGCAGGGTACCCATGGTCATGATCAGCCCGTCGCGGACGGACTCCGCCGTGTGGTCCACGGGTAGATGCACGAGCATGACGTAGCGGGTGGTGCGTTCGACAAGGGTCGCGATCGCGGACTGGTTGTGCGCGCCGGTGATGAGGTCCCCTTCCCAGTGCCCGGGCACGGCGCGGTCCTCGACCTCGGCGGGGCGCTCGGAAATATTGATCCTCGGGTCCCGGAAACGGCTGGTGCGTTCCTCGGGGTTTTTGTGTTTCTTGCGGCGGGTCCGCCCGGTGCGCAACGCTTCCTTGACCTGGCGTTTGAGGCCGCCGCGGGCCTGGATGTACAGGGCCTGGTAGATGGTTTCGTGGCTCACGCGCATGAGGGGATCATCGGGGAATTCCTTGATCAGCGAGCAGGAAATCTGTTCCGGGGACCAGCGAACGCGCAGCTTATCCTCCACGTAATCGCGAAGTTCCCCGGTTCCTGCCAGCTTACTGTCCTTGGGTCGTGCCCGGGCCGCGGTGGCGGCCCGCTGGGCACCATAGGGCAGGTAGCCCAGTACGGGGTGGCTGTTGCGCTTGATCTCCCGGCTGACCGAACCCGCGCAGCGGCCCAGGTCCCGGGCGATGCCCCGCATGGACTTTCCCCGGGCGAGCAGGTCCGCGATCCTCTCACGTTCGGGCAGGGACAGGTAACGGTCGCTGACGGGCTGTTCCAGGGCCACTAAAGCCGTCGGGGCCAGTGCAGGTTTCACCGCGACCACCACCGCCGGGGCCGGAGCCGGGGTCACAGGTGTTTCCGGGGCGCCGGGTTCTGCAAAAGTAGTACTCACCTCCTGTCTATACGGCAGATTCACAGCATCGCGGTCCAGAGCCACCGTGTCTTTAGTAGTCTGCGCCCGATCCCAGCTACAGGCGCTTGACGTGCTGGCCCCCACCGCCGCGGCGGCGTCCCTACGGCTGGCCCCGTTGTGGCGCAGTTCCAGGTAACTGATCTGCTTCGCTGACCTCCGGACCGGGCTGACGGATACCACCCCGGCCCGGGCGGCCCAGGTGAAACACCTGGATTCACTCAGGCCCAACTGCCGGGCGGCCATACTGACGCTGCCAACAGCGCGCAGCACAGCGAGGAACTCCTCAACCTCCACACAATGATAGGCAGGGACCGGGCCAGGCGCTGCGGGCTGTCCGGCGCCCGGCTTTCCGGCAGCCGGGCTCACCCGGCGCGCCCAGCCCTTCGCGGTGATGAGATTGAACCCCAACTCCCGGGCAGCGTCCGCGGCGCTGCCGGACCGGTCCAGGGCCGCAAGGAACAACGACTTCTCGGCCTCGGTGTACCGGCGCTGGCGCCTGATCCCGGCGGCTTGCGCCCAATTCTGCCCGGTGCCCCGGTTGATACCCAACTCCCGGGCCGCGGCGGTAACAGATCCCAAACGCCCCACAGCAGCCAGGAACTCCTCCCGCTGCGCACGCGTATGCGACTGCTGGACAACTACCGGACGTGACCTGACCGGGAAACCCGACCCTTGCGTAAAAGACGAACCCTTCCCCAAAAACGATGAACTACTTACTGCTGCTGATTCCATGGGTGCTGCAACTCCCGATTAGTCGGGGGTGTTGCAACGTTCGCTAGAACTCGCC
>NZ_JADPVH010000115.1 GCF_026932795.1 Paenarthrobacter sp. Z7-10 | reverse complement strand
GGGGGCTTCCTTTATGCCCAACCGACCCGATTGGGACGGCTGCCGCACGTTCAGGTCGATCGGCTCAGCTACCGCCGGGCCGATCGACCTGAACCGATCCGTCCATGCCGACCGGCCCGGACGGATTAGTCCAGGTAATCGCGCAGCACCTGTGAGCGGGACGGATGACGCAGTTTGGACATCGTCTTGGACTCTATCTGACGAATCCGCTCGCGCGTCACGCCATAGACCTTGCCGATTTCGTCTAAAGTCTTCGGCTGGCCGTCGGTAAGCCCAAACCGCATAGCGACCACGCCCGCTTCGCGCTCCGACAGCGTGTCCAGAACGGAGTGCAACTGCTCCTGGAGCAAGGTGAAACTGACCGCGTCGGCCGGAACGACTGCCTCGGAATCCTCAATCAGGTCGCCGAACTCCGAGTCGCCGTCCTCACCCAATGGCGTATGCAGCGAAATCGGCTCGCGGCCATACTTCTGGACCTCGACAACCTTTTCCGGCGTCATGTCCAGTTCAAGGGCCAGTTCTTCCGGGGTGGGTTCGCGGCCGAGGTCCTGCAGCATCTGACGCTGAACCCTGGCCAACTTATTGATGACCTCCACCATATGCACCGGGATACGGATGGTGCGGGCCTGATCAGCCATCGCCCGCGTGATCGCCTGCCGGATCCACCAGGTGGCATAGGTGGAGAACTTAAAGCCCTTGGTGTAGTCAAACTTCTCCACCGCACGAATCAGGCCCAGGTTGCCCTCCTGGATCAAGTCCAAAAACAGCATGCCACGACCGGTGTAGCGCTTAGCGAGCGAGACCACCAGGCGCAGGTTCGCCTCCAGCAGGTGGTTCTTGGCCCGCTTACCGTCGTGGATGACCCACTGCAGTTCACGCTTGAGCTTGTCGTTGATCTTGCCGTCATCGGCGGCGAGCTTCTCCTCAGCGAAGAGCCCTGCCTCAATGCGCAATGCCAGGTCGACTTCCTGTTCGGCGTTAAGCAGCGCCACCTTGCCGATCTGCTTTAGGTAATCCTTCACGGGGTCCGCCGTCGCACCGGCGGACATCACCTGCTGGACCGGGGCGTCGTCGTCGTCCGCATCTGAGTAGACGAAACCGGTGCCGGTGGCTTCCTCCCGCACTACGGTCCCTGCGGCGACCTCGGCGCCTTCTTCGACGTCCGCCGGGTCATCCGACGTGGTGGCCTCGGCATCTGCCTCTTGGGCAACCGCGGCCTTTGCGGCGGCGCGGCTCCGTGTCGCCGTCGCCTTGCGGGCGGCGGCCTTGGGTGCGGGGGTATCCGAAATCCCGGCGGCACCCTTCTTGGCGGCCAGGGTGGCGGCACGCTTCTGCGCGGGCGTCAGCTTTTCCTCTCCGGCGGCTGCAACCTCGGAAGGAGAAGAGTCATTCCTCTTGTTGGCAGTAGAAGACACAGAAAACCTTTCTTGCGGCGGTCTGTGGCGCCACCTGCGGGCAACACCACTATGACCCTGTCAAGTCCGTGATGCTTTCACACACCAGCGACGACTGCAGAGCCACCTAGTACAACTGCCATTGTGCCGACAATGTTCCCGTCGGTTTCAGGCAATTCCCGGGCTTGCGCTCTGCGCAGTCACTCAGTATGTGAAACACGGACCCAACCGGGTCTCAGTTCCCATTGTCTCACGATTTTTTCGGCTCTGCCCCGGTGACGACGTTGGCAGAGCGCTGCCCGGCCAGACCGGCGCCTACGGCGACCAACAGGGCAGCAATGGCCGGCACAGACGGCGGCAGGACTTTACGTAGGGTGTCTCCGTTCCCTTCCGTGAGCAGGCGCGCTGCTGTGCGCAGGCTGGGCGGGCGTTGGGTTCCACCAGTCGGTGCAGGCGGCAGGGAGCGGATATTGGAGCGTCCCCGGTTTAGTGGACACGGTTGGGTTTGTCCGGGTTCCCGAGTGTAGGAGACTACTTTTATGGGTTCCACCCGCAGGAGCTTTACCGAGGAGTACAAGCGCGATGCTGTTGCGTTGATTACCGATGGTGGTTATACGGT
>NZ_JADPVH010000114.1 GCF_026932795.1 Paenarthrobacter sp. Z7-10 | reverse complement strand
ATGCTTCCGTGTCCTGCCTGATCCGCAGACCGCCGTACGAGCGTCCCCACCACACCGCCAGCACGGTCGCCATTATCGGCGGGGGCAGCGGCATACCCCGTCCGGGCGCGGCCTCCCGCGCTCACCGCGGCGTACTCTTCCTCGACGAAGCGCCAGAATATCAGCGCAGTGTGTTGGATGCCCTGCGTCAGCCTTTGGAAAGCGGCGAGCTGATTCTGCACCGCTCCGCTGGAACGGCGGCCTACCCGGCACGTTTCCAGCTGGTGCTCGCGGCCAACCCGTGTCCCTGTGGCAAAGCGGTGGGCAAGGGAAAGGATTGCAGTTGTACAGCGATGGCGCGGCGACGGTATTTCGGCCGGTTGTCGGGGCCGCTGCTGGATCGCGTGGACATCCAGCTGCAGGTGAACCGGTTGTCCCTGGCCGAACTATCCACCACCGCGGCCAGGGAGAGTTCTGCGGCTGTAGCCGAGCGGGTCCGCAGGGCCCGCGAACGGCAGCGCCGACGGCTCGAAAGGCACGGGCTGCTCCGCAACTCGGAGATGACCGGCACGCTTCTGCGCGGCGACTACCGCCTTCCGGCGTCCACGACGGTGGCCCTGGACCGGGCCATGGAACGGGGAGCCCTGACGGCCCGCGGTTACGACCGCGTGCTGCGCCTGTCGTGGACGCTTGCCGACCTGGCCGAAGCTGGTGCACCGGGGACAGATGAGGTCGGCGTGGCGCTGAGCATGAGGCAACAGGGGGTGTCTGCGTGAGCGACGTTGCGACAGAAACTGGGTCCGACGCCGCCGCGATGAGACTTGCCCGCGCTGCCCTGACCCGCCTGATGGAACCTCTGACCTTGCCGGCCTTGCCCTGATCAGGGTTGCCGGGCCGGCACAGGCGCTGCGGGTGGCGATTGGCGCGGTCCACGCCGGACCAGAGCTGGAACACCGGATCTTTGAGGTTTTGCAGGAGGCAGGCACCCTGTCCGGCTGGCAGGGACTGGGGCCGGCGGTTGCCCGTTGGGCGCCGAGGGTCCCCGATCTGGCACCCGAACGCGACCTGGACGCCATCCGCCGACTGGGCGGAGGTCTGCTCACTCCCGAGGATGCGGACTGGCCAGCATCGTTGGCTGACCTTGGCCTATCGGAGCCGATTGCGCTCTGGGTTCGCAGCCCACACCGTCCGGTGCCGTCGATCGAGCGGTGTATCGCCATCGTAGGATCGCGGGACAGCACTGCATATGGCGCCCAAGTGACGGCAGAAATCGCCTACTCGCTTGCGGAGCGGGGGCTGAGCGTTGTCAGCGGAGGGGCTTACGGCATCGATGCCCACGCCCACCGTGCCGCCCTGGCCGGTGGAACAGGACCATACCCGACCATTGCCGTCATGGCTGGGGGAGTGGACCGCTACTACCCCTCCGGCAACGAAGAGCTGCTGCGTTCCATTGCCTTGCAGGGGGCCATGATTTCCGAAGTTCCGCCCGGCTCGAACCCCACCCGGTACCGCTTTCTGCAACGCAACCGCATCATCGCGGCCCTCTGCAGCGTCACGGTCGTGGTGGAAGCACGATGGCGCTCCGGTGCGCTCAGCACGGCACACCATGCCGATGGCCTCAGCCGATGCGTTGCGGCCGTGCCCGGCTCTGTCTACTCGGCCAATTCCGCCGGATGCCACAGGCTGCTGCGAGAGGGATCCGCCGTGTGCGTCACGGACGCCGCCGAAATTGCCGAACTTGCCGGTGCCAGCGGGCAGAACCTCCCGACCGAAAGCACCGGAAAGCGGGCCGATCACGATGGGCTCGATCTGCAGGATCTGTTGTTGTTGGACGCGCTGCCTCTTGTTTCGCCGACGACGGCAGAAAAGCTGTGTACAGTGGCCGGGCTGAGTCTAACCTCCGTGCTGGCCGGGTTGGGTCGGCTCGAGCTGATGGGGCTTGCGGAGCGGACCAATGGTAACTGGAGGCGCAACAAGCGGACCTGACCGCTAGGTGCATGGGTCAATAATCGTGGGCCGCTGTTTTTAAAACGCCGAAGGAATAACCTGGCTCTGGTGGGTGTGGCTGGGAGAATTGGGGTATGGATAGTGGCGCCCAGGACGGTCTTTTTGATGAATCAGCGGTTGCGCGTGTG
>NZ_JADPVH010000113.1 GCF_026932795.1 Paenarthrobacter sp. Z7-10 | reverse complement strand
CAGGACTCCTGACATGGTCATTTAATTTGTGAGTGGCGCTGCCGTCATTTGATCTCGAATCGTAGGATTCGGTTCGAGCCCGGGTAGCGGGTCTCGGTGGTGGTGAGGTGGTTGCAGAGCTCACTGACCGCGGTGGTTGCCCGTCGGGTGGGAAGCGGATCGAGGCGGATGGTGAGGTAACCGTCCTGGCTGGGGTCGATGTCCCCGCTACCGGTGAGGGCGTGCCGGACCAGGGCGTAGGCCTCGTCGTCGGCGCGGGCGTAACCGGTGTTCGTGCGGATCTCCCTCGCCAGGGCGGAAGCGGTGTTGAAGGCAGCCATCCGGATCGCGTGGGCGAGCAGTTTCGTTTCGGTTTCCAGGACCTGCTGGCCCGGGGCTATGTCCGCGAGGGGAACCCGTGACGGGATCGCCTTGTGCGCTACCTGCGCCTGCTCGAGGGCGGTTTCGGTGGCGAACAGGTCCGCGGTGATCGCGTTGTGGACGGTGTTGGTGATCAGGACCGTGCCGGTTCCCGGCGCCGGTGTCCGGGTGGCCAGCAGCGCGGCGTCGGTGTCGGCGACGGTCTTCTCGTAGCGGGTTTTGGCGGCCAGGACGCTCTGGTAGGCCTTGCGTTTGGCCGGGTTCGGCACCGACCGTTCCGGATCGTCATCACTGCGGGCATAGGCATCGTGGGAATCCAGGGCGAAACGGATCCTGGCGTAGCGGAAGTAGTTCTCCTGCCGCCATCTGGCGCCCATCCGGTAAACAACCTCTCCGGCTGGCATGTCCTTATTGGTGGTGAGGATGTGGATCTGCCGTGAGCCGCCGCCGGGGGTGTTGACGGTTCGGCTGATCTGGCGCATCGCGAAGACCTCCCCGGTTGTCCCGACCGGGACCTCAACCCGGGTGTCCGCGGCGGTCCAGGACCGGGTTTGCCCGTGCCCGTCGGTGTGGGCGACCTCGGTGAACAGGCAGTCCTGGATGTCTTCGGTGCTGCCCTTGCGCCAGGTCAGCACATCGAAGCCCTGTTCATTCATGTGTTGGAACAGGGCCGGGGACCAGCCGCCGCGGTCGAAACCCACCAGCACCCTGCGGTCGTCGCCGATGATGGTGCGCAGAGTGGGAAGGAGTCGGCGCAGTTCCCCGGTCAGCGCGGCCCCGGGTTCGGCCATGACCACCAGCACCGGTGCCCCGTTAGCGTCGGCGACCCAGGTTTCCTCAGTTGCCGGGACCGGGAACTTCAACCGGGTGGAGTGGACCTTGCCGATCTTCCTGCTCCCCTGGTAGGCGCGCACATGCCCGTCAACGTAGAGCACCGCAGCCAGGCCCGGCTCCCCGCCCTGCTCAAGGCCGGCGTGGAGGTGTTTGGCCGCGATGGCGGTGAGCAGTTCCGCGGCCCTGCCGGTGCCGGCCAATGCCCCCATTTTGCGGCGGAGGGTTTTCACTTCCGGTGCCCGGTCCAGGCCCAGCACCCGCCCCATGGCTACCGGGTCGATCCGGGTGGCCCCTTCGGCCCGGGGTTCCCCGGCCAGGGCCTGGAACACGGCCCCGGTGAGGATGGTGTCCAGACCGTAAAACCCGTTCGGCAGCGCCCCGAACACCTCCTTCGAACATGCCAGCAGCCCTGTGTTCTCCAGGGCGGGCAGGGCCAGGAACAGCCCGGCCAATGGAACCCTTGCCGCCGGGGCGAACACCGGGGCCGCGCACTCCAACAATCCCCAACGGGCCGCGGCCCGCTCCCCGGACCGGTCCGCGGCAGCAGGGAGCACCGGCAGCCGTAGTTCGGCGATGGTGGGATCCGCTTCCGGAGCCTGCCGGGCCGGCTGGGAACGTGCCTGCACCACTGCAGCGGCAGGCATGCCGGCGCTGTCCCCGGTGTCCATGGATAATGCCCTGTCGACGCTGAAGACGGAGACGCCCACGGCTGCGGCGATGCTCCGGAACGTCTCCCCGCCGGCGCGCCGGGCTTTGATCTGCGCTATAACTTCCGGGGTGAGTTTGCTGGCGCCCCGGGGGCCAGGCTTCTCCGGCACCAGCCCGGCCACGCCGGAGGCTTTCAGGTCCCTGCGCCAGACCCACAACGTGCCTGCTTCGATCCCGAAGCCGGCAGCTATATCGGCCATCGGGGCGGCCTTCATATCCGCCAGTTTCGCCGCCGAGAACCGGCGGCTGGCCGTATCCCCGCCGTCCCAGGCATAGACCAGCTGCCCGTGCAGGAAGACGCGGCCGCCGTCGGCGTCTTCCAGCAGCGACACCGCCGGCCCGATCAGCACGGCACCTGACTCTATGGCTAACGGAAGGGGCGGTTGGGCAGTCATCACACTCATGATCCCACCCCTCAGCAACCGAACATTTCTTCTACTAGATTATATAACAAATGAGGGAGGATTAAAAGCCGGTCGCCCAACGAAAGACCCGAGATTACAAGGT
>NZ_JADPVH010000112.1 GCF_026932795.1 Paenarthrobacter sp. Z7-10 | reverse complement strand
GCCGGCTCCCCCCAGCCGGCTGGCCGTACCTAATTTTCCGGCCTCCGTGGCTCCTGGTTCAGGGAAATCCCCTTGGCGGTTCGCCCTGCTTCCGGGCAGGCCATACTGCATTCGGCTCCCAGTCATTACGGTGCTAAAGAAAACGACCTCAGCGGTGGTGACATCGCATCTTTTCCGGCCGTCGACGACTTCCTCCAGGTTCCGCACCGACCGGCCGAGCGCCGATCCAGCTTCGTCACGACGAGGGTGTCCCCGCACGCAGATAGTCCAACGCGTCATCAAGCGCCGCCGTTCGCGGGAATACCCGAGGCGTGCTCGATGAAAACCTTTTCGCAGCCAGCAGCCTCGAGCGCGTCCGTTTGACCGTCGAGATTTTGCTCCCGAGTGGAAACACGCGCATACCCAATAGCTGCCAAGGCGGAAACTGCACCACCAACGTCAGTGACAGCACATAGGTCTCGGACACGAGTCATAAAACACGACGCGCCGTTCTGACTGCTGACCAGTGAAAGTGTCGTAGAGAAGGTCGTTCACGGGCGATCGCTCCCAAGTCGGCCTACCGGACCGTGCGACGAGTGAAGATCAGATGGAGAACTCCGAGTGGAGAAGGGGTCGCCTCGATGTCAAAGCGCTGTTCGAGTCCTTCGAGTCCATCCCAGAGCCGTTCGCCCCGGCCCAGGACGATCGGCACGAGGACGATGTGCATGTGGTCGATCAGATCGGCCTCAAGGAACTGTCGAATCGTGCTGACGCCGCCACCGATCCGGACGTCGAGGTCGCCGGCCAGGGCACGAGCCTGCTTGAGGGCGGAGACGGGGTCGGCGTCAACGAAATGGAAGGTCGTTCCGCCTTCCATTTCGAGTACCGGCCGAGGATGGTGTGTCAGAACAACGACAGGGGTGTGGAAGACAGGGTTATCGCCCCACCATCCCTTCCATTCCTCGTCCTCCCAGGGACCGCGGTGAGGGCCGAACTTGTTGCGTCCCATGATCTCCACGCCGATCCCGGGCCCCCACTTGCTGGCGAAGGCCTCGTCGACGCCAGAGGATCCTTCCGACTCCCCGTGGATGCCCATCTCGCGGAAGGTGCGCGTCTCGAAAGCCCACTCCATTAGCCGTGAGCCTGCGTGACCAAACGGAGCGTCAAGTTGCTGGCCCTCGCCGGTGCCGAAGCCGTCGAGAGAGACCGAGAAGTTATGCACGCGGACGAGGGACATGTCATCTCCTGAAGTGCCGATCGTTAGCAATCACTGTATGGTGATCGAACCCAACGACTCAAGACCAACGATGGAAGAATCAAACCGCGATATACACGGAACCGTGTAGCGGATGCCCCATCAATGCGGCGCACGAGCGCCTCCACCATCCTCGCCAGCCGCTTGAAGCACCTCGTGGATTCGGGACTCCTCACCCTGGTCTTGATCGGTCAATGCACCGGCTTGATGTGTCACCGACCCGATGGTGGATGAGTAGTTCCACGACGGCCCTTAGCGTCGGGAGCACCCCCAACGGGAAGGGAACAGCGAAGGTGTGTGGGAGCCGCAAAGTACTGCAAAAACCGCGCCATTTATCGCTGCAACTCACAGATCTTCGCGCGGAAGCCTTGGTGTACGTCTCAACAAACTGTAGGTTTCTGGGACAGCAAGTCTCCTCACCTTACGATCTGATCTGTCCCGCTAGCTGGTCCACTGACGAGCTCTACGGCGGGTTCCGAGGGTGAGGTGATTGTCTGGTTCAATTGTCCAATGACGTCCCAGCCATTCACCCGAGTCCCGAAGGCCAGAACGGGCGATCGTGTAGCGGTTCTCTCACCGGCTTTCGCGGCTCCTGCCGTGTCGGAGGCTGTGCACGAGCAGGCGATGCGGCGCCTGGCCGAATTGACGGGACTCATACCCGTCGAGTACCCGACGACGCGATTGCTGGGCGCCAGCGCCGTGGCGCGCGCGGACGACATCACCGCGGCTTTTGCCGACCCGACGATTCGAGCTGTGTTGGCGACCATCGGCGGCGACGACCAGATCACGGTCATCCCGCACATCGACAGCGAGGTACTTGCAGCGAACCCGAAGCCGTTCCTCGGCTACAGCGACAACACCAACCTGCACAACATGCTCTGGAAGCTCGGAGTCCCCAGCTTCTACGGTGGTTCTACACAGGTTCATCTCGGGCCAGGCCCTCATCTAGACCAGATACATTTGATCTCGCTGCGCGCAGCCCTGATGGACGGCGGCGTGCTGGAGCTAACAGACCCCGGTGAGTCGGAAGATTTCGGCGTCCCATGGGCAGACCCCCGCGCGCTCAGCGAGTTCGGTGTACGCGAACCGAGCGAGCCGTGGACCTGGGCTGGTCCGAAAGTGATCGCCGAAGGTCGAACGTGGGGCGGCTGCATCGAGGTCATCGATCAAATAGCGCTGGCTGATCGAATGCCGTCCTCTGACGATCTCGTAGGTGCGATCCTGCTGCTCGAGACCAGCGAAGAGACCCCATCCGCACAAGAGGTGAAACGCTGGGTGCGCGCACTCGGCGAAAGAGGCGTTCTCGAAGCCGTCGCCGGCGTGATTATCGCCCGTCCACCAGTCAGCGACATGCACTCGCCTCTCCCAAGCCCAGACGAGCGCGCCCAACTGCGGTCCGCTCAGCGCGAGGCCGTCGTAGAGCAGATCGCTCGATATAACTCCAATGCGCCGGTCTGCGTTGGAGTCCCATTTGGCCACACTCGACCGCAATGGATCATCCCGCATGGAGGCACCATCCGCCTTGACGGTATAACCCGCACAATCATCGCTGACTACAACTGAAACCGCACTTGCCAAACTGCGTGACGGACAGGCGGGCAGGCGAGTGACATTTAGCCTCCCTCTTTCATGAGGGGCGGAGCCCAGGGGTGTGTTTAAAAGGCAGAAGGTGCCTCTGACCTGCGAAAATAGTAGTTACCAAACAGCTATTTCGAACAGACCTTTGAGGCACCTTCCAAGTGAAGAATTCTACCGGCTTTT
>NZ_JADPVH010000111.1 GCF_026932795.1 Paenarthrobacter sp. Z7-10 | reverse complement strand
GCGCCACGCCGGCCACTGGGATTCTTCTGGGCGTCCATCACGAGGCGGACCGCCCTCTGGCGAAGCTCATCAGGATACTTCTTTGGTGCTGCCATGGTGCTCATCCTTTCAAGGACTCAACACCCTCCATTAAACCCGGGGCGGTTCATCCTGAAGGAAAATCTGGCGTTCACGGCGGAGGACTCGCCGTTGGCGAATCTGATGCTCTCGGTGATGGGAGCTTTCGCTGAGTTCGAGCGGGCGTTGATCGGGGAGCGGCAACGTGAGGGCATCACCCTGGCGAAGACGCGAGGTGTCTACCGCGGCAGGGCCAAAGCACTCTCACCCGAAAAAGCTAACGACCTGAGAACACGGGCCGCTGTGGGTGAGCAAAAAGCTTCCCTAGCTCGCGAATTCGGGATCAGCCGCGAAACGCTCTACCAGTACCTCAGAACCGAAGAGCAAATCTCTGCTCAGAGCAGCGCATAATTCAAAAACTCATCGCTCGTTCCCAGGTGACCACCACCAAATCCAGGGCAAGGCGTGCCGGCAGTACACGAAAAGAGGGCAGGCCAACGGCCGGCCCTCTCATCTTTTTTTCGCAAGGGTAAATTGCTTACACCGTGGATACGGCTGATTTTACTTAAGGGGGATGGCGGCCGGCCGACGGCCTGGATGACGTCGACCATGGAGTTGCGCGGGTTCAGGAACAGGACCGCATCCAGGGATGGGACATCTACGCCCTCCGTGAGCACGGCCGCCCCGCGACACTCAGCTCCTAGTACCCTTTCCTCCGCCACTGTCCAAGGTCTACATTCAGGGGAACGGCGCCAATTGACGCTGCGCTGTTCGTCGGAACTAGGCGATCCTCATGCATGCTCTTGGCAACACATATGAAATGACCGGCCCGCCAGTAGCCGCAAACCCTCAGGATCGATTCGTATTCGGCCTCCCAGGCGCGGAAATTACCGTCGTGACGAGTGAAGGATCAGTCTTCGGCCACAGTCTCGATTTCGAAAACCACGTTGTTCGCCCGGCCACAAAGTTCGCAGGAGTGCCGGTGGCTGCGAACCCGCAGGACCGGTGGGCATTTGCACTCGACTTCTACCGACTCGCTGTCATCACCCGATCCGGGCAGCTCTTCGTCCACACAATGGATCGCTCGAACTCCGCCAATACGATCTCGAACGCATCCGTGGTTCCGGGATCTAATGGAGCCGCAATCCCGATTGGAGCCCAAAACGAGGACTGGTGGGTCACCGCGACCAACCCGGAAACCATCCTGGTCGGCCGCCGCGACGGCGGTGTCTTCTCTCATTCCCTGGACATCGAAGTGCCAACCGGCCGACCGTATGGCGAGCAAGTAGTGAAGCCCGCCATCCAAATTAACGCAGGCGGACCTCCCTTCGGATACAACCCGGACGATCAATTCGTGGTTTTCATGGGACTGCTGGTGGTAATCACCGAGGAAGGTTCGGTATGGTCTCACGATATTTCCAGAGGCTCATTCGCCCCACACGAAAAGCTCGGCGAGTTGGGACGGGTAGCCGGGCGGAGTTTCTCCAGCTCACCAGAGGCAGTACGTCACGTCGTCGGGGTCGAGCCAACCCGCGAAGGAATCGGCCACGTCATCCTCATCCGAAAGAGTGGGGCTGTGGTAGATGTCGAAGTCACCGGATTCCCCGTCATGCCTGAGCCTCCCAAATGACTCGCGCGGGACTATCGACGTCTTGCTGGTGGTCCGGACCAGTCCGTATGTCGGTCTCCTTGCATCCGACTCGTGTTCACAGCCGCCGGCCTCCGGATGCCCGGTCCAATCTTGAACGACTTCCGAACCCTGAATCCCATGTCTATGCCAAAGTCCACGGCGTTCGAGGACGTCGGTCTTAGCGCTGACGGTTCGTGTCTTCGAGCAATGTCTTCAGCTTGAGGAGGTTGGCCTTCATCTCCTTGTTGATGCTCATGGCAATGAGTGGCAGCATGAGCCCGGAAAGTCCGCGCCCACTCTCAATCTCTCTCCATCCGGCAGGTGAGCTTCGTGCCGGATTCGTTAGCCGTGGTTGTGTAGAAGCGTGGAACTGCACCGGACCAGAGCTCTAGTTCGAAGCCACCGGACTTCATGAGATAAGCGGCGTAGTGTTCGCGCCCGCCAGCGTTTGTGCACTTGTCCGCGAACAGCTGGCTCCACCCGTGATAAGCGCTCTCCCCAGCCAGAGCGTCTACGTCTTCTCGGCTCCCGGCATTGAATGCCAGGTGATTCAGCCCGGGCGCAGTGCGCTGATGGTCTCGGCTGCTCAAGTCCAGTGATTCTTCGGCAACTATGTAGGTGGGACCCCACCGCCAGCTGATCCCGTTGCTCCAGTTCTGATAATTCTCGTATCCCAAGCGGGACAAGATCCAGCCCCATTCATCCTTGGCTCGCTCGAGGTTAGGTATCCACAGTTCAATATTGTGCAGGGCGCCTTTGGAGTCATCGTTCAAGTTGGGAGTCTTTCATGCATCCAGATCCGTCAGGCCATCGCGCTAAGGGTGGCTCACGTCGTCCCCTTAAAGGATCGGCTTCAGTAGTGGTGCGGGGAAGTATGCGCTTCGACCGCGGTTCTGTACTGTCAGGAGCAGGGAAGCGACGACCACAACTCTCTTCGCGTTCGTAGATAGGTTTCATGCATGACTGAAATACCCGATTGGCACCTGGTGCAATATCTAACAGAAATAGTGAACCAGACGGAGGCTGCCGAAACTCACTGCGACAACTACATGGCAGCCCTCAAGGACGTGGGCAACGGAGCGTCTCTTCGGGCGCCAATAGACCAGCTCTTCGCTGCCGGTCAAGGCATCCTCTCCGCCGCAGCAATCGTGAATCAGTTTCTTTGGATCGACACCGAGCTCCCCAAGCCCCGAGAGTACGAGCACTTTAGCGACGAGCAGTGGGCAAAGCTCAAGCTTCACGCGAAAGCAAGAGCTAAGAAGCTCAGGAAACTCCTGGCAGCCAAAGATTCATCACTGAGGTGTACTACTGATGTGAGACACAGTTTGAAAGGATTGTGCCCATGTCCGCCCGTCAAACGTTTTCTGATGAATTCAAAGCCGATGCCGTTGATCTCGTTATTTCTTCCGGCCGTCCGATAGCCACCGTCGCCTCCGAGCTGGG
>NZ_JADPVH010000110.1 GCF_026932795.1 Paenarthrobacter sp. Z7-10 | reverse complement strand
GGATAAAAGCCGGTAGAATTCTTCACTTGGAAGGTGCCTCAAAGGTCTGTTCGAAATAGCTGTTTGGTAACTACTATTTTCGCAGGTCAGAGGCACCTTCTGCCTTTTAAACACACCCCTGGGCTCCGCCCCTCATGAAAGAGGGAGGTTAGCGCCGCAAGGGGTGTGGCTTCTCGCGGCTCCGGGTCGTACCGATAATGTGTCCCATCCCGATATTCTCGGAATCAGACGAAACCATCCTTTGATGGAAAGCCGGGAATCAAGACTCACTCGATGGCGCTGGTGTCCGGCGGCGGGTGCCGTCTTGCATGGCGTGGGTTACGAGGCACTTTGGTTATGAGACATTGTGTTGAGTTGCCGGGGACCCGGGACTTAACGGAGGGCACGTCAAAGGCTGCGCTTAACTTCATTCCCCACGCACAGTGGGGCTGGCGTTCGTCAGGTTCTGGCCACCTTCATGCTCCCCTCCAGCGCCCATCCTGTCAGGAACCGGCAGTCAGGGTGGTCCTCCCCGGGGAAATATTGCGCATCACCGGGGCGGATGCTCCCCTGTGGGTTTAGGGTGGAAGGACGGCATCCGCCGCGAAATCCCTCAAGGAGGGGCGCATGACTTCCAGCCAGTCCAGCTCCGAACAATTCGGTCAGCATCTGAAAAGCGTCGGCGGCTCAGAGGCTGACGTCAGCGGTTCCGCGTACGTCGTCACGGAGGAAGACACCGTGGAAAGCGTCGTCTCGGGCCTGCGGATGAAACAGCACGAGCACGGCGATCCGGACAGTGAGCCCACCATCCTGCACGCCTCTGCCCAGGTCCTCATCAGCAGGCGTGATGAGCAGGATCCGAGCCATCACCCTGGGACCTCCCAGCCGGGGGAGTATCAGCTGGACATCCATTTCCCCGGGGGCCGCTGCACCCGTGAACCCATCCCCGAGGAGGATCTGGAAGCCGCCCAGACCTGGGCCCAGAGACGGATCGAGGCCGAAGGGGCGGATTTCGGCGCCATTTACTTCCCATCCGGCGGCGGCATTGCCCCTGGAACGGGTGCCCTGGAATGCAGTTATGACTCTTCGCTGGGCTGGCACCGGTAGGCTCCCTGCCCACGCGGCCCGACCCATGGTGATGGCGACGACGCTCCAGCTATCGAATGCCATCGCGAACAGGCTTCTTCCGGCAACGTCGTAGACGAAGCCGCTTTGACACTGCACAAGGCCGGGTGAAGTGCCCATGCTGGCTGAGCATCGGCGCTCTTGCGTCGCCGCCGTCCGTTATGTCGCAGCTGCAGGATAAACGGATTCTGGTCCGAGGGTCCGGCGCGCCGATTGGCGATTCGAAGTACCTCAGCGAACATTTGGGCCCCATAGGAATTGGCGTTGCACCACGACCGTGGTGGCCGGCCAGTCCTGCACCCGTTGGAGACTCTCACCCCCCTGAGGGGTTCTCCACCGGGGTGCCGTCCGGGTCTTCGGTTTTGCCGGGTTCTTCCGTCGGATTCGTTGACGGGTTCTCTGTTCGGGGATCCTCGGGCTCGCCGAAGGGCTGGCGTTCAGTTCCGGGATCGCTCATGATGCTCCTTTGGTTGGTTGTTACACGCTAGTCCAATAACGTGAACCCGACAACAACCTGACGTGTAGGCACGTTGTCTGAGGGCAAAGGACGGGAACGGATCTTGGATATCGAAATTGTCGAACGGTGCTTCCGTCCCGCTTCTGAAGAAACGGGGTGGATCCAGGTCTCGGAGCTTGCTCATCATGGCCCGTGCGTTGAAAGCCGGCCGGTACCTCTCAGCCGCTAAGATCACCGGTGGTTTGGCTGCGAGGTCCTTTGGGGTTGGCGCCGAATTTGCTAAGCTGTTCGGCGCCCTCGTCGGTGTCGACTTGTCGGGGCGGCCTCAACCGGCTGGCTCCTGAACCTTGGCTCGCCGACGGCTGGGAAAGGCGGGTGAGCTATCACGGCCGGCCTCGGGGCCGTTGGGGTGGGGATAAAGCGCCGCCGAGCCATTGAGGAGGATGGCCCGGTGAGGTGGTGTTGGAGGGTGATCTCGGGTTCGTCCCCGGTCAGGTCCGGGTTGGACGGTTTTCCGCCGGTGTGACCGGTAATCTTGGCGCCATGGCCTTTGAACTTGTCTCGCTGACACCGGCGCAGGCCCTGGGGATTCCGGTGGCCCTTGTCGGTTCCGTCTTCCTGGCCTTGGGTGCACAGTTTCAGCACCGCGGCGTGTCCAAGGGCCAGTCAGAGGAGCGGCCCGACACTAAAGCGGGTCTGAACCTCAAGGCTCTTCTTGCGCTGGTACGCCGCCCGGTATGGGTAGCCGGAACGCTGATGCTCGGTCTGGCTGTCGTTTTGCAGTTGTTCAGCCTGTACCTGGCGCCGCTGACCGTGGTTCAGCCTCTTGGCGCCCTCGCTCTTGTTATTACTGCTGTCCTCAACGCGCGGGCAACCGGGACGAAGCTGAGCGTACCGACGATCCGGGCGGTGGCTTTCTGTGTGGGGGGCATCGGATTGTTTGTCAGCGTCGCGGCACTGACCACAACGACGGTTCCTATCCATGACGCCCAGCTGATCATCGTGTTGATCCTCCTCGGGGCCGTATTGACCATCCTCGCTTTTTCCTTCGGGTTCTTCCGCAGCAAATTCAGCACCCTGTTGTACATCCTCGCCGCCGGAGTCCTGTTCGGGTTCGTGGCGACCCTGGCGAAAGTCGTCATCGACCGGGTACACACGCTCATCGCGTTCGGATTCCACTACGAGCCAGGAGACGGGCTTACTTTCGTATGCGTAGCTGGATTAATCGCCGCAGCCCTGACAGGATCCTATTTCGTTCAAAGCGCGTATTCCTCCGGACCGCCGGACCTTGTTGTCGCCGGTCTAACCGTTATTGATCCCCTCATAGGGGTCAGTATCGGAATTGCCGTGCTGGGCGAAGCTTCATCTGCTCCGCCCAGGGCAGCTCCCGTCTTCCTCCTCGCCGGCGCCCTGGCGGTCTACGGTGTCTTCCAACTCTCCACACGTCACCCGCCGGCATCACCGAGCTGACCCCCGCGATCGTGTTCCACAGCTGACCGGGAAAGTCAGATCCACCCGGGCAGCCCCGTGTCCCTCGTGCCGGTCGAAGAGCCAAATCGGTCACCTTCGAACATTGCAAGAACTGATCTTGCTTAAGAGTTCTCCTCAATCAATGGGGCTCCCCTGGAGGATGATGTTCTTTCCCCACAGGTCTTCCGTGAAACAGGTAATGAGAACCAGACGCCCAGGAGCAATATCCCAAATGGGGCTCTCCCGCAAGGTGTCCTTGTTTTCTGCGGTGATGCTATCGACCCGGTAGGCAAAGTTTCCCACCGCGGTGGTCACGGTGAAGTGATCGCCCCTTGGCCTGGCTGATGATAGAACATGCTCGCCTTCGCTGACGAACTCCGCGGCCGAGGCGCGGGCCTGCGCGTGCTGAACCTCGGCGGTGGCGACGTCGACACCGCAACACCCATGGGGTCGATGCTGTTCACGGTCATGGCCGCCCTCGCGCAAATGGAACACGAGATCAAACGCGAACGCGTCACCGACTCCATCAGTAAACGCAGAGAAGCCGGAAAGGACCTTGGCGGCCGGCCCCGCCGGATCACCGACATCCACAGTGCCCTCCGCCTCGTTAAAGCCGGGACACCGGCGGCACAAGTCGCGGGCGACCTTGACATGTCACGTTGTCAAGCCCCGGGTTTAATGGAGGGTTAGTTAGACCCGTTCCATCGTTTTGATGGCGGGCAGATTTGAGTAGTAATTGGTTTCTGCTTCCACGGGCGGCATGTAGCCGATCTCTCCGTGGAGACGCCGGTGGTTATACCAGTCGATGTATTCGGCGACAGCGATTT
>NZ_JADPVH010000011.1 GCF_026932795.1 Paenarthrobacter sp. Z7-10 | reverse complement strand
AAGGACCTTCCCATGCTCAGCAGTAATCAGCGCCGCCAGTTCATCCACATGCCCGGCCACCAACTCACGGAACCGAAACAAGACGTTAGTGCGCTTGGACAACGACACATCACCCCAACTGTCCGCGGCCCTGCGGGCAGCGGCAACAACAGTCTCCAAATCCGAGCGGTTAGCCAACCGCAGCTCAGCCGAAACAGCACCCGTCGCCGGGTTAAAAACCGGCTGCGTACGCTCACCCACCCCCGGCGTTTCCGCACCATCAATGAAATGATTAATAGTCGTCGTCATACTGACTCCTTAGGAATGAGCGTTTATGGAGGAATGGTCTGGGGCCGCAATTCCGCGGTCCGCCGAAAAGTGCTGCGCGGCGACGGATAGTCCCCGGCCGCGTAAGAATCTATAGGTGCGGACGTTGCCGGGCTTTATGTTCGGTGTAGGTTTTGAAAGCGCTCCGGGTGGATTCCAGCTCCGAGGTCTGGGCAACCGGCACATCCCACCAGGATTCTGAGCTGGGCGCGTCCAGCAGCGGGTCGGACTCGATATGGATCAAGATCGGACCGCCCTCCTCGGGCGCAGCTTTCGCGCTCTTGATGCCAGCTTCGAGATCGGCCACCATCTCCTTTCCAGGCACGATCCGGATTACCTTGACGCCCAGGCTTTCGGCATTGGCGGCCAGGTCGACCGGCAGTCTCTCGCCGTCGTCGAACGTGTGATGCTCGGTGTCCAGCGCGCGGTATTGGGTACCGAAGCGTTGCGAACCCAGCGATTCGGAGAGCGCGCCGATGGAAGCATAGCCGTGGTTTTGGATCAGCACCACGATCAGCTTGATGCGTTCGGCGACGGCGGTGACCAGTTCGGTGTGCATCATGAGATATGACCCGTCCCCCACCAGCACGACGACGTTCCGGTCGGCTGCGCCGCGCGCCGTCTCCGTCAGGACCGCGCGTTTAACGCCTAATCCCCCGGGTATCTCGTAGCCCATACACGAATAGGCGTACTCCACGTGGTACCCGAAGGGGTCCCGGACGCGCCACATCTTATGCAGGTCGCCGGGCAGGGATCCGGCCGCGCAGACCACCACGTCCCGGACGTCCATGGCCCGGTTTACGGCACCGATAATCTCGTTCTGGGACGGCAGCGGGGAGTTTCGGACGTCAAAGGCTTCATCGACGGTCGAATTCCAGCGCTTCTTTTCGGCGGCAACCTCCCGGTCCAGCTCTGCGCCCACCCGATAACCGGACAGGGCCTGGTTTAATTTCACCAGGGCCTTGCGGGCGTCGGCCACAATCGGCACCGCGGCGCCGAGTTTGTAAGCATCCAGTGCAGCAACATTGACGTTAATGAAGCGTACGTTCGGGTTCTGGAAGGCGGTGCGCGAGGCGGTGGTGAAGTCCTCGTAGCGCGTGCCGATCCCGATGATCAGATCCGCCTGAGCTGCCAACGCGTTCGCCGCCGTCGTGCCCGTAGAACCCACGGCGCCGAGTGAGAGCGCATGGTCCCACGGCAGCACGCCCACGCCAGCCTGTGTGTTCGCCACCGGAATTCCAGTGAGCTCGGCAAAACGCGCCAACTCCTCGACGGCAAAGGCATAATGTACTCCACCGCCGGCAATGATCAGTGGGCGCTGGGCCGTCCGGATGGCGGCGGCGGCCCGCCGGATGTCCTCCTCCTCCGGCTCCGGACGGCGGATACGCCATTCGCGCTCGGCCAGAAATTCCACCGGCACGTCAAGTGCCTCAGCCTGGACATCCTGCGGCAGGGAAATCGTCACGGCTCCCGTTTCAGCCGGATCCGTCAGGACACGCAGCCCGTTGTAGAGAGCGGAATAGAGTTGCTCCGGCCGGGATACGCGGTCAAAAAACCGGGACACCGGCCGGAAGGCATCGTTAACCGTGACATCGTAGGCATCAGGGCGCTCCAACTGCTGCAGCACCGGGTCAGCTGCGCGGGTCGCGAAGGCATCGCTGGGCAGCAGCAGCACTGGCAAGCGGTTAGTGGTGGCCAGTGCCGCACCGGTAAGCAGGTTGGTGGCGCCTGGGCCGATCGAGGTGCTGACGGCGAAGGCGGCGCGGCGCCGGGTGTGCCGGGCATACCCCACCGACTGATGCACCTGGGCCTGCTCGTTACGGCCCGGGTAGTACGGCATCAGTGCCGGGTCCGCGACCTGATACTGCTTCAGCGCCTGGCCCACACCGGCCACGTTGCCGTGGCCGAAGATGCCGAACATCCCGGGGATCAGTCGTTCGCGGTAGTCCTCCGTGCCAATCCTGTCCACGGTGAACTGGTTGGCCAGGAATTTCACCACCGCCTGGGCCACTGTCATTCTGCGCGTGACCATGGTTAATCCTTTCGGTTTAAGGCCGAGGGGACGGTATTGGCATGCGCGCTGGTGCTAAGCAGCGAGGCGGCGGCGGCAATGGCTCCCGCAACATTGCCATCCTGCGGGTAGAGCAGCGTCCTGCCGACGGTCAGCCCGCGCACCCCGGGTAATGCCAGCGCACTTTGCCAACTGGAAAAGATCTCATCCGGCGAGCCGTCCGGGTCCCCACCCAACAGGACAGTGGGAAGGGTTGTGGAGGCCATTACCCGCTCCATTTCTGGTACCACCGGCAGCTTCATCCAGGTATAGGCGCTGGTCGAACCCAAGGCCGAGGCGATGGCCACGGACTTGATCACTGCGTCGGGGCTCAGATCGTTGCGCAGCCTGCCGTTATCCCAAACCGAGAGGAACGGTTCCACCATTGCCACCAATCCCCTCTCAGCCAATAAATCGATGGCTCTCGCGGTGGCTTCCAGTGCTGCTGCGGTGGCGGAATCGCCCAGACAGATCCGGGTGAGCATCTTTCCGCCCGTCGCGCCCAGCGCTTGCAGCGCTGCGGCGCTGTGCCCGGTGAAGCGATCGTCAATTTCATGGACGGAGCCGGCAAGGCCACCGCGGTTCATCGAGCCAAAGATCAGCTTTTCGTCCAGGACGCCCAGCAGCAGCAGATCATCCAAAATGTCCGGCGAGGCCAGCACGCCGTCCACGGCCGGGTGCGAGAGTGCTGTCTGCAGCCGGTCCAGCAGGTCCCGCCGGTCCGCCATCGCGTTCGCATCTGATCCAACGGCTAAAGCTCCCCGGGCCGGGTGATCCGCGGCAACGATGAAGTTCTGCTTGTCCGAACGGGGGGCCGGGGGCCGAACCCTGGACTGGGCAGCGCGGGCAACGGCGCCGGGATCTTCGAGCCGAATTCTGCTGAGGTGCTCGTAGCGGCGGGGATCGTCGTTCGCCTGCGAGTTGGGTGCGGGGACCGAATCGGGCGCCAGAAGACCCGGTTCGGCGTGGTGCGGGCTCACTTTTGTGCTCCTTGCCGGACGAGGCGGCCGTGTTCGGCCAGCAGCGAGGTGACTTCCTCCGGCGTCGGCATGGCGTCCGCGCAGGACAGACGGGAGGCGACGATGGCCCCGGCGGCATTGGCGTAATCCAGGACCTGTTCCAGCGGCCAGCCCGACAGCAGTCCGTGGCAGAAGGCACCCCCAAAGGAGTCGCCGGCGCCAAGCCCGTTGACGGTCTGCACGGAAACAGGCGCCGAAACCACCCGTTCGGTGCGTGTCTTGGCCATCACCCCCGCCGGGCCCAGCTTGACGACAGCGATCTCCACTCCCGCCGCCAGCAGCCGATCGGCTTGCTCATCCGGGGTGCCCGCCCCTACGGCCACGGCGCACTCAGTCTCGTTGCCGATGGCCACCGTGACGTGTGGAAGGATCCTGGCAATCTGCTCGCGGGCCTCCTCCTCGGTGTCCCAGAACATCGGGCGGTAGTCGAGGTCAAGGACGGTGAAGTGGCCTTCCTGAAGCTCTGTTCGAGCGCGGGCTTCATGGGCCCTGATGTGCGCCGTCCGGCTGGGTTCCTGGCAAAGCCCTGTCACTGTCGACCAGAAAATGCGCGCGTTCCTGATGGCGTCCAGATCCAGTTCCTCGGCCTTGATCTGCAGGTCCGGGGCGGTCGGGAAGCGGTAAAAGTACAGCGGGAAATCGTCCGGCGGCTTGATCGCACAGAAGGTCACCGGTGTCGGCCACTCTTTGACGGCCGTCACAAACCGGTCATCAACGTGGAACTTGCGCAGTTCACGGTGGAGATAGTTCCCGAATGGATCGTCTCCAGTGCGGGTGATCACGGCGGCACGGCGGCCGTGCCGTGCGGCTGCGACGGCAACGTTCGACGGCGATCCGCCAAGGTATTTTCCGAAGGAGGTGACGTCCTCCAGGTCCACCCCGATTTCGTTGGGATAAACATCGACGCTGATGCGTCCCATGGTGAGAAGTTCATCGTGAACGGTCATCGTGGACCTCTCTTTCCGGAACTCAATTCCCAACCCAGCTGAAGATCCGTTGCCGATGTGGCGGCCTAGGGCGCCGTGTTAGCGCAGCCATCCTCCAACTTTGCATCAGATTCCATGTTCCGTCAAAGTTTTGTGCTGACATACTTACAACAGCGCACTTTAAGACCGCGAAACCCCAGCAGATTCGCTCGGGGTTCGCGGATCTGCTGGGGTTTCCGGGAGGAAGGGGTGGAATTGGGCGGAAGGAAACGCGGTTAGGGCTTGAGCAGAACCTTGATGGCGCGCCGCTCATCCATGGCTTTGTAGGCCTCCGGAGCATCTTCCAGCGCCATTTCCACATCGAAAACCCGGCCTGGATTGATCCGGCCGGCCAGCACATCCGCCAGCAGTTCCGGAATATAGGTCCGCGCTGGCGCCATCCCGCCCGCCACCGAAATGTTGGTGTCGAACAGGTACCGGATCGGCAGATCAGCCCCTCCGGTCGGCACTCCGACAAAGCCCAGGCTTCCGCCGGGCTTGGTCGAGCGCAGGGCCTGGTCCATGGACTCCTTGGTGCCGACACACTCGAGCACCGAGTCGGCGAGCACTCCGCCCAGCAGTTCCCGAACCTTGGCCACGCCATCGTCACCGCGTTCCGCCACGATGTCCGTGGCACCAAATTCGCGGGCCAAAACCTGCCGGTCGGCATGCCGTGACATGGCAATGATGCGCTCAGCGCCGAGCCGCTTGGCGGCCAGCACGCCGCACAGCCCCACCGCGCCATCGCCGACGACGACGACGGTCCGGCCAGGTCCCACTCTGGCACCGAGGGCGGCATGGTGTCCGGTGGACATGACATCCGAAAGAGTGAGCAGACTGGCGGTGAGCGCCGCGTCTGGTTCCGCGACCCCTGGTACTTTGACGAGGGTGGCTTCGGCCTGCGGCACCCGCACGGCCTGACCCTGTCCGCCGTCGACGTGGAAGCCGTGTTCATCGTTCCCGCCCCAGGAAGCGATGTGCTCGCAGGCCACGGTCACGCCGTCGAGGCACGGCGGGCACGCTCCGCAGCTGTCGACGAAGGGCGCAATCACAAAATCGCCGGGCGCAAACGCCGTGACGGCGTCGCCAACGGTTTCCACCACGCCGACAAATTCGTGCCCAATCGGATGCGCCGGACGTGCCGCGCTGACGCCGCGGTAGGGCCACAGATCCGAGCCGCAGACGCACGCCGCGGTGACCTTGACGATGACGTCGCCGGGCAGCTGAAGGGTGGGGTACTCCCGGTCCTCGACGCGGATGTCTCCTGGACCGTGGATGATGGTGGCGCGCATGTGGTTCCTTTCGGCAGATGGGGCATCGAACCCCCTGTTAAGCCGCCAAACCCCAGCAGCTCCACTTGGGTTTGGTGGGGTTGCTGGGGCTTCGGCGGCAGGGGTGGTGCTTAGAGGGCCGCGTAGACTTCACGCAGCAGGGTGGCGGTTTCCGACGGCGTCTTGCCGACCTTGACCCCCGCTGCTTCCAGCGCTTCCTTCTTGGCTTGCGCGGTTCCGGCCGAACCGGAGACGATGGCGCCGGCATGGCCCATCGTCTTTCCCTCGGGAGCGGTGAAGCCTGCAACATAGCCGACGACGGGCTTGGTGACGTTCGCCTTGATGAACTCGGCGGCACGCTCTTCTGCGTCGCCACCGATCTCACCGATCATCACAATCGCCTTGGTCTCCGGGTCGGCTTCGAAAGCAGCCAGCGCATCGATATGGGTGGTTCCGATGACCGGGTCTCCCCCGATGCCGATCGCCGTCGAGAAACCAAGGTCACGCAGTTCGTACATCATCTGGTAGGTCAAGGTGCCGGACTTGGACACCAGGCCGATCGGACCTTTGCCCGTAATGTTGTTCGGCGTGATGCCCACCAGGGCCTCACCCGGGGTGATGATACCGGGGCAGTTCGGGCCGATAATACGGGTGACCTGCTTGGCGTCCGCGTCCAGCTTGGACTGGGCCAGTGCCCAGAACTCGGCCGAGTCCTGGACCGGGACGCCCTCGGTGATGACGACGACGAGGCCAATGCCTGCCTCGATCGCTTCGACGACGGCGTTCTTGGTGAAGGCCGGCGGCACAAACACGATGGAAACGTCCGCGCGGGTCTTCTCGATCGCTTCGGCAACGGTGCCGAAAACGGGCAGTTCGACGTCACCGTGGACAACGCTGGTACCGGCCTTGCGGGCGTTCACGCCGCCGACCACCTGGGTGCCGGCCTTGAGCATCAGCGCGGTGTGCTTGGTGCCCTCGCCGCCAGTGATGCCCTGGACGATGACCTTGGAATCTTTATTCAGATAAATAGACATTCTTACTCTTCCTGGCTCTCGACTCGGTTAATGAGCCTGTCGAAATACGGTCAGCGGGCGTTGGCGAGCTCGGCAGCCTTGTCGGCGCCTTCGTCCATGGTGGCCGCCAGCGTCACCAGCGGATGGTTGGCCTCGGCAAGAATGCGGCGGCCCTCTTCGACGTTGTTGCCGTCCAGCCGGACGACCAGCGGCTTGTTCGCCGCGGAACCGAGTTCGGCCAGCGCGCCGACAATACCTTTCGCGACGGCGTCGCAGGCGGTGATGCCACCGAAGACGTTAACGAAGACGCTCTTGACCTGGGGGTCATTGAGGATGACGTCCAGTCCGGCGGCCATCACCTCGGCGGAGGCTCCACCACCGATGTCCAGGAAGTTGGCCGGCTTAACGTTGCCGTGCTGCTCGCCGGCGTAGGCGACGACGTCCAAAGTGGACATCACCAGACCCGCGCCGTTACCGATAACGCCGACCTCGCCGTCGAGCTTGACGTAGTTCAGGCCCGCGGCCTTAGCCTTGGCCTCGAGCGGATCGGCGGCTTCCTTGTCCTCCAGCACGGCGTGCTTGGGGTGGCGGAAATCGGCGTTCTCATCCAGCGTGACCTTGCCGTCCAGGGCCAGGATGCGACCGTCTCCGGTCTTGACCAGGGGGTTGACTTCCACCAGAGTGGCGTCTTCCTTGACGAAAACGTCCCACAATTTGATGATCACAGCGGCGACGTCGGCACGCAGTTCCGGGGCGAATCCGGCGGTGGCGACAATTTCGTCGGCCTTTGCCTGGTCGATGCCCACGGCGGGGTCCACGGCTACGCGGGCCAGTGCCTCGGGCCGTTCCACGGCGAGCTGCTCAATTTCCACGCCACCTTCAACGGAGCACATGGCCAAGTAGTTGCGGTTCGCCCGGTCCAGCAGAACGGAGAAGTAATACTCCTCGGCGATGTCGGCACCCTGGGCGATCATGACTGTGTGGACGGTGTGGCCCTTGATGTCCATGCCCAAGATGTCGGAAGCGTAGCCGAATGCCTCATCCGCGGTCTTCGCGACCTTGACACCGCCAGCCTTGCCGCGGCCACCGGCCTTTACCTGAGCCTTGACAACGGTGACGCCGCCGATCTTCCCGGCTGCTGCCTTTGCGTCTTCAGGAGTGTGCGCCACGATGCCGGCAAGCACGGGTACACCGTGCGCCTCGAACATATCGCGCGCCTGATATTCAAACAGGTCCACTGGTTTGCGTCCTTCTACGTCGAAGTAGTATTCATATCAATCTTGCGATGGTGGAGCCCGGCCCGGTTGAGGAAACAGGACCCAACAGTCCACGTGGAACTCTAGTGCAGGGGCGGTGACCGCCCGTTACAGACTACCGGTTTAGTGAGTAACCACACATCAACGAGGATGCCGGCCCTGGTGCCTGCGGGAGTCTGTCCCGAGGCCGGCCGTTTCCAGGGCCGGCCGCCGTCCGATGGGGGTGCGCTTAGGCGATCTTGGTCAGCGGAGCATAACGCAGCAGCAAGCGTTTCTCGCCGGCGTCGAACTTCACCTTCGCCACCGTCTTATCCCCCGCGCCTTCAACGGCAAGCACCGTTCCGTTGCCAAAGCTGGTGTGGTTGACCTTGTCCCCCACCGAAACAGCCACCACTTCCTTCTGCGGCTGGACCCGACCGGCAGCGCTGCGGGCCGAAATACTGGGCGGAAGCAGGCCGGTGTCACGTCCACCGATGGCCGTTCCGGCGCCCCAGAAGGAACCGCCGTAGCGGCCGCCACCGAATCCGCCGGAACCCATGGCAGGTGCCATCGCGGCGCTGCCCTCCCGTTTCCAGTCGATCAGCTCTGCGGGAACTTCGTCGATGAACTGGCTGGCCGGGTTGTACTGGCTCTGCCCCCATAAACTGCGAACTTCTGCCCGGGTCAGGTAAAGCCGTTTCCGGGCCCGGGTCAGTCCCACATATGCCAAGCGGCGTTCCTCCGCCAATTCCTTCGGATCCGCCGCTGAACGTGAATGCGGGAAAATGCCGTGTTCCATCCCGGTCAGGAAGACCACCGGAAATTCCAGCCCCTTGGCCGTGTGCAGGGTCATCAGCGTCACCACGCCAAGCCGCTTCGCCTCGGCGACGGCGGCGGCCGCTTCCGCGGCCGATCCCCCCGGCGCGTCCGGAATCTGGTCCGCATCCGCCACCAGGGACACCTGTTCCAGAAAGCCCCCCAGCGTACCCTCCGGATTATCCCGCTCGTATTCGCGCACGACGGCGACCAACTCGGCGAGGTTCTCCACCCGGGATTCGTCCTGCGGATCCGTGCTGGCCCGCAGCCCCTCAAGGTAACCGGTCTGTTCCAGCACCGCCTCCAGCGCCGAGACGGCGCCGGATCCTGCCGCGACGACGGCCAGATCGTCAATCAGCTTCACGAAACCGCTGACGGCGTTGATCGAGCGGGTGGCCATTGCCGGTGCTTCGTCGGCCCGGCGCATGGCCGCCAGGAAGGAGATCCGCCCGCGTTCGGCGAGCGCCGCGATGGCGCCTTCGGCTCGGTCACCGATGCCGCGCTTGGGTTCGTTGACGATCCGGCGGAGATTGATGTCATCGTCCGGATTGACCAGGACCCGTAGGTAGGCCAGGGCATCCTTGATTTCCTTGCGTTCATAAAACCGGGTGCCTCCGACCACCTTGTAGGGCAGCCCGACCCGCATCAGGATTTCCTCGATGGAGCGGGACTGGGCATTAGTGCGGTAGAAGATGGCGACATCGCCGGGGAGAAGTTCCGCCTCATCCTGAAGCCTGTCGATTTCCTCCGCGATGAAACGGGCTTCCTCATGCTCGTTCTCGGCAACATAGCCGATGATCTTCTCGCCGTTTCCCTCGGCCGTCCAGAGATGTTTCTGCGGCCGGTTCGGATTGCGGGCAATGACGGCATTGGCTGCGTTCAGGATGTTTTGCGTGGACCGGTAATTCTGCTCGAGTTTGATGGTGCGTGCGTTGGGGTAGTCCTGCTCAAATTCGACGATATTTCGGATATCCGCACCGCGGAAGGCATAGATGGACTGGTCCGAATCCCCCACCACCGTCAGTTCCGCGGCGTGCTCGCCCTCGCCGACGATTTCGCGGACCAGGGCGTACTGCGCATGGTTGGTGTCCTGGTACTCATCCACCAGCACGTGCCGGAACCGACGCTGGTAGTACTCGGCCACACCGGGGAAGGCGCGGAAGATGAATACTGTTTGGGCGATCAGGTCATCGAAGTCCATCGCATTCGCCTGCCGAAGCCTGCGCGTATAGCCCTGGTACACCTCCGCGACGGCCCGTTCAAACGGATCATCGGAGTTGGCGGACGAGGCGTAGGAGTCGTCGTCGATCAGCTCATTCTTCAGCGCGGAAATCTTGTGCTGCATGGACTTCGGCGTGAAGCGTTTGGGGTCCAGCTCCAGCCCCTTGACCACCATGGTGATCAAGCGAAGCGTGTCCGCCGAATCATAGATGGAGAAGTTGGAACTAAGCCCCACGTTCGAAGCCTCACGGCGCAGAATGCGGACGCAGGATGAGTGGAAAGTTGAGATCCACATGCTCTTCGCCCGCTCGCCCACCAAGTTTTCAATACGATCGCGCATCTCCGCCGCGGCCTTGTTTGTGAAGGTAATGGCGAGGACCTGGCCTGGATGGGCTCGGCGGGTGGCCAGCAGGTAGGCGATGCGATGGCTGAGGACCCTGGTTTTACCCGAGCCTGCTCCTGCCACGATCAGCAGCGGCGACCCGGCATGCCTGACCGCCTCGTCCTGCTGCGGGTTCAATCCGAACAGCAGTTCACTGGCGGAAGGGAGGGGGGCAGGGGTTAACACTGGGCGAGGGTCGAACAACATATCCATGATGAAGCAAGTCTAGTTCCCGGCACCGACAGCGCTTGGCGGGTGCCGTCCGGACGCCATATCGATGCCATGCGGGCGGCACCCCGGATTCCGTGCCGTCGCCGCCCGGACCCCGAACTGACGAACGGCCTTATTCCCCTCGGCGCAGGGCAGCGGCTACCTCTGCGACGGCAGTTGCGGTACCGGCGATGAACCAGTCCAGCTCGTTGACACGAACGGCGGCGGTGCTGCCGCCGGCCGCACCGACGATGGCCTTGCCGGGCAGCCAGTCCCATTCCGGACAGCTGTGCTGGAACCAGCAGCCCAATGTTCCGTCTGCCACACGGGCCAGATCGCAGGACCCGGAGCCAAGCATCCGGAGCGTCGCCGCGCCCGCAGCCGCGGCACGCCACGGGCTGGCCGCCCGGTTCTGAACCAGCCAGGTCGGATGCAGGTAAGTGCCGGCGCTGATCTCGGCCAGCGGCAGGTCCGCTGCCACCATGATTGGCTGGCCGTTCAGCGTTGCCGGACAGTTCACGCCGCCCAGCCAGAGTTTGTCCTCCTGCGGCTGGTAGATGGCGCCGAGCAGAACCCTGGGCTCTCCTGCGCCGTCCCGGCCATTGTCCCAGCCATCGTCGCGACCATTGTCGCGGTTATTGTCTTGGCCATTGTCCCCTGCCGCCGACGCGCTCCCCTCGACTTTAAGAGCCAATGCCGAGCACCAGTAGGTAAAGCCGCTGAGGAAATTGTAGGTTCCGTCCACCGGATCGATCACCCACACTCGGCCGCTGCCGCCGGCGTGGCTCGCGCCCTCCTCACCGCGGATGCCGTCATCCGGCCGGCACCGCCTCAGCTGGTCGACAATATAGCGTTCGGCAGCGTGGTCCGCGGCGGTGACGACATCGGAAACGGAAGTCTTTCGTTCGCCCGTCAACCCCTCCGCACGCAGCCGCAAAGCCAGCATTCCCGCGGTGCGGACCAGTTCGGCGGCAAGCCTGTCGTCCGACAGGGAGGTCTCTGGTCCAACTGGATCCGGGCGTTCGCGTGCACCGGCCCATTCCGGGTCTCCGGGACGGGCCCGGCGTGAAGCTGCCATAAGTCAACCCTACTGGTGGGGGATAATGACGGTATGGCCAAAACCCCCGCCCAGCGAGCCGCTAAACATGGCACCCCCGCCACACCAGCTGCCCAGGGACCCGGTGCGGGCAGCCGAGCCGGCGGTGGCGCCAAGGGCGCAAGTGCCAACAGCCCAAGTGCCAACAGCGCAGGTGCCAACAGCGCAGGTGCCAAGACAGACCCTGCCCGCGCGCAGGGGAACCCGAACCTGATAGTCATTGCCGGGGTGGTTGCCAGCGCTTTCCTGTTTTGGTACCTCCATTTGCTGACGCTGAACCAAATGACCCAGCTCGCCGGTGGCCGTGCCATGCCGGATTCGCTGCCAGGTGGTTTTGATCCGGGTTATGTGGACCAACTGCGGGCGGCGATGAACCCGGCCGCATTGGGTCAGCTGCAATTTGTCCATAAGACGGCCGGAACGCTGTTTCCGCTGGTGTTCGCTCTGACTTCGGCAATTCTCATTGGCCTCAATGTGGCGAACAAGGCCCTGCGCAGGGCCCTGTGGATACCGCCACTGCTCTTCGTCATCGCCGAACTCTGGGCGAATTTTGCAATTGACGGGGTGCTGTCCGGACCTGCACCAGATCCGGCCCGGGTTGCCCTGGCCAGCATCCTGGTCACGGCTTCCTGGGTCCTACTGACGATTTCCGTGCTGGCCAGCGCCTGGGCACTTTACCGTGGCCAACGAGGCCGCCAAAAGCTTAGGACGGGGACGACCTCGACCGCGCAACAGCGTCCTTCCTGATATTTTGACGCGCCTGCCGCACACCCCGGGTCACTGTCACGCCCACCAAGGACAAGCCGAGGGTGATCGGGTAAGCCATCAGCCGCTCCAGCGTTCCGCGCTCCAACGCGGGGACCAGCGCGAACAGGATCGTTGACACCAGCGAAAGTGTCCCGCACAGCAACAAGAACCAGCTGATCAGGCGCAGCCGTCGCCAACTCCACCACAATGCGAGCAAGGATAAGCCCCCCGCAACGAAGAACACACTGGCGCCGGCAAAGTGCAGTGGCGTGTCAACGTCCTCCGGCACAAACCCGACCACCATGACCCCCAGCCCGGACAGCCCCACCAGCAGCCTGGTCAGAATGGCCCAACCCGGCCGTTTGACCGCCGTCGGCGGCTCCGGCCGGGCGGCAATCCGAAACAGCGCGGTGCTCAGCAGCACGGCGCCGACCATCATCGCCACGCCTTGGACAATAAAGGACACATTCATCAGGATGTGCAGGGGTGAGCACACCGCGCGACCGTCGTAGACACCGCAGGATCGGGCGCCCAAGTCGCTGATGACATCCAGCCGCCGGCTGTAGGGCAAGGGTCCGGCCCAGCCGGCAATGACAGCCGCCTCGGCCAGGAAGTACTGCAGGATACTGATTTTGGCCCAGGCACCGACAAGGCTCCTGGTGCCGGCCAGCTGGAGCCGGGCATTGCGGGCTGGGAGATTCTGCGCTGCGGAGGTGGCCACAGCAATACCCTAGCCCGGACCACCGACATGGCACCGGAACCGGTAAGGTAGCCGGTATTGTAGAAAAGGCACCGGCCTTGCCGGAGCACGCGTGAGTAGCTCAGCAGGATAGAGCGTCCCTCTCCTAAAGGGAAGGTCGCGGGTTCGAATCCCGCCTCGCGCACGTGATGACCTTCGCCGTCGCCGACCTGCGCTCATATCTGTTGGGTCGCTGGCGTCTGGAGCGGGTCCTGCGCAACCGCGGCGCCGCCGTGGAGGGCACCTTGATGGGGTTCGTTCTTTTTACGGCGGACGACGGCGGCCTGCGGCAAAGCGAACAGGGCACCATGATGTGGCCGACGCACAGTGGGCCCGCCAGCCGGGAATATCTGCTGCGCCAGACGACCGAACCATGCGCGCTGGACGTTCTATTCACGGATGGCAGGCCCTTCCACCGCATGGACCTGTCCACCGGCAGTTGGTCCAGCGATCATTGGTGCGCCCCGGATGACTACCGGGTCCGCTATGACGCCCGCTCACGGGACCGGCTCGACTTTGAATGGGATGTTCGCGGTCCAGCGAAAAACCTGCTGCTTCAAACGTCCCTCTTCCGGGAGCCGTGATCCTTCCCCGGCAACGCTGCCCTTCCCCAACAGCGCTGCCCTTCCCCGGATCCCGATGTTCGCGGGAACACTGACCGCCGAGGAAGAGCCTCGTCTGGCTAGGAGGCCAGCGGAGCGTCGGCGTCGACCACGGCGGCGACGGCCTGGGCAAACTGCGTGTCGTGCAGTTCGGCATACCGTCCCCGGGCGGCCAGCAGGTCCTCGTGCGTGCCCCGCTCAACAATGTTTCCGCCCTCGATGACCAAGATGGCGTCGGCACTGCGGATGGTGGAGAGACGGTGGGCTATCACGATCGCGGTACGGTCCTTGAGCGCCTCGCCCAATGCCGCCTGAACCGCCGCCTCGTTCGTCGAGTCCAGCGCCGCCGTCGCCTCATCCAGGATCACGACGGCGGGCTGGACCAGCAGCAGCCGGGCGATGGTCAGCCGCTGCCGCTCGCCACCGGAAAGCCGGTACCCGCGCTCACCAACCACCGTGTCCAGCCCATCCGGGAGCGACTCAATCATGTCCTGCAGCCGTGCCCGGTGTAGTGCGTCCCAGATTTGCTCATCGGTAGCGTCCGGTCGGGCCAGGCGCAGGTTGGACCGGATGGACTCGTGGAACAGGTGTCCGTCCTGGGTCACCATGCCAATGGTCTGGCGCAGCGAATCGAAGCTCACGTCCCGCACATCGACCCCGGCCAGCCGGACGGCGCCGGAATCGACGTCGTACAGGCGCGAGAGCAGCTGGGCGATGGTGGACTTTCCGGCTCCGGAGGAACCGACGAGGGCAATGGTTTGCCCCGGTTCCGCCCGGAAACTGATGCCGTGCAGCACCTCTTCCCCTCCCCGGGTGTCCAGCATCGCGACATCTTCCAGCGAGGCGAGCGAGACCTTGTCGGCCGACGGGTAGGCGAACCGGACGTCGTCGAACTGCACTCCAACCGGGCCCCGCGGAATCTCACGGGCGTCTGGCTTCTGCACAATCAGTGGTTTCAGATCGAGGATTTCAAAAACGCGGTCGAAACTGACCAGCGCGCTCATGATGTCCACCCGGGCGTTCGCAAGCGCGGTGAGCGGCGCGTAAAGGCGGGTCAGCAGCAGGGCCAGCACGACGACGTCGCCCACCGCCAGCGGCCCGCGGATGGCGAAGTAGCCGCCCAGCCCAGAGACCAGGGCAAGCGCCAGCGAGGACACCAGCATCAGCGCGCTGAAGAAAACGAACTGCATCACGGCGGTGCGGACGCCGATATCCCGGACCCGCCGGGCTCGGTGGCTGAATTCGCGGGCTTCGTCGGCCGGCCGGCCGAAGAGCTTGACCAGGGTGGCACCCGGAGCCGAGAAACGCTCCGTCATCTGCGTGCTCATGTCCGCATTCAGATTGGCCGCTTCACGCCGGAAGCCAGCCAATCGGGAGCCGAAGCGCCGGGCCGGGATCAGGAAGATCGGCAGCAGCACCAGGGCCAGCAGAGTCACCTGCCAGGACTTCCCGAGCATCACAATCAGGGTCAGGACCAGCGCAACGGAGTTGCTGACGATGCCGGAGAGCGTGCCGCTGAAGGCCTGCTGGGCGCCGATCACGTCATTGTTGAGCCGGCTGACCAGAGCGCCGGTTCGCGTTCGGGTGAAGAAAGCGATGGGCATTTTCTGCACATGGTTGAACACCGAGGTGCGCAGGTCCAAGATCACGCCTTCGCCCAGATTGGCGGAGATCCAGCGGATCACCAGCGAAAATCCTGCATCCAGGACCGCGACGAGGGCGATCAGCAGCGCCAGGTTGATGACCACCTGCACGTCCGAACGCGCAACGATTGCATCCACCACGCGTCCTGCCAGCACCGGCGTGGCCACGGCCAGGACGGCCGATATCACCGAGAGCACCACAAACAAGGCCAGCCGGCCGCGGTAGGGCTTGGCGAAGGCCAAGGTACGCCGTGGCGTGTCCTTCGAAATGCCATTGCCGCTCTTGTCCGAGCGCATTGTGCTCCAGAGCGAGCTCCAGGCGGCGCCTTCCATACTCATGGCGGTTTTCTCCTACTACTGCTGTGTAACTGCGGTATATCCGCTGTATAAGCGTAGGACCTCAGCGGTGTCGCCGCTAACCTACTCCGCTAACCGCTCCCCGCTCCCCGCTCCCCGCTCCCCGGGGTTAGCCGCACTTCCCGCTTCCCGCCTCCTGATCTTCCCGTGCGCAGGGTTGCCTTCGTCACAACGGCGTCATGCGGGGAAATAAGCGCGGGCCGCAAACGCGTTACAACTGCTACTGTCGCAACCTGCGCCCGCCGGGGACTCCCGGTTTGGTTTTGAAACTCCCGGAAGAAGGACTATCCCATGAACCGTCGCCGTTTTGCCGCCGTCGGCCTGGCCGCCGCGATCACGTTGGCGCTCGGCGCCTGCTCCTCCGGTGCCGGTTCCAGCCCTTCATCGTCCTCCTCGGGTGGGGCGGACACGTCGCTGAGCGATGTGCAGTCCAAGGGCGAACTGGTGGTTGCCACCGAGGGAACCTACAAGCCGTTCACCTACCACGAGGGCGGCTCCGGCAGCTTGACCGGATATGACGTGGAGATCGCCAAGGCCGTTGCCGCAAAGCTGGGCGTTAAGGCGACCTTCCGCGAGACTCAGTTTGACGGCATCTTCGCCGGCCTGGAAGCCAAGCGCTTCGACATGATCGCCAATCAGATCTCGATCAACCCCGAACGCAGCGCGAAGTATGATTTCTCCACTCCCTACACGATTTCGCCCGGAGTCATTGTGACCAAGGCTGATGACAACTCCATCACCAGCTTTGACAGCCTGAAAGGTAAGACCACGGCCCAGTCGCTGACCAGCAACTACTACAAACTGGCGCAGCAAAGCGGTGCCAACGTCCAAGCCGTCGAGGGCTGGGCCCAGGCCATCGCACTGCTGCGGCAGGGCCGCGTGGACGCCGTCGTCAATGACAAGCTCACCTACCTTGACTACACCAAGACCAACCCGAACGCCGGGCTGAAAATCGCGGCGGAAACCGCTGACAAGTCCAAAAATGCATTTGCCTTCCACAAGGGCGCCACCGCGCTGGTCAAGGCGGTGGACAAGGCGCTCGCGGACCTGCAATCGGACGGAACGCTGACGAAGATCTCGATGAAGTATTTCGGCGCGGACGTCTCCAAGTAAGCCGACGCGTCCCGTGGCGCGGCAGTGCCTGTCAGAGTCCACGGTCAGGCACCACCCGCACAATTTCCGGCACGGTTAGGCTGAAGCATGACTTTCGACTGGGATCTCATCTGGAGTTCTCTGGGACCGCTGATTGGCGGCGCCATCAAAGGCACCATTCCGCTGACGCTGGCGTCGTTTTCGCTCGGTCTCATCCTGGCCCTGATCGTGGCCTTGATGCGGCTGAGCCGGAACGCCGTGGTTTCCGGCGTGGCGCGCTTTTACGTCTCCGTGATCCGTGGCACGCCGCTGCTGGTGCAGTTGTTCGTCATCTTCTATGGCCTGCCCACTGTCGGGGTGAAGCTGGACCCGTGGCCGAGCGCGATCATCGCCTTCTCACTCAACGTGGGCGGTTACGCGGCCGAGGTGATCCGGGCCGCCATCCTGTCCGTGCCCAAGGGTCAGTGGGAGGCCGGACACACCATCGGGATGTCCCGCGGCCAGGCCCTGGTGCGGATCATCCTGCCGCAGGCTGCCCGGGTTTCCGTACCGCCGCTGTCCAACACGTTCATTTCGCTGGTCAAGGACACCTCGCTGGCCTCCCTGATCCTGGTTACGGAGCTGTTCCGCAATGCCCAGCAGGTAGCGGCCTTCAGCCAGGAATTCATGGCTTTGTACCTGGAAGCTGCTGCGGTGTACTGGGTGATCTGCCTGGTGCTCTCCAGCGCACAGTCGCTGCTTGAAAAGAGATTGGACCGCTATGTTGCCCACTAACGATACGCCGGTGCTGCAGGTCCGCGACCTGGCCAAGGCCTTCGGCTCCAATGTGGTGCTTCGCGGCATCGACCTTGATGTTTATCGGGGCAAGGTGGTTGCCCTGATCGGGCCCTCGGGGTCGGGCAAGACCACGGTACTGCGCTGCCTCAACGGTCTGGAGATGCCCGACGGCGGCACGGTCGCCGTCGGCGCGTCGGCTGAGGGGCCGGCGGGTGGATCGGCTGGCCGTTCAGCCGGTACCTCAAGCGGACTCCGGCTCGATTTCGGCGCCAAAGTCAGCGGCCGGGAGATCTCCGCGCTCCGTGACCGAAGCGCCATGGTTTTCCAGCACTACAATCTTTTCCCGCATATGACGGTGCTGCAGAACGTCACTGAGGGTCCAATTAAGGTACAGAAGCGCCCGCGGGCCGAGGTGGTCAAGGAAGCCGAGCGGCTGCTGGACCGGGTCGGCCTGCTGGAGAAGAAGGACGCTTACCCTTTCGAGCTCTCCGGCGGCCAGCAGCAGCGTGTGGGCATTGTCCGCGCGTTGGCGCTCAAGCCACAACTGCTGCTCTTCGACGAACCAACCTCGGCGCTGGATCCCGAACTGGTCGGCGACGTGTTAACGGTGATCAAGGAACTGGCAGAGGAGGGCTGGACGATGGTGATCGTCACGCATGAGCTTGCCTTTGCCCGGCAGATGGCCGATGAAGTGATCTTCATGGACGGTGGCGTGGTGGTGGAACGCGGCCCCGCCTCGGAGGTGCTGCGGGATCCGCAGCAGGAGCGGACCCAGCAGTTTGTCCGGCGGCTGCTGCACGAGTTCTAGCCCTGCTGCACGAGTTCTAACCCTGTCGCACGAGTCCTAACGCTGTCGCGCCAGTTCTAACCCTGTCCGGCCCGTTTTCCTCCCGGTCGCCGTGTGACCCAGTTCCTGGTTAACAAGCGGCAGCACCTCGGTTCCGAGCAGTTCAATGGATTCCAGCACCAGCTTCTGCGGCACCGAGGAGAAATCCAGCTGGAAGATCTGCCGGTCATGCTGCATATGTGAGTGCATCCGGACTATCTTTTTGGCCACCTCTTCCGGGGTACCGACAAATAATGCGCCGGCGGGAGCGCTCTGGGCGCGGTAGGTCACTTCGCTGGGCATGGGGAAGCCGCGTTCGGAAGCAATCCGGGTCATCGATTCCATCCAATAGGGCCGATAGGTATCCAGCGCACCCTGGCGCAGGATCAATCCCGGCGTGCTGGCGCCCACCCGCAGCGTTCCAGCATCGTGCCCGGCTTCCGCCGCAGTCTGCCGATACAGCTCCGTGTGACGTTCAAAATTGGTGACGGCTCCGCCCAGGATCGCATACATCACGGATTTGCCCAGCAGCGCGGCCCTGACCGTTGACTGCGGCGTCCCGCCGGTGGCGATCCAGATGTCCAGCTCCTGCCGGAAGGGGCGCGGCAGGATCAGGGCGTTCTCCAGCGCGGGCCGGAAATTGCCCCGCCAAGTAATTCGTTCCTGCGCATTGAGCCGCAGCAGCAGGTCGATTTTCTCCTCGTAGAGCGCGTCGTAGTCCTCCAGCTTGGCGCCAAAGAGCGGGTAGGACTCGATGAATGAACCCCGTCCGGCAGTCAGTTCCGCACGTCCTTGGGAGATCAGGTCCAAGGTGGCGAACTGCTGGAACACCCGGACCGGGTCCTCGGTGCTCAGAACTGTCACGGCGCTGCCCAGATGAATATTGTGGGTCTGCGCCGCCATGGCTGCCAGCACGGTGGACGGCGAGGTGACGGAATAGTCCGGCCGGGGTGCTCGCCAAATGCCCACGTAGTGCAGTCCGACGTCGTCGGCCAGCCGTGCCCGCTCGAGCAGATCCGCCGTGTTTTGGGCCGCCGAGACGCGCTCCCCGGTGACCGGATTGGGGTGGATGTCGCCAAAGCTGAAAATTCCGAGTTCCATGCTCCACCCAACCGATAGATACAAATGCATATTCCCAACTGAGTAACAGCAGATGCACTCATTCGGGGTTTTGCGTGCGTTATCTGTTACTTACTTGGGAGAGGGGAGGAAGGAATGCCGGCTGGGCGTTCCAGCACCCGGTCCGGATGGGTGTACACGTTCAGGCTGCTGCCGCGGCTGAAGCCCACCAGCGTCAACCCTGACTCGGCGGCCAGTTCCACCGCCAACGACGACGGCGCACTCACCGCTGCGAGAATCTCAATGCCTGCGAGGGCTGCTTTTTGGACCAATTCGAAGGACGCCCGGCCGGAAACCTGCAGCACGGTCCCGGCCAACGGCAGCCGGCCCTCGCGCAAGGCCCAGCCAACCACTTTATCTACAGCATTGTGCCTGCCCACGTCCTCGCGCAGGCAGAGCAGCTCCCCCGCGGCACTGAACAGCCCGGCCGCGTGCACCCCGCCGGTGCGTTCGAAGAGTTTTTGCTGTTCGCGCAGCCGGTCCGGGAGCGATGCCAGCAGTTCGGCGGGTATTCGGCTGGATTCTGGGTCCGCGGAGTCGGCCAGCAGATAATGCGAGGATTTCCGCACCGCATCGATCGACGCGGTGCCGCAGATGCCGCAGGAGCTGCTGGTGTAGACATGCCGCTCCAGTCCGGTGTCGGGCAGGGCGACGTCGGGCCGGAGCTGGGCTTCAACCACGTTGAAGGTCTGCCGGCCATTTTCGTCCTCACCGGCGCAGAACCGCAGTGAAACCAGCTGCTCCGGCTGCCAGATCACACCCTCGGATACCAGGAAGCCCGCCACCAGGTCGAAATCATCCCCGGGCGTGCGCATCGTGACGCTGAAGGCCTTTTGCCCGAGCCGGATCTCCAGCGGTTCCTCGGCAGCCAGCGCATCCTCGCGCAGCACCACCGACACCCTGCCCGCGTCGTTCCCGGGGCCGGCTGCGCTGAACCGGTACTTCGTCATTTTCACATGCTGTGTGAGCCGTCCCACTGATCCTCCTTAGTTGCTGCAACGCCGAGCGTCGGACTCACCACGGCAGCGGAATGGTCGTCAGGACATCCCCCATCCGCGCTCCATGCGGGGGCACAAGCATGACACCGTCCGCGGCCGCCAGGCCCCGCATCATGAACGAATCGGTAAACTTCGCCGGCGACGCCAGTCCATACACCAGCCGGTACGGCAGCAGGCGGGTCCGGCCGGGGCTTTCCGGAATCGGGGAGCCGCACGCCACTTCGGCGGTGACGGGTTTTGAGGCGCTGCCCAGCCGGGCCAGCAGCGGCGCGCCGAGTGTCAACAGCCCCATCATCGCCGCCAGTGGATTCCCCGGCAGACCCAGCAGGAACCGGCCGTCCGGAAATTCGGCCAGCAGCGTGGGGTGGCCGGGGCGCATCGCGATGCCATCGATGATCATGGTCCCACCCAATTCGGCGATCGCCGGGCGCAGGAAATCGACGCTGGAACCCCCTGTGGCGCCTGTGGTAATCAGGACATCGGCCGGATTGTCCGGGCGGTCCCGGAGCGCCTCCACCAGATCCGACTGCGAGTCGGGCACATGCTGCTGGCCGACGACGGCGCCACCCAGGTTACGCACCACGGTCGCCAGCTGCGGGGAAAAGGTATCCCGGACCTTGCCGGGACCTGGAAGACCTGCCGCAATCACCTCGTCTCCGGTGAAAATCAGCCGGACATTGGGCTGGCCGAGCACTTGGATGCTGTCCATCCCCGCCAGCGCAGCGACGGCAACATGCGCCGGGTTCAGGCGCACGCCAGTGCGGACCAGGAGGTCGCCGGCGGCTGCCTCTTCGGCGGCGCGGCGGATGTGCTGGCCGTTCTTTGGTTCGCCCGGACGGGCCCGCTCCCCCAGCAGCAGCACCGGCAGACCGTCGTCGTCCCTGCCGATCCGGCCGGATTCGCTGCGCAAAACTGCCTTGGCCCCCCGTGGAATCAGGCCCCCCGTGACGATCGGGCAGGCTTGGCCCGCCGACAGCCGCTCTCCGCGCCCGGCTAAAATCCAGGGCGGACTTCCCGCCACCGCCCATCCATCCATGGCGGATGAGGCATAGTGCGGCATGTCCTGCAGCGCGACTATGTCCTGCGCCAAGATCCGTCCGATGGCGCGCTCCAACGGCACCGGATGGGCAGGCAGCGCAGCCGCTGCCTCATAGGCACGTTCCCGGGCCTCGTCCCAGCTGTGCGGCAAGTGGACCAACGGGAACGCCAGTTGTGGCCGCACCGCCGGCTCCGTTCCGTCCTCGGTTTTGCCATCCGATCCGCCCGGCTCCGACGGTGACAGCGACCGTGTCCAGGGCTGGGGCAGCACTGGTTTGGGCTCGGTCGGCTCCTGTTGCGCGCCGGCTGCCTGCCGCGGCGCCGGCCAGTCCGGCCGCGGCTCGTGGCCCTGCGGGGCCGGGTTCGCCGGATCTTGGCGCGGGGCGAGCCAGTCCGGCAGCGGCTCGTGGCCCTGCGGGGCCGGGTTTGCCGGATCCTGGCGCGGGGCCAGCTGTTGCCCGGAACGGTCCACTAGCCCTGACCGCCGGCTTCGATTCCGGCTTTAGCTTCGGCTTCGGCGCCAGCTTCCTTATCTGAGGCACCCTCCGCCTTGGACAGCCGGCCGGCGAGTTCGAGTGCGGACGCCATTGCGGTCGCGTCGGCGGCCTGTCCGGAGCCGGCCGCGAGCCCTGCCGCGTAGCCGGCAATAAATGTGGTCAGCGGAGCCGCAGGGCGCACCACCGCGTGGGCCGCCAGGCCAGCAACTTTCAATACCGCATGAGAGTCGATGTCCACATCCGGGATTTCATAGGCCTCCAGCAACGCGTGGACCCAATCCTCGAGCACTTCTTCCTGGCTTTTCATGACTGCCTCTCTGCTTGACCGGACCCGGTGACGCCCAGCGCCTGCGCATCAGCCCAGGTGTCGACGTCAGCCGTACAGCCCGGCGGCACATTCAACCGGGTGATGTCCAGACTAGCAATCAGACGGAACACCGAGCCGTTATCGAGCACGCCCTGCCCGCGCGCCTTCTCCACCGCCCGCAGCAGCCGGCTCCTTCGATACAACGCCACCAGCGGCTGTTCGCGGCCATTATCCACCGCGAGGCATCCATCGCCGTCCCGCCGGGTTTCCGCAGCCCAGCCAAGCAGCGCCGTCACGGCAGTACGAACCAAAGGCATATCGCAGGCCAGTACCAGTATCAGGCCGCCACCGGCACTGCTGTCCGGGGCGCCCTCGGCTCTTTGCCCGGACGGGACCGCAGCCCCAGCGGGTATGGCATCCAAGCCGGCGGCAAGACCAGAGGCAGGGCCCGAAAAAGGGGGATCCTCGCCGACAATGACCACTTGCGGCACACCTCGCAGCATCCCGCTGAGCTCGAGGGGCGGACCGACGACGACGACGCTGCCGCCACCGACTGCCGCGCGGGCAGCGGCGACCGTGCTGCCCAGCAGCGTGTCGCCGTCGGCGATTAAAGCGGCCTTCGGAACCCCGCCCAGTCGGGATGAACGTCCGCCTGCCAGAATAACCGCGGCCTCGACGTGCCCGCCGGGGGCTGGCTGCATCACAATTCCCTTCCGGTCGAACGGAGCCCCAGCTTACGCCGCCGAGGCGGGCACCAGGAAAACGTCCCACTCGGGGGTGGGACTGTCCAACTCCTTGATCTGCCAGTGACCGCTGCGCGGTGGATGCAGCGGCACGCGGAGCTTCCATCCCATTTCCGCGGGGGTCCGGTCCCCTTTGATGTTGTTGCAGCGCAGGCAGCAGGCAACCATGTTTTCCCAGCTGTCACCGCCACCTCGCGACTTGGGCTGGACATGATCCACCGTGGCCGCGGTCTTGCCGCAATACCCGCACCGGTGATCGTCCCGGCGGAGCACCCCCCTGCGGCTGGCCGGCAGCGGTTCGTTGTAGGGCAACCGAATGTACCGGTTGAGCAGGATCACGGAGGGCCGCGCGAGGATCTCGGTCGGGCCAACCACCGGATCGTCGCCCTCAGCGATGACGCTGGCCTTCCCCGTGAGCACAAGCACCAGCGCCCGGCGGAAGGTGACCACCGCCAGCGGCTCGTATCCGGCATTCAGAACGAGAGTGCGCATGCGCAGACCTCTTCCGGCACAGGACCCGGTGCAGATGCCAGAGAGCCGGCTGCCCTCCGCGTGACCGGGCCGTGAATTCTCAGCACTAGCCTAAACATTCAGGGCCGTTTCAGCCAATCGACCACGCCCAGCATTTTTCTGAAGGCGTTTCGATGCTGCGTCGTCTGCCGCCGAACGCACAAGAACCCGCACCTAATGGTGCGGGTCCTTGTGCGCAGTGTACCCCGGTACGTGGCGTTTCGCGCCCCAGAGTGTTCGGTGCTGCCGATTGTTGTTGCAGCCCGCAGTTGTCACTGCCGGCAGTTAGTACTGACTCGCTAGTGCCCGATGGCGATGAAGACCGGGCCGGAGCCAAGGTAGGCCGTGAAGAGCTGGGTGTTTCCACCGTTAAAGCCGCCGTGGATGGCCATGCCGTTGCCAACGTAAACGGCGATGTGCGGCAGGCCGGCGCCGGCGTTGTCATAGTAGATCAGGTCGCCTGGCTGAGCCTGGGCGGCGGAAACCGTGCGGCCCAAGGACATGTAGCCGGCTGGCCAGCCGTGGTAGTGGATACCTGCGGCAGCCAGGGAATTGCTCACCAAGGCGGTGCAGTCCTGGTGCACACCAATCTGGGCGTATGCGGCCGCCGCAATCGTGGCGCCGACACCGCTGCGCACCGGCGGGGCGGGAGCGGGGGCAGGCTTCGGAGCGGGGGCAGGCTTCGGAGCGGGGGCAGGTGCCGGAGCGGGGGCAGGTGCCGGGGCAGGCGCCGGAGCAGGCGCCGGAGCAGGGGCAGGCGCCGGAGCAGGGGCAGGCGCCGGAGCAGGGGCAGGCGCCGGAGCAGGGGCAGGGGCAGGGGCAGGGGCAGGGACCGGCACCGGAGCTGCGACGTGCGCAGGCACCGGTGCTCCGACAGGCGCGGGCGTCGGCGCCTGCTCGACGACCGGGCCCGGAGTCTGGGTAACCGGCGCGACAGCAATCTTGCTGGCCTGTGCCCGCACCACCGGCTTGGGAGCTGCCACGGGTGCAGGAGTCGAGGTGACTTCCGACTTGGAGAAGGCCATCTTCACACTGGCAGCCGCGGTGACTCTGTGCGACGTTGCAGCTTTGATGTTCAGTGTCGTGGACGCATCCGAAACACGTGTCGTCACCGGCTCCGAGGCGTTGGCGGCGATTCCGGTGCTAAGAACCAGTCCGGAGGCGGCCGCAATAACCGCTGCCTGCCGACCGACGCCGCCGGCGTTGGAGCTTACGGCCTTGGCGATGACGGCAATCGAGTTGGTCTTCGGGGCATCGGCACGGTGCCGGGCAATCGTTGCACGAGTAGTCATGGTCTTGCTCACTTTCAATGTCCTGAGACTGATGGATTGCTCAGCATGTATGCGGGGATCGGCAGATTTTTTTGGGCGGGCCACCGGACCGCCTGGGATGAAAACTTCGTGGCCTAGCGCATGGTGTAGAAAACCGAAGTGCCGGTAGCCGTGGCAGGCAACAACAACGTGCCCACGCTCGGGTTCAAGGCGCTGATGACCATGCCGTTACCGACGTAGATGCCGACGTGAACGCCGCCGTTCTGGACCACCAGGTCACCCGGCTGTGGGTTACCGGTCTGAACCATGACACTCCACTGATTCGTCCGCGGAATGCTGATGCCGGCCTGGGCATAGGCCCACTGGACGAAGCCTGAGCAGTCCCAACCAGCAGGACTGGTACCGCCCCATACGTAGGGGTGGCCAATGCCGGCGTAGGCCGCAGCCGCCACACCGGCGTGGCCACTGCTGCTGATGGGGGCCGGAGCTGCCGGTGCCGGAGTCACTTTCGCTGCAGGTGCCGGGGCTGCCTTCGCTGCAGGTGCCGGAGCTGCGGGTGCAGGATCGGCGGCAGGCACGGCTACTGCAGCGGCGGGATCAACAGCAACTGCGGGCGCCGGCTCGGCTACCGGAACGGTGCGTGTGGCCGCTGGCGCAACGTGCCTGGTCCGAACGGGAGCCGGCGCGGGGGTGGAACTGACCGCGGGACGGGCGAAGCTCAAGGATGCGGTGGCCGGGACCGAGATGGGATGCGAAGCAACCGAGATCGGGGTGACCGAATCCGCCGTGATGCGGTTCGCCGGAGCCGCCTGGGCAGGCAGACCAATACTCAGAACCAAACCGGATGCCGCTGCGATCGCGGCAGCCTGGCGGCCCACCGTTCCGGCATTGGAAGTAACCGCCTTGGAGACAGCGGATAGCGGACTAACGCTAGCCGTGACCGCACGGTGGCGGGCACAAGTGTTGCTTGAAGACACGACGGAAGCCTCTCCCAATGCCTGCGAGGTAAGCTGTCGGATTCGGATGGGAGTCACCCGGCCGCAAAATATCCACCGGAGTTATTTCCGGTGGATCTGGTGCGACTTCACCCCTAGGGCTTCGTTCTGAAGCCCGATATTGGTTCCCCCGCCCCTGCCAGACGATTGTTGCGAACGGACCGTGAGCGGTGGCAGAGCTAGGCAATCCACTCAAGGGCGCCTACTTCTGTCAAAGTCGGCGCGTATGAAACGGTACATGAGAATCGGCCCAATGTCACATTCCGGTTACGGAAAGCCGCCACCAGGACACTCCTTCAGGTGACAAGGGTCACAGCAGCGCTAACCTGCACCATTTTCAGGCTGGGACTAATAACGCTTCAATACCACCAGCCCCGCCGCACTGTAGCCGTCTGACAGCGGCTTTAATCAGGCTGTAATGCCCGCTGTGCTTGTCCTCCAAAGGCCTTCCGGAACTGGACTGCCGCGGAAGCTAGCTGAGCGAGACGAAAACGTGTGCTGCAACCTCAGGGGGAAGCTCCAAGGCGCCTTCGATGTCCGGCACCCGAACGGAAATGTATTCTCCCACCTGTGTCAGTGAGATTCGGGCTCCGGGCCGCAGACCGCCTTCATCCAGCTGCGTCAACAGCTCCGGTTCCACCTGTATCCGCTCGGAGAGCCGGCGGATGACCACTTGCACGGACGAGGTGTAGAGGGGCATGGCCTGCAGCAGATTGACCACGCCGTCCGTAAACTCCTCCGCTGGTGCACCGCCAAGGGCGGCAAGGCCGGGAATCGGATTTCCGTAAGGCGATTCAACCGGATGGCCCAGCAGCTCATACAGCCGTTTTTCAACCCGCTCGCTCATGACGTGTTCCCAGCGGCACGCCTCGTCATGAACGTAGGCCCAGTCCAGGCCGATGACATCGGAAAGCAGGCGCTCGGCCAACCGGTGCTTGCGCATCACTCCGGTGGCCTTTGCGCGGCCCAGGTCGGTCAACTCCAGATGCCGGTCCCCGGAGAGCAGCACCAGTCCGTCCCGCTCCATCCGTCCGATAGTTTGTGACACCGTAGGTCCCGAATGATGCAGGCGCTCCGCGATGCGCGCCCGCAGGGCCACAATGTTTTCCTCTTCCAGCTCCAGAATGGTCCGCAGATACATTTCGGTGGTGTCGATCAGATCCGTCACACCCACATTCCTTTCCGCGGTCAACTTCAGCCAGCACCCGAGCGTTGACATTCGCGCACTGGGGTGTGCACACGCCATCGGCCTACGTGCTCTAGGTTAGCCTGCCTTCCGAAGAGCGAATAACGCGTCCTCCGCTAATGGCTCGGAGCGCCGCCGCCCCTGCGGCAAGCGTTTCGTTACGCCATCTCTGCGCCTGGGTTCGTTCCGAATGCCCGGTCTGCGGCAGAATAAAGCCAAGCCAATGACGCCTCCGCCGCCCGCACTAAACCTGGAGCCATCCATGAGCGAATCCGCTGCCCTGACCATTCCGGAAAATCTGCTGCCCAAGGACGGACGCTTCGGCGCGGGCCCTTCCAAGGTGCGGCCCGAGCAGCTTCAGGCCCTGGGCCAGGCCAACGGGAACCTGCTGGGCACCTCACACCGACAGGCACCCGTCAGGACCCTTGTCGGAGATATTCGCTCCGGGCTCGCCGAGTTCTTCCGGGCACCCGCCGGTTATGAAGTGATCCTTGGCGTAGGCGGCTCCACTGCTTTCTGGGATGTCGCCACGTTCGGTCTCGTGGAGCACAAGGCCCAGCATTTGAGCTTCGGTGAGTTTGGATCTAAATTTGCGGCCGCCACCAACAATGCACCCTTTTTGGAGCCCTCCTCCATTCTCGAATCCAGCCCCGGTACCCGTCCCACCGCTCGTGCGGAAGCCGGCGTCGACCTCTACGCCTGGCCACAGAATGAAACCTCCACCGGCGTGGCCGCGCCGGTGCAGCGGGTCCCCGGTGCCGATGCCGGCTCGCTGGTCACCATCGACGCGACGTCAGCTGCCGGTGGTCTGCATGTGGACCTTGAGCAGGCGGACGTCTACTACTTTGCGCCGCAGAAGAACTTCGCCTCCGACGGCGGCCTGTGGCTTGGTCTCTTTTCCCCGCCGGCCCTGGAGCGCGCGGCCAGGATCCAGGCAAGCGGGCGCTGGATTCCGGACTTCCTGAATCTGCAGACGGCCATCGACAACTCGCGGCTGAACCAGACTTACAACACACCGTCGCTGTCGACGCTTGTCACGCTTGAGGCTCAGATTGCATGGCTTAACGCCAGTGGCGGGCTGGACTTTGCAGCGGCCCGGACGGCCGACTCCGCAGCCCGCCTGTACTCCTGGGCAGAGCATTCGGCCGTTGCCGTCCCGTTCGTATCGGATCCGGCCGACCGGTCCAACGTGATCGTCACCATCGACTTTGATCCCTCGGTCGATGCAGCTGCGCTGGCCAAGACGCTGCGGGCCAATGGGATAGTCGACGTCGAACCGTACCGGAAGCTGGGCCGCAATCAGTTGCGGATTGCCACCTTTGTCTCCATTGAGCCGGACGACGTCAGCGCGCTGACGCAATGCATTGACTACGTCCTCGAGCACGGCTGACGGTTTTCGTAAAAACCGGTGGAGCCCGCGTCGGCGGGCTTCGCCGGTCCCGCAGGCCTAATCCTGCCCGGCGTCCCGGTCCCGGTTGTGGTCCTCGTCCCGGTCGTCGTCGTCGATCTCCTGTTGGCCGTCGGTCAGCAGGCCCTCGACCGTGGTGTCTGATGAGGCGCCCCGCACCGAGCTAAGGCCGGCCAGTTCGGCCGCAGCCTCGGCGTCCTCCGGCCGGACCCGGGCGGCCCACGGTACCCACTCGGGCGCCAGCACCGACCTTTCGGTGGGCAGCAGGCCTACCTCATTCACCGACGCCGTTTTGGAGCGGGAGACGCGCGCGAGCACGGCGAACCACTGCCAGCCCTCGTAGCCCGGCATCGTGCATTCGAAGAGGTGGGTGGCAACGCGCTCCCCCTCACTGCGTACTGCCAGGTGCGCGCCGATCTGGTCTTCCGAAGCGATGCTGCGGATGCCTTCACGCGCAACGCCGACGGCGGCAGCCAGCACCGTGTCCGGCTTGCCGGTGCGCCACACAGGCACTCCGACGGATTTCCCCGCAGGTTTGGCGGGCGGACGATCGCCTTCGGTGTCGGTCATCATGCGTCGAAGTTTTCGGCAACCTTGCGCAGGACGGCCGCGATCCTGGCGGCATCCCCATCGGGATATTTGCCGTTGTTCAAAGTTCCGACGGACCTTTCGAGCAGACTCACGAGGTCCTGGACAATCGGGGCCAGATCCTTGGCCGGCATCCGCTTGGCCTTCGCCACGGACGGCGCCGCATCGAGGATCCGCGCTGCCATCGCCTGGGCGCCCTTGCGGCCATCGGCGACTCCGAACTCCATCCGGGTGCCGACCTTTACCTCCGTCACGCCTTCGGGGAGGGCATTGGCGTGCAGGAAGACTTCCTTGCCGTCATCGGTGGTCAGAAAGCCGAAGCCTTTGTCATTGTCGTACCACTTCACTTTGCCGGTTGGCACTGGAGCTACCTCGTTCGTCTGGCTTGGTCGCGACGCGGCGCGCTTCCCCGGACGGGGCACGCCAACATCGGGGCGTGTTGGTCTACTGCCTCTAGATTAGCGTGTCGGCCTCGCGGCCGCGGCTTTGCCCGGTTGCCGTCCGCTGTTAGCGTTATTGCATGACTGGCCTACCGCATGACTGAGCGCAGCGCCTCGTTGAGCGAGCCGGCAGCGGCTGATCCACATCGGCCAGGACTGCCCCTCATTACGGCCGTACTGGCGCTGATCTGCGTCGGATCGCTGGCCGCCGTACTGCTGATCAAGCTCACGGGTGGTCAGCCGTGGGTTGGGCTGGACTGGATCGCGATGCTCGGCCTCCCGCTGGCATTCGTCCTGATGTGCATCGGCGTGCTGCAGGCAATAGCCCGCCGCCGCCGGGCCTAACCCGGCTACCACCGGCACCGCCGGGTCTACCCCGGCTATCGCCGAGCACCGCCGGAAGTGACCCGGGATAACTAGAAATCGCCCAACCCGCCAGGTATCGCCGGGGCAGCCACTCCGACGCGCTGCGCCAATTAGGAGCACCGCGGTAGCGTTAGAGGGATGTCCTCCATCCGGGCTTTAGCGGCAGAACTGGCGGCGCGCAGCGACAAGTCCCTGCGCTCGCTCTTCGACGCCCGCCCGGACTTAATCACTCCACCGGTGCCCGATTTTGCGGCGCTTGCGGCCAGGGCTTGTGCCCGGGTCAGTGTCTCCAGGGCCTTGGACAAGTTGACCCAGCCGCAGACTCAGGTGCTGGAAGTGCTGCACTTGAGCACGAACGAAGATCTCGGCCACGGCGCCACTGCGGGCAGTCTCAAACCCCAGATCTTCGGCAGCACCATTGGGGTGTTGGAGAGCCTTCTTAAGGACCTGCATGCCATGGCCTTGGTATACCGCGTTCCCGGGAGCACCGGGGGCAAGACGTACCTTCCCGTCAGCAGCCTCAAGGAAGTCATTGGTCTGCATCCGGCCGGATTGGGCCGCAGTTACCTGGACCTCGTTCGCACCCAGCCCGCCATCGGTGCGCGGCTGCTGCAATGTGTGCGGGCGCTGCACCGCTCCGGCGCTGGCATCCGCGATGCCGACAACGAGGTTGACGCGGCGCAGGCCATGCACAGCTGGGTGGCTGCGCCGGGAGCCTTGCAGGAGCTCCTGCGGACCGCCCCGGAAAATACCGAGGTGCTGCTGGCCAGGTTCAGTGGTGGAGCGATGGGCGCGGTTCCGAACGCGCAGCGCAGTTGCCCGCTGGAGCATGGCGGGACGAATCCCGTTGACTGGCTCCTTGCCCGCGGACTGCTGATCCCCCTCGACGACGCACATGTGGAGCTGCCCTCGGATGTTGCTTTGGTGCTGCGCGGCGGCGTTCTTATCCCCAACTTTTCCCCGCAGCCCCCGACAGCTCTGCTCAGCTCGACCAGTGCAGCCCTGCGCTCCAACGCGGCGCTCGGCTCCGTGGCGGAAGTCCTTCGGCTGGAAACGGAGCTGCTGTCCCAGGTCCGGGCGCAGCCGCTGGTGACCCTGCGCACCGGCGGGGTGGGTGTCCGGGAGGTCAGGCGGCTGGCCGAAGCCCTGCGCATCGACCAGGACAGAACCACCTTGCTGCTGGAGTTGGCCGCCGCGGCCTCGCTGCTGCAGTTGGACGTTGACACCAGCCGCTGGTTGCCGGCCGACGACGACTGGTTGCGGTTACCCCGCGAGGAACAGTGGTTGCGGATCGCCACCTCTTGGCTGCATGCGGAGCGCGTCCTGTCGCTGGCCGGCCAGCCATTGCCCCGCGGGGCGGGAGTCATCAATGCCCTCGCCGCGGAAGCCCACCGGCCGGACGCCCCGCTGCTGCGCGGGCAGACCTTGGCCATTCTGGCGGAGCTCAGCGAGGAAGCCGGCTGCGTCACAGATGCCGGCCAGAGAGCAACAGCGTCCCAGACCGCTGGCCGGGTCGACGCTCCGCACCTGCGCCCCGACAACTCCACTGTGCCAGTGCTCGACGCCGGGGCGGTGCTGCAGCGTTTTTCCTGGCGCCGGCCCCGGCTGGCCCGGCGATTGCGGCGCGTTCTGCCTGGTTTCCTGGCCGAGGCCGAGCTGCTGGGGCTGACGGGTTCGGGCGCCCTGACGCCGGAGGGCCTTGCGCTGGCCCACGGCCAGCCCGAGGACGCACTGGTGCTGCTGAGAACCTCACTGCCCCGCCCGCTGGCTCACGTGCTGCTGCAGGCAGACCTGACAGCCATCGCCCCCGGCTATCTCACCCCCGAACTGAGCGCCGAGCTGGCGCTGCTGGCCCAAGCCGAAGGACAGGGGCCGGCCACCATCTACCGCTTCAGCGCCGCTTCGCTCCGGCGGGCGCTGGACGCCGGTCGGAATGGTGCACAGATCCTGGAGTTCCTTGCCAACCACTCAGCCACCGGGATCCCGCAGCCGCTTAGCTACCTGGTGGAGGACACCGCCGCGCGTCACGGCCGGTTGCGGGTTGGAAGCGCGGCCAGTTATCTGCAGAGCGACGACGACGCCATGCTCGCTGAGCTGCTGCAGGCTCCCATGCTGGCGCACCTGGGCTTGTCTCTGCTGGCACCGACTGTGCTGGTCGCCAAGGCTGAAAGCCGTGAAGTGGCGGTGGCGCTGCGGGAGATGGGCCTGGCACCGGCCATGGCGGATGCGGCGGAAGCAATCGTGCGCATCAGTGCCCCGGCGCCGTCGTCGGCCCTTCCGCTGGTTCCGCGGCAGGCCTTGGCCGAGGCGGACGTGGAGGCTCAGCTGGCCGCCTTGCGCAGCAAACCATCGCAGGCTCCGGCAAGCACGGAAGCGGCTCCACAATTGGGCATGGAAGTTCTGCGCAAGGCCATCCGACTCAAGAAACTGGTCAGTATCTCCATTGTGGACGGCAGCGGGAATCAGGAGCACCAGGTCCTTGTTCCCCTCTCCGTCAGCGGCGGACGGGTTCGGGTGTACGACCCACACCGGGAAATGGAGCGCGTGGTGTCGATCCACCGCGTGATGGACGTGGAAATGGTGGATGCCGGTGCCGACTGAGCGTCAGCATGCCAGCCGCGGCACCATGGGTTGGACCAGCCGCCGCGGGACGCAGGCGAACCGATTTAACCGGGCGAAAGGGCGAAGTGCATGACTGATGGACCGCTGATCGTGCAGAGCGATAAGACCATCCTGCTGGAAGTGGATCACCCGCTGGCCACCGAGGCGCGGCATGCCATCGCGGCCTTCGCGGAACTGGAGCGGGCACCCGAACACATGCACAGTTACCGGCTCACGCCGTTGGGATTGTGGAATGCCCGTGCCGCCGGGCTCGATGCCGAACAGGTGCTGGACACACTGCTGAAATATTCGCGGTTCCCGGTCCCCCACGCGCTGCTGATCGACGTCGAAGAAACGATGTCCCGCTATGGCCGGCTGCGGCTGGAAAAGGATCCACAGCACGGGCTGGTGCTGCGCACCGATGATTTCCTAGTGCTCGAGGAGGTGGTCCACGCCCGCAAAGTCGAGCCGCTGCTGGGCCCGCGGATCGACCCGCTGACCGTCGTCGTGCATTCCTCCCAGCGGGGAGCGCTCAAGCAGCAGCTGCTGAAAATCGGCTGGCCGGCCGAGGACCTGGCAGGCTATGTCGACGGCCGTCCACATCCGATTGCCCTCAACGAGGACGGCTGGAAACTGCGGCCCTACCAGCAGCTGGCGGTGGAAAACTTTTGGGCCGGTGGCTCCGGCGTCGTCGTGCTTCCCTGCGGGGCGGGCAAAACACTGGTGGGTGCCGGCGCGATGGCCACCAGCGGGACCACGACTTTGATCCTGGTCACGAACACCGTCTCCGCGCGGCAATGGAAGGATGAGCTGCTCAAGCGCACGTCACTGACCGAGGCGGAGATCGGCGAGTACTCCGGCGCGGTGAAGGAAGTCCGCCCCGTCACCATTGCCACCTACCAGATCCTGACCATGAAGCGTGGTGGCCTCTATCCGCACTTGGAGCTGCTCGACGCCAACGACTGGGGGCTGATCGTTTATGACGAGGTGCATCTGCTGCCGGCACCTATTTTCCGGATGACGGCGGATCTGCAGGCCCGGCGGAGACTGGGTCTGACCGCAACTTTGGTCCGCGAAGACGGCCGGGAGGGCGAGGTCTTTTCGCTGATCGGCCCCAAACGCTACGACGCGCCTTGGAAGGACATCGAGGCGCAGGGGTACATTGCGCCGGCGGACTGCGTCGAGGTGCGGGTGGACCTGCCACGCGACGAACGGATGGCCTACGCCATGGCCGAGGATGCGGACAAGTACCGGCTCTGTGCCACCAGCGAAACCAAGACCGCCGTCGTCGAAGCGCTGGTGCGGGCGCATCAGGGCGAGCAACTGCTGGTGATCGGTCAGTACATCGACCAGCTGGACGAAATCGCGCAGCGGCTGGATGTGCCCGTGATCAAGGGGCAGACTTCCATCAAGGAGCGGCAGCGGCTTTTCAATGAGTTCCGCGCCGGAACGCTGCACACACTGGTGATGTCCAAGGTAGCCAATTTCTCCATCGATCTGCCCGAGGCTGCGGTGGCCATCCAGGTGTCCGGCTCGTTCGGCTCCCGCCAGGAAGAGGCGCAACGCCTCGGCAGGCTGCTGCGGCCGAAGGCGGACGGCCGGTCCGCCCGGTTTTACACACTAGTGGCCCGGGAGACACTGGACCAGGACTTCGCCGCCAAGCGCCAACGCTTTCTGGCCGAGCAGGGCTACGCCTACCGAATCCTCGACGCCAAGGACATTGAGGGCGTTCCGGGCCCTCCCGCCTGAGGCTCTGTCCGGCGGGAGTGCGGTTGGCGTATGATCTGCCCATCAGCTATCCGTGGGAGGTTGGCATGAACGCCGACGACGACGTAACCCAGCACTACACCCGGGGGAACCTTGAAGAGCAGATTCTCTCTGCGCTGCGCGCTACCGGCGTGGACCCGGAACATTTCTCCACAACGGATCTGCGCGGCGCGGACGAGCTGCACATTGGCGGCGTCGAGGCTGCCGAGGACCTAGCCCGGGGAGCAGGAATCACCGGCGGGATGCGGGTACTGGACGTGGGCTGTGGTCTTGGCGGTCCGGCCCGGCTTTTCGCGGAACGGTTCTCCGCAACGGTTGTCGGGGTGGACCTGACCCCGGAATTCATCGAGGTGGCCCGTTCCCTGACCGAGCGCACTTCTTTGATGGACCGCGTGACTTTCCTCTGCGGCAGGGCCCTCGAGCTTCCTTTCGAAGCCGCGGAGTTCGACGTTGCCACCATGCTGCACGTGGGCATGAACATTGCAGACAAGGCCGCCGTTTTCGCCCAGGTCGCCCGGGTGCTGAAGCCGGGTGGTGTTTTCGCCATCTATGACGTGATGCAGCTTGGGACGGGGGATCCTGATTTCCCACTTCCTTGGACCACCGATCCCCGATCATCCTTTGTGGTCTCCCCGTTGGCCTACTCGGATGCGTTGGAGGCCGCAGGCTTCGAGGTGGAATCGGAACGCAACCGCCGCACGTTTGGTGTTGAGTTCCTGGAAAGGGCCGCGGTGCGTGCCGCAGGGGCCGGTCCCGCGGCGCTGGGACTGCCTCTGGTGCTCGGATCGAACGCGGGCCCGCGGATGGCAAATCTGCTGGCTGCCTTCCGCGCCGGCCTGCTGGCGCCGGTGGAAATCTTTGCCCGCCGCAGCGCAACCGCCCCGGCCTGACCCATGCAACGCACAAACAACATTCAGCTAATTCCCAGACACTGGGAGGACGATATGAAGTGTGAAAAAGACCGGACCCGAAGCCAAGCTACTTGTTGTCGATGACGAGCCAAATATCCGCGAGCTGCTCTCCACCTCGCTGCGATTTGCCGGCTTCGAGGTGGTGGCCGCCGGAAACGGCCGCGAAGCCTTGGCCGCGGCGGAGGAGCATAATCCGGATCTCGCAGTACTGGACGTGATGCTGCCGGACATGGATGGCTTCACCGTCACCCGCCGGCTGCGCGCCGCCGGCCGGCACTTCCCCGTGTTGTTCCTAACGGCACGCGACGACACCGAGGACAAGGTCACTGGCCTGACCGTCGGCGGTGACGATTACGTCACCAAACCGTTCAGCCTCGACGAGGTGGTGGCTCGAATCCGGGCCGTGCTGCGGCGCACGCAGCCGATGGACGACGACGACGCCGTCATTCGGGTGGATGATCTGGAGCTCGACGACGACGCGCACGAGGTCCGCCGCGGCGGCCGGTCCATTGAGCTGTCCCCGACCGAATTCAAGCTGCTGCGCTACCTGATGCTCAACCCCAACCGGGTACTCTCCAAGGCACAGATCCTCGACCACGTGTGGGAATACGATTTCAACGGCGACGCCTCGATCGTGGAATCCTACATCTCCTACCTCCGGCGCAAAGTGGACACGGATCCGGACGCCACCGCGCTGATCCAGACCAAACGCGGAGTGGGCTATGTTCTCCGGACGGCCGAAAAACGCTAGCGGCGGCAGGTTTTGATTTCCACCTGGAAGAATGCCCCGCTCAGGACGCAGCTGGTGGCCATCATCAGCGCCTTGCTCACGGCGTCCCTGCTGGCTTTGGGCGGGACCACCTATCTGCTGCTGCATGCCTTCCTGCTGCAGCAAATGGACAGCCAGCTCAACACTTATAAGCAGTCCATCATCCATGCCGGCGTCACCACGGCAGATACCGCAGGAACACGGGCCGTCCCGTTCCAGTACTACGTCCGTTTTTGCGACAGCGATGGAAACGTGTCCGCCGAAAACAGGGACGGACAGGATCGCCCCGTCCTGAGCAATTACACCCTCAAGCAGGCCACCGCACTGGCCAACCGCCCGTTCACCGTGCCCAGCAGCGACGGACAGGACTCCTGGCGGGTCTACATCGTCTCCCCGGTTCCGATTCAAACCAACACCCCGGGCGGATTTCCCGTCAACAACTTCACCGGCTACGTCGTCGTCGGCCTTCCGTATGAATCCCTCAACGCCGCCATGGAACGGCTGGGCGCTGTCGTTGCAGGCGTTGGGCTGCTCACCGTGGCACTGGGCACCATGATCGCTTACCTGACCGTCTCGCGCTCCTTCCGGCCGCTGGCCCGGGTGGAAAAGACGGCGGCGGCCATCGCAGCCGGGGACTTGTCCCGCCGGCTGGCCATCGATAATGCGGGCACCGAAGTGGGCCGGCTGTCCGGCTCGCTCAACGCCATGCTCGCGCACATTGAGACGGCGTTTGCTGCCCGAACCGCCTCCGAGCAACAGATGCGCCGGTTCGTCGCGGACGCGTCGCACGAGCTGCGCACGCCGCTGGTCACCATTCGTGGGTTTTCCGAACTTTACCGGCATGGCGCGCTGCCCACCGCGCAGGACGTCACGACGGCGATGGGCCGGATCGAGAGCGAGGCCAAAAGGATGGGCACGCTGGTGGAAGACCTGCTGATGCTGGCCCGCATCGACGAGCAGCGCCCGCTGCAGCGCAAGCCGGTGGATCTGCTGCTGCTCGGACATGATGCCGCCCTAGACGCGCGGGCCGCGGCACCACAGCGGAAGATTACGGTGGTGGGGCTCGACGGCGGTCCCGGCAGGAATGCGCCGATCAGCGGCGACGAAGCCAAGCTTCGCCAGGTGGTGGCCAATCTGTTGGGAAATTGCCTGCGCTACACCCCGGAAGGATCCCCGATCGAGATAGCCGTGGGAACCACCAGGGCAGGGGAAGCACACGAGTCGGTGCTGGAAGTCCGCGACCATGGACCCGGTATTTCCGAAGATGAGGGACCGCGCATCTTCGAGCGGTTCTACCGCGCGGATTCGTCCCGAAACCGCGATACTGGAGGCAGTGGGCTGGGTCTGGCCATCGTCTCGGCCATTGTGGCCTCACATGAAGGCATTGTCCGGCTGAGCGAGACCGCGGGCGGCGGGGCAACACTGACTATTCGGCTGCCATTCGATCAAGGAAGCCCCGGGGCCGAGGCGTCCCGTCCTGCACACGAGTCTTAAAGCATGTCCCCCTCCACATTCCGCTATTTCGGACTAGTCAGCTCCCACTCGTGGACATAGCCTCATGGGATCGATCCATTTCCCAGCGGAGGCACATCCCATGCCGCAGTTCAATGTCAATAGTGACGAGTTGGCCAGCAAGAGCCAAGCCGTCAGAGGTTCCATCGACCAGCTCCGGGCGGAGGTGGACAGAATGCAGCGAAACCTGCTCGATCTGCAGAGCAGCTGGACCGGCAGTGCTGCCAACAACTTCCAGTCCCTGATCAGCGACTGGCGCAGCACCCAGGTGCGGGTCGAGGTATCGCTGGAAAGCATCAATACGGCCTTGGCGACCGCGGCCACCCAATACGCCCAGGCCGAGGAGGCGAACACGCGGATGTTCATGGCCTGACGGCAAACCGCTGCGGAGGAATCAGTAGTGGACAGCAGAGAGTCTTGGTGTGGGAAGGCACATCGATTGACAGGAGACACGCGCAGACCTAACGTCGCAGCATGGTTGAGGTCAATGCTGGTAACTTGCGGCTCGCTGGTTTGTCCCTCGACTGTGCCGAACCGGTGGTCCTGGCGACCTTCTACGCACAGCTGCTCGGCGGCGAGCTGCGATGGCACAATGACGACAGCGCCGGTGTACAGGTCGACGGGCTGCTTCTCGTCGCAGGCGAATAATACAGCCGCCGCCGTGCCGACGGGGTGCTGATTTTCGCACTGTCAGGATTCCGGGGTGCCCTGGTGGAAACGCAGCTTCCACTGGCTCCCGGAAAGCCGCCACAGCGACGTACGCAGAGCGCTCCCCCTGCGGCCGGCACTTCGATAGGTCAGCAGCGCGGTGGAGCCGTCCAAGACATCCACGTTGAGCACCTCCATCGTGGCCTCGGCTGCGGATTCGTCCTCAAGTGCCGCCAGCATGGCGTCCCGGGTCCACATCCTCCCGGATTGACCAATCTCCTCGAAATCCGGATGCAGCAGCACCGCGAGCCGACTGGCGTCCGCCCGCGTTGAGGGAGCCAGCAATTCCCGTTCCAGCGCAACCACGGCCTCCCGGGGGGAGATCTCCAACGGCGCAATATCCTCATCCGCCAGGCTGGAGAACAGATCCGGTTCAGCGTCAGCTGCGGCCCCGGAATAGGATCCTGAAGGGAACTGCTGCCCCGATTTCAAACCTTCCGAATTCGGCGCTTCATCGGATCCCGGGGACTCAACCCCCGGGCCGTTGTCCACGTCCGTCTCCGTGTCCAGTGCGCCCGGAAACCCGGGGCCCCGGGGCACCGGAGATTGGCTCTGGTACGCCGTTGCGACGGCGCGGGCGCGTACGTCAGCAGCCTCATTGAGATCATGGCCGGCATGCCCCTTCACCCATTCAAAGCTGTAGTTCCGGCCCGAAATGGCGGCATCGATGTCTTTCAGCAGGTCCACGTTGAGCACCGGCTTACCGTCCGCCTTGCGCCAGCCCTTCCGCTTCCAGCCAGGCGTCCATTTTGAGACACAGTTGATCACGTACTGGCTGTCGCACAGGATCCTCAGATGTTCCTGCGGCAGATGGGCTGTCGAGCGCAGCAAGTCAAGCACTGCCATCAGCTCGCCCTGATTGTTGGTCCCATGCGGCCAGCCCCCAGCGCGCCAGCAGGAATCGTTCACATACCAGGCCCAGCCGGCCGGACCAGGATTCCCCAGCGCGGACCCGTCAGCAGCAGCAACAATCGTCATAAATTCATACTTTCATGGCCCGGCCAACAGCCCGCACTCGGGTTAAACGCCAAAGGCGCCCCTGCCGAAAGCGAGGATGGATTCCGCGCTCTTTTTGCGGAATCTTACTGCTCGCGTGGCAGGAGCACCCTTGGCGCTCGCCCTACTTAGAGCGAGGAGGGATTCCGCGCTCTTTTTGCGGAGTCCATCCTCGCTTGGCAGAAGCGCGCCTTAGCGCTATCTCAGGCAGGGGTGGGTGGCTTAGAAGCCGCCCATGCCGCCCATTCCACCCATGTCGTCGCCGCCACCGCCGGCCGGAGCTGCCTTCTGCGGCTTGTCAGCCACAACAGCTTCGGTGGTCAGGAACAGACCGGCAATGGAAGCCGCGTTCTGCAGTGCAGAACGGGTTACCTTTACCGGATCGTTGACGCCGGCTGCAAGCAGGTCCTCGTATACGCCAGTTGCGGCGTTGAGGCCGTGGCCCACGGGCAGGCCGCGGACCTTGTCGACAACGACGCCGGGCTCCATGCCTGCGTTGAAGGCGATCTGCTTCAGCGGAGCGTCAATGGCAACGCGGACAATGTTTGCGCCCGTTGCTTCGTCGCCGGTCAGGTTCAGGTTAGCGAACGCTTTCACGCCAGCCTGGATCAGAGCGACGCCACCGCCGGGGACGATGCCTTCTTCCACAGCAGCCTTGGCGTTGCGGACGGCGTCCTCAATGCGGTGCTTGCGCTCCTTGAGCTCAACTTCGGTTGCGGCTCCGGCCTTGATGACTGCAACGCCGCCGGCCAGCTTGGCCAGGCGTTCCTGCAGCTTCTCGCGGTCGTAGTCCGAATCGGAGTTTTCGATCTCCGCGCGGATCTGGGAGACCCGACCGGCGATCTGGTCGGGATCGCCCGCACCCTCAACAATGGTGGTCTCGTCCTTGGTGACAACAACCTTGCGTGCCTTACCCAGCAGCTCAAGGGTGGTGTTTTCCAGCTTGAGGCCGACTTCCTCGGCGATGACCTGGCCACCGGTGAGGATGGCGATGTCTGCAAGCTGGGCCTTGCGGCGGTCGCCGAAGCCCGGAGCCTTGACGGCGACAGACTTGAACGTGCCGCGGATCTTGTTCACGATCAGCGTGGCCAGAGCCTCGCCCTCGATGTCCTCGGCGATGATCAGCAGCGGCTTGCCGGACTGCATGATCTTCTCCAGAACGGCGACAAGGTCCTTGACGTTGGAGATCTTGGAGTTGACGATCAGGATGTACGGGTCTTCGAGAACCGTTTCCTGGCGCTCCGCGTCCGTCACAAAGTAAGCGGAAATGTAGCCCTTATCGAAGCGCATACCTTCGGTGAGCTCCAGCTCCAGCCCAAAGGTGTTCGACTCCTCGACGGTGATGACGCCTTCCTTGCCGACCTTATCCAAGGCCTCAGCAATGAGTGCACCAATTTCCGGATCCCCGGCGGAGATGGAAGCCGTGGCAGCAATCTCTTCCTTGGTCTCGATTTCCTTGGCGGATTCCAGCAGCTGAGCGATAACCGCTTCGACCGCCTTCTCGATGCCGCGCTTGAGGCTCAGGGGGTCAGCTCCGGCTGCAACGTTGCGCAGGCCTTCCTTCACCAGGGCCTGGGCCAGCACTGTGGCCGTCGTGGTACCGTCGCCGGCAACGTCGTCCGTCTTCTTGGCAACTTCCTTGACCAGCTCGGCGCCGATCTTTTCGAAAGGATCGTCCAGCTCGATCTCCTTGGCGATGGAAACACCATCGTTGGTGATCGTGGGGGCGCCCCACTTCTTCTCAAGGACAACATTGCGGCCGCGCGGGCCCAATGTGACCTTGACTGCGTCAGCGAGGATGTTCAACCCACGCTCGAGGCCGCGGCGGGCCTCTTCATCGAATGCAATGATCTTGGCCATGTAGGCTTCAGTCCTTTCGGGACAGTCATTTCGGATCCTGGGCCAGGCTGTGGTGCCCGCGACGGACGAGCTGTGGGCACGGCGATCTCTTTACACCGGCCTTCTGGCTCTCACCACACTGGCTGTTCACTTCCTCCGCCGATGGCTCTTTGTTAGCAGTCAACGGTGGAGAGTGCTAACTCAATAATTAGCACTCACCCGATGAGAGTGCAAGCGCTCACCACCCTTATGCCGAAGGCGAAGCGGTGGGTTAAGAGTTGGGTGCCAACGAACCGAGCCGAAGCGGCACCGCTATAGCTTCCTGAACAGCTATGAAATAGCGTTAAGCTCAGGCAAGCTCCGTCGCCGCGCCTTTCACGGCAGGCACCATATGAGGAGAGAAAATGAGCGAACATCCCACCGCAGGAGATCCCGACGATTCGCCCGATCGGGCCGCGTCCGGCGGGCAGCCGCCGTCGCTGGATAAGCCGGACCCACGGGACCTGCCCCAGCCAAATCAGCAGCAATACGGGCAGCCCGATCCCAACGCCCCCGCCTACGGCCAGCAGCAATACGGCCAAACCGGGCAATATGGCCAACCGGGCCCCGCAGTCCCTCAGTATGGCCAACAGCAATATGGCCAAACCGGACAATATGGTCAGCCCTATGGACAGCCGCAGTACACTCCACAGGGGTACCAAATGGTCAGCGAGCAAAAGTCCAAACTGGTGGGCGGATTGCTCGGCATCTTCCTCGGCAGTCTGGGCATCCACCGTTTCTACTTGGGTTACACCACCATAGGAGTCGTTCAGATCCTGGTGACGATCTTCACCTTTGGCATCGGCGGCATCTGGGGCTTCATCGAAGGGATCATGATCCTGGTGGGAGCAGATCCCTTCAAGCGTGACGCCAACGGCATTCCGCTCAAGGATTAGTGCGTTCAACCCCGCAGATCTGGTGCGGAGCAGCTTAGCGCCGGCTGCGTTTCCGGTTACGCCTTTCTTGGATCCGCAACTGGACAATCCTGGCTCCGCCAGCAAAGGCAACCAGGATACCTCCTCCCACGGCGGCAATAAATAGAGCTATGCCCAAGGCCAAGGAGCCTTCAAAACCGAGGAAGTACACCTTCACCTGATCCTGGTTCTGGATGAAGAAAATGATCAGCAGGACCAGAATCACCAGCGCCACGGCTACGGCTACCCAGACAACCGCTGCCCGGGTGACAGGTGCCTTGGCTGGTACGGCGGCTCTGGACGCGTCGTCGGCTTTGGTCCGTCCCGTCGGCGCCCCTGTTGGCGTCTCGGTTGGCGTCCCTGCTGGCGTCCCCGATGCTGCCGAGGGTCGCTGCGACCCCTGCGGAACATCCGACGACGACGGCTGCTTGGTAGGTTCGGTGGTCATGGTGCGTCTCCTGTCCGTCGTTTAGCAGACGCGGCCACAGCTTCAGGCCACGCTGCACAAACACTCATCCTAGGTCCAGTCGCGGCGCTGACGGGCAACTGCGGCCTTGTTCAGGACGTTACTCGATAATAAGCTGGCTTATCTTCAATGGAAATCATTTCACCGGCGCGTTGAGGAAGACCAGAAGGAGGTTCCATGCGGATTGCAGTCATCGGAGCAACAGGAAATGTGGGCACGGCCCTCCTGCGCCGCCTTCAGCGGGCTCGGGGAGTGGAGTCACTGCTGGGCATTGCCCGCCGTATTCCGGACACTAACCGGCAACCCTACGCGGGAGTGCAGTGGCATCAGCTGGACATCGGCGCCGCAGGGGCCGGACCGCTCCTGAGCGAGGCCCTCTCCGGGGTCGATGTGGTGGTCAACCTCGCTTGGGCCATCCAGCCCAATCACGACGAGAGAGCCATGTTCCGCACCAATGTCACAGGTCTGGAAAACATCCTGTTGGCCTGTGTCAAGGCCAAGGTCAAGCACGTGGTGTATGCCTCGTCCATCGGCGCCTACAGCCCCGGGCCCAAGGAGCGGATGGTGGACGAAACCTGGCCCACCGGAGGAATACACACCTCGCATTACAGCCGGCACAAGGCGGCCAATGAACGGCTGCTGGATGCCTTTGAAGCCGCACACCCCCAGATTCCGGTCAGCCGGCTGCGGCCGGGACTGATCTTCCAGCGTGGTGCAGGCAGCGAGGTCGGCCGGCTGTTCCTGGGACCGCTGGTGCCCAAATTCCTGCTGTACAAGCTGACAACGCCGCTGCTGCCGCTGCCCCGGGAGCTAACTTTCCAGACCGTGCACGCGGACGACGTTGCCGACGCTTATTGGCGCGTGATCGAGAAACGGGCGGCCGGGGCCTTCAATGTGGCCGGAGACCCGGTGATCACGCCGCCGATTCTGGGCTGGATTCTGGGCTCGCGGCGCATTATCCGGCTGCCGTTGTCCGTGCTGCGTTCCCTCGCCGCAATCAGCTGGCATCTGCGCCTGCAGCGCAGCGATCCGGGCTGGGTGGACATGGCATCCCAAACACCGATCATCAGCTCGGACAAGATCCGGCGCGAGCTTGGCTGGGCTCCCAAGACCAGTTCCGTGGCCGCCATGGTGGAAGCCATCCAGGGCATGGGCTACGGCTCCGGAGTGCCCGGCTCTCCCAAGCTCAAGCCGCGCGGGGCGGGAGGATAATACAGAAATGATCTCCACTGAGCTGGCACGGGCCCTGAGACGGTCCGGGCTGATATGGTCCCCCGCCTCTGGGGATAATTTCTGCATCGAGCGGCTGGTCAACAGTGCCGACCCCCTGGATGCCAACGAGGTGTTTGTGGTCAGCGATATGACCATCGAGGCGCATTCATATCCCACCGGGACCGTGTTGGGCATGAATGGCACCACCGAGTGGGCCTTGGATTCGGTGGATCTTGAGGACTCCTTGTGGCTCCCGCGGGAAGACCAGCTGAGGGACCTGCTGGCCGGCACATTCAGATCCCTGCGCCGGGAAAGTGCCCCAGATGGATCAACGCAGTTCCTGGTGGAATTGGAAATTGCCGGGAGAACCATGGTGTACGAGGATCCGGACGCGGCGGAAGCCTACGGGAATGCCCTTTTCGCCCTTCTGTCCGCCAGCGCCAGCTAGCGCAAGTTCCACAAACGTAAATACGGCTCGACAATGATTTATCGAGAGGCAGCATGACTCTGCACGGCAGCAAGGAACTCGGCGTCCTCTTCGATGTGGACGGCACCCTGATCGACTCCAACTATCTCCACACGATCTCATGGTGGCAGGCCTTCCGCAGGGTCGGGCAGGACGTTCCAATGGCATCGATCCATCGCGCCATTGGCATGGGCGGAGACAAGCTGATTACTCACTTGCTCGGCGAGGAGCGGAACAAGAACGACGACGACGTTCTCCAGGCGTCGCACGACGCCGTCTTTTCGACTCACTGGCCAGCGCTGCGCCCCTTTGCGGGGGCCAAAGACCTGCTGGTGCAGTGCGGGGAGGTGGGACTCGCCGTCGTGCTTGCTTCCTCAGCCCGACAGGACGAACTGACGGTCCTGAGAACGGCGTTGGACGCCGATTCCTGCATCGATGCCGCCACCAGCTCCAGTGATGCCGCCGAAAGCAAGCCCGCACCGGATATCGTCGCCGCCGCGCTGGAGTCCTGCCGCCTGCAAGCGGGCCACACCGTCTTCGTGGGCGACTCCGTGTGGGACGTCTATGCCGCTTCCAAGTTGAACATACCGACCATCGGCCTGACCTGCGGGGGGACCAGCGACGCGGAGCTGCGGGAAGCCGGCGCCGTCGAGGTTTTTGCCCATCCGCAGGCTCTTCTTCAGGATCTGGCCAACAGCGCCATCGGCCGGCTGCTGGTGCGGAAATAGCAGAGCTCCGACTGCCTTGCCGGTCCGGCGGCTACTGAGCGTCCGGACCCAGGACCACGGCGAGGGGCACCAGCAGTTCGTTGGAGTCGACCAGTTGCGCAATGCCGAGCAGCGCTCCGAGCGCTTCGGCGTTGCCCCGCTGGCCCGGACCGCTGTAGAAGATGACGGAACTGGACTGCGGAGCACCGCCCCACTCGGCCATCTCACCGACGGTCCACCCATCGGCGGTAATCGCACCGGCATACTTGGCCACCATGCCGCCGGGGGCAAAGGAGCTAAGTACACTCACCGGAGTGCTCTTGTCCGTTGCGGGCGCGGAAGTGGTTTCCGGTGCCGGAGTGGCGGGGATGGAGTTCGTCTCCGCCGCTGCGGAGGTCGACGAGGCAGCACTCCCGGTCGTCTCTTCCCCGGCCGCGGCGCTGGCCGCGTTGGCGGTGCCGGACGACGGAGACTGGCTGGCTGATGGGCTTGCGGAGGAAGCACCGGCCACCGGTGCAGACGAATCCGCGCCGCTGCCGCCCAGCTTAGGGATCAGGAAAAAGGCCGCCAGACCGATAATCAGAGCGGCAACCGCGAACAGTACCAGCGGCGTTAGGCCACGCACTGGAGTTTCGAGGGAACTGCGGTGGACGCCCAGGCGGGACGAATTTTCCGGGACCGTATCGAATTCGTCCGAAGGATAGTTGCTCATATGACTGCGGCGTCCTTGTGGTTTGTTGCCGGCGACTGGACGTCAGACTCCCCAATCAGTTCCCCAATCAGTTCCCCAATCAGTTCCCCAAGCGGCGGGCCGTCCTGGCCCTCTGACGTGACGTTCGTAGTCTACGCAGTCTCTTCACCAGCATCGGGTCATGCGCCAGCGCGTCCTGAGTATCGATCAGCGCATTGAGGATCTGGTAATAATGCGTAGCGGACAAATCAAAAATTTCCCGGATAGCCTGCTCCTTGGCTCCGGCATATTTCCACCACTGCCGCTCCAGCGCAAGCACTTGCCGATCCCGCTCGCTCAGCGCCGACGGGCTTGGATTCTGCGGGCCGGACTCCGGCTGGGAAGATGCCTGTTCGCCAGGAGCAGTCACGAGTTCGGCCTCAGCGCCGGCAGGGTCCAGTGCTTCGCCCATATCCGTTGTGGCCTGCGCACTGGTTGGCGTGCGCAATCGGCTGTTTTCGTTGAGCTGGGCTGCTTCGGCCACGACACACTCCATTCCAGGTTCCCCAAAAGGCCAATTCCACCATGGTATAGGCGAATCACACACATGTCATTCGCCGCGAACGGCCACGGCAACGGCAACGGCAACGGCAACGATGCAGAATGGAACAGTGGAAAACTCTGATGCATTGTTTCCGTTGGCGCCGGCAGGAACCCCGGTGGACACCGGCCAGGAAGAGGAGGCGGCCGCGCTGCAGCGGCTGGCGGACGCACCGCTGAGCCGGATGGCCCCGGACTGGGCGGAGGCACTGCAGCCCGTCGAACAGGACTTACGGCGCCTCGGTGCCTTCCTGCGGACGGAGCATGTCAGCGGCAGAGGCTTCCTACCGGCTGCGGCCCGGGTGTTGCGCGCCTTCGAGCAGCCGTTGGCCGGGGTTAAGGTACTCATTGCCGGACAGGATCCATATCCGACTCCCGGCCACTCCGTGGGACTTGCCTTCTGCACCGATAAAAAGACCAGGCCGCTGCCGCGCAGCTTGGCCAACATCTATAAGGAACTCTCCACCGACCTGGGCATCCCCCCGGTTCCGCATGGAGACCTGAGTCCGTGGACCGAGCGCGGCGTGCTGCTGCTGAACCGCGTGATGACCGTGACACCGGGCGTCACAGGCTCGCACCGGGGCAAAGGCTGGGAAACCGTCACAGATGCGGCCATCACCGCCCTCACAGCTCGGGGAACGCCGCTGGTGGCCATCCTGTGGGGCAAGGACGCCCTCCGGCTCCGTCCGCTGCTGGGGCCCACCGATATCATTTTCTCGGCCCATCCCAGTCCACTGTCCGCGTCCCGCGGATTCTTCGGCTCACGGCCCTTCAGCAGGGCAAATCAGCTTCTGCACCAGCAGGGCGCGGACCCGGTCGACTGGGCGTTACCGCCGCTATAGGCTGATAAGGCTGCCCTCACCTACCCGTCGGCCCGCCCTTGCATGTGGCAGCCGCCGGCCGCTGCACCGGGAAAGGCCAGCCGCCGCTGCACCGTTCACCGCGATCCCCCAGGAGCTCCCATGACCACGGCACCCGCTGTCAAACCGCGTCCGCAGGCCACTCTGACCGTCCTGCGCACCGAACGCCTGTCCAAGAACATGGTGCGCGTGATTGCCGGCGGCCCGGGATTTGCGGCCTTTGCGCCAAATACCTTCACCGACATGTACGTGAAGATCCACTTCCTGCGTCCGGATGTGTCCTACCGCGAACCGGTGGACGTGTTTGCGCTGCGGAACTACATGCACCGCGAGGATTGGCCCGCCACCCGCACCTACACCATCCGCTGGGTCAACCCCGCGAAGGGCGAGCTGGCCATAGATTTTGTCGTGCACGGGGACGAAGGGCTCGCCGGGCCCTGGGCCGCCGCCGCCCGGCCCGGCGACCGGCTGATTATCTCCGGTCCGGGTGGCGCTTACCGGCCCAATCCTGACGCTGACTGGTACCTGATGGCCGGCGACGAATCCGCGCTTCCGGCGATAGCTGCGGCCGTGGAGTCGCTGCCCACTTCCGCCGTGGGCCACGTTTTTCTGGAGGTCGACGGCGATGCTGATGTGCAGAGCATCGCCGCACCGGAAGCGGTGGAGATTTCCTGGCTGCTGCGCTCAGGTGCGCCCGCGGGAACGGGCACCCTGATCGTCGACGCGCTCGAGCAAACCATCTGGCGCCCCGGGCTGGTTGACGTTTTTGCGCACGGCGAGCGCGGTTACATGAAAGCGCTGCGGGACGTCCTCTTCGTGCGGCATGGCCTTGAGAGGTCTCAGGTCTCCCTCTCCGGCTATTGGGCCAGTGGCCGGAATGAAGACGGCTTCCAGGCCGAGAAAAAGCAGCCGGTGGGCCAGATCCTCTAGGCCGTTTCCGGTTGGGGAACCCAGCCGTCAATACGACACCCCGAACGGGGGCCGGGTTCGCATAAACCGCTGTTCGTTGCCCGCAGCGCAGTTTCCAGAGCACAATATAGGCATGCCAGAACTTCCGGAGGTTGCCGGCCTGGGCAGCTTCCTTGCGGAAGAGCTGCAAGGGGCCGTGCTGGAGAAGATCCAGATCACCTCATTTTCGGTGCTCAAGACCGCCGATCCTCCGTACGCTGCCTTGGAGGGCCGGACCTTGTCCGCCGCTCGCCGGCATGGCAAGTTTCTTGACCTGGAGTTGACCGCCGAGGCTGGTGGGGTCCCAGTTCAAAACGGCGCGGCCGGGGGCACCGGTCCCCCACCGCTGCACCTGATTTTCCACCTGGCCAAGGCGGGATGGGTGCGCTACTCCACATCGCCGTCGACCGCTGTCCTCAAAGCCGGCAGCGGATTGATAGCAGCGAGGCTGCGTTTCACCCAGCAGGGCCAGGCGCGGGGGCTGGACCTGACCGAAGCGGGCACCCGGAAAAGCCTCGCCCTTTATGTGGTGCGCCAGCCCTCGGACGTGCCTGGCATCGCGTCGCTCGGACCGGATCCGTTGGCGGCCGATTTCGGATATCCGGAGCTGGCGCGGTTGTTGGCCACGGGCTCAGGGCAGATCAAGGGGCTGCTGCGCAATCAGAGCGTGTTGGCCGGAATTGGCAATGCCTACAGCGACGAGATCCTGCACGCCGCCCGGATCTCACCCTTCGCGATCGCCAAGTCGCTCGATGTCCGGCACGTCCAGGACCTTTACCAAGCCATCGAATCGGTTCTCGGCGAAGCGGTCAGCTCGGCGGTGGGTAAAGCGGCCAGCGAGCTCAAGGATGCCAAGCGGTCGAGCATGCGGGTCCACGGCCGCGCGGGTCAGGCGTGTCCGGTCTGCGGCGACACCGTGCGCGAGGTGTCCTTCGCGGACCGCGCGCTGCAGTACTGCCCGCACTGCCAGACCGAAGGGAAGATCCTGGCGGACCGCCGGACCTCAAAATTCCTCAAATAATGCCCGGGCGGCATCCAAACCTGGCAATCCCGACTCAGCCATCCGAGCCGGCGATCCAGACTTAGCGCCGGCGGTTCCGGCGCTTTTCGTTGCTGCCCTGGCCGCGTGTGAGCGGGCGGGCAAGGTTGTCCCCCAGGACCACGCCGGCCGCCACGGCCATGATGATGATCAGTGCATTGAACAGCCCCACGGCACCCTCCACCGAGGCGCTCGGGGTGATGGTCATCACGAACATAGCCCGGAAAATGGACAACCCCACTAGCAGGAACAGAATGGACGGTACCGCGACCACCAGCTGCGGTGCTCCCATCCGCAGCGCCACCATTCGTGCTGCCATGCCGACGACGACGGCGGCGAGCGCGGGGGCGAATCTGTCTCCCAGGTTGGCGGCGGTGCCCAGCAGGAGGACGCAGTAGCCAATCAGTCCGACCACCCCGGTGGGCAGCAGCAACTTCATTCGGGTCTGCTCGGCGATGCTGATGGCGATGGTGGCCAGGACCACCAGCGGGAGCGTGGCCCACAGCGGCAGCGCGCCGGAGAGCGGATCCGTCACGTCGAAGCGCTGCGAGCCAAACAGCGCACCGAAGACCAGCGCGACCGCGATGCCCGAGACGATGGCGCCGAAGATCAGGAACGCGGAAAGGAATCGGCCGGCCGCCGTGACGGGGAAGCCGTTGATGGCATCCTGCACGGCGGAGACGAGACGGCCGGAGGGCAGCAGCAGCAGGATGCCACCTGTCACCACGACCGCCGGTGAGAGCGGAACATTAACCAGCACACACCCCAGCGCTATCGCCGTCACCACGAACGAGCTGGTGGCAGTGACGAAGAAGTCCGGCACCCGCCAACGCCCGAGGACGCGCGCCAGCAAACCCACCAAGAGGTTACTGAGCAGCGCCACCAGCGAACCGAATCCTGTGCCGCCGATCACGGAAACCACGATGGCCGCAAAAAGTGCTTCGGCCACGGTAACCATCCAGCGCGGAAAGGGCTTGGGGTTGCGGATGATGACGTCCAGCCGGCGCCCGCATTCATCCCGTCCCACGCCGCCGGAGACGATGTCTGTCACCAGCTCATGGATATTGGCCAGACCGGCATAGTTGTTCGTCCAGGATCGGACCACCCGCAGCAAGGTGATGGGTGTCGCGTCTTTTTTGGCGTAGTTGATGATGACGGACTGGTTGGTGATGTCCACCTCGATATTGCGCAGTCCCAGCGCGGCGGTGACGGCAATGATGCTCGTTTCCACCTCCAGCGCACCCGCGCCGTATCGGAACATGGTCTCGGCCAGGTGCAGGGCAAAATCGATGGTCTTGCGGGCGGAGGCATCCACGCCGCCTACTTGGATCGTCGGGTTGGCGTAGGGGCTGCCCGCCAGTCGGTCCACAATGCTCAGCGGAGCCGTGGGCGGAGCCTCGCCCTGCACCAGCTTGCGCAGCACCCGCCGGGCGGCATAGCTCTGCCTGGCCGCAGGCACCACCGGAATCATGCCCGGATGCGGCACCGGATGGTTCTTTTCCGGGGACTGCTCGCTCATCTGTCCTTTCCTCCGGCGGCCGCCAGCCGTCGTCGTCGTCGTACTTGTAGTGGCGCCGCCAAGCGCCCGTCGCTGCCGGCTGCGCCCGTTGCTAGTAGAACTGCTGGCCCGTCCGGCGGGTGTAGAGCTGGCGGAAGATCCGCTCCCCCACCGTCGTCCACAGCTTGTACCGCAGCCGGCCCAGGACCAAGTCATAGCAGCCCACGAAATCCGTCACGGTTTTCGAGAAGCTGGTCTTGAACAATCCCAGACCGTGATGCGGGTGCGTGGGATCCTTGAGCCGGTCCGATGGCGGGGTCCCACAGAAGTCGTATTCGGTCGCCCCCAGTGCCTTGACCGCATTGATGGCGGTCCACTGGACCAGATGCGAGTCGCCATACTGGGAGCGCTTCTGCAGCGAGCCACCGTCCTTGTAGGTACCCTTGCGGCCATAGTTGATCACGAACGCGCCAACGCTGGCCTGACCGTCCTCGTATACGAAGTACAGCCGGCCCTGGCCGCGGGCCGTGAAGCCAGCCCAAAACTTGCTGTAGTAGCCGTAGTCGCGGATCTGCGTGGTGCCCTTTTCCGCAATCGTTCCGGACATCAGAGCGTACATGGTGCGAAAATTTGCCTCGGTGGGCTCGGCGGCCACCACCTGCACACCCTCGCGCAGGGCACGGCGGACAGCATTGCGGCCCCGCGAGTGCAGATTGCGCAGCAGCTGGTTTTCCTCCGGGGAGATGTCCAGGATGGCGGTGCTGTCATTAGGCTGCAGATTGAAGGTTTTGACAAGGCCAGCGCCGCCGAGGATGGCACGGGCCTGCTCGCTGTCGACGATGTCCGGCTCGATTTTGACCGCAAAAACGTTCAGCCGCGCACTCCGGACAAAGTCCGTGACGGCGTCCAGCATGGCCGGAACGTCTTCGACACCTGCCGCGTCCGGACCCTTGATCAGGTACCAGAGCTTGCCCAGCAGTGGAAAGGACTTCTCCAGCACCAGGTTGTAGCTGGAGTAGGTGGCCGATTCGCAGACCAGATACAGCGGCTTCCAGCCGTAGTTTTTCTTGACGGCCGCAAACGCCTCGGACTGAAGCAGATTGCCGCCGTGCGGGTTGGCGGTGACATGTTCGTCCCAGCTGGCAATCTCGGCTGCGGAGGCGAATCGGGCACTGAAATCTGGCAAGAGACCTCGATTATTGGAGCGTTAAACGGCTCCAATCAGTCTAACGGGCGCGCCGGACAAGCCGCGGCCAGGTGCGATCCAGTCCCCAGCCCGCGGCAGGGGCCGGATCAGAACCCGCGCGCAGCCCGGACATTCCTGCCGGGGTCTGTGCCGACGCCGCTACTGGCGGTAGCCCTCGACCTCTTCGGCGGGACGAACCTTGGCATCGTTGGGATTCCCGCCGGCATCCAGTTTCGCCCGGCGCTGGCGCAGCAGGTCCCAGCACTGATCCAGCTGGACCTCAATGTTCCGCAACCGTTCACTGCGGGAGGCCGCTTCGCCCTCCGACGGCGGGGAATCCCGCAAGCCCTGCTCCTGCTCCACGAGTTCTTGGATTCTTGAATGTATCTCTGCACCATCCATGGCGTGCCCCCTCGATTCAGCTTTGTTAATATTTCGCTTCCGCACCTCACGCTACGCAGAACGCGCCCTCCGCGCCATACCCGCTAAAGATACCTCTCGGTGCAGAGAAAAGTGGCAAGATCCGGACTTCGAGTCCTCCGGTTCTTAGCAAACAAACCGGCAGATGCGAAACCCCAAAATCCCCGTTTTGACTTTGGGCTTTACTCTGATATCTTTCTCTTACACACCGACGGGCGCTCACCCGCCGATGATTTAAACCCAGTAATAGCTGGGAAATTAATGTCGCGGAATCACTCAGGATTGCCGGGCATCATCACAGTAAAGGTCTCTCAGCCATGGTCTCTCTTTTTGCATCCCTTCATTGTCTCGGTCTCAACCTGCAGGCACGCCTGCGCCGCGAACAAACCGGTGCTACCGCCGTTGAATACGCGCTCCTCGTTGGCCTCATCGCCGTCGTCCTTATTGCTGGAGTCGGCCTTTTCGGCAAAGACCTCACCGCCTTCTTCTCGGGTCTGGCCTCTAAGACCTTCAACGCTACTCCGACTGCAGGCTAACCACCGCGGCGCCGACAGCTGTGGTCCACTCGATGTCGCCTTCCTTGCGCAGGGCAAACCGGGGAACCTATCCCGATCCAACGCCACGGCCGTTGTGAAACGCTTTGGCTCGGAACGCGGGGCAGCGGCAGTGGAATTTGCCCTCATTGTGCCGATTCTGCTGCTGCTGCTGTTCGGGATCATCGAATTTGGACGGGTATATAACGCCCAAATCGAATTAAGCGGTGCGGCCCGCGAGGGTGTGCGGGCCATGGCCATCCACAACGATCCGGCCGACTCCCGGCTGGCCACGCGGCTGGCCGCACCGTCCCTCAGCCCCGCGTTGACGGATGCGCAGATTGCCATTTCATCCACCGGGGCCAATCCCGCATCATGTGCTCCCAATGCCCTGGTTACTGTGACCGCCACCTACCCGATGGCGTTCCTGACCGGGATGTTCGGCACCAGCATCACCATCACCGGAAAGAGCGTCATGAAATGCGGCGGCTAGGACTCCTGCTGCGGCGGCGGCTCCAACAGGAGCACGGAGCGGTAGCCATCATTATGGCTCTGTCCATGGTGATGCTGCTCGGCTTCACAGCCATTGTGATCGACGTTGGGGCCATCTACTTTGAACGCACCCAATTGCAGTCCGGGGCGGACGCCGCCGCATTGGCGATCGCCCAGGACTGCGCCAAGGGCAGCTGCGGGGACATTTCGACCACCGCTGCGTCCCTGGCGGGCAAGAACGCCCATGACAATCTTTCCGCTGCCACGGCTACGGTGGACGCCACTGCGAATTTGGTCACCGTGGACACTGGAACGCTGACCAGCACCGGTCAACACGCACTGGCCAACGCGTTCGCCCCGATCCTGGGCATTCCAACCAGCACCGTCAGTGCCCAATCCAAGGCGACTTGGGGAAGCCCGGCCGCCGCCACAGTTTTTCCTTTCACCACACCGCGCTGCCTCTACAACCAAACACCGCCCGGACAGGTGCTCTGGATCAAAACCAGCACCTCCTGCACCGATGCTCACGGCAATGTGGTCCCGGGCGGGTTCGGCTGGCTCGATGAAACGAGCCCGTGCGCGGCGGTGGTGGATGTCAGCGCACAGGTCGGAAGCCAGCCGGGCAAAAGCGGACCGCCATGCACCATGTCCAGCATCATCAACACCACCATCCTGCTTCCCGTTTACTCGGTGGCTTCCGGCCAGGGGCAAAACGCAACCTATGCCATTTCCGGCTTCGCGGCTTTTCACCTCACGGACTGGAGCTGGCCCGGCGCTTCGGGCAAATCGCCCACTGCGGACTGCGGCTGCACCGGCATCAAGGGTTATTTCACCCAGCTCGTGTCCCTCGATGATGCCAAGAACTGGTCGGTCACCCGGCTGGGTGGACCTGCCCTGAATGCCTTCTTTATTTCCCTGAGCCAGTAGGAGCCACCTTTCTTGAAAGCCCGAATCCTGGCTGCCGTTGCCGCTGTGGTGCTCGCCGTCCTTGGAACCATGGTCCTGGCCAATTACGTCAGCGCTGCGGACCAGCGGGCACTGCGTGGGGCAGAAGCGGAACAGGTCTACGTGGTCGCCGCTCCGATTGCCTCCGGAACCGCCGCGGACAAGCTGCTGCCACTGATTACACTGCAAAGCCTGCCGGCCAAAGCCGTGGCCAACGGCGCCGTGACGAACCTGACCCAATTGGCCGGCAAGGTTTCCACCGTGGATTTGGTTCCCGGCGAGCAGCTGATTGAAGGCCGTTTCGCTGACCCGGCAACGCTCAAAGCCAAGGACGCCGAAACCGGATCCGTTCCGCTGCCGCCAGGGATGCAGGAAGTGACGATCCAGTTGGACCCGCAGCGTGTGGTTGGTGGCCAGCTGGTTGCCGGGGACACCGTTGGTGTCCTTTTCTCCTTCGGCGGCGGTTCGACCGGCACCTCGACGGGTGCTGCCGCGGAAGCTGTGACCCATCTGAGCATGCAAAAGGTCCTGGTCACCGCCGTTCAGGGCGTTGCGGCGAAGCCAAAGCCTGCCACTGGCAGCACCGATCAGTCCGGCTCAGTTCCAGCTGCCATCCCCGCCGGCGCAGTCCTGATTACTTTGGCAAGGACAGCGCCGGACGTGGAAAAGCTTGTCTTTGCATCCGAAAACGGAAAGATCTGGCTGTCCAAGGAGCCGTCGTCGGCCTCCGAAACAGGCACCCGCGAACTGACCAGGGATGGGATCTTCAAATGAGCCGCTATGTTTTGGTCAGTCCGGACCAGACCTACGTCCATCGGCTTGCGGCAGCGGCCACCGGTCAACTGGCTGGCGAGATCCGCGAATGGAATGCTGCTGTGTTGCCCCGGGGCGCCGCGGAGCTGTTCGCCCGGCACCCTGCTGACCAGCTTCCGGAGGTCGTTGTCGTGGGTCCCGGTGTTCCGGCGGACCATGCTTTGGCGCTGGCCTCGGACATTGACCGGTGGCACCCCGATGTGAGCGTTCTGCTGGTTCACTCCGGGCCGGCGGACGTTGCCGTCGCTGCGATGCGCGCGGGCATCCGCGATGTCCTGGACCCGGAAGCCGACCAGGTGGATATTAACGCCCTGCTGCATCGGGCCGTTCAGTCGTCTGCAAACCGCCGCCAGGCTTTCACGCCGTTGCCGCCCGCGTCGGATGCCTCTCCCAAGGGGCGGGTCATTGCCGTTATTTCCCCCAAAGGCGGCGCCGGTAAGACCACCATCGCCACCAACTTAGCCGTAGGCCTTGCCGCCTCTGCTCCGCACGAAACGGTGCTGGTGGATTTGGATCTGCAGTTTGGCGACGTTGCAAATGCGCTCCAAATTGCGCCCGAGCAGTCGCTGGCCGAGGCGGTCCGGGGCGCGGCCCCGCAGGACACCATGGTGCTGAAATCGTATTTAAGTCCGCACCCCAGCGGGCTGTACGCCCTCTGCGCTCCGGACTCGCCCGCCGACGAAGCCCACATCTCGGCGGCGGACATTACGCACCTGCTGGAGCAATTGGCTGGTCAATACCGCTACGTCGTGATTGACACCGGCGCCGGGCTGTCCGATCACACCCTCGCGGCGCTCGACAGCGCCACGGATTTTATCTTCGTCGCCGGCATGGATGTACCAAGTATCCGTGGGCTGCGCAAGGAATTAGACGTACTCAAGGCTCTCGGCATGGTTCCCGCAGCGACGCATGTTGTGCTCAACGGCGCCGATCCCCGGGATGGACTGTCCCTGCACAATGTGGAAACCACTCTGGGCAGGAAAACCGACGTGGTCATCCCCTTCAGCAGGGCCGTCCGGCTGTCCACCAATCAGGGCACCCCCCTGCTGCAGGGCAGCAAAAAGGACAAAGCCAGCAAAGAACTCCGGCGCTTGGTCAATCGCTTCACGCCTGGTCCCGTCCCAGCACCCAAACGGCAAAGCAAGGCACGACACCGCAGGGGAACACTGTGAATCTCGCCGAACGCCTGGCCGCAGTCAATGGCGGTCCCGCGGCCGGCGGGCCGCTGACCGCGCCGCCGCTGCCGGCAGTCTCGGCGGCAGCACCGTCGTCGTCGTCCGGCGTGATTCCGTCGCCGCCATTGGATCCAGCGGCGACGCCCCGGCCCTCCGCCCAGGTGCCCTTCCGTGCCTCCGTCCCATCGCCCTCCCTCACGGCCGCCACCGCCGCAAAGCCAACGGCGGCCGGCACCAAGCCAAAGAAGACAGCGCCAGCCGCCCCCGAGGCGCCGCATGACGCACTGGCCAAGCTGAAGCAACGGGCCGGGCAGGACCTTTTTGAACGCATGGGCACGCGGCTGCTGGACTCCTCCCTGACCGAGGAATCGCTGCACGAGCTGGTCCAGGAGGAACTGGTTCGGGTGGTGGAGGCGGAGGCGATCCTGCTCACCCGCGACGAACGGCAGCGGCTGATCAAGGAAGTGACCGACGATGTGATCGGCTACGGTCCGCTGCAGCCGCTGCTCGACGACGACGACGTCACCGAGATCATGGTTAACGGTCACCAGAGAATCTACGCCGAGCACCGCGGAAAGCTCACGCTCACGGGCGTGCAGTTCGCCTCGGAGGACCACCTCAGGCGGGTCATCGAGCGCATTGTCTCCAAGGTGGGCCGGCGGATTGATGAATCCTCGCCGCTGGTGGACGCCCGGCTCTCGGACGGATCCCGGGTGAATGCGGTGATTCCGCCGCTTGCGGTCTACGGTTCCTCGCTGACCATCCGCAAGTTTTCCGCGGATCCGTTCCAAGTGCACGACCTGATCGGGTTTGGCACCCTGTCTCCGGAAATGGCTGAACTGCTCGATGCCTGCGTGAAGGGACGGCTGAACATCATCGTCTCCGGCGGCACCGGAACGGGAAAGACCACACTGCTCAATGTCCTGTCCTCCTTCATTCCCGCCGACGAACGCATCGTCACGATTGAGGACGCGGTGGAATTGCAGCTCCAGCAGGATCACGTGGTCACGCTGGAGAGCCGGCCGTCCAACATAGAAGGCAAGGGCGAGATCACCATCCGGGATCTGGTGCGCAATTCACTGCGGATGCGGCCGGATCGGATTGTGGTCGGTGAGTGCCGAGGTGGCGAGAGCCTGGACATGCTGCAGGCCATGAACACCGGCCATGACGGATCGCTCTCCACGGTGCACGCCAACTCCCCGCGCGACGCCATTTCGCGGCTGGAAACGCTGGTGCTGATGGCCGGTATGGACCTTCCGCTGCGTGCCGTGCGCGAGCAGATAGCCTCAGCGGTGGACGTTATTGTCCAGTTAACCCGGCTGCGCGATGGCACCCGGCGTGTCACCCATGTCACGGAGGTTCAGGGCATGGAGGGGGAAATCGTGACCCTGCAGGATGCCTTCGTTTTCGACTACAGCGCCGGGTTGGATCCCAACGGCCGTTTCCTGGGCAAACCGGTGCCCACCGGCGTCCGTCCCCGCTTCACGGACCGCTTCAAGGAGCTGGGGATCGAGCTGTCTCCCCAGGTCTTCGGCGGTGCGCCGGCCGACGCGGGCCGGCGATGACAGCTATGACGGGGACGACGACGAGGGCGCTGACTGGGACAATGGCGTCTCCAGGAAACATGCGTGCGGCAACCTGCCAGGGAGTTAAGCTATGGCATTGCTAGCCGGCCTGCTGCTGTGCTGCGCGGCCTTGGCTGCCGCGGTCCTGGCCATTTTCCCGCCACATCCAAAGGTTTCCCTTAACCGCACCGGACCGGCTGTGGATCAGAGGTCCAGGCTCGCCGGTATTACTGCCACAACGACGAAGCTCATCGAGGCAATACTGCTCCAGCTCCGCGGAGCGCCGGCGTTGGGTGCGGCCCTGGAGGCGGCCGGGCTGAGGGTCCGTCCCGCTGAATTCATTATCATCGTGGCTGCACCCACCGTGGTGCTGTCAGGTTTCGCCCTGGCCATCGCCGGCCCGTTCGCGGCCATCGTCCTGGCCTTGGTCGCTGCCTTTGCCGCCAAGTTCGTCCTTGGTTTCCTGGCCGGACGCCGCCGGGCCGCTTTCAGCGATCAGCTGGACGATTCGCTCCAGCTGATGGCCAGCGGACTGCGCGCCGGACACAGCCTGCTGCGGGCCATTGACGCCCTCTCCACCGAGGCCGAGGCTCCTACCTCAGAGGAATTTGCGCGCATCATCAATGAAACGCGACTGGGCCGCGACGTGGGCGAGTCCTTGGACGCCGCCGCGGCGCGGATGCAAAGCGAGGACTTTCTCTGGGTGGCCCAGGCCATCGCCATTCACCGCGAAGTGGGCGGCAATCTGGCCGAGGTGCTGGATCAGGTGGGCCAAACCATCCGCGAGCGCAATCAGATCCGCCGGCAGATCAAAGCGCTCAGTGCGGAGGGCCGCATCTCGGCCCTGGTCCTGATGGTCCTGCCGATCGGCCTCGGCGGCTTTCTTGCCCTGATCAGCCCCGGCTATATTACTCAGCTCTTCCAGAGTCCCATCGGGTACGCCATGCTGGTGGCCGCGGCGCTTCTTTTCCTGGCTGGCGGCCTGTGGCTGCGCAAAGTCATCAGTTTCAAGTTCTAGGAGATAAGGATTCCTGTGCCGCTTGCCGTTCTGCTGGCCACCATCGCCGTCGCCCTAGTCGTACCCCTGATTGGCTGGGCCGCCCTGACACCCCGCCTTTATCAGAACAAGGTGGCCGAGCAGAACCTGTCCCGGGGGCTGATTCCTCCTGCGGCTGCGGATGCGGAGAGAGGCCAGCGGCTGTCCGCGCTGGCCCGACGATTCACACCGGGCCGGTTCGTTGCGCGGCTGGACCGGCTGTTGGTCCGCGCCGGCCGCCCGCCAGCCTGGCCGATGAAACGGCTGCTGTCCGCAAAGGTGCTCCTCGCCGGTACCGGGCTGGTGCTGGGATTTCTTTTTGTCTCCGGTGATCCCGGTGCCGTGCGCCTGCTGCTGGCATCCCTATTGGTGATTGTGGCCTATTTTGTTCCCGATCTGCTCCTCTACAGCAAGGGAACGGAGCGGCAGACCGCCATCGCGCTGGCGCTGCCCGACACACTGGATCAAATGACCATCGCGGTGGAGGCGGGGCTGGGATTCGAAGCGGCCATGGCACGCGCGGCCTACAACGGCAAGGGCGCCCTGGCGCAGGAACTGGTGCGCACCCTGCAGGACATGCAGGTGGGCCGCTCCCGGCGCGAAGCGTATATGGACCTCGCCGACCGGACCACGGTGGTGGACCTGCGCAGGTTCGTCCGCTCCATCATCCAGGCAGACCTCTACGGCATTTCCATCTCGGGAGTATTGCGCACGCAGGCGGCCGAGATGCGGCTCAAGCGCCGGCAACGAGCCGAAGAAAAGGCGATGGAGATTCCCGTCAAGGTGCTGTTCCCGCTGATGTTCTGCATTCTTCCGGTGCTGTTCATAGTGCTGCTTGGCCCGGCCGCCATCGGCATTATCGATACCCTGAACAAATGATCGCCGCAACGTCACAACAAACGGGCTTCGGGACGGCAGGAAAGACGTGACCCTGCAAGCTGCACCCTGGCCGGCTCCATCAGTACTGCTGCTCGTGAGCGCGGCGGTCATCGGGCTGATGGCCGGATGGTGGGTACGCCGGGCGGTGGGCTGCTACCGGCCTCCAGCAACGGACAGCGCAGGCGCTGCGGTAACGGTCAGGGTACCGCCGTTGGTGCTGGAGTTCGTCACGGCTGCGCTCTTTCTAGTCCTGGCCTGGCGCTTCGGGCTCAGCTGGCACCTGCCGGCGTACCTGTTTTTTGCAGCCATCGGAGTCGAATTGTCGGCCATCGATCTGCGCCACCGCCTGTTGCCCAATCCGATCTTGCTGCGTGCAGTTGTCCTTGGCAGCGTTCTGCTCATTGCCGCCGCCGCCGCCGAAGGCCAGTTCGCTTCACTGCTCCGGGCCGTGCTGGGAGCCGTGCTCCTCTTCGTGCTGTACCTGGTGCTGGCGATCATCAATCCCCGGGGCCTGGGGATGGGGGACGTGAAGCTGGCGGCCCCGCTGGGACTGTTTCTCGCATTCCACGGTTGGCGGGCCCTGGCCGAAGGTGCCTTCCTCGGCTTCCTTATCGGTGCCGCTGCCGGCCTGGTGCTGCTCGCAAGCCGCCGCGGAAGCCGCAAGAGCGCCATCCCCTTCGGACCCTCGATGTTCGTCGGGGCCATCGTCGCCCTGCTGTGGACATGATTCCCCCAGCAGCCGAAGGCCCTCACACTCCGCTCACAGTCCGGCTGCCCACCCGATCCGCCATCACAGAACTGGGGAGGCGAGGCGGGCCGCTCGACCATTGACCGCGTCGTGCGGGAGCCAGTTCCCGTCGTCGGCGTCATCGTCGTGGTCAACCAAAAATTCTGTGCTGGAAAAGCAGAAGGCGTCCCCGGGTGTCTCAGGCCGGGGGACGCCTTCACCGGACAAACCGGGATGCTGCTTGTCGAAAACTCCCAGTCTCAGGCCGGGGATCTTCACCGGGCAAGCCCGGGTTCTGCGCCACGAAACCACTACATCGATGATCGTGTCCGTGAGGGTCAGCGGTGTCTCTCGGACCGCTGACGTTATCTATTCTGCACAAGGAACCTCAAGATTGCCCTCTTAGAAGCTCAAGGTTTCCTCAAGAGTTGACGGAAAGGTTCATTCGAACTACTGAACATCCAGCGCAGCCAGGCGGCCGGACGTTACGAGTCACCGGCCAGCCTCTTGGTGCCTCATTTACCCTTGTCGTTGCCTTGGCCGCCGCCATTGCCGCTACCCTTGCTGTTGCCACTGCCCTTGCTGTTGCCAGTGCCCCCGCTGTTGCCGCTACCCTTGCTGTTGCCAGTGTCTTTGCTGTTCCCCGGGGCCGCACCCTTACCGGCGTCCTTGCTTTTGCTTTTGGCGGTGACCTGACTGTTGCTGGTCCCGGGAGCGTTGGAGACTTGGTTGCCTACGTTGGTCGACGGCGTTGGTAACGGGATTGGAACGGAGTACGGGACAGGAACGGGCACTTGGCTGGGTACGTTCAAAGCAGGGGCTGAGCGCGGAACTTGCGCAATCGTTGCCGGCGCAGGAAACCGGACGACGACGGTCGGGCTGGGGGCAGTGGTTGGTGCGGACAGGCCCGGTGCACCAGTGGGCGCGGCAGTGCTTGGTACCGCAATTGGGGTGCGCTCAGCTCCCAAATCTGTTCGGACCAGCTCGATGGCCCTTTTGATGCTCCGATAACGGGCAAGGGTGACGCCGCCGCCGGCCGCCGCCGCCTCAAGTTCTGCGTCAAGCTGGTCCAACAAAGCCGCAGCCGCCGGCAAGTCGTGTTTGACGGCTGCCTCGCTGACCGCCAGCACCTGGGTCTGCAGCTGCCGAGCCGTTTCTGGGTTGAAGTCAGCGGGTGCCGCCGTGCAGCCTGCCAAAAGGACGATGGCGGCTGCTCCGGCTCCGAGTTGAGGCCACCAGCGGATGGGTGCGCGGATCATGGGGCAACACTGCTTTCCAGCTCGCTAAGGTGGGTCCCCAAATTTCCCGGCACCGTGGGGTAGGACGGCGGCGGCGGGAACTGGGGCACCGAATGTTGCAGGAATCCTGCAGTTAATACTGCGAGCATCAGCACAACGATGGCCAGGGCGGACAGCCACACCGCCCGGCGTTGCATAAACGATCGGAACGGACCTGGCCCTGGCTCGCGTCCTGACTCGGCCCGTCCATCTTCTCCGCGCCCAGCTTGGGCCCGTCCACACTCGCCCCGTCCGCGCTGGGCCGATACGGGTTCGCCCCCTCCATGCCCGGACTCCGCGAGCAAGAACTTCCGGGTTGACGCATCGGCTGTGCCTGGCCGTGGCGCGCGCCCCAGGGGTGCAGGCAGTACCTCAGTCGTATCAGCCGCATTACTGGTCGACGTTTGCAGGTGAGCCGTGAAAGCCTCCCGCAAGCCAGCGCTGACGTCCGCAGCAGGCGGCCGATCCTGGGGTTCCATAGCTGTCATCGCCGAAAGCAGGCTGACCCATTCCGGTCCCAGATCTGGTGGGACCCGGGGCGAACGATGCAGCCGGGCTACGGCCGCCTCGACAGCGCTGCCCGGGTATTCGGTCTGGCCCGTCAGGCATTCCAGCAGCACCAGCCCCAGCGAATAGATGTCGCTGGCGGGCCCCACCGCGGAGCCAGTAGCCTGTTCAGGGCTCAGATAGCCGGCGGTGCCCACCGTGGCGCCGGTGACAGTGAGCCTGGTACCCTCGATGATTCTCGCAATACCGAAGTCCGCCAACTTTGGCCGGACGAATACACCGGAGTGATCTGCCGCCAGCAAAATGTTGGCCGGCTTAACATCCCGGTGGATCACGCCGCGGGAATGGACATAGTGCAGCGCAGCGGCCAGGTCAGCGCCGACCCCGGCCGTGTCAACAGCTGGCAGAGGCCCCTGCCGCAGACGGCGGCCCAAGTCCTGTCCATCGATCAGTTCCATAGTCAGGAAGGTCCGCGGTTCACCGTCGGATGGGCTATCCATTCCGGCATCGTAGAGCGTCACAAGGCTCGGGTGGTTGAACTGTGCCAGGACCTGAATTTCGCCTTCGTAACGGCGAAGTTCCTCGGTGTCAGGCACTCCGGGTGGAAAAAGCTTCAGAGCCACCTCCCTGCCAAGGCTCTCGTCGGTGGCCCTATAGACAGCAGCGGAGCCACCACGTCCAATGACCTGTCCGAGCCGGTAGCGGCCAGCAAGAAGCGTCACACTGGTATCAGCCGCGGGGTGCCCATTCATAAGCCCGCTTCCTTTTGTCGTCACCCCGCAAGAATATACGACGGGAAGCATCTCCAGCTGGCAGCCTGCCCCAAGTAGGTAGCAGCTGATGCACTCATTCGGCCTTTTGAGTGCATCAACTGTTACTTAGATGCCGTGGGCACGGGACCAAGGTCCGGGCAGGAACCAAGACAGTCGCACACGGGCAGGAACGAAGACAGTCACACGACTGTGAAGCCCTCCGGAAGACCCGTCCTGCCGGTCAACGCAGTGAGAACCTCCAGTCCGCAGCCCAGTTCAACGGCGATCCGGCCCGCGAGCGCCGTTGCCTCCAACAGGACATCAGCGGGTAACGCGGCCGCCACTCCCGCCGCAGCTGCGATGTCGAGGCTGTGAACTGCGAGCTCAAAGGTCCGAGTCGGAAGATAATTGCGCAGATACATACCACCGGCCGCGGTTTCAATCAGGACATCGGGCGAAGTATCCACGGACTCCAGCGCGTGGTCGACGAGGACGCGAACCGCAGTGGCGGGCTCGGCACCTAATTGCCGACCCGCTTGCCGACCCCGCTCGGCCACGGCAACCGCGTAGGCGTCCGGCATGGCCATCCCGCCGGCGCCTGGATTGGCTGCCCCGTCGGCTACCGCATTGACTTCCGGACTCGCTGCCGAGGCGGTCTGTTTAGCCCTGGCGAAATACTGCTCAGGGCTCGAAGCTGCCTCGTTCGCTGCCGGCCGCTGCAGATAGTTGATCACAGTGCTGAGTGCCCGGCTGGTGTGCCCCACGAGCGCGCGCAGGTCCCACTCGCCCAGGCCTGGTTCCTCCCAATCGTCGGCCGGAATCCGAGCGACAAGATCGGCGAAGACGAGAGCTGCCGACCGGTAAGTTGCTTTCGCCGCGGCCAGGTCAATCATGGGTCCATTCTGCACCCGCCGGCCCGGCAGGAGCAGCGGGATCAGTTGGTGGGTCGAATCTCGATCACCGTTGCCAGCGCTGCAGGGTTCTCGCCGCCCAACAAGTACGCCACACCGTCAACCACGACGGCGGCCGGCATCGCCACGGCCTCCGGAAGAGTTCCTGCCCGGATGACATGCCCGGTCGCGGGGTCCAGGCGCCAGATGGCCGAACTGGGCTGCCCATCAACCACGCCGCCCAGCACCAGGATCGTGCCGCCCACAACGACGGCGGCGGCTTCGTTCAGCGCAACGGGAAGGTGCCCGACGACGGCCGCGGCCCCGGTGCGTGTGTCCACCCGTTGGATGACATCGGTCGGCGTGGCGCCAACCGTGCCGCCGAACACCCAGAGTTGCTGTCCCAGGGCAGCGGCAGCCGCGTACCGGACGGGCTGCGCCAGCCGTGCGAGGGTTGTGAATGTTGTCCCGTCAGTGGTGCGCAGCACCGCCGGGCTAGGGTGGGTGCCGTCGAACCCGCCAACGAGATATGCGGGTCCCCCTTGACCACTGGCGGCCACGGACAAGTCAGCACGCAGCTGCGGGAGCCGACTCACCACCGCTGCCCGGGTCTCGCCCGGCAGAAAGCTCTGCACCGCGTCCAGAACGGAAGCGCCACCTCCCCCAAAGATAAAATAGCGGCCTCCGAGATGGGCTCCCCCGGCATCGTGAACACCACGCGCGAGGATGCCCAGCGGCCGATTCTGCCCGGTCGCGGGATTGATGTCCGTAATGGCTGCCGAGGAGATGCCGGAGTCGAAGAGTCCGCCGATGAGCAGCAGATTGGCCCCGCTGGACAGGCCAACGGCTCGAGTGACCGGGGTGGGCAGTCGCCACTGCGCCAAGGTGGCGGAAAAAGTCGTCGACGCGGGACGTGGAGTTTCTGTCGGAATCGGTGGCGTGGAGAACTCCGGTGGCGGCGACGCAGCCGGGCTGCCGGCCGCCTGACTTTTGGCAGCGGATGCGGGAGTCCCGGGTGCGCCGGTGCAGGCACTAAGCACCAAGGCAGCGGTGATTCCCGTCACGGCCAGGCGCCCCAAGCGAATCAGCACGGTGGAGACCCTAGCGGGTAATGCCAGTGTGGCCGAGGCTGTACCGGCCGGGCTGGGGCCACACGCACAGGCCGTGTGGCTGGGCGCCCACCGGGATCGTGTGAGTCACCGAACCGTCGCGCGTCGAAATGACGTAGACGACGCCGTCGTACCGGCCGGATAACCAGAGGTGCGCGCCGTCGGCGGTGACGTTGCCCATGTCCGGACTGCCGCCACCGGGAATTTTCCACTTGGTCACTTTGGCGCCGGTGTAAGCATCGAGGACGCTGATGCTTCCCTCCAGCCGGTTGGAGACGTACAGCTTTTTGGCGTCGCGGGAGAGGTACAGGCCGTGCGCACCTTTACCCGTCGGGATGAACCGCACCACCTTGGTGGCGGCGTGATCGAGGACCCACAGCCCACCTTCGTCCGAGTCCGCGATGAAATAAGCCGAGCCATCCGGGGCGAGCTTGATGTCCTGCGGCCCCATATGGGTATTGCGGTGCGGCATGTCAATGGTGCGCAGGAGCTTGTGCGAGGCAACGTCGACGACGGCGACGCGGCCGGCAAACTCGGCGGTGAAGACGGCGGTGCGGCCGTCGGCGGAGAAATCCGCGTGGTCAATCCCGGCGCAGCCGGGAAGGGATGTCACGTCCTGCTGCTTCCAGGTGTGCGGGTCGTACCAGAAGAGTTGACGCAGTGCCTCGGCCACCACGATGGCGGATCGGCCGTTGGGTGTGAAATACAGGTTGTACGGCGCCATGGCCGGGATCGGCTTCCCCGGCTTGCCGGTACGTGGATCGAAGGGCAGCAGTTGGTCGCCAAGGTCATCCGTGGCATACAGGGTGCGCATGTCCCAGGAGGGAACCACATGCTGGATTTCCAGGCCTGCGTGGTAAGTCGCGATCACGGTGAAAGTATGCGGATCGATCACCGACACGTCTCCGGAAATATTGTGTGGCACATAGACCAGCGGTTTATCAGCCCGAACCGAGCTCAGGAGCATGTTGGCTCCCGCCTGCGAATACACATTGTGCGGATCCGTCACGGCAGGCATCCCGGCCAGCCCCTGCACTGCCGGAGTAGGGGACGCGGTGGCGCCCGCCGAGGGGCCCTCGGTGGTCCCGTCCGTCACCCCCGCGGACTGGCTGTCCGTCACGTGGGCGGTGGGGCCACTCGTCGTCCCCGATGCCGAGACCAGCGGGGATGACGACGCTCCGGTGGCCGCGCCCCTCGCCGTCGTCGACGTATCACAGCCTGCCAGCGCTCCCGAAACCAAGGCTCCCGCACCCAGGCCAAGGAGCCGCCGTCGGGACAGCGCCGCATCGTCGTTTTTCACGTACGTTCCTCCCACCAGTATCGCGCCGAGAACGTGATCCTGAACACAACTCGATGCTAGCGGCAATTCACGCGCACGGAGTGAAGAAGCGGGGCAGCAAAATTTGCCGGCTAATGAGCCCAGCGGTACATAAAGGCAGCCATCGCGTCCCGGTTGACGCCCTGAACGGAACGGAATGTCCTGCTGCCATGCGTCGCGGTCCAACCGGTGGAAATGCCTTTCGCAGCCAGCCAGGAAATTTCCTTGTAGAACATTTGGGCCTTCTTCACATCCGTGAAGCCGGACCTTGTCGGCGCCTTATAGGAAGGTGAGCCCGCGAGTCGGTACATGAAAGCCGCCATCGCATCACGGTTCACCACCTGCAGCGGCCGGAAGATCTTCGTCCGGTGCGGCCCGGCATACCCGGTGGAGATCTTTTTGCTGGCCAGCCAGCAGATTTCCTTGTAGAACTGCTGACCCCTTTTGACGTCGGCGAACGGCGAAGTTTTGGGCGCCGTGTAGGCGGGAGAGCCTGCCAGCCGGTAGAGGAACGCCGCCATCGCGTCACGCTTGATGCGCTCCAGCGGATGGTACGTTTTGGTGCCATTCGCCGCGACAAAGCCGGTGGAGATCTTCCGGCTGGCCATCCAGTTCATCTCTTTGAGGAACATCTGTCCAGCCACCAGATCCTTGAAGGGTGACACCGGCGGCGCAGGTTTGGCTGCAGGCGCAGGAGGCTTCGGATATCCCGCCAAATTCGCGACCACCAGATGCCAGCCCTTATACGGGCCGCTGGTGGGGACCACCACACCGACGCCGGTGTCGCTCTCCCTCGCATCCAACATGGCCGCTTTGTGCGATGGTGAGCCCATCCACCAGTTCACGATGTTCGCCTCGGAGAAGTTGAAGGCAATGATTTCCCCGTACCAGGTGGCACCGTCTGGAATTTCGGCGCCTCCGCCGTCGGTGCGGTGAATCTTCCCCCAGTCGAAGGCAGCACTTTTAGTCGCAACTCCCAGATGATTGGCCCAAGCCTGAGCAACCTCGGCAACGCCCTCGTTCCAGCGCAGCAGCGGCACACCGGCAGCCCGCCGCTGTGCGTTCATCAGGGCATAGACCTTGTGGGCGTAAGTGGTGCTGGACGCGGATTGCGTCGAATCGGATTGCGTCGAATCCGTCGGGGAAGGTATTCCGGCGGGCCCGATGGGCGGCCCCACGCCGCCGCCGGGCAGTACGAGGTCCGGGGACGGTTTGGGTGTCACAGGCAGCACTGGCGAGGCCTCCGGCTGCAGGTCAGCCGTCACCGAATTGGCGGCAGGAGGTCGTTCGACGGCGGTGGCCGCCCCGGCGGACAGCGAGACAAAGGCGAGCGCAAGGGCAATTATTCCGGGCAGGATGGAAGCCCGGGGGGCGATTTTTTTCATGAGACCAAACTGTTTATCGGGAACACCGCGGTCACAACCACGCTGATGGCCGCAGAACGACCAACGGCGTGGTTGAGCATGAATTCAAGGCTGAATTCTGATTGCCTCATTCGTGCAGGACGGCGCCACTATCCAATAACGGCACCTAACGCGCATTCGTTAGCAAACGGGGCAAACTTTCTAGCAGAGGTTTGGTAAAACGGCCGGAAAGCTGCGGACCGTGTCGCATTTATCCCGGGCTTAGTCTTATCCAGGCTCAGTACGCCTGCCCCATCGCACGCACCGCCCGCTGCATGGAACCACCAAGGCCCCACTTCGTGGACAGCGAGTCCAACGCCTCCACGCGGGGCCCGTCGAGCGGACGGATCTTCGTCTCCACGTCCGGGAGGTCAAGGTCGCGGACAACCCTGACAACACGCGGGGCCACCTTGAGATAGGCCGCAGAGGCCTTGATCTTCGACCGCACCGAAGCTGACAGCGGTATCTCCGGATCCGCGGCGGCCCGGATGATGCCATCGAGATTACCGAATTCAGCCAACAAGCCCGCGGCGGTCTTCTCCCCCACGCCGGGTACGCCGGGGATCCCATCCGACGGATCGCCGCGCAGAACCGCGAAGTCCGCATATAGGCTCGGAGCGATCTTGTACTTCGCCACGACCACGGCGTCGGTGACCAGCTCAAGCTTGCTCATTCCGCGGGCTGTGTAAACCACCCGAACGGCAGATTCGTCGTCGACGAGCTGGAACAGGTCGCGGTCCCCGGTGATGACATCGACGGGAGTCCGCGCCCGCGTCGCCAACGTGCCGATGACGTCGTCGGCCTCGTGGTCCTGCGCCCCGAGGACCGCTATGCCCAATGCCCCGAGCACCTCGCGGATAATCGGAATCTGCGCGTCAAGGAGTTCGGGCGTCTGCTCCACATCGTTGCCACCGGGGACCACCGCTGCCAGACGGTGCGCCTTATAGGCGGGCAGCAGCGCCACCCGCCAATGTGGGCGCCAATTGTCATCCCAGCACGCCACCAGCTCGGTCGGTTGAAAATCCGTAATCAACCGGGCGATCATATCCAGCAGCCCGCGTACGGCGTTGACCGGCTGGCCGTCCGGCGCCCGTATCGTGTCGGGCAGCCCGTGGAAGGCACGAAAGTACAGCGAAGCGGTGTCGAGGAGCATCAATCGTCCGGTCACACCACTGATTCTGGCACGACAATCTTCGTTCCGGCGGCTGTGAGGCCTCAACAATGGCGCTTCGATCCAGATGCTTGCCATAATCCGTTAGTGTGCACTAACGTATTACATGTGGCTGATCTCCTCGAAACGGCGGCCGAACCGAACAGGCGCCGACTGCTCCAGCTCCTCGCCAGCGGCGAACGGAGCGTCACAGACTTAACGCGTAATTTTCCCGTCAGCCGTTCGGCAATCTCGCAGCACCTGCTCCTGCTGGCCGATGTTGGTCTGGTACAGGCGCGCAAAGAAGGCCGCAACCGGTTCTACAGCCTCAACGCCTGGGGAATGTCCAGACTTCGCGGATCGCTGGAGTCCTTCTGGACGGCCGAACTGGATCTGCTCGTCGCGGACGCCACCACCCTGCACCAAACAGCCCAAGGAGAACTCTGATGCCCATTGAAAAGTCTGTCTTTCTTCCGGTCGACCCGGACGCCGCTTTTGCCCTGATCACCGAACCGGAGCGGCTGCGGCGTTGGCAGACCGTCGCGGCGTTGAGGGCGGGACCGCCGTCCGTCTCGTCCATGAGGGACTCAGCGACGAAGAGGCCATCGGGCACACCGAAGGATGGAACCATTACCTCGACCGCCTGGTGACATTCACAACAAGCAGCGACGCGGGAGCCGACGACTGGGCCGCTGCCCCCGATCCCCTCACTGCGCTGGTGAGCGCCGAGGCGACCCTGGACGTGCGCTCGGCATCACGGTTCCAGATCATCGGGAAGACGCACCCGAGGTCCGGATCGCAGACGCCGCCCAACCAACCCTCGAAACCTTCCAGGCCCGCGGCCTGGAAGGAACTTTGGACATGGGGTTCGCGGAACTGCCGGCCACCATGGTCGCCAATATCCTGAACCTTGAATTCCTGGTCCACGCCTGGGACTTCTCCGTGGCCACCGGCGCGCAACTTGAGGTCTCCCCCGTCCTCTCTGATTACGTCCTGCAACTGGCCCGCAAGACCATCAGCCCGCAGATGCGCGGGAACAGCTTCGCCGAAGAAACCCTTGTCGACGAATCGGCTGCGAGCCTGGACCGACTGGTCGCTTTCACCGGCCGCTGGGTCGCGGTACATTAACCGGATCGGAGGAAACACCATGGTGAACGTCGAAACGAACCTCCTCATCCACGCACCGCGGTCGATGGTGGCGGACTACGCCAGCGACCCCGACAATGCACCGCATTGGTATGCGAACATTCGCTCAGCTACCTGGCACACACCCCGTCCGCTCGCGGTTGGGTCCCAGGTAGCCTTCACGGCCCATTTCCTGGGCCGGGGGCTGAATTACGTCTATGAGTTCACGGAACTGGTTCGCCACGAGAAGCTCGTCATGCGTACCAGCCAGGGACCGTTCCCGATGCAGACCACTTATACCTGGACGGATGGGGGCGGATCGACGCGGATGTCCCTGCAGAACAGAGGCGAGCCTTCGGGATTCTCCGCCGTCGCCGGGGTCTTCATGTCCCCGATGATGCGCCGGGCGATGCGCAAAGACCTCGAGGCCCTCAAAAAAATCCTGGAGTCCACCAGCAACCAACGCTCTCAGCCACAGCCCAGCACCGATTAATTGAAGGGAAATCATCATGAGCAAGTTCATTTACATTTACAGGGGTCCGGCCACACCAATGGATGAATTCACCGAGGAGCAATCCGCGGAGCAGACGGCGGCGCGGGAAACCTGGATGGGCAAGGTCGGCCCCGCCCTCGCCGACGGCGGAGCTCCGTTCGGAGCCCGCACCGCCGTCGTCGACGATGGAACTACCGCCGACGCCTCGGATCTGCAGGGATACACCATCATTGAAGCCGAAAACCTGGACGCCGCCAAGGCACTTACAGAAGGCCACCCGTTCCTCTCGGACGGCCATGGCAAGTTCAGTTTGAAGATCTTCGAACTCATCGACATGAACATGTAGTTGCCTCCGCATCGGAAGGGTCTGCCGTTGCCACCGCAGCGGCAGACCCTTCCAGCGCCGGCGAGGCGCAACGGACTACTCCGCATGATGCAGGCCGAAGTCGCTCAGCGGACCGACCTCTAAAAGGTGCTCAAGTCAGCCAACGAGGTCATTAATGCCTGCTTGGGCCCGACAACGCTGCGGCAAGTTCCTCGAGTGATTCCACGGTGTAGTCCGGGGCGTTGAAGTAGGCCGGATAGGCACTCCCGTTCCGGTTGATCCATGCGGTGCCTAAGCCGGCCCGCGCGGCACCGTGGATGTCCCAGGGGTGGACCGCGACCAGCATCATCTGCTCCGGGGCCACGCCACAAGCCTCCGAGGCGTACCCGTAGGATGCCTTGGCCGGTTTCCAGGCGGGAGCATCCTCGACTGAAAGCAAGAGGTCGAACTCGTCCCGGATACCAGCCGGACCGAACAGGTTTTCAGCAACTGTGGTGGACCCGTTGGTCAGGGTGACCAACCGGTATCCGGCGCTTCTGAGCGAGCGCACGCCCGGCACCACGTCCGGGTGCAGGCCCAGGCCTCCCATACCCGCCATGATGTGTTCCACTGCCTGGTCCGGCTCCATGTCCAGCTTCAGGCCACCGAGGAGTCCACGCAGCACCTCCGCCCCAACATCGGCGAACCGGCTGTTGTCCCCGGCCGCGGTGAGAGCGAATCCATCCCGCAGCAAGGTGGCGAACCAAAGCTTAGCAAGGCTTGCAGGCACACCTGTCTCTGCAAATCTGTTCCCCATGGGCGACATATCCGAAAGAGTCTCGTTGACGTCGAAGACGACGACGTCGGGTTGCTTGTTCATGCTTCTCCTTGCGGTTAGGTGGATCCAGTGGAATCCAGCGCACGCCGGTCGTTCCGCCGGATGCTTGCGATTCTGCCATACCGCGGTCCAGTGGTGCCGCGGGCGCCAGCCCTGCACCGCGTCTGAGCACTAACCCGATCTGGAATAATTGCGGAGTGGACCTTCGACCGAACTACCCTGTCAGCACCCCGCGGCTGCAGCTGCGGCCACTGACCGCCAACGACACCACAGCCCTGCTGGCCTACCGCGGCGAGGCGGAAGTGTGCCGGTACCTGCCCTTCGAACCGATGGACGAGTCGACCATAGCTGCCCGGCTGGCCAGTGACCTGGGCCGCAGGGAAATCACCGGGGAGGGCCAGTCGCTGACCCTGGGAGTAGAGCTGGCAGATACGGCCACCCTGATAGGAGACGTCGTACTGTTCTTTCACTCGGTACGGCACGCAGGCGGTGAGATCGGCTATGTCTTCAACCCAACCGCGGCACATCGGGGGTACGCCGCGGAAGCCTGTGCCGCGGTGCTGGATCTAGCCTTCGATGATCTCGGTCTGCGCCGAGTCACCGCACGAATGGACAGCCGCAACGCCGCCTCGGCACGCCTCGTCACGCGTCTGGGCATGCGCCATGAAGCGCATCACCGCAGCAGCGAGATGTTCAAAGGTTCATGGGCCGATCTGGACATCTACGCGATTCTGGACGAGGAATGGCGCGCTCACCGCCGCCGGCACCCGCAGCCATAGGGACTCCCCTGACCGCCAAATCCGACGCCGCGGCTGCGGTCGCGCTTGGAGAGTCCGTGGCCGTTCGCTTGCAGAGTTGGCTCAGTTGAGCGTTGGAAGAGCGCCGTGACGACAACAGCACAATCGAAATCGGTCCTATTTTTCCTGTTTCCGGCGTACGATCTCGGTGATCCATATGGGCGCGAAGGGGGAGGTGCAATTCGGCGGTGTCGGGTAATCCTTGAGCACTTCCAAGCGCTCACCGATACGGATGGCACGGGCGCGTTGCTCGGGAAACTCGATGCCGATCTGGGCCAGACAATGGTTCATGGCCCACTGCAGGCGATCCGGGGCCTCCTTCATCTGCGCCTCAATGGTGTCGAGCAATTGTGAAAGGTCCAGGCCCACAGGATTCTTCACCACGCGTTCGCTGGTCAGCGCCCAACCCGCGCTGGCAACGAATGGGTCCGGATCGGCGAACCAGGCACCGCGCAGCTGCTCGGCGTGCGGGCTCTGTTTCACGACATAATTCACGAACCAGTCGTTCACCTTCGGCATTCGCGCCTCGCGCATCATTTGGTCCAGCTCGTCACGCCCAAATTCCTTCGGACGGCAGATCAGGAGCGCCACAAGCCTTGCCGCGGTATCACCCGTTGCCCAGAGCTGTCGCGCGAGTTCCTGCTGCGTCTTCAACCGCTTCGCGACCGCCCGCAGTTTGCCAAGATTCACACCGTGGGCGTCACCGTGTTTCTCATTCACCGCCCGCGCTTTCGGATCCTCCAGCGCGGCCAACTCGGCCATCACTTCAGCCACCGTTGTATTGGTCATAGTCATTCCGGCCATCTCGCCCTCCTCTCCATAATGTATGGAGAATCAGCCCAGTAAGAAAGCCCAGCCGATTAAGGGACTTGCGCCTGTAGGCACCTGCCAGGCGTCCTCCCGTACCGCGCCGGTGAAATTCAACGTTTGCAACGGTGTCCGTGCACTATTGTGCCTCCGCGAAATGTCCACGAATGCACTGGTCCGTCGCGAATGGCTGCCGCCGAGAACTCCGCGCCGCACTCGGCACAGTTGCGGTGCAGGTCGTCGACGGCGCTGGAATTCAAAGAAGGTCCGGAGGCCGCGGACTCAGCACCAAGCTCGGTGGAGAGCCGATGCTTACCAGGGATGTTTAGGGCAGACTGGTGGCGTGAGCGGAATCCTGTGGGTGCTGCACGTCGATCTCGACCAGTTCATCGCGGCGGTCGAAGTGCTCCGGCGGCCCGAGCTTGCGGGCAAGCCAATCATCGTCGGCGGTCGGGGCGACCCCACCGAACGAACCGTGGTGTCGACGGCGTCCTACGAAGCCAGGGCGTTCGGCGTGGGTTCCGGAATGCCCTTACGCGTCGCGGCCCGGAAAGTTCCGGACGCTGTGATCCTGCCCGTCGATCAGGAGGCTTACCTCGCGGCGTCCGAAACCGTGATGGCTACCCTGCGCGCGCAGCCCGGCGCCACCGTGCAGGTGCTGGGTTGGGACGAAGCCTTTATGGGCACCGAGACAGAGAATCCGGAAGCCTACGCCCGGCAGGTGCAGGCCGCTGTCCTGGAGCGAACCCGGCTGCATTGCAGCGTGGGCATCGGAGACACCCTGGTCCGCGCTAAAGTCGCTACCGGTTTCGGCAAGCCGGCAGGCGTCTTCCGTCTCACTGCCGGGAACTGGCTCGACGTCATGGGCGCTCGGCCCACGAAGGACCTGTGGGGCGTCGGAACCAAAGTGTCGGGCCGGCTGGCCAAACTCGGCATTAATACAGTCGCCGAGCTCGCCGCATCCGACCCTCAAGACCTGGTCCCGGAGTTCGGCCCCAAGATGGGTCCTTGGTACGCGGAGCTCGGACGCGGGGACGGCGCCAGCGATGTGGACGACACCCCGTGGGTTCCCCGCGGGCATAGCCGGGAGACCACCTTCCAGCGTGACCTGACGGAGCCTGCCCAGGTGGACGACGCATTGAGGGAGCTGACGGCGCGTGTCCTTGAGGATGTTGTGGCCGAAGGACGGCCCGTGGTTGGGCTGACTCTCAAGGTTAGGTACGCGCCGTTCTTCACCAAGACCCACGCGAGGAAGATTCCAGAGACATTCGACCGGAACGAAATCCTCGCGCTGGCCTTGAACCTCGCAGCCGAAATCGACGCGGGCCGTCCAATCCGGCTCCTGGGCCTGCGGGCCGAAATGACAATGCCCGACGATGCCCGGAAGGGACATACGCCAACGCGCGGTGGATGGTGACGGCGTCGCTCCCTGATACGTCGTCTCCTGCGAGGTCCGACATGCGCTGTGGGTCGTCCAAAGCGTTCGTTTCATGAAATGCCGCGTCGAATTCCATCTTGAATCGTGAAAATTCGCAGCAAGCTTTGCCAATCCCACCGGGCGCGTCCTACCCGGCATCCTCGAAGCCAAGCCAGGCGCGAGGGAGTAAATCGGCGCCACCTCAATCGGTAAGACCGCGCGGCGACGCGCTGCAGAAAAGGAACTAGCACTACGTAGCGCAAAGGCATGACGCTTTTCCCTGATTGGGGTAAAAACGCCGCAAATGCCGACTACTTTTGATCGGTGTCGGGAAGTTGACTTCCCGACACCACACATCCAGATGGAGTGACTTGTGATGGGCGATCCGCTTGATCCGGGCATCCTGCTCGAGAGCGCACGTCGTGCGATGAAGATTGCCGTGGAGCCGGATCGTTTCGGCGTTCGTTCCGTTGAGTTGCATGATGGGCAGATCGAGCTCATCTTTAACTGGAACGAGTACCCCGATCCCCTCGGTGTTCGCTTCGATCTGCCGGATAACACGGCCCATCGCTCTTGGGCGGAATGGGCCCCCGCCACCGTTGAAGAGTGAGCACAATATGCCATTCGAGTCACCTTTTTGGAGGAGATGCAGACGGGGTTTCTTTACCGCGCCAAGCGAGACTTCGATGGCAGTGTTATTTGGCTCTCCCCGCCTTCAGGCGAAGCGGAGCGGGCTTGCGTCTGCACCCCGGTCCGTGACCCTGGAGACCTCGGGCGCCTACGTGAAGCCGATCTGTCAACATCTGCGGGGATAGACGCGCTATCTTCGGGGCGCACCGTTATCTGGGGCCAGGCTGTCGTCGAGCGCACAGTACGTGCGCTGGGACAGATGCTGATTACTGGCGATCCTGGCAGCAGAACCGCCACCATCGTGGATATAGACGTGCCTGAAGTGCTACCTCGTCGTCAGAAAGTACTTTCCATTCTGATCGAGTACGGCATCGTCGCCGCAGCTGAACGCGGAATCCTCAAGCTCGTCTCAGCCGCGGCCCATCCGGAACTGCTCGCTGCGGGCTTCACCTCAGAAGGTGCAGGGTGGTCGTATCTGACGTCGGCACGCGCACGGGCGGAGAAGGGTGGCTAGCACCGTTGGACACCATCACCACTGATTACGGCCGTCTCCGCAGCGCAGTGACCGAGCCCCAGAACGCCTGCAACCTGCCCGGCGTCATGAACCCCGGGGTGCCCGTATTGCCTTCTTCCCCGACGTTCTGGAACTCCCGGCCCAGCTAATAGTGGTGGCGGGCCGCAATAATGACGAGCCGGCCCGGTTCGACGGTATAAACGAGTCGGTGCTCATCAGTGATTCGCCGTGAGCAATATCCGGAGAGCTGATGCTTGAGGGCTTCTGGCTTGCCAATGCCCGCGAAGGCGTCTCGTTGGCAGTCTTTGATCAACAGGCTAATACGTCTAACCATCGCCTTGTCGGTGCCAGTCCAATACATGTAGTCCTCCCCCGCCCTGTAGGTGAAGAGGATATTCATTCAGCCAGTTCTCGCATGACTGCTGTTCCGGCCCGGTGCTGGGCGATGCTTTCCAGCAGGTGGGCTGCGTTGGCGGGGGTCCGCAGAAGGTAGGCCGTTTCCTCAAGGGCCTCGAAATCGGCCAGCGACATCAGAACGGCGCTGCCCTTCTTGGACACAATTTCGATGGCCGTGTGATCGGCGTTGACCTGCTCGATGAGCGGGAACAGCTCGGCCCTGGCTTTTGAGGCGGTGATTGCCACGGTGACTCCTTATTTGGTACGACGTATCGTACCACTACCCGCCTTCGATCCGCCGAACCTTCCATTGGGACAGCGAGCCAGCCGTTCATAAGGGTCTCTACGGTCGGATCGCTCAGAGGGAGCCGCCATGACTCTGCCACTCCTCTATTTTGGTCTTGAGCCGGTTTTGGGCCTTTGCCTTGGTGGCCGCGAAGACGGTCAGCGTTCGCGTTTGGATGTCGTACTTCCGGACGGTGGCCCAGGCACGATGTCTACCCTCGGCATCCACAGCCTTCGAGACATCGATGCGGCCAAACCCACCTGCCGGGATGCGTGCTCTGGTCATCAGCCTGCGCTCCGGCGGCTAAGGGCCCCCCATTTCTCTACCGCAGGGGAACCTGATGTAATTCGGTCCGAGCCCCCGCCGACGACATGTTTGTCCCTCCTGAGCTACGTTTCCGCAGGCCAGAGGGAGTTTGTGGAGCCTCCTGCCGGATTCGAACCGGCGACCCCCTGTTTAGGATTTAGACGAAAATGTACTTGTCTGCTGTGCCCGAAAGGGGCCCACCCCAACGTGATCACTGAGGAATGTAGCTACATAACAAGGGACAAAATATCATCGCTTATTATTATTTGGGATGAGTAAAAGATGAGTTCGTAGAGGTAGCGTCCACTACCGTGGTGTAACCGGCCCTGATGGGCGTGTTGCGATAGCGTAGAGGCGGTCACCGCCTGATCCTTGGAAATGACAGTCCAATGTCTTTCCTGAAGGAGAACTCCGCGATGACCGCACCTTATTCTATCGATCCGACCCGTTTCCTGTCCGAGCAGCTCGAGCAGGCCTCCCCGGATCTGCTGCGCCAGATGCTCCAAACCTTCAT
>NZ_JADPVH010000109.1 GCF_026932795.1 Paenarthrobacter sp. Z7-10 | reverse complement strand
GTGCCATCCGCTACACCGAACGCCTCGCCGAGGCCGAAGCCGTTGCCTCCGTGGGAGCCAAGGGCGATAGCTACGATAACGCCATGGCGGAAGCCCTCAATTCACTCTTCAAGGCCGAGCTGATCCGCAACAAGGGCCCCTGGACCGGCATCAGCGACCTTGAAATCGCTGTCGCCGAATACATCGACTGGTATAACCACCGGCGTCTCGACGGAGAGATCGGCTACATGCCGCCCGTGGAAGCAGAAACCAATTACTACTCAAATCTGCCCGCCATCAAAACGATGGAACGGGTCTAACTAACCCTCCATTAAACCCGGGGCTTGACAGTTCTTCGATCGCATCGGACCGTGCGGCCAAGAGCGCGGTGAACTCCTGGGACTGGGGAGCAGCCCGACCATTGCCGCGCTTTTTGACCGAAAGATCGAGCCTGCCGGTGAGCACGTGGAGTCGAACACCGCCACCAATTGGCCGTAGTCACGACGTCGCTGCTCACTGAATTCCCCAGTGCGCGGGCTCGTCGTCATCGACGCGAATTCTGCACCCAAACCAAGCGTATATACGCCACCTTGCTTCCGGGCCAGCAACTCCAACCACCGGATCCACTTGCGGTAGTTGCGAATCGTCAACTCCGCATATCCAGCCACTTCCAAAGCGGCAACAACCCGCTCACCAATTTCCCTGACTGTCGTTTCCATGGCGTTCCCCTTTCACTGGGCCTATGGATACGACGACAGTAACCGCGGTGAAGGTCCCAAGCACTAAGCCGAGGAAAGGAACACTATTCCCCGTATGGCATGGGTTGCAGCACGGTTCATCGGCTTAGCGTTTTCCTCGGCATAATCCGAATCGATGCCCAGGATCGGGAACGGGAACTTCGCGGTAGCCTCCTTGATCGCGGCGAACACCCATTTCTGCGCCTTGTTCTTCACCGAAACGGTCTCCGTCCAGTCGGTCGCGATGTCAGTGATATCAAGGGTGGAAACAGAACTCACCCTGCGAATTGCCGACCTCGTGGCCGACCAGATCGATCTCGGCGAACCCTGGCCTGGCGTCGTACCATTCGGCCCAGGTCCGCATTGGAATCGAGTCCTTCAACAGCGTCCCGGGCTTGGTATGGGAGCGCCCCCCGCGGATCGAGTTTGGCCCGGGCGGCCTTGAGTCTGCGGTCGATGGTGGCGGGGGCAATCTTCAGCAGCAGGGCCGCGCAGTCATCGTCGATTTTCAGCTCTTTGAGCCGGCGCAACCGCGGCACCAGGTCCGGCAGCGCCGCCGCGAGCAGCCGGCCGCACGGGGTGCCCTGCACCGCCCACAACAGCCGCAGCGACTTCATCACCGGCTCGCCGTAGAGCGGGGGCTTCGGCGGCCGCGGCTTGACCGCCCGGATGCTCAACGCCGCAGTGAGAGCTTTACGGGCATGATTGCGGTGCCACCCGTTGAGCCCGCACACCTGATCAAGGATCAAGCCCTTCCCGGTCTTGGAGGCCCGCCGATATTCCAATGCCAGCCTCTTCGTCACAGCCTTGCGTTGACTCATTGTCAGCTCCATAGTCGAAGGCCTACCGCCACCGGCGAACCGGACCGGACAGGCACACCGCTACGCGCGCATTCCTAAATGATTCGCGCGCATTTTCTATGAGTCAACGCAGGCCAGGAACCATAAGGTCTTGACCGGCGGCGATGACGGCATTGCGATGGTCATGCGCTTCGTCCGGCCGACGGTGACAATCCACCGGGGAGACACCGTGTGGTTCAGCAACCCTGGAATGGGTGCGCCGCACACAGTGACGTTCGGCACTGAGCCGGCCAATGTATTTGTGCCTTCAGGCAATCCGGGCCATTTCAGGGGCGGCGATCTCAACTCGGGAATCATCCCTCCGGGCGGAAAGTTCGCTGTTACGTTCAAAAAAACCGGTACCTTCAACTATATCTGCGCGCTTCACGACTACATGGGCGTGGTGGGTAAGGTGATCGTCGTCCGCTAACTAAGCAGGGATGACTGTCCGGCAGGCAGCCGGACAAGTTGGCGGGACCCAGGACCGGCCCGGCGGATCAGGCCGGACCGGTCCTGGCCCGCCGGACCCTGCGTTACGGCCACCCGTTTGGAGGCGATTACTGCCGCGAAACTGGTGCGGCTGCAAACCTTGGCGGTGCTCTGGTCCCGGGATCATGCCGTCTTCCTGCCGCACACGCGTATTGACGCGTTGGGCGTGCTCGACGACGGCGCCCCGGATCTGTCGTCGAGCACCTGCAAGGGGTGGGCTAGTGGCAATGGGTCGAGCCTTCTCACTGGCCTTGGTGGGGCTCAACGGTCGCCAGCCCCGGCGAAATACTCTTTAGGATCGATTGGGCGGAGAACCCGGGTCGTTGTCTTGGCGAACGTAGATTACTGCCACTACGGCAAACAGGAGCGCGATACCAATCAGGAGAAACCATGACGGAACATGAGTCCCCGGTGTAGTGATTGTCAGGACTTGACCAACGGCGTTCATGACACAGGCAGCCATGACCAGGATGAGTAGTGTCTTGTTGCGCGGAGGAGGCTTCATAGGCACCATGAGCGAAGCTTATGAAACGAGTATACGAAACGCAACGCTTTCGGATGGGAGTCACCCCTGCCGCAAAGGGAACCCTCAGCCCGCCTGCTACGGCGCGGCGTTTCTCAAAGCGATCGGTGGCCGCACAGTCGCGTCGGTCCCGATGGTTGGGCGAGATAGTGCTAGCCGAGCATCCCAAGGTATTGGGGGCGGCATTTCATCGCATGGATGAGTTCTTCGCTTCCGTCGTCCCAGACCAGCACCACGAGTTCCAGCAGCCGGCCTTGGGAATCGAAGCCGAGAGGAAGGAACCTGCACGGGTCATCATCGTCCAGGGGAACCGATACCAGTGGCCAAGTCGCTGCCTCGATCCCGTCCACGGAGCTTATCCCGTGCTTGAGTGCGGAGCGGCGGACGATCACGCCGCGTGCGACCAAGCGGCCAGGGCGGCCCGGATCGCATCGGAGCGGTTGAGGTGCTCGCGCTCGGCCCTCGCCATTACCGCTGCAAGCTCCTGGACCGTCAGCCGTACGGGAACGACCTGCGACGCCTCCGCGCCCCGGGCAGGACGCCCCATCCGCGCCTTCAGATCCTCGACGTCGTAACCAGCCTCGGCTTCCTCAACCCACTGATCGATCTCGGCCTCCGAGACCTCGCGTCCGTGCATCTTGCGTTCCATGCAGACAATCGTATTACGAATATTTCCCAGCGACTAGAGGGGGACTCACTGGGACCCGCAAGAGGAACGCTTAACGAACCCGGCGAGTGGCTGGCGCTGATGCCGATCACAGATGCCTGGGCTTAGGAAAGCCGTGAATACAGGTACTTGTCTTTTCTCTGGCCACTGACCGCCTGCCAGCTGCGCAATAGCCCTTCACGGTCAAAGCCGTTGTTTTCCGAACGCATCACGGATCCTCGTTCCAAGGTTCGATATAGAGCTCGAGCCTCTCAATTTCCGGTTGAGCCAGTGCCCAGCATCACAATGCCCGCAGGATACTGGAAGCGGCGCCCTTCCGTCGACAACTCGGCGTGATCCAATAACCGGTGCTCGCCCGACTCTGACTTTGGTCCTTCAATGAGGGCCCTATCTGTCCGCTCGCTTGGGTCCGCTCGGTCGTGTTCTTCGGCTGGCCCCAGGGTGCTGCCGGCTTCTCGAGCGTGCCCGCATCGAGCGCAGCCCGCCACTCCTGGATATGGGGATCATTGAGCCCTTCCCGGCGCAGCACCGCGCCCTTGAACCCGTTTGGTGCCGCCTCGTATTCCTGGTCGATGGCATGTTTGAACTCGGCCGTGAAAGTCCTGCCTGCAGACCGGTTGGACGCGGTCCCTGCAGCCTTGCCCCGACCCCCCGTTGTGAATTTTCGACGAGCAGCACTTATGAGAACACCTTCCCGCAGAATCCAACGATCCCGCTAACTTAGGGTCCCCAAAACGAAGCTAACCTCACTGTTCCTCTACCTCTGAGGGGTGGAGGTTAGTTCCGCACATGGACCGTGGTTGGTCTTTTACCGTTGACGGTGGTGCTCCACGCTGGTGGTGGAGGTGCTCATGAAAGCGAAGGATTTGCTTGGTCGGCGTGGTGAGCTATTGGCCGCTGATTTTCTTGAAGACCGGGGAATTAAGGTGATCGACCGGAACTGGCGCTGTCCCACAGGCGAAATCGA
>NZ_JADPVH010000108.1 GCF_026932795.1 Paenarthrobacter sp. Z7-10 | reverse complement strand
AAAAGCCGGTAGAATTCTTCACTTGGAAGGTGCCTCAAAGGTCTGTTCGAAATAGCTGTTTGGTAACTACTATTTTCGCAGGTCAGAGGCACCTTCTGCCTTTTAAACACACCCCTGGGCTCCGCCCCTCATGAAAGAGGGAGGCTAACCCCGACGAGCCGCACCAGAAGCGGCCCAGACGGAACAGACTTCGACCTGATGGTTTCCGTTTCGTTGAAGGCAGCTTACGGAGGAGTTGGGTTGTCCTGGGCATAATGTTGGCCGTTTTCGTCTTCGTAGACGGTGAGGTTGTTCTTCATATCTTCAATGGCGGCCGCGTCCGCCGTTCCCGGAGCCAGGACCGGATCATCAAGGCTGGAACGGTCAGCATCTCCCAACATTGCTCCCAACCCTTTGGCGTCCCTGGTGACCTCTCCCGGAGCCAAACCCTCGGTGCCACCACGGGAGGAGCCATGCATGCCCTCCGTTGTCGTGTCTTTACCTTTGGTGTTCGCCATATCCATTACCCCTTTGTGGTTACCATCACCATAAGGCCCGGCGTGGAAACCAGGGGAAGTTTTTTTTCAATCTCCATGCGGTCCAAGTCCCACCGGAGGCCTGCGGGAAACACCTCGGGGTCTTCTACACCCCCCTGCGGTGTTCATTTCGCCCAGACAGATCCACGCCGAACTCGAGCAAACCAGCAACCGCGGCGGAGACCATCTGGAGCTGCTCATCATTGACGAATCCGAGTGCCTCAACACCACTGCCCTGGAGCTGCTGCGCGACCGCTACGACCGGACAACGTAGCCCTGATCCTCATCGGCATACCCGGAATCGAAAAATGGTTCACCGCCACGCACAGCTCTACGGCAGGGCCGGCTTCACCCAGCTTCGCGAGCTTGACGGTACCGGCCAAGGGCTCCCTGGCCTTCACCCTTCAGGACCGGATGCACGCAAAGGGCACAAACCCGTAAGCCGCCCGAGCGGGGGTGATGTGCACGCCGATTCCGCCCTCCCCCCTCTGCGTCCACACCCGACGACGAATGACCAGCAGGAGCAGACACGAATGCGGCACTGGCTTGGGGCCCGATCCGGGAAGCGGTGCCAATGCGCTTGGAGCGATCAAGACCCAGCGGGTCAGATTTCTCCTGCCCATTCCCCTGCACGGGGGTTGAAGGCTTGTTCCCATCGTTGCCGTTCGGCAGCAGAAAGAGGCCCCCTGGCGATAGCTGCGGCAGCGGCGGTGAGGTTGCTTGGCCGGGACGTGCCGACGATAGCGGTACTGACCGCGGGAGTGAACGCGGAGAACCCCAGGGCGGTTCCGACCCAATCATCTGCCAGGGGGCGCAAATTCATCTTCTGGAGACGGTCCCAGTATGTCTCACCATAAACGCCGTCCGGGCGTTCACGCCAACGCCAAGGGGCGTTGGCCAGCGGCCGCTTGGCAACCACACCCAGGCCATGTTCACTGGCAGCGGGCAGGGTCCGGCGAAGGGAAGCCTGGTCGAACAGGTTCACGGAGGTCTGCAGCACATCGAAGGCCCCAGCCCCAGCCGCCCAGGCCAGTTCGTCGTTTTCCCCGCTGTATCCGGCGATCCGGATCTTTCCGGCCTCACGGCAGGCCAGCAATGCCTCGACCGCTTCTCCCCCTTCAAGGACGGAAAGCGTGCACGAGTGAAGGAAAACCACATCGATCACGTCCGTCTTCAGCACCCTCAGGGCCTGCTCGACCCCGCCTCGAACAGCGCCGGCGGTCCAGTCCTCCTCCCCGGGGACGTCGTAGCCGACTTTCGTGGAAAGCACCACGGAACCGCGGTGCCGGGGCAGCCACTTGCCGATCCGTTCCTCCGAGGCCCCATAGCCGCGGGCCGTGTCAATGAAAGTAATTCCCAGATCAAGAACCCGGTCCAACAACGCATGCGCAGCCCGTTCATCCAAATCCGGGCCGCCGATATGGCCGGCCCCGAAACCGAGGGCCGAAACGGTCAGGGACGAATCGCCAATCTGTCGTTGAAGCATCCAAAAATGGTAGCTGCTACCTCTCCGAATCGGGGCAATAAGACTCCGGACTGCCGAACGTTTCCTTAACCGCACCCCCGGGCACGCTCCCTGTACATCTCAGCGTCTTAGAAACCTATTCCTAATTGAGGCACGCATCCCACTTCGCGAGCACTATTCGTGAGTCTCCTGGTACCCCTTGACACACCTCAAGCCAGGCGTACCGTGTGAGCACTACAAGATAGTAGATCTTGTGGAATTCTTCTGGGGAGAAAAATGAAACAATTACTGGGTGCATTCATGGGAGCGCTTACGCTTGTGGCTGCGGGTCCTCTCGGCTCAGCCCAAGCTACGGACTCCAGCATCACGCCCACGCAGGTTCAGACGGGGTTCTCGGTCTCGGCCTATGGGTCATACATTGTCAATGCTGACAGGTCCCTCGTCTCGGGTCCGACGGCCTACTCGAGCATCTCCTGCACCTCGGCCACCGGCAAAACGTCCACCAATAACGTTGCGGCCGCGAATATCCCAACGGTCGGTGTTGCCGTGACAAGCGTCAAGACGCTCCTGACGACCACGGGCAAACGGGCCGAAGCGAATTCAACGGTAGCAGGAGCCAACCTGCTGGGTGGACTGATCACGGCCGGCGCCATCACGTCCACGAGCTCGGCCGACAAGAGCACCACGGGCGCGTTCTCAGGCACCAACCGGACGACGATTGTCAACCTCAAGGTGTTGGGTCTGCCGATTGGCGTTAGCCCGGCCCCCAACACCATCATCGACCTCAAGGTCCCCCTGCTTGGCTCGCTCGGCACGATCACGCTCAACGGTCAGGACAAAAGACTGGTCAACGGCACGTATCAGGTGTCCACCGCCGCTTTGCGGGTCCAGATCCTCAAGTCCGGCCTACCCGGCCTCAAGATCGGCACGGACATCCGGCTTGGCGTCAGCACTGCCCGGCTCACGCCACCGCAGGCCGGCTACCTCACGGGTAACGGCTTCAGCACAAAGGCGTCGCTGCTGAACGGGCTGGTGGGATCCGGCGCAACGGCCTACGCGCCCGTAAAGTGCTCAGGCGGAACCAGTACGGCGAACGTCGCCGGGGCCACCATCTCCGGTGTCCTGACGGCGGGTGCGGCCACGACCAACACCACGGGAATATTGACGCCCACGCTCAAGGTTTCCGTGACCAACACGGTAGCGGGATTGAACGTCCTCAATGGTTTGGTCACGGTCGACGCCATCAAGGCGGAAACCTCGGCCAGCCGTGCCCCCTCGGGCGGCACAGTGACCCTGACCGATACGTCAACCTTCACTAACCTGAAGATCACCGGGTTTACCGCGATCAAAGCCTCCGTTGCCCCCAATACGGTGGTTCAGGTGCCGGGACTCGGCGAGGTCACGCTGCACAAGGTGGTCAAGACGTCCTCGAGCGTCACGGTCACCATGATCCAGATCGTCCTGAACCAGGCACGCGGGTCCCTGCCGACGGGCTCGAAGATTCAGATCGGTTACTCCAGCTCGGGAGTGCGCAACTAGCATTCAAGCCGAAGTTAGGTGGGGCCACGGCCCCGGGGATCATCATGTTCCCGGGCCGCGGCCCTCTCTCTTGCACCAGTATTTGTAGCCACTAAATTCCGGCGGATCCCTCGCAGTCCCCTTCATGTCCTTGCAGAACGGTGGCATCCCGGGAACACAGCAGGCGGCGCACGTCCCTGCTCGAAGCCACGCCCGTCTCCCCGAAAACGGTCATCAGTCCCAAAGCCTACAACGATGGGTCCTGGCACCAAGCCATTGTCACACTCTCAACAAACGGAATGATCCTGTATATCGACGGGCAAAACGCTGCTGCCGATCCAGCAACAACGACCGCCCGGAACTACCAGGGCTACTGGAAAATCGGCGACGACCGAATCAACACCGAATGGCGCTCAGCACCGGCCAACAAATTCTTCAACGGCAGCCTGCGCTTCGCCGCCGTCTACAACAGCGCCCTCGCACCCACCCAGATCAGCAACCGCTACGCCGCCGGCCTTAACAACTAAACCCCCTACCCACACCCTGCATCAACTACACCTGCGCAGGGACTTCAACACCCGCAACGAGAACCCCGGACGTCCGCCCTGACCTCGATGGTGGAGGGGGCCGCAACCCTGCGGCTCCCGGCCGTGATGGAAGAGATGCGGATGTTTGTCGGTCGTGACCGCCGAGCTCGCGCGCAGTTTCTGGGGCTGGGCCGACGCTGATGTCAAGCCCCGGGTTTGGTGGAGGGTTAGTTAGACCCGTTCCATCGTTTTGATGGCGGGCAGATTTGAGTAGTAATTGGTTTCTGCTTCCACGGGCGGCATGTAGCCGATCTCTCCGTGGAGACGCCGGTGGTTATACCAGTCGATG
>NZ_JADPVH010000107.1 GCF_026932795.1 Paenarthrobacter sp. Z7-10 | reverse complement strand
CCCGACGGGCAACCACCGCGGTCAGTGAGCTCTGCAACCACCTCACCACCACCGAGACCCGCTACCCGGGCTCGAACCGAATCCTACGATTCGAGATCAAATGACGGCAGCGCCACTCACAAATTAAATGACCATGTCAGGAGTCCTGAGCCCGGGGCCATTCGGAATGGAGTTGGCCCTCGCCGCGGGCCAGTTCCATGCCCAGCATCATCAGGGCGCGCGCGCAGTCCGGGCCAGCGGTGCAGGTCCGGGCGCCACTCGAAGGGGACCGCGCCGTAGCCGTAGGCGGCGCCAGCAGACCCCCACGCACCGTCTCCTCCAGTGCCGCGCAGGTGGGACAGTCCGTCCGCGGCGCGGAAGTCTGTAGCGGGACGGTCCGCGGCAGGCACGACGACGGTCCCCTCACGGGTCTGGCACGGGAGCCGGCGGCAGCCGAGGCGGTTGCAACGATGGCGCTCCGAGCGCACTGGAAGGCCTGGCCCATCCAGCCGTCGCGGTCGAAGTCCCGGGGCCGGGACCGCGCCGCCGCCTCCCCTCGGCAGTAGTTTTGCCACTAGTCCGGGCATCCAGCCTAGCCAGGTCCAGCTTGCATCAGACAACACGGCGTAGTGAGCCTTGCTGCGTCACCCCAATAACCATTCGTTCAGCGCACTCCTAGGCCTTGAAGTCCAGCTCATTCCGGATAGCTCTCTTCGGCGTTGGCATGGGACTCGCCAGGAAACGACGCTGTCACCTCGAGAGCAAAAAAGCAATTGTAACGAACAGAGGCAGGCCTCCGAGAAGATAAAAAGCGTTCAGCTTGTGTTTAGAGTGCATGACGCCGAGAACCGTTGACAGAGGACTGTTGTCGCCGATTGCCTTCGTTAGACTAATTTCCGTGCCCCCGAGTGTAAGCACCTTCTCAAGTCGGATACCTTCAATGACCGAACCCACGAGTAGGCGGTGATACCAGGCGGCGTCTACAAACCTAAACGCCGCCCATAAGAACAGCCCCAACGCGGGAATAACTAGGCTGGGCGGTTTGTCGCCCAGAAACCCCATGGTCACCGGCTTGGAGTCCCCATAAGCCAAGAATGTGGTTCCGAGCACGAAGGTCAGTGCAGTAAGCCATAGGGCACGGATGCGCCAACTCAGATCGTTGAAGTGCTGTTGCACGTCAATGGCTTTTTCCATGCCTCCAAAAGTAGTTTCTTTTCCTCTTCGCTGAGAGCGGCCGGACTGAGCGCGGAAGTTGAACTGCTGAAGAATCTCATAGAATCCCTTGGTCATGACATAGGTCGGTTTTGGCGTGGTTTCGACAGCGGCGAGGCGTTCGCTTTCGATGTCCTTTTGCGTCCAGTGCGAAACTCGCCGGAGCTGATCGTAGGCGGGCTTTTCGATGGCTACCCCATACTCTGCATGTGCGTCCATAACGCCTACCGCCTGTCCCATCGCCACGTCTTTCATCAAACTGTCACCGATGTATAGCACCTGATCCAGCGGAACGTCGAACTGGCTGAGGATGTCTTGAAGAATCACAGGACTCGGCTTGATGATGCCACCGTGGACGTGACGGTGGTCTGTCCTTTTCAAGGACATATCCGCAGCCGGGTCGAAACGCTTCTCCGCGGGAGAGATGTCCTTTGGCGCGTCGTGGTCAGAAGATGAGTAGAGAGCGTCGATAATCCCGTCCAGCCCAAGTTTCGTTATCCGCCATTTAGTCCAATACGACTGTGCCTCCGTATAGGCGACGATGGGAACGCCAGCACTTTTGACTGCTCGCAGGGTTTCCAGAACGCCTTCGTACAAGCGTGTTTCGTGAAGACGAGCTGAGTTTTGCTTGTGAAGCACCTCTCTGAATATTACAAAGGGATCCTTGTCTCCGCAGAAGTCCGCTACCGAGGGAAGTTCATAGAGGAGCCACGAATATTCGGAAGTTCCTCGCAACTGATGCACCGTTCGAATTTCGCCTTCCAGCTGCTCTCGGCCCACGCCCAGTTCCCGAACCAGCCCCTCCAGGAGCGCATCAAACGAGGCGTACCAGGCGTGGAACCAGTCCCAGAGCGTATTGTCGAGATCGCTAACAAGTAGGGAAACAGTCGGCAGCGATCCTTGAAGTGGCATGCATAGGAGTATATGCAGCGTCAGGGACATCAAGGCGCAAAGCGCCGGCGGCGGGCAACCGACGATCATGGATCTGCGTGGCCGCTCCTGAATACAGCCCGTCAGTGAGCACGGCCCCTTCTGCCTCTTGTCTTTGCGGCTCGAGACACGCTTCGAAACGGCACCAGTCCCACCTTCTCACGGGAACGCCGATACGCGATCTCCTGTAGACGAAACATAGGTAAGGCATTATAGAAACCGATGACCGACACGGCTGCCAAACAGGCTAATATGTATTCTTCCCTTCGCTGCACATTGCGACCACGGTGCTGGCTACACGATTGGGGCAAGCGGTGAGCCGTCTCTGCCGGTCTCTCCGCTGTCGGAGCCGCCACGCTGATTTCGCCGGCGTGTCTCCTCGCCATTGACCGTATCGTCGAGGCCCGATCTCAGCGCGACAAAGCCTCCACCAGCTGATGGTTCGCGTCGCCGTTAGAGCCCGCCAAATGACTGGCCAACAAGCAGCAGCAGACAAATTTTCTAGTAGACACCCGGACCGTTCGACTTGAGCAACTGGGCGACATCGGCCAGTCGCTCGCCGTATGGCTCCATCCATTCGTATGGCCGGTCACTCTGGAAGCCTAACCACGACGTGTCTGTTCCCGAAGCGCCCGTGTGCTGCCCCATGTGTCCGATGACGTGCTCTTGTAAAAGAGCTTTCGGAAGGAGCCAAGCCTGCGCGTCAAACGGGGAGATTCCGATGCAAAAGCAATAGTCATATTCCTGGTCCCGAATTTGCCGAAATTTGAAACCGCCGCTCCTCCAAAGACTGGACAGCTTGATCTCGATCCTGTGTCCATTGATCACCCGGTCCGCGTCACTGTTCCGGGAACGTATTACGTCAAAACCCTTTGCCGCGGCCCAACCAGACACTAGCGCCTCCCCGAGCGCCCCTTTGGTTCTTGATGGAACCTTGAGAATCCACTCAAAGGGACTGCCAATCCAGGGGTCGTCTACAGCCCTGGCGTAGCCAGGTGCCAACGATGCGGACAGGGCTGCCAGAATTTGGACGTCGGAATCGTCAATCGCCGTTGTCATGCGGTGACCTCTTCGATAGCCGGCTTGACCTGGGTGGACGATGGTTCTGATTCTGCGAATATCACTGCCGAACTGAGCGTGCCGTTACCCAGACGCTTCTTCATAACATCGATCGCTTCAGGATTCTGGTCCACCAGAACGAATTTCCGATCGAGTTCCTGGGCTGCGGCACCCGTCGTTCCACTGCCGCCAAAGAAGTCTAGTACCCAATCTCCGCGTTCACTACTCGCCTGGATGATCCGCCTCAAAATACCAAGTGGTTTCTGCGTAGGGTACCCCGTCTTTTCCTTGCCGTTCGGGGACACGATCGTGTGCCACCATGTATCGGTCGGCAATTTACCTAGAGCAACCTTTTCTGGCGTGACAAGTCCGGGCGCCATGTATGGCTCGCGGTCCACTTCTGAGCTATTGAAAAAGTATTTGTCCGGATTTTTCACGTACACGAGTATATTATCGTGTTTGGCTGGCCACTTCTTCTTTGAACGCGCGCCATAATCATAGGCCCAGATAATCTCGTTCAGGAAGCTTTCACGTCCGAAAAGAGCATCAAGCAAGACTTTCGCGTAATGAACTTCACGGTAATCCAGGTGGAGGTAGAGCGTGCCATCCTCAGTTAGTAGCCGCCACGCCTCCTCAAGCCGTGGTTCCAGAAATTCCCAATACTCGCCGAAGGAGTCGTTGTATCCGTAAGCAATTCCCTTGACAGTGTCATAAGTTTGACCTTTGAATCCGACGCGGTTCCCCGTCAGAGACCTGACATTCTTCATCGTCTGACGCGTCTGCACCTTGCCGGTATTGAACGGAGGGTCGATGTAGATCAGGCGGAAGCTCTCGTCCGGCAGAGACTTGAGAAAATCCAGGTTGTCGCCCTTGACGACTAAGTTATCGCCGCTGGGGTTCCATAGCAGTGGTTGTGCTTGGGTTTCAGTTTCAGGAGTCACATAGACGAGGATAGCCGAGGAGATCCCCGATGCGGGACTGGCTCGCAGAGGGCGGCTCAGGCGCTTCGCATGCCCTTAGATGGAAGATCTGTTAGGTCGATGGTTCCCACAGCCGTCCGCTGGTTATCCGGGAACCGATCAGCCATCGAAATATGTCGTCGTAGTCCAATCCCAGCAGCGACGTTGACGCTCGCAGGCCTGTCCATTCTTCTGTGCACCCTGATGGCCCAGCGGTCACATACCCTGGTCAGGTGAATACGTTCGATGGGGGAGCCACAGTGGCGAGCAGCGCCAGATGGTAGCGCCAGTCCATGTAGTTGGTAGCGCGGTTCTGACGAGGTGGTAGCGGCCCGGGCGGGTGCCCGGGCCGCCGCGGTGCTATTCCCAGTAGGTCTCGTGGGCGCGGGCTTGGTCGTTGCGGTGCCT
>NZ_JADPVH010000106.1 GCF_026932795.1 Paenarthrobacter sp. Z7-10 | reverse complement strand
GAGCCCCGCACATGGTGCGGGGCTCCTGCCCTTTTTCTTAATGGTTGTCCGGCGGTGTCCTACTCTCCCACACCCTCACGAGTGCAGTACCATCGGCGCTGTGGGTCTTAGCTTCCGGGTTCGGAATGGGACCGGGCGTTTCCCCCACGCTGTGACCGCCGTAACTCTTCCTCCACCACCACCACACTCCTGAGGCAAACCCGTGGGGGTTCCTGGTGCGGCGATACGGAAATCTGTGGTTACAACAATAATGTTCGCTGTAAAATTGTTCACTGTAAAATTATTACCCCACCACCAACCCGCACCACCCCAGGTAACAGGGGTATGGGATTTGTGGGTGGTGTTGTGGATACCGGTTCCGGCAACCACAACCCTGGAACACATGTTCAAAGGGTTGTTGGTTGGGAACCACATAGTGGACGCAAACAGTCTCGTTCTTTATACCCGCCCTTCTCGGGGGAAGCGTTTGAAGTCGCTTCACCCCAGGCGGGTGTGTGGTGTAAGTTATCGGCCTATTAGTACCGGTCAGCTTCACGGGTCTTTAGTCCCCGCTTCCACATCCGGCCTATCAACCCAGTGGTCTGGCTGGGGGCCTCTCACACACAAGGTGCATGGAAATCTCATCTCGAAGCGAGCTTCCCGCTTAGATGCTTTCAGCGGTTATCCCATCCGAACGTAGCTAATCAGCGATGCACTTGGCAGTACAACTGACACACCAGAGGTTCGTCCGTCCCGGTCCTCTCGTACTAAGGACAGCCCTTCTCAAATTTCCTGCGCGCGCAGCGGATAGGGACCGAACTGTCTCACGACGTTCTAAACCCAGCTCGCGTACCGCTTTAATGGGCGAACAGCCCAACCCTTGGGACCTACTCCAGCCCCAGGATGCGACGAGCCGACATCGAGGTGCCAAACCATGCCGTCGATATGGACTCTTGGGCAAGATCAGCCTGTTATCCCCGAGGTACCTTTTATCCGTTGAGCGACGGCCATTCCACAATGTGCCGCCGGATCACTAGTCCCGACTTTCGTCCCTGCTCGAGATGTCTCTCTCACAGTCAAGCTCCCTTGTGCACTTACACTCGACACCTGATTGCCAACCAGGCTGAGGGAACCTTTGGGCGCCTCCGTTACTCTTTAGGAGGCAACCGCCCCAGTTAAACTACCCATCAGGCACTGTCCCTGACCCGGATTACGGGCCGAAGTTAGATGTCCAAAGTGACCAGAGTGGTATTTCAACGATGACTCCACCCGAACTGGCGTCCAAGCTTCAACGTCTCCCACCTATCCTACACAAGCCACTCCGAACACCAATACCAAACTATAGTAAAGGTCTCGGGGTCTTTCCGTCCTGCTGCGCGTAACGAGCATCTTTACTCGTACTGCAATTTCGCCGAGTTTATGGTTGAGACAGCGGGGAAGTCGTTACTCCATTCGTGCAGGTCGGAACTTACCCGACAAGGAATTTCGCTACCTTAGGATGGTTATAGTTACCACCGCCGTTTACTGGGGCTTAAATTCTCAGCTTCGCCCTTACAGGCTAACCGGTCCTCTTAACCTTCCAGCACCGGGCAGGAGTCAGTCCGTATACATCGTCTTGCGACTTCGCACGGACCTGTGTTTTTAGTAAACAGTCGCTTCCCCCTGGTCTCTGCGGCCCTGATCCCCTCCCGGACGCGAAGTCCGTTCAAGGTTGGGGCCCCCCTTCTCCCGAAGTTACGGGGGCATTTTGCCGAGTTCCTTAACCATAATTCTCTCGATCGCCTTAGTATTCTCTACCTGATCACCTGTGTCGGTTTGGGGTACGGGCGGCTAAAACCTCGCGCCGATGCTTTTCTAGGCAGCATAGGATCACCAAATTCCCCGATAAAGGGGTCCCATCAGATCTCAGGCACGTCATCAAAGACACAGCAACGGATTTGCCTATCACTGACCCTACATCCTTAGACCGGGACAACCATCGCCCGGCTTGGCTACCTTCCTGCGTCACACCTGTTAATACGCTTACCTCCCGGGCTCAGGTCCCGCGATCCACAAAAAACCACGTCACCACAAGGGTGGGCGGTCATGCTTCTGGCGGTTAGTATCACCCGATCAGTATTGGCGGTTTTTCGCCGGTACGGGAATATCAACCCGTTGTCCATCGACTACGCCTGTCGGCCTCGCCTTAGGTCCCGACTTACCCAGGGCAGATTAGCTTGACCCTGGAACCCTTGATCATTCGGCGGACGGGTTTCTCACCCGTCTTTCGCTACTCATGCCTGCATTCTCACTCGTGTAGGCTCCACCACTGGTTTACACCGCGACTTCACTGCCCACACGACGCTCCCCTACCACTCCGGACGGCTGAACCACGAAGGCTTACCACAAATCCGAAATCCACAACTTCGGCGGTGTACTTGAGCCCCGCTACATTGTCGGCGCGGAATCACTTGACCAGTGAGCTATTACGCACTCTTTTAAGGATGGCTGCTTCTAAGCCAACCTCCTGGTTGTCTTCGCAATCCCACATCCTTTCCCACTTAGCACACGCTTAGGGGCCTTAGTTGGTGGTCTGGGCTGTTTCCCTCTCGACTATGAAGCTTATCCCCCACAGTCTCACTGCTGCGCTCTCACTTACCGGCATTCGGAGTTTGGCTGACGTCAGTAACCTTGTAGGGCCCATTAGCCATCCAGTAGCTCTACCTCCAGCAAGAAACACGCAACGCTGCACCTAAATGCATTTCGGGGAGAACCAGCTATCACGAAGTTTGATTGGCCTTTCACCCCTACCCACAGCTCATCCCCTCCATTTTCAACTGAAGTGGGTTCGGTCCTCCACGACGTCTTACCGTCGCTTCAACCTGGCCATGGGTAGATCACTTCGCTTCGGGTCTAGATCACGCCACTCACTCGCCCTATTCAGACTCGCTTTCGCTACGGCTTCCCCCCACGGGTTAACCTCGCGACGTAACACTAACTCGCAGGCTCATTCTTCAAAAGGCACGCCGTCACAAGAATCAGACTTGCTCCGACGGTTTGTAGGCACACGGTTTCAGGTACTGTTTCACTCCCCTCCCGGGGTACTTTTCACCTTTCCCTCACGGTACTTGTCCGCTATCGGTCATTAGGTAGTATTTAGGCTTATCAGGTGGTCCTGACAGATTCACACGGGATTTCTCGGGCCCCGTGCTACTTGGGATACTCCCCAGGCGGTGTACAAACATTTCGGTTACGGGGCTACCACCCTCTACGGCCGGCTATTCAAAACCGTTCACCTATGCCTACACTCACACCCCACCAGTCCGGCAGAACCAGTACGGAAAGTCCCACAACCCCGACCATGCAACGCCCGCCGGCTATCACACATGGAACCGGTTTAGCCTGATCCGCGTTCGCTCGCCACTACTAACGGAATCACTATTGTTTTCTCTTCCTGTGGGTACTGAGATGTTTCACTTCCCCACGTTCCCCCCACACAGCCTATGTGTTCAGCTGCAGGTCACCACGCAGTCTCACAACCCGTGGCGGGGTTTCCCCATTCGGACATCCTCGGATCACCGTTCGGTTATCAACTCCCCGAGGCTTATCGCAGATTCCTACGTCCTTCTTCGGCTCCTAATGCCAAGGCATCCACCGTGCGCCCTTAAAAACTTGACCACAAAAGATCAAAAAACACTCAACTCGAGAGAACCACGAAAACCACCACCACCACACCCCAAAAGATGCGGCAGCAACAGATCCAGGTTCATAAATTGGAAATTGCTTCTTAATATAAGATGCTCGCGTCCACTATGTAGTTCTCAAACAACAACCCCAACACGCCCCCACCCACCACCAACGATGAACAGGGCACGCCCAGGAAAACAGAAACCAACAAACCCCCCACACCCCACACACCAAAGCATGCAGAACACGAAGAAACCTGTTGCCTCAAAACCCAACAGTGTGCCAAACGATCCACCCACCACCAGCAACAGGAACAACACCCTTTCCACACCCAACCCCCAAAAGGACCAGGCAGTACTCAAACACCCGCCACCAACAACAAACAAACCTATTCCGTCAATATTCCACCCATGAGCACCCACCGCAGAACAAACGCCTGCGCAATGGGCTTTAACTCCTCACACCCCCACAACACAACATGCATCATGCTGCCAGGTGCTCGGTGCTCCTTAGAAAGGAGGTGATCCAGCCGCACCTTCCGGTACGGCTACCTTGTTACGACTTAGTCCCAATCGCCGGTCCCACCTTCGACGGCTCCCCCCCAATAAAGGGTTAGGCCACCGGCTTCGGGTGTTACCAACTTTCGTGACTTGACGGGCGGTGTGTACAAGGCCCGGGAACGTATTCACCGCAGCGTTGCTGATCTGCGATTACTAGCGACTCCAACTTCATGGGGTCGAGTTGCAGACCCCAATCCGAACTGAGACCGGCTTTTTGGGATTAGCTCCACCTCACAGTATCGCAACCCTTTGTACCGGCCATTGTAGCATGCGTGAAGCCCAAGACATAAGGGGCATGATGATTTGACGTCGTCCCCACCTTCCTCCGAGTTGACCCCGGCAGTCTCCTATGAGTCCCCGGCATAACCCGCTGGCAACATAGAACGAGGGGTGCGCTCGTTGCGGGACTTAACCCAACATCTCACGACACGAGCTGACGACAACCATGCACCACCTGTAAACCGACCGCAAGCGGGGGACCTGTTTCCAGGCCTTTCCGATTCATGTCAAGCCTTGGTAAGGTTCTTCGCGTTGCATCGAATTAATCCGCATGCTCCGCCGCTTGTGCGGGCCCCCGTCAATTCCTTTGAGTTTTAGCCTTGCGGCCGTACTCCCCAGGCGGGGCACTTAATGCGTTAGCTACGGCGCGGAAAACGTGGAATGTCCCCCACACCTAGTGCCCAACGTTTACGGCATGGACTACCAGGGTATCTAATCCTGTTCGCTCCCCATGCTTTCGCTCCTCAGCGTCAGTTACAGCCCAGAGACCTGCCTTCGCCATCGGTGTTCCTCCTGATATCTGCGCATTTCACCGCTACACCAGGAATTCCAGTCTCCCCTACTGCACTCTAGTCTGCCCGTACCCACCGCAGATCCGGAGTTGAGCCCCGGACTTTCACGGCAGACGCGACAAACCGCCTACGAGCTCTTTACGCCCAATAATTCCGGATAACGCTTGCACCCTACGTATTACCGCGGCTGCTGGCACGTAGTTAGCCGGTGCTTCTTCTGCAGGTACCGTCACTTACGCTTCTTCCCTACTGAAAGAGGTTTACAACCCGAAGGCCTTCATCCCTCACGCGGCGTCGCTGCATCAGGCTTGCGCCCATTGTGCAATATTCCCCACTGCTGCCTCCCGTAGGAGTCTGGGCCGTGTCTCAGTCCCAGTGTGGCCGGTCACCCTCTCAGGCCGGCTACCCGTCGTCGCCTTGGTAAGCCATTACCTCACCAACAAGCTGATAGGCCGCGAGTCCATCCAAAACCAAAAAATCTTTCCACCCCCCACCATGCGGTGAAAAGTGAATATCCGGTATTAGACCCAGTTTCCCAGGCTTATCCCGAAGTTAAGGGCAGGTTACTCACGTGTTACTCACCCGTTCGCCACTAATCCCCCAGCAAGCTGGGACCATCGTTCGACTTGCATGTGTTAAGCACGCCGCCAGCGTTCATCCTGAGCCAGGATCAAACTCTCCGTTGATGTATCAACAAACACAACCACAACCCCACGGAAAAAGCAGGGCCAGGCTGCACTAAATTCGAAACCAGCTAAAAAAGCCATCACCACCACAACGGCAGCAACAACAGTCTCAACCAATAAAATAAATCGGTAAAGACAAAACTTGGCACACTATTGAGTTCTCAAACAACAGACGCA
>NZ_JADPVH010000105.1 GCF_026932795.1 Paenarthrobacter sp. Z7-10 | reverse complement strand
CACTCATGATCCCACCCCTCAGCAACCGAACATTTCTTCTACTAGATTATATAACAAATGAGGGAGGATTAAAAGCCGGTCGCCCAACGAAAGACCCGAGATTACAAGGTTCAGCTAGACAATCGACCATCCCATGTCAGGAGTCCTGAGGCCCTGGTCGGTTCCGAAAGCACCTGCGTGCTGGTGCTCCGGGCCCAGCTGAGGTTGATGCCCGTGGTGCCTGCGCGGGCCATAGTGCTCCTTGGCTACCCCGATTCAGGCAGCAGCGGCGACGACGTTCCGGTTGTCCTGAAGAGCGGGCCGATGGCGCTCGAGGGATTCGATTCCCTGGTGATCAGCTACCAGCAGGCCAAGGGCCTTAACCTCGAAGCCATTGAGCAACTGCCGGATGGGCCGCAGGCCTGGCTGCTGGTTCAGTTTGGCGCAGACACGCCGGATGAAGCGGCGGAAGCTGCCCGCAGTTTTGCGCAGGATGCGCACGGTTTCCCGTCACAGCCGACAGTGACGGTGTTCGACGGCGTGGCTGCCCAGGAGCAGATGTGGCAGCTCCGGGAGGCCGCACTCGGGGCCACCGCCCAAGTGCCGGGCCTGCCCAATATGTGGTCCGGCTGGGAGGATTCCGCCGTCGCGCCGGAAAAGATCGGCGACTATCTGCGCGGCCTCCGAGCCCTCTACGCCGAATTCGGATTCGAAGCCGCGTCGTTGTACGGGCATTACGGTCAGGGCTGTATCCACACGCGCATCCCTTTTGATCTGGTGACCGCGGCCGGAATCGGGACGTTCCGTCAGTTCATGGAGCGGGCGGCCCGGCTGGTGGTCTCTTATGGTGGATCGTTATCCGGGGAGCATGGCGACGGTCAGTCCAGGGCCGAGCTGCTGCCCATCATGTACGGCCCGGAGCTGATTCAGGCTTTCGCACAATTCAAGGCTATTTTCGATCCGGAGAACCGGATGAACCCGGGCAAGATGGCTGCCCCCTACCGGATCGATGAAAACCTCAGGCTCGGTACGGACTATGAACCGCTGCAGCTGGCGACGCACTTCGCCTTTCCGCACGATGAGGGAAGTTTCGATAAAGCGGTGCTGCGATGTGTCGGTGTTGGAAAGTGCCGCCGCCACGAAGGCGGCGTGATGTGCCCTTCCTACATGGTGACGCGGGAGGAAGAAGACTCCACCCCGGGGAAGATCCCGCCTGCTGTTTGAAATGCTGCAGGGGCACGCCGATTCTCCGATCGAGGATGGTTGGCGCTCCACCGCGGTCCTGGAATCTTTGGACTTATGCCTGTCCTGCAAGGGCTGCAAAAAGGACTGCCCGGTTAACGTGGATATGGCCACCTATAAGGCCGAGTTCCTCAGCCACCACTACGCGGGGCGGCTGCGGCCAATGGCACATTATTCGATGGGCTGGCTTCCCCTGTGGGCGCAGCTCGCCAGCAGACTGCCCCGCGTCGTCAACGCGCTCTCGCAGGCACCGGTGCTCGCCGGACCGGGCAAGGCACTGGCTGCCATCGCCCCGGAGCGGCAAATTCCACAGTTCGCGACCCAAACATTTCAGTCCTGGTACAAAGCTCGCGGGCCCCACGGAGCAGGCTCTCGGGGCGACATTGTGCTGTGGCCGGACACGTTCAGCAACTCCTTTCATCCGCACGTGGCGCAGGCGGCGGTGGAAGTCCTCGAGGACGCCGGCTGGCGGGTTGTGGTGCCGCAGGACCCGGTTTGCTGCGGCCTGACGTGGATCTCCACTGGCCAACTCGACATTGCCAAAAAGGTGCTCCGGCGCACCGTGCAGGTGCTCTCTCCCTATCTGCAGGCCGGGACGCTGATACTCGGACTTGAGCCCTCCTGCACAGCGGTGTTCCGCTCGGACGCGGAGGAGCTGTTCCTCTCCGACCCGGATGTGCAGCGGCTGCGGCAACAGACCGTGACGTTGGCCGAGGTGCTCACCCAGCACACCGAAGGCTGGCAACCGCCGCCCCTGGCTCGGCGGGCGCTGATCCAAACTCACTGCCACCAACACGCGGTGATGGGATTTTCTGCGGATCTGTCGCTGATGAAGGCGATGGGTGTTGATGCCCAGGTGCTGGATTCCGGCTGCTGCGGTCTGGCGGGTAACTTCGGCTTTGAAAAGGGCCACTACGACGTCTCGGAGGCATGCGGTGAGCGTGCGCTCTTCCCGGCACTGCGCGCGGCTGACGACGACGACGTCGTGCTGGCCGATGGATTCAGCTGCCGGACCCAGATTGAGCAGGGCGAGGCCGGTGGACGACAGGGCATTCACCTGGCGGAGTTGCTGGCGGCCGCACTCCACGGCGACCCGGCCATGCCGGGTCGGCGGCCGGAGGAGAGCTATTCGGTGCGTCCTCACACCTCTCGTTCTGCCTCCAGTCTTGCCCTGGCAGTCCTTGGGGTGGCATTGGCTTCGGGCCTTGCCGGTGCCACGGCCATGGCGGCGCGCCTGCACCGCCGCAGCGGCGGGAGACGCTAGCCAGCGATCCGGCCGCCGGAACGGGGCCGGTCCACCTGCGCCGCCCCGCTTCAGAAGACGCCAGCCGGCAGCGATCCGGCCGCCGGAACCGGCCAGTCCATCTGCGCCGCGACGGCGCGGGGCTGGTTTGTCCGGATAGTGGCACGCCGGTTCGTGACGTGGGACGCTTAACCTTGGCGGACGGACGCAGGAATGACTTCCAGGCAGATGTGTTGGGTGATCGCCATCAGCACGGCGGTGGTGCTCGGTGTGCTGGTCAGCGTCGGCTGGACTGCGGCCGCGCTGCAGGATCCGGCCAAAACCTTGGGCCTGAACGCCCAGGGGGTCCTGCGGTGGGGAGAAAATCGTTCCCGCGCACCATTCTCAGTGGCTGAACTCGCCATGTTCCTAGGGGTTGGCTTGGCCTTCGTGGCTGCCGGTATGACTGCTTGGCGGAGCCGTCCCAGCCGAAATCCCGGCGTGCTGCTGGTGGCGGCCGGTCTGTTGTGGCTGGCAGGTGGACTCAGGCGATCCAACGATCCGGTCGCGTTCACGATCGGCGTGAGCCTGACGCTGATGTACCAGCCACCGCTGCTGCAGCTGGCCCTCAGTTTTCCCTCCGGCGTCCTGCGCACGCAGTGGGAGAAGACGTTCGTGGTGTTCTTCTACGTCTCCTGGGCTTTTATCGCGGTGGCCGGTTGGGCCTTCTTTGATCCAACGCTGCACACCGCCTTCGGGACCTCCACCTCAAGGAACCTGCTGCTGATCCGCGACAGTCCGGACACCACCACGGCGATCGGTAATGCCGCGCGTGTTTTCCAAATCTGTGTGGGACTGGCCATTTTCGCAGTCCTCATTTATCGGTGGCACGCAGGCACTCCTGCCTATCGGGCGGTGTTCCTTCCACTCTGGCTGGCTGTGATCGTCAAAACCGGCGCGACGATCTGGATTTCCTTGGCCGTCGTGCAGCTGTCCGGATCACTATCCTATACAGCGCTGTTATGGCAGTATCCGGCGACGGCGATGGTGCCTCTTGCAGTTTTGTTCGGCTTGTGGAGGTATCGGTTCGCCCGCGGGACGCTGGGCGATCTTATGGTTGAGATCGGAGCGGCGCCTCTGAGCGAGGGGCTGGTCAGGGCCCTGCGCCGGTCCGTTCACGACCCGACTCTGAGTCTGTGGCAGTGGTCTGAAGCCCTGCAGCAGTATGTGGACGACCACGGAATGCCGCGGATGCTGCCCGACGGCGAAACGGGACGTGCTGCCATGGTCCTGGAACGCCGTGGGACACCCTTCGGCGCACTGGTGTTCGACGAAACCCTGCGGGAACAGCCGCAACTGCTCGCCGCGTTGCGCAGCGCAACGGCGTTAAGCCTGGAAAACCAGCGGATGGAGGAACAATTGAGAAACCAACTCATCGATGTCCGCCGCTCCCGGGAGCGCATTGTCACCGCGGGGGACCACCGCCGCCGGCAACTGGAGCGGGACCTGCACGACGGCGCACAGCAGCGGCTCGTCGCCGTCGTTCTGGGGCTCTCGAGGGCACAGCGGCTGACCGGTTCCGAGGATGTCCGAGCCCTTATTGAGCAGGCAGGCCGTGAACTCAGGGACGCCCTGGTCGAACTGCGCGAACTGGCGCGGGGGGTCTATCCGCCATCGCTGCGCGAGAGGGGCTTGATCGGAGCAGTCACCGCCCTCGCAGAGCGGGTTCCGTTGCCTATCCAGGTTGTCGCAGACCTGCCCGATCAACCACCACCACCAGTGGAATTGGCGGCCTATTTCATCTGCGCCGAAGCCGTGACGAATGCGGTCAAATATGCCAGCGCCACGCGGATCCAGCTAACCGTCGCCACGGACGCGGGGCAGCTGTCGATCACAATTTCCGACGACGGGATAGGAGGTGCTGACCCCTCGTCTGAGGGAGGACTGCTAGGGCTGGCTGACCGGGCGGCCGCGCTGGGCGGCTCGCTGGAGGTTCATAGTCCCGTCGGTCAAGGAACCACGGTCCGGGCCAGGCTGCCGTTTGTCAGCGATCCGGCGGAGGATGTGCCATGACCCTTCGGGTTGCCATCGCTGACGATTCGGCCCTGCTGCGGCGCGGACTGTCCGCCTTGTTGACCGCCGAGGGTCTTGACGTCGTGGGCGAGGCCGCCAACGCCGTCGAGCTGTTGTCTGTGGTCGCCTCCCACCGGCCCGACATTGCCATTGTGGATATCCGGATGCCACCCACCTACACCGTTGAAGGCATCCGGGCCGCCGAGACTATCCGCGCCCACTATCCTGGTACGGGGGTATTGCTGCTTTCCCAGTATGTCGAGACGGAGAACGCCATGGCGCTGCTGGGCAGCAGCGCCAAAAGCCTGGGATATTTGCTCAAGGAGAGGGTCTCCGATATCGAGGATTTCCTGGATGTGCTGCGCCGGGTGGCCTTCGGGGGGACTGCCGTCGATCCCGATATGGTCAGCCGGATGGTGTCCCGCCCGGGCGTCGGGGACCACCCGATCCACGCCTTGTCGGAGCGCGAAAAGGATGTGCTCGCCCTGATGGCCGAGGGACGCACTAATTCCGCCATCGCCGCCGTGCTGTTCATGGGTGAACGCACCGTCGAGGCGCACGTGCGGAGCATTTTCGGAAAGTTCGGGCTGCGCCCGGAGCCAGAGGACCACCGCAGGGTGCTTGCCGTCCTGAGCTATTTGCGGTCAACGACTGGCACCCGGTCCTGAGGCACTGTCCGGCCCCGCCGACCCTGTCCGACTCTGTCGCTCGCCCCGGCATAACCGGGAAAACGCGGCAGAACGGGGACGGCGGCTAGCTGCTTAGGACAAGACTGCCTGTACGTGCCAGTTCGTTGAACCGGATGGATGGTTCCGTTCCGAACGCCTCGAGGGTGCGCCAGCGGAACAGATCGAACGCCCGCACCGCGGCGTTGTAGTTGCCGGCTGCCAACTGCGCCCGTATCAGTAACTCGTTTGATGCCGTCCGCAGCGGTTCCAAGCTGACCGTGATCAGCGCTGCCTCCTGGGCAGCGGGGTCGGCTGCGTCCAGCAGACGGCGGGTCAGCGCATCGAGGGCGGTCAGGCGGACATGGCGCATCCGCTCCTGTTCATCGAGGATCCAATCCTCGTACCAGCCCGGAAGCAGCTCCGCGGTCCGAAGCTGCTCCAGCAGGGCCCGGACCGGAACCCCCTGCGGTGCGGCACCGATGGAGCGCTGAAGCCTGTCAACATCCACGTCGACGGCGGACGAAAGGGCCAGCGCATTCTCTCCGTTGCGGAGCAGGCCCGGATACTCATGGGCGACGTGCCATACCGCCACCCGCAAACTTGCCGTTGCCCGCGGCTCGGAGCTGTCCGGCCACAGTAGTCCTGCCACAGCGGACCTTGGACGCGGGCCGAGCAAGGCCAGCGCACCGATCAGCCGCTGCTGTCGGATGCCCACGCGCACGGTTCGTCCCTCCCGGCTCAGTTGCCAGCATCCCAGCAGATTCAGGGACCACGAAATGTCAGTCATCGCAGGAAACCTCCCTTGGCATGGGCCGCGGAACGCTGTTTTAGCTGCCCGCGCATGCCTTGTTGATGCCTCAAGTCTGGCGCCCGGCCCCGGTGCCGCGCTTCCGTGCTGGCACGGTTTTTTCAGCCCGATCCCGGCGGCGGCTGATGGACCTGCCCACCGACCGCCGAATTCCATGGGCAGGGCGAGTTCTAGCGAACGTTGCAACACCCCCGACTAATCGGGAGTTGCAGCACCCATGGAATCAGCAGCAGTAAGTAGTTCATCGTTTTTGGGGAAGGGTTCGTCTTTTACGCAAGGGTCGGGTTTCCCGGTCAGGTCAC
>NZ_JADPVH010000104.1 GCF_026932795.1 Paenarthrobacter sp. Z7-10 | reverse complement strand
GCTACAAAGTCCCCCGGCGAATGCGCCTCTGGCTGCGCGCCAGAGACCGGACCTGCACCTTCCCCGGCTGCCGCACCGTAACCGCTGACACCCAACTGGACCACCTCAAAGCCCACGAACACGGCGGCACCACCGACGACGATGACCTCAGCAGCGAATGCCGCCGCCACCACTACTTCAAACACCTCCCCGACGGCAAAGACCGCCACGGCCACCACCACCCCGCACATTCCAATTCCAACACCAACAACGGCTGCGGCACCGACAACGAATCCGAAACCAGCGTCGGAGCAGACCCGCCACTGACAGTCCGCGGCTGGAAACCCACCATGACCGACTCCGGCATCCCCGCCTGGACCGCACCCTCCGGCCGGACCTACCCACCCATACCCCGCGACATCACCCCACCCATCCTGCCCAACCACTTCACCACGCCACCGCCCGGCCCGACGCCGACTGCCCGTGGGCGCACGCACCCACCACCGCCAGACCCGATGATCAGGAGAACGGAGATCAAAGACCCTGGCCGACCATGCCCGACGACCCCGACGCTGACACCTGGTGGCAGCACCTGCACGTTTACCTGGCGAAAAGCGAATACACGGTTCCCAATTCCGAGTCCGAGGCTACCGAAGAGATCGAGAACTACTGCCGGTATCCCGACGTGGCGTAATCATTACCGCGCCCGGCAACGTTGTCACCATCCTTCAGATCGAATCCACGCCTTTCGATCGCATCCACGCCGCCGGTGCCTGCACGCCGAAAGCTTCGCCGCCGCCGAAATGTTGCTCCAAAACATGCATGAACGGCCCGTCGGCAACAATCCGGCCGGAACTGAGCAGCACCAGACGGGAACAATGCGCGTAGGCAAAATCGAGGTTGTGGGTGACGACGGCGACCGCCGCACCCCGTGCCGCTTCCACCTTGATGGCGCGGGCAAGCCGATCAACGCCGTCCCGGTCCATCGAAACCGTCGGTTCATCCATCGCCAGCAGGGAGGGGCGGCGCACCAGAACAGTCGCCAGGGCCACCAGTCGCCGGGCCGATGCAGGCAGTTCGTAGGGGTGTTCTTGAGCCAGTGCGGTCAAGCCGCAGCGCTCAAGGGCGTGCTGGACGGCGGCGTCGCGGTCCTCGGAATCCTCAACCGGCATTCCGTAGGCCACCTCGCGGGCAACCGTTCGTTCAAAGAGCTGGTCCTGTGGGTCCTGGAACAGATAGGCAACGTCCCTGGCTACGCTGCCCACCGGTTCGCCCGCAATGTTCCTGTCCAGAATCCGGACCGTGCCAGACTCCGGCCGGGCCAGCCCGTTCAAATGTCGCAGTAGAGTGCTCTTGCCTGCACCGTTCGCACCGGCAATGGCCACCCGCTCGCCGGCCCGGAGGGTCAGGTTCACGCCGTCGAGCACCGTGGGACGCCGAAGGAGCGAACGCTTGGAAAGGGCGGTAAGTCGCCGACGGCGTTGGTCGCCATAGCGGTACACGACGTCCTGCAGCTCGGCCACGGGCTGAGCCTGCACCGCGTGCGGCAGCGCCCCGGGCCCACCATCATTCGCCTCCTCGGCGGCCGCGGCGACGGCGGCGGACGCAGTGTCCACCGCGTCCGGAAGCAACGGAAGCCGGGCCGCTTCGGCGGACCGGAGCATCGTGGAGCGCGGACCGGAGGCGACGATGCGGCCGCCGTCGAGCAGGTGCACCCGGGCAGCCAAGCGTCCGATGCCGCCGAGCTCGGGGGTCAGCAGGACGATGCCGGCGCCCCGCGCAAGCAACGATTCAATCATCGTTCGGACGTAGCGCCGGGCGTCGGCATCCAGTCCCGCGGTGGGCTCATCCAGGACCAGGAAATCCGGATTCAGGGCCGCTGCGGAGGCGATGATCATTCGCCGCTGTTCGCCACCCGACAGCTCGTTCGGGTTGCGTTGCAGCAGGTCCGTCAGGCCGAGGTCCCGGGCGGTGAGCCGCACGCGTTCTTTCATCAGGACCCGGTCCATCCCGGAATTTTCCAAGGCGAACGCGATTTCCTCCGCCACCGTTGCGGCGACGGTGGAGAGCTGCGCCGACGGATCCTGGCCCACGTAGGCCAGGTGCCGGTTCCAAACGGCGGCATTGATCCGAGGGTTGACGACGTCAGGGCTGGTAGCGGCAAGGGCCGAAGCAGGATCGTCGGGTCTGGCCGAATGCTGTCCTCCGGCCGAAAACCATAGCGTCTCCCCGCCCATGTCGAAGCGTGCAGTCAGCACTCCGCCATGGCGTCCTGGCAGCACAGCGGCCAGGATCCGAGCCAGGGTGGACTTTCCGGATCCTGAACCACCTGCTACGAGGACGCAGTCCCCCGCCTGGACCGCCAGATCAATTCCGTGCAGGGTCGGGTGCTCGTCACCGGGGTAGCTGAAAGTGTCCAGCTGAAGTCGCATCAGCGGGCACCGTACCAGAAGACCAGGAACGCCAGCAGGGCCGCCAGCAGCATCGTTCGGAAAACCTGCTGCGCCCGTGAATCGGTAACTTCACGATAGCTGGTACGGCGGCTGCGGCCGCCAAAACCGCGCGCCTCGAGCGAATCGGCCCGGCTGCCGGCCTCGTGCAGCAGGGCCAGCACCAGTGGAACCGCTTGCTCCCGCACCGCCGCCAGCCGTCCGCGCAGGCCGGAACCGGTGACGAGCCCGCGGGCCTGCTGAGCCTGCGCAACCCGCCGCGCCCGCGCGGCGATGGCCGGGGCGATGGTGAGGGCGGAGCAGAGCACAAATCCCAACTGCGGCGGAGTGCGGTATTTGGTCAGCAGCGCCATCAGATCCGCCGGCTGCACATGAAAGGAAAACGCCAGAAAGACCACCACAAAAACGGCCGTACGCAGACCCATGGAGGCGGCAAAGAAAAGTCCCTCCGCTGTCACCCGGGCCGGACCGAAGGTCCACAGGACGCTCCGGCCCTCGGGAAAGAAGAGTCCGTGGGTCAGGAGCAGCGACAGGCCAAAGGGCACCATGATCACCGCCGCGGCCGGTAATACCTTCCGGCCCAGGCCCACACTGGCCAGCAGTACCGCCAACCCCAGCAGGACTCCCGCCGATACGGCCCAACTGTTCAACGCCGTCGTCGTCACCGCGATTACGACGGCGGCGCACAGCACCGTCAGCGGGCTGAGCCTGCCAAGGCGGGGCGGCGCTGCGGAAACCACGAAAGTTAGGAGGACTTGGCGCCGGCCAGCACCCGGAACCGCCGCACGAAGGGGAACCGCAGCGTGCTGCGCCGGGGCAGCGCGTACACCAGCACCGCAACCACAGTGAAGACAATCGCCTTGTCCATCGGGTCGGAGAGCAATGCCTGCTTGGTGATGGCGGTCAGCAGCGAGTCCCCCATTGCCCGGAAGGCGCCAACGATGGCCCCGGTCGCCACGCCGGACGTTCCGCCGTACACGAAGGCCGCGATCGGCGCGGAAAAGACACCGGCAAAGATTCCCGTTACAAATCCGGCCACCGGGGCCAGGTAGAAGCGCCGGAACAGGCCGTAGCGGGCTGCCAGGCCGGCGAGGAAACCGATCAGGGCAGCGCCGGCGGCAAAGGGCAGCACCGTGGGATTGAACAGGGACCAGACAATGCTGCTCAGCGCGCCGGTGGCGGCTCCTGCGGCAGGGCCCGCCAGCACGGCGATCAGGACGGTGCCGATGGCATCCAGGTAGAACGGAACCAAAGTACTGCCCACGAACTGGCCCAGCACAATGTTCAGCACAAGGGCCACTGGTATCAGCACCAGAGTTGAGGTGGGAAGGGTGGGGAGGATGCCCAGGATCAGCAGCACGACCCCCAGCAGGAAGCCGGACAGTGCCAGCAGTGTTGAGCCGCTGGAAAGCCCATTGGTGATATCCGCCGGCTGCGCGAGCACCAGGTAAAGGTACGTGCCGGCGATGGCCAGGGCGCCGAGGATTTCGAGCAGGCGGCGCACTCGGCGGTCCGCCTGTCCAGGGGCGGGCAGGGTAAGCGAAGAAGAGGAGGACATCAGGATTCCTTGAGGGTACGAAAAAGGGGGTCCCGCCTATGTCACCTTGGCGTCAGATAGCAATCCTACCGGGCGGTGCCGCTTACACCTGCTCCGGGCCGCCGAAGTGAGCTGTCCGTTTTCGGCTCTGTGTCCGTAGACTTCGACTCGCCGTAGAGGTTTCGGGCCAGGGTTCCGATGGAGTTGAGCAGTTCGGTAAAGCACTGCTGTGGATCATTGTCCACCACAATCCGGGCGTTCGGAGCCTTGCCCCACAGGCCCCGGTAATCCGCCACGGTGGTACCGATCAACAGTGCGGAGTCAACTTCGACGTCGACGCTTGCCAGCCGGGTGCGGTATGGCGTGCGTCCGGCGGCAACGGCGGCGGCAAAGGCGTCGTGCATGTGCGCAATGTAACCCTGGTCGTAAAGCCGGTGGAACTCCATATAGCAGCGGATGGAATCCGACAGGGCGGCCACCAGGGGATTGTCCGAGGTGCTGCGCATCCCCTCCGGCTGTTGCGGCAGCACCTGCTCGGGCGCAGCGCCGGCAATCCTGGCGAGTTCGGCTACGTGATCCGGGCAGAATTCAATTCTTTCCGTGGTTTCCAGCGCGCAGACCACGGGAAGCTGGTGCTCGGGAAGCCCGGTGTAGGCAGCGAAGACCTCCTTGGCCGCATGCGGATCGACCGAAACGTTCCATTCCGCCGTGGGCGTGGTGTTGCCCTGGTAGTAGAAGCAGCCGCCCATAATCACCAGACCCTTGAGCAGCCGGGGAAGTTCCGGATCCCGCCGCAGCGCCAGCGCGAAATTGGTCAACGGGCCGGTAATCAGGCCGGTGATTTCGCCGGGGTGCGCCCGCACTTCCTCAATCCAGACGTCCACGGCGTGACGGCTGGAAATTTCCTGTTGAGCCAGCGGCAGGACCGCGTAGCCGATGCCCTGCGGTCCGTGGGTCTCCTCGGTGGTCACCAGCGGAATCTGCAGCGGCACTTCGGCACCCATCGCCACTTCAATGCCGGGCCGGCCGCAGAGCTCCAGCAGCGCCAAGCTGTTCAGTGCCACCTGACGTGCCCCTACGTTTCCTGCCGTGCAGGTGATGGCTTGGATGTGGATCTCCGGGCGGGAAAGCAGGTAAACCAGTTCCCATGCATCGTCGATGCCGGTGTCGATATCCATCAGGATGCGCGCCGGACCAGGACCCGTCGAGCCCATCAGAACGCGCTCCTGCCGGGGCCAGGCGAACCCATCAGAACAGTGCCACCTTCGGCGTCACCGGGAAGATGTTGTCGAGTTCGGCAAGATCCTGCGCCGACGGCGTCCAGCACACCGCGGCGGCGTTCGCCTTGATCTGTTCCACCTTGGTGGCGCCGGCGATGACGCTGGCAACGGAGGGTTGTGCCGCCAGCCAGGAAAAAGCAACCTGGACTTCCGTGAGCCCGCGGGCCCGGGCGAACGCGCTGAACTCCGCCAGCTGGTTCCAGTCCGCCTGCTGCAGCAGATTAGTGCGTGAATGCGTCAGCCGGCTGCCGGCCGGGGCTTTGCCTTTGCTGTACTTGCCGGTGAGCAGTCCGTTGGCCAACGGGAAATACGGCAGCACGCCCAGTCCATAGGCCTCGGCTGCCGGAGTCACTTCCAGTTCGGCTCGGCGGTCCAGCAGATTGTAGTGATTCTGGGAGGAAATGAAGGGGGTGAAGTGCGCGGCCCGGGCGGTGAATTCGGCTGCCGCAATCTGCCACCCGGCCATGTTCGAATGGCCCAAATAACGCACCTTGCCGGAGCGCACCAGGTCATCGAGCGCGGCCAGTGTTTCCTCGATCGGCGTCTGCAGATCCGGTACGTGGAACTGGTAAAGGTCGATCCAGTCGGTTCCGAGCCGCCGGAGCGAGGCCTCCACAGCCCGCATAATGTAACGGCGTGAGCCCCGCCGGCCCCAGTCCGTCCCGTTCGCGCCCTGCATGTCCATGCCAAATTTGGTGGCGACAATGACGTCGTCGCGATTCTTCGCCAGCGCCTTGCCCAGCATTTCCTCGCTCAAGCCAGGCGTTTTGCCATAAGTGTCCGCAACGTCGAAGAGCGTGATGCCTTCTTCGATGGCGGCATGGATTACCGTGTTCGTGCCGCCCTGGGACTCCGTGGGCGTTCCTGGTCGGCCAAGGTTGTTGCAGCCCAGCCCGACGGCGGAGACGGTGAGGCCGGAGGTACCAAGTCGTCGATATTCAGTCATGGTTCCACCCTAATATGCCTCGCCCTGCCAGCGCGCCCGGGTCGCCATTTCCACGCCCTTCTGCGTCACCGCGTGGGCGATCACCGGGCCAGTCTGATCTGTCTTACTCAGTTCTGCCTTACTCAGTGTTCTGTCTTACTCAGTGTTCGCATGCGCGGCAGCCGCGGCGGCGTTGTCGACCCCCCGGCGCGTCGCCAAGAGCAGGCAGACGACGTCGAGAGCCACGTGGGTGACCTGGTCAAAGAGGCTGGAGAGCGGCTGAACGGTCTCGGCCTCGCCGGGGCGGCGGTATTTCGTGGCGGCGGGCAGCAGCAGCACCGACA
>NZ_JADPVH010000103.1 GCF_026932795.1 Paenarthrobacter sp. Z7-10 | reverse complement strand
CGGCAGCTGGCGGGGGAATTCCCACGCCAGCTGCCGGCGTCTGCCGCGCACCCTAACTGCTGGAGAAGCTACTGAGCTTCAGCCGCGTGCTGCCGCCCCGGCTGCCGCGCAAGGTAGTGCGCCGCGGCCTTCTGCAGTTCGCGTTCGCGCTCCAGCTCCCGGGCCAGTCCGGTCAGCTGAGCGGCCGTCCTGGCCTGTTCGGCAGCGATGGACCGCTGCTGGGCCGCCTGCTCCCCCACCGCATGCATGGCCTCGCTGAGCTGGAGCTGCTGTTCGGCGATCAGGCGCTGAGTGAGCTGAAGCTGCGCAGCCAGTTCCCGCTCTGCCGCCTCCTGGGCCCGCAACGAACTCTCGGACGGAACCTGCAGCCGCTGAGCTGAGCGTCGTACCGGTTCCATCCGGTACTCACGTGCTTCGGATGAGCCGGCGTTTCGGCTCAGCACGTCCGCGAACTCCCGGTCCAGGTCCAGCTCGGGATTGTCGGCGGGCCGATCATTTCCTGAACTGCTGACCTCAGCGGACCTTCCGCGCCCGGCCGGCTGGCCGGCAGCGGACCCGGCTGCGTCGTCGTCGGCCTGTAGCTCCAGACCGGCGGGACGTGGACCTCCATCGGAGGCGATCACGGCAGCCGCCTTGTCGCCGCCCAGATCGATGGTCCGGCGCAGCGCCATCTCCTTGATGAAGAGGACCGAAATGAGCGAGACAACACCGATGACGGCCGCGATGGTGAAGATCAGCGCCGTGCCGTCGCCGTAGGCCGCCCGGACGACGCCGGCGATGGGGCCGGGCATGTCCTTGACGTCCAGCTGGGCACCGGAAGCCGCACCGGCGGGCACCTGGACGCCGGCTTTGGCCAGCCCCGCAGTGGTCAATTCCGTCACGTGCGTTCCGAGTACAGCGCCCAAAACCGCTACGCCGGCGGCACCGCCGACGGACCGGAAGAAAGCAACCGAGGCACTCGCCGAGCCGATGTCCTTCACTGCCACGGTATTCTGCACCGCCAGCACCAGGTTCTGCATCAACAGACCCAATCCGAGGCCGAAGACAAAGGTGTATGTGCCGACAAGGAACAGGCTGGTGCTGTGGTCGATCGTTCCGGCAAAGCCCAGCCCCGCGATCAGCAGGACGGAACCGATGACCAAAAACCGCTTCCACTTCCCGAATCGGCTGACCAACTGTCCGGAGACGACGGCACCGATCAGGTTACCGGCGATCATGGGCATGGTCAGCAGGCCCGCCTCGGTCGGCGTGGCGCCGCGGGCCACCTGATAGTACTGGCCAAGGTAGCTGGAGGAGGCGAACATGGCCACCCCGACGGCCACCGAGGCGATGATGGCCAGGGCAGTGGTGCGCTGGCTGATGATCTTCAGCGGAATGATGGGCTGGGACACCTTGGATTCGACCAGCACCAAGAGCAGGAGCAGTACGACGGCGCCACCAACCATGAGTGCGGACGGGCCGGAGAACCAGTCGTAATAGCCGGCCTTACCGGCGAAGGAGACCCAGATCAGCAACAGGCTGACGCCGGCGGTGAGCAGGATTGAGCCCAGCCAGTCGATTTTCACCGGTCGCTTGACGTGGGCGATTTTCAGCGTCTTCTGCAGCAGGACCAGTGCGATGACGGCCAACGGGACGCAGACGTAGAACGTCCAGCGCCAGCCCAGTGGGCTGTCCACGATGAAGCCACCCAGCAGCGGGCCACCGGCAGTGGCCACAGCCATCACGCCACCCATATAGCCGGAGTAGCGGCCACGCTCGCGCGGCGGAATCATCGTCCCTATGACTGCCTGCGCCAACGCGGTCAGGCCACCCATCGCCACGCCTTGGATCACCCGCGCGGTGAGCAGCATCGGAATGCTCTCCGACAGACCGGCCATTACCGATCCAGCGACGAAGATCACGATGCTCAGTTGCACGAGCAGTTTCTTGTTGAACAGGTCCGCCAGCTTGCCCCAGATGGGCGTGGTGGCGGCGTTGGCCAGCAGCGAGGCCGTGATTACCCAGGCAAAGTCCGTCTGTGAGCCGTGCAGGTCGGACATGATTGTCGGCAGCGCATTGGCCACAATGGTGCTGCTGAGGATCGCGGTGAATAGTGCGGCGAGCAGGCCGGTCAAGGCCTCGAGAATTTGTTTGTGGCTCATAGCATCCCCTGCGGGATGGGTGGAGACCTGCGCCGGCGTGGTTACCTGACTTGCCATTAGTTGACTCCTGCGAGCATTGCGGACGATTCGTCCAAGGTGATGCCGGTCTTCGTTGCCCGGTGTGAATGTGCTGCCAAGGCGGAGCGCAGCGCCGCCGTGAGGTTTTCGACGCTTCGAGCCGCGGCACAGGCTTCGTCCTCGCTCCAACCGGACAGGATCTCCTGCAGCGTCTCCGTTCGCCGTCGTTCGATGGCGGCCAGGAAGGCCTCACCCTTGCCGGAGAGCGAGATCAGGTGCGCCCTGCCGTCCGCCGGGTCCGGTCTGCGGCTCAGCATGCCAAGGTCGGTCAGATCTGCCACCTGCCGGCTCAAGGCCGAGGCGCCGACGCCGAGCTTGGCGGCTATGTCCGATGCACGGGATTCGCCGGCGTCGCCCACGAAGCGCAGCACGCCGGTTTGCGCCACGCCTAATTCGCCGAATCCGACGTCGGTCATGACTGCCCCCCGGAGAGCCCGTTGCAGGTCGAATATCCGGTGCACGAGTTCCGAAGCTGTGTCCTGAGCTACTGTCATTGCGGCTCCTCCTCTGTGTGGTTGCCTTGAACAACTATAACTACAATAGTTTGTTCCGTCAACTAACTATTCGGAGCGGCCGCTGGGAGCTGCCTGCCCTATCAGCGGACGAGCATCGGAGGGGAGTCTGGTGCAGGATCGTCAGGCACGCGCCGGACAAGCGAAAGGAGGCGCGCGCTGGTCAGGCGCCCGGTCCGACGGCGAGACCACACGGACAATCGGACGATTGGTTCAAGGAACACACCGATACGCTCACTGTTGGGCGTACTTCTCCTCGGCAGCGGCCAGCAGCTTCTTGGCCCACTCAATGCACTTCGTGGACTTGGCCCGTGTCAGGCTCTCGACGTTATATCCGGCCTTTGTCTTCTCACCGAGCAGGCGACTCAAGGTGGCGCTGTCCCCTCCGCCCTTCTTCAGTACGTTGACAGCGTCGGCGTGGTTTTCCGATTTGGAATGCTGGCCGAGCGCCAGCAGGCAGAAAGCGTCCGAGGCAGCGATGCCTGCATGGACCGCGAGCGTGGCGATCACGTCAGCGTAGGAATCGGCGTCGTTCAGCGTGTCAATGGTCTGAGCTGCTTCCAGGAACAGGCGGGCATCCTCGAGCCGCGCGTTGGCGTCCGTCCGCCCCGTCATCAGGCAATTGCCAACGTGTGCAGCCGGCGCGAAAGCCAGTAGCTGTCCCCGAAGATGTGGACACCATCGCGGTCGATCGAGTCGAAGACCGGTGCGCGGCGGACTTCGGATACCTCGTAGACCATCGGACGGACGTCGTTGCCGGTGAATCGGTATGCGTCGACGGCCAGGTCACCGATCGCTTCGTACAGCTGGTCACTGGCCCCGTCCGGGACGACGAACAGCAGGTCGATGTCCGAATCGTTGCGCATCTCGCCGCGAGCCGCTGAACCGAAGAGAGTAGCCTGCAACGGCCGCTCGCTCCATTGGAAGATTTGGTCGGCCAGGAACCGAGTGAATCGCTCCGTCGCCGTCGACGCCTCAACAACCAGACCGGCGAGCATATGCTCCCCATTCAGTGAGTACTCGACACGGTTGCCAACGTGGCGGGCGTCCACGACGCCGTTTTCCTTCAGCCGTTCCAAGCAACGGCGCACGCCGGAGATCGAAGCGTGCACACCTCGTTCGCGTAGAAGGGCGCCCGGGGTACTGAGGCGCCCGTCGGCCAGCGCTATGAGGATTTCGGCCTCGAGCGCGGGGCAGATGGCCCGCAGCGGGTTTTGTAACTGCACATTCAACCTCCTGATCGCTCACAATTATACGCGTTTTACCGCTCTTCGGAAGGGCCCAACTGCTTGAGGCGAGGTCGCCAATGCCCCGGCGCACGCCTTGAGCCAGAGTCGCCATGGCTATGTGTTACGCGTCGCTGTGGATGACCGCGGGTAGTCGTGTTGCTTGCCGATGGGCTTCCTCGGGCAGAATTTCGTTGTTTGTCTCTTGACGTGGTTCGTTGGCGGCGTCAGGCTGACGACAGCCCTTGATCTTAAAAGACGAACGACCCGGTGCCAGTTTCTAAGGCCGCACCAGGTCGCTCTAACGCGAAACGAGTCGCGCTGTGCTCACGGTAAGCCACGATCCCGCCGCTGTCGAATCCCAACTGTCCTCGTGCGAACTCATGTGCCCGCGCTGTTCAGGCCGGCTGCGGCCGTGGGGTTTCGCCCGTGAACGAACCATTCGCGAGGGCGTTCCGGTGGTGAACGCCCAAGTCACTCCGCGCCGGGGACGGTGTCGTGGCTGTGGTGCCACCCATGTCCTGTTACCCGGTTTGTTCGCCGCCCGTCGGGCTGATGCTGCCGCGGTGATCGCCCACGCGATCGAGCTGAGCACTCTCGGGCTGGGTCACCGCAGGATTGCCACCGTATTGACGCGCCCGGCCACTACCGTCCGGGACTGGATCCGCACCTTCGCCGCGAATGCCCCGGCTATTTTTGCCGCGTTCACCGCACGGGTGCACCGTGCCACCGCTCAGGCTTTGGGGTTTTGGCCCGCACCGGCATCAAGCGCTGGCGCGAATGCGTTGGGCATGCTCCTGGCTCATGCCCGGGTGCTGGCCGGTGAACATGCCGCCGGGCACGGCGGGGTGGTCAGCCTGCCGTGGTACTACGCCGCCCTGGCCGGGCATGGTCCGTGGTTCTTCAGCACCACCGGTTGGCCCGTCCCCGTGCAACACCAACCCGCCCTGATGCGGAGGCGGTAAAGCGGCAAGGGTGGGAATCACGTGCCACACCCGCCCCTTTTCAGCGGTGGCATGATGCCCATCCCCTTTTGAAAGGACTTGCCCTGATGACCAGTGCCTCCGCCCAACAACCCAGCGAGCCGGGGTGCGCCCCGCCGCCGGTGGCCACCGTGGTTACTGCGGTGTCTTCTTCCACCACCCCGCGTGCCAACACACCGTTGATGCGCAAGGAGCACAGGGAGAAGATCGCTTTGTTCCGTTACCAGCTCATCCGGGCTGCTGCGGACCCTTCCCTGAGCACCCGCCAGCGCGGGCCCCTGGTGAAGGAACTGGCCGCCACCGAGCACCTGTGGCCCTTTGGCGGGACCCGCAGCTACTCCAGGGAAACCCTGGACCGCTGGATCAAGGCCTGGCGCGCCGGCGGTTTCGACGCGTTGAAACCCGACGAGCGCTCCTCGGCACCGGTGACCGATGCCCGGATCCTTTTGTTGGCTGAATCCCTCAAACGAGAACGCCCGAACCGGACCGCGGCCCAGATCAAGCGGATCATCACCGAAACCATGGGCGCGGCGCCGTCGGAGACCACGCTGCTGCGCCACTTCAGGGCCAAGAACATTTCCACCGGCATCCCCGCGGTGGCCACGGGCCGTTTCGAGGCCGACCAGGCCAACGTCATCTGGGTCGGAGATGCACTGCACGGGCCGCGGATCGGGGGACGGAAAACGTACCTGTTCGCGTTCCTTGACGACCACTCCAGGATGGTCACCGCCGCCCGTTGGGCCTACGCGGAAGACGCGATACGGCTCTCGGCGGTGTTGCGCCCGGCCGTGCAATCCCATGGCATTCCCGGGGTCGCCTACCTGGACAACGGTGCCGCTATGGCTGATAAGTCCCTGGCACGGACCTGCGCGAAACTGGGGATCCACCTGACTCACTCAGCCCCCTACCGGCCCCAGGGAAGGGGAAAGATTGAGCGTTTCTTCAACACCGTCACCAGCCAGTTCCTGGGCGAGATCACGGTCACCGACACGCCCATGCTCCCGGGCAGCAGCCCGGAGGCCGGCAGCCAGATCAGCTCCCTGGAAGAGTTGAACACCCTCTTCACCGCCTGGGTGAACATGGTCTATCACCACACAACCCACTCCACGACCGGGCAGAGCCCCCTGGCCCGGTGGGAAGCATCCTGGGAACACCGCGAACCGGTACGCAAATCACTGGAGGAAATCCGCCAGGCCTTCCTCTGGTCCGACACACGCACGGTGACCAAGACCGGGACCGTGTCCCTGCACTCGAACACCTACGAGGTGGACCCGGTGCTGGCCGGCACGAAAGTCGAGCTCGTCTATGACCCCTTCGACCTGGATGGACCCGTCACCGTCAACTCCCACCTGGGTGTCCCGGCCGGAACCGCCAAGGCACTTCAGATCTCCCGGCACGTGCATGCCAAGGCCACCAACGCGGCCAAGGACAACGACACGTCCGCTCTCAACCTCTCCTCTGGGATCAACTACCTGGACCTCGTCGCGACCCGGCACCGTGAATCCCTCACCGGGGCGCCGATCAGCTTCGCCGACATCCAAGCCCTGGACAACATGGCGGGGGCGAGGTCATGAGCTCGATCACAACCCTGCAATCGTATTTCGGGTTCACCCGCATCCCCTTCGGCCGGGACATCCCACCGGCGGCGCTGGCCCAGCATCCCGGACACCGTGAAGCCGTCGCCCGCATCGAATGGTGCATCGACCAACGCCGCATGGGCGTGATCACCGGGGAAGTCGGGGCCGGGAAAACCGTTGCAGCCCGGGCCGCACTGGCCCGGCTGGAAC
>NZ_JADPVH010000102.1 GCF_026932795.1 Paenarthrobacter sp. Z7-10 | reverse complement strand
TACAACCGCTGGCGCCCACACAGCCACAACAAAGGACTCCCACCGACCACCGCAATGACCAATTTCAAGCCAAACCAGCAATCGCTGCCAACCGCTGCCTAACCAACAAGAAACCAGCCGACTGTCTCACATCCTTGACACACCTCACACCTCTTCGAGCCAGAACGGTTCGAAACTCGCTTGAGCATATCGACCAACGCCTTGACGTGCGGCTTCTCTTCGGTTCGACGATCTTCGCGGACCGTACCGTCGGACCACAAAACGCGATCGGCGTACAAAACCAAGACCATACGGAGATAAACTTCAGAAGAATTGATCCGCAAACGAGCGAGTTTTGGGTGCTTGCCCACAGCGCATCCCTCGGTGATCTCGTAGATGAGATGCATCGGATGTCACAGATAGCGCAATCGACGATTCGCACGCTAACGCCCGGAAGCCAACCAGCGATGTCTAGCCCAGCGGCGTCATACACTCGGAGCAACAATGTAGCTGAATAGCGGGAGCCGCAGATGTCCAGTAATCGCCTCTTCGCCATGAGCCTGGAGTCTCGTATCCCTAGGGATACGAGACGTCTCACCGACCCGGCGACCGCTGTAGCGGCAATGCTCTAATTTTCGCGGAATGGTGTGGGTTTGTCCGTGACCGGCGATTCTCGTAACTACGTCTCGAAACCTTCTGGTTGAATCGGTGTATTCACCGTTAGTTATAAGACACCTCGGAGCAGCCCATGACGAAACTGATCGGCTACGCACGCGTTTCGACGCGGCAGCAGTCCACCGACCGGCAGCAGACGGACCTTCTGGCCGCCGGTATCCGACGCGATGACCTCTACATTGATCACGGGGTATCCGGGGCGCGAGCATCACGACCCCAGTTTGATCGGGCACTCGACGCGCTGATCGAGGGCGACACCCTCGTCATCACGACGCTGGATCGGCTCGGACGATCCACCCAGAACATGCTCACCTTCGCTGACGAACTCCGCGGCCGAGGCGCGGGCCTGCGCGTCCTGAACCTCGGCGGCGGCGACGTCGACACCGCAACACCCATGGGGTCGATGCTGTTCACAATCATGGCCGCCCTCGCGCAAATGGAACACGAGATCAAACGCGAACGCGTCACCGACTCCATCAGCAAACGCAGAGAAGCCGGAACAGACCTCGGCGGCCGGCCCCGCCGCATCACCGACAGCCAGATCCACAGTGCCCTCCGCCTCGTTAAAGGCGGGACACCGGCCGCACAAGTCGCACGCGACCTTGGCATGTCACGAGCAACCTTCTACCGCAGGTCCAAACGCAGGGTCGCTTGGTGGACACCCGGGATGGGACCGGCGGTGTAACAGGTCCTGTCCAAGCGAATACGTGGGTCTCCATCCAGGTTCTGGGCCAGGTGGGGATCCCCACCTCGGGCGCCAAAGCCGTCGTGGTGACATTGACAGGTCTTTTTTCACGCACAGATGGCTGGACCCAGCTGGCCTCCAACACGGATCGCCCCACCACGCAGACAACGAACCTCTACAGCGGATACAGCGATATTCTCTCCAACACCTCCATCGTCCCGATCGGGACAGATGGAAAGATCGCCCTGCGCACCTCTTCCACCCAGCAATACGTTATTGAAGTCCAGGGCTATTTCACTGCAGGTGACGTACCTGCTCCGGGCGGATACGTACCGATTACGAGCAGCCGGGTCATCGACAGCCGTGACGGTACGGGCATCCCGGCTGGGCAGTGGGTCGACGGTGACGTTAAAACGGTCACTTTGAAAAACGTCGCCGGTATCCCCGACACTGCGGGCGCGGTATTCGCCAATGTCATCCTCGTCAGCCAAGACCCTAACAACCTGACCCCCACCCTGTACCCCTACCCGGGTGGCGCTGCTGATCCGGTCACGCCACTGCATTTCCGTGGCGGAGTGACCACCGGTGTTGGCACCACCCTGGATATGAACGCGGCCGGTCAGGTGTCTTTTCGTGTGGGCTACAGCACCAGCCCCGTCGATGTGATTATCGATGTTGAAGGCTACTTCGACGGTCAAGCCAGCGACAGCACCTACCACTCCCTCGCCAGCCGCATCTACGACAGCCGCCCCGGCCAGCCCATCCCTGCCGGGGGGACCGTCGCTGTTCAGGTCGCCGGGGTTAACGGCCTTCCGGCTGCGTCCGCGGAACTGGCCGGTGTCACGATGAACATCACCGCCTTCAATTCAGGCGCCCCCACCACCGGGTGGTTCCGTGTCTACCCCTCCGATGAGGCAGAGCAGCCGCAAAGCCAGGTCAATTACCATACCGGAGCCGACGCAGTCTCCAACGTCATCGTTGTCCGGCCCGGGACCACGGATGGGAAAATCATTGTTCATAACCTGGGAACCGCACCAGCGGATCTCAGTATTGATGTTCAGGGCTGGTTCACCAACGCACACCTCCTGCCCCCGGAGGTGGGCGCCAATGGCGCGTCCTCGGGATCACGCGGAGCGGCGTCCATGGTCAGCCACCAGCTCTCCGACTCGGCCAGCCTGGCCTGGAATCCAACCAACGGCAACGTCGTCCTGACCGGCCGGCTGATGCACGTACGCGGCGTCGGCCAGGACATGAACCTTACCTGGCGGTATAACAGCCTCAACGACGCCCGCCCCACACTGAACGTGGGCAGGATCGAATCAGCCCTGCGCGTCAACACCGACACCGGGAACGTGACGTATACCGCCCCTGACGGCCGGCTGGTACACCTTTACCCCGGCGGCCGGCGGCGGGTACACCATGCCCCCGGGAATGAACGCCTCCCTGACCAATCCCGGGGTGAACGAATACCGGATCCGCTTCAACGATTCCGGCGTGGTCAACGTCTACACCGATGACGGGTCGAATTATTCCCTGGCCTACTCGATCGACGCCAACGTCACCAACCCGAACACGATCTCCTACACCTACACCAATGGGGTCCTCTCGGGTACAACAGATACTCAGGGCCGGTCCGTTTCCTACCTTTATGAGGACACCCGGAACCTGAACCAGCCCTCAAAAATCACCGACCAGTCCCTGAACCGCTCCGTCACACTTGAGTACAACGGCGGGCAGGGCCGGCTCTCCAAAGTCACCGACGCGACCGGCATCACCACGGCCTTCACCTACACGGCCGCCGGGAAGCTCTCCACCTACACCGACGGGCGCACAACAGCGACGGCAATTACCTACGACACCGCCAATAAAGCCACCACAATCACCTACGGCTCCGGTACCAGTGCCCAAAGCATCTGGACCGCCGCCTACCCCAGCACCACCACCTCAACGTTGAAGGACCCGAACAGCAAAACCGCGACCTACACCTACAACACGGCCCGGCAGGTAACATCCGTGCTGGACCCCAACGGCAATAACGTCTCCGGCGTCTTCGACAAGCACGACAACAACACCACCTCCACGGACGGCTTAGGTAACCTGACCACCTCGGCCTACAACACCACCAACAACCTCACCAGCATCACCTCCCCGGCCGGGGCCGCAGGCGGATCCGGAGGAGATGTGTCCTTCACCTACTCCTCCACCACCGGGGACCCCTTATCGAACTACCAGCCGGCGACAGCAACCAACAGCGAAGGCAAAACCACGACCGTCACCTATGACGCGAACACCCACGCCCCCTCCGTCACCACAAAACCGGGGCTGACCGGGACCATCAAGAACTACTATCAGGGCGACACTCTGGGCACGACCTGTGGAGCAAAGCCCGGATCTCTGTGCCGCACCATCGATGGGCAGGGCAACACGACCTCCCACGGGTACGACTCCCAGGGCAACCCGATCACCCTGGGCAGACCCGCACCCTTGGGCGTCATCACGAACACCTTTGACGCTGCCGGCCGCGTCACCACCACCAAGGATGGCAAAAACCAGAGCGCCACCTACACCTACGACGCCAACGACCGGCTGACCCAGACCCGCTACGGCTCCAGCTGCGTTGCTGCTTCCTGCGTGACCTACACCTACGACGCCAACGGCAACGTTGCCACCCGCACTGATGCTTCCGGCACCACCACCTATACCTATGACGCGCAGAACCGGGCCACCAGCAAAACAACCGGAACCACCACCACTAATCTGGCCTACGACGGTGCCTCCAACATCCTCACCTTCGTTGATCCGACCGGGACGGTGGCCTACAAATACGACGGCGCGAACCGGCTGACCTCCCTGGCAGAGCCGGGTGGCTCCTGCCCGGCCACACCGGCCTTCCCTAATACCACCAAATGCACCGGCTTCGGCTACGACAAGAACAACCGCCGAACGACCACGACCTACCCCAATGGTGTCAAGAACACGACCACGTTCGACAACGCCGGACGCACCACGGCCATCACCGCCACCAACAGCAGCGGCACTGTCCTGGCCAAACGCGCCTACACCTTCACGACCGGCGGCACCGGTAAAGATGGTGCCCTGAAAAAGACCACCACCACCGAAACCAACGCAGTCACCACGTACGCCTACGACGAACTCAACCGGCTCACCTCAGCCGTGCAGGGATCGACCACGGAAACCTGGGCCTACGACAAGAACGGCAACCGGGTCACCGCCACCAAAACCGGTCAACCTACCGTCCACTCCGCGTACAACGCCGCCGACCAGCTGTGCTGGACTGCCTCCTCAACAGGGAGCTGCGGCACCCCACCCACCGGTGCCACCAACTACACCTATGACGGCAACGGCAACACCACCAGCGGAGGTGCCGGAACAACAAACGCGTTCAACGTCTTCGACCAGGTCACCTCCACCACCACCGGCGGCAGCACCACAAACTTCGCCTACGCCGGACAGCGCAACGATGAACGCACCACATCCGGAAACACCAACTTCCTCAACGGAAGCCTCGGCATCACCACCCAAACCACGGCAGGCGCGACCACAGCGTTCATCCGCGACCCGGCCGGCACCCTGATCAGCATGCGCACCACGGCCGGCAGCTATTACTACACCACCGACACCCTGGGCTCCGTTATCCTGCTCACCGACAGCACCCAAGCCAGGGCCGCCACCTACGCCTACGATTCCTGGGGCAACACCACCACCACCGGAACCCAAGCCCCCAACAACCCCTGGCAATACGCCGGCGGCTACAAAGACACCACCACCGGATACACCAAATTCGGTGCCCGCTACTACAACCCCGCCCTGGGCCGCTTCACCCAAACCGACCCCTCCGGCCAAGAAGCCAACGCATACCTATACGCCGGCGCCGATCCTGTTAATTCGTCCGACCCGACAGGCTTGTACTCATGGGGAGACTTTTGGGGCGGAGTAGGCGGGGAAATTATTTCTGGTGTAGGTGGTGTCGTCGTAGGCGCCATAACCAAGACCACGCCTGCTGGCATAATCGGAGGGCTGGTTGTTGGGTGCTTGGGCGGAATCGTCTCCGAGGCAGTCGGAAACGGAATCAATGGACAGAGCACGTCAGGTGGGGACGTGGCCGGTTCATGTGCCGGGGGAGCCGTTACAGGTGTACTCGGTGGTGTCGCCGGGAATTTTGTAAGAAAGGGACTCGTACCATGACCTTGCTGCATTTCGAGGTACTCGTAATACGCAAACTGCCATGGGGCCAGTTACCACACGGCTCTTATTTAGGTCAAAAAGCCAAGCGGCGGCAATGATGAACAACATTTTTTTCTGGATTATGCTCCTCGCGGTAATTGCTGTGATCGGACAGCTAGCCTTTGGAGTTCAGCAGTTATTAACTCGTAAGAAGGTAATGACTAGAAAGCAATATTCAATTTTTCTGACAACATGTATAATCGGCATAATAGCCGGGTTCCTGATGACAATCCCCACGGCATAACTTGAAATGGCTGGTTTTTCGTAGGGTGGGCGCTGGCCGTGGCCGCATCAGGCTCCATGTTGAACTGAACATGGCTGCGGATGTCGGCTGAGAGTTTCTACATCGGCGCCAACCAGGAGGCGGCGGATGAACCCGAACTTGTGGCGGCCCTTGCACAAGACCGCGGGAGATAACCACGCCCCGGCGGTGCGGTATTCGTACCCCGGGGCTGTTCTCATTACAGTGGGATTTCATGGGCGGCAGCAACGACGGCGGACCGGCTAAGATCCCGAATCGGGTCGAGCGTGGGAATAGCAACTTGATTTGGCCCCGGGTTTGTCGCTTGTTTTGGCCCCACCCCGGGTAGGGGTTTTTGCGTGTTTGCCGCTGGTTGCGGCGGCGGTCAGCCTTTCTGCGCTTGGCGTGTGGTTTTGAGGCGGTAGGAATCGGTTCCGGTGTTGATGATGTGGCCTCTAAATGTCAGCCGGTCCACGATGGCCGCCGCCAGGCGGGGATCGGTGAAGGTCTGGCCCCACTCACTGAAATTCGCGTTGGAGGCGCCAGGCGATGGATGCCCGTTCTTCCCTGGCAGTGATGATCTGGAAAAGCAGCTCCGCGCCGTGGGTATCGAGTTTGACGTAGCCAACCTCGTCAAGGCAAAGCGAATCCAAACGCGCGTATTTAGCGACCAGCCGTGATAGTTCCTTGTTGTCGGCAGCCTCGACGAGCTCGTTGACCAGTGCCGCCGTGGTGATGTATCGGACCCGCCGTCCCTGCTCGGCCGCGGCGGTACCCAAACCGATGAGCAGATGGGTTTTGCCAGTGCCGGAATCCCCGAGCAGGACCAGGGGCTCCCCGGCATCGATCCAGGAACCACTGAGGTGTGTCAAGGATGTGAGACAGTCGGCTGGTTTCTTGTTGGTTAGGCAGCGGTTGGCAGCGATTGCTGGTTTGGCTTGAAATTGGTCATTGCGGTGGTCGGTGGGAGTCCTTTGTTGTGGCTGTGTGGGCGCCAGCGGTTGT
>NZ_JADPVH010000101.1 GCF_026932795.1 Paenarthrobacter sp. Z7-10 | reverse complement strand
GATTCGCTGCTCCGGTAACGAATCCTCAGCCGGGCGACTTCATTTACTACGCAGACGGAGGCATGGGCTTTTCGCATAACGCCATCTACATCGGGGGCGGCATGGCTATCCACAGCGGTTGGAACGGCAGCCAGACAATCGTTTTCAGCGTCAACATCGGATCGGGACCGTCGTACTACAGGGTCATCGGCTAAGAACCGGCCAACAACTCAACAGCACGGGGCAAAGTGCCCGACCAGCCCTAAGGTCGGGCACTTTTCTTCCCACCGGACTGTCCCACCTGCTTGCCCGCAGCCTGCGAACCGGTGGCAGTCCGCGGGGAGCACTCGGCGTCCACCGACCCCGCTCCCCGCTGCTTCAGATCGGCCCGCCGCCGGATCCGGGTTACGGTGGAACGGTGAACCAAACGCAAACGACGTCGTCCAGGATAGTTCTCTACGCGGCGGCCGCGGATGTGGTGCTTGTGCTGCTCTTCGCCGCTTCCGGACGGGCAAGCCATGCGGAAGGGGACTCGTTCTTTGGTGTGCTGCTGACGGCGTGGCCATTTTTGGCGGGGCTGGTGCTAGCCTGGCTGGCGAGCCGCAGCTGGCGCCGACCGTTGCGGCTGTGGCCCAACGGCGTGGCAGTGTGGATCGTGACAGTGCTGGCCGGAATGGTCTTCCGCCTGCTGTCGGGCAAAACTGCCCAACTCTCCTTCGTCCTTGTGGCCGCCGTAGTGCTGGGCCTTTTCCTGCTCGGACACAGGGCTCTGGCCGGCATGCTGCTGCGCCGCCGATCCCGCCGGCGCGTTGGCTGATCCGCGCCACCTGAGGACAGCCGAGTCCCCTTTTAGGCTAATCTCGAACTCAGGGCAGCCTGGCTGCCCGCAAAGCGTTCCCGGCCGGCACCGAGAGTCCGGCCATCGCGCCCGACAAACGGCCCAAGCATTGGAAAACCCGTGATCACAGCTTTCGTCCTGATCAAGACCGACGCGTCCCGCATCCCTGAGTCAGCCCAGGAAATTTCCGAACTGGAGGGCATCAGCGAGGTATATTCCGTCACCGGAGAATGGGATCTCATCGCGGTCGCCCGGGTGAGCCGCCACGATGAGCTGGCAGATGTCATCGCGGACCGCCTCTCCAAGGTACAGGGAGTGGTTTCCACGACCACGCAGATTTCATTCCGCGCGTACTCCCAGCATGACTTGGATGCGGCTTTTTCCCTCGGGCTGGGCCACTAAGCCTGCAAGTTAGTGTTCCTCGCCTTGCTCAGTCAGCCGGCGAAGGAGGTGGAGTGGGCGATCCAGCTCGCCAACACGGCAGCCGCAGCCCCATTATCGATCGAGGCCGTGGCCAGGGCGCTGGCCTGGCCCATCCGCTCGACCAGGCTCCCCTCGGCGCGTGAACTATTGGCGACCAGTCCTGCCGCGGCGTTGAGTACGACGGCGTCGCGCACCGGCCCGGTTTCGCCGGCCAGGATTTGGTGGACCACTTTGGCGTTATACGGGGCGTTTTGACCGCGGAGGTCTTCAACGGTGGCCCGGGGAACACCGATGTCTGCGGGATCGAATTCACTGCGGACCACCTCTCCGGCGCGGACCTCCCAGACCGTGGAGGAGCCCGTCGTCGTCAGCTCGTCCAGTCCATCACTGCCGCGGAAGACTAGTGCGCGGCTGCCGCGGGCGGCAAAGACGCCGGCCACCAGGGGTGCCATACGGGCATCGGCGACGCCAACGGCGGAGGCGGACACCCGGGCGGGATTGGTCAGCGGACCCAGGAAGTTGAACGCCGTCGGAATGCCCATTTCCTTGCGCGGCACCGCGGTGTGCCGGAACGAGGGGTGAAAGACCTGGGCAAAGCAAAAGGTAATGCCCACCGTTTCGGCGGCGGCGGCGACCCCGGCGATGGGCAGATCAAGGCGGACGCCCAGTGCCTCCAGAACATCGGCTGAGCCGGCGGCCGAGGATGAGGCCCGGTTGCCGTGCTTAACGACTTTCGCTCCCGCCCCAGCGGCCACGAGTGCGGCCATGGTGGAAATATTAACGGTGTTCAGCCGGTCTCCGCCGGTGCCAACGATGTCCAGGGTGTCGCCGCGCACGCTTAGTGGCTTTGCGTTTTCCAGCATCGCTTCGACCAGTCCGGCCAGTTCCGAGACGGTTTCGCCCTTCGCCCGCAGGGCCACCAGGAATCCGGCGATCTGTGACGGCGTTGCGGTGCCCTCCATAATGGTGTTCATCGCCCAGCGCGTATCCGAGGTGCTGAGGTCTTCTCCGGCAACGAGCGCCGAGAGGAGAACCGGCCAGGTCAAACGGTGTTCGGGTGCTGCAGCTAAGGAAGTCACCTCCCGATCGTATCGAGCCGGCGTGCCGTCGGACCAATATGAACCCGCCGGCCACCGCGGAACAGAATCGGCGGAATTTCGCGGCTTTGTAGAAAAAGTATCCGCGAAACGCATTTTGCATTGGGCAGCGGGCACTTTTATAGACATAATGTCTATGTGACAACTGCGACTCATGCCCCCAATATCCCAGCGCACCCCACCCTGAACCGGCCGAATATGGTCTCGGTGGGGACGGTGGTCTGGCTTTCCAGCGAACTGATGTTCTTCGCCGGACTTTTCGCCATGTACTTCACCCTCCGCTCCACCTCCGCGGGCCTTTGGGCGGACGAGACGGCCAAGCACAACGTCCCGTATGCGCTGGTTAATACTCTGGTGCTGGTCTCCAGCTCCTTCACCTGCCAGATGGGCGTGTTCGCCGCCGAGCGGCTTCAGCCGCGCCGCGCCGGCTCACTGCTGCGCTTCGCACGCTGGGGCATGACCGAGTGGTTCCTGGTCACCTTCGTGCTGGGAGCCGTCTTCGTGGCCGGGCAGGCCGCCGAATACGCCACCCTCGTGTCGGAGCACGTTTCGCTGTCCTCCAACGCCTACGGGTCGGCCTTCTACATCACGACCGGATTCCACGGGCTGCACGTGATCGGTGGTCTAATCGCTTTCCTGCTGATCATTGGACGCGGCTTCGCCGCCAAGAAGTTCGGTCATTTTGAGGCTACGTCCGCGATCGTGGTCTCGTACTACTGGCACTTCGTCGACGTCGTATGGATCGGCTTGTTCTTGGTCATCTACATCCTGAAGTAAGCTCGGTTTTGAGCTTCTTCTACAAGACGCAGAAATTATTTCGCGGCGGGATCCCAGCCGCAGGATCGACAAAAGGAAACACCTCGTGAAGGCACTTTCGCAGAAGCGACGTCATCCACTGGCAGCCATTGCGCTGCTGCTGCTGGGGCTCATGCTCACCGGCGGGCTGTACGCCGCAGCCACGACTGTCAACCAGGCCAAGGCCGACACCACCACCTTCTCCGCTCAGGACACCAAGGAGGGGCAGAAGCTGTTCGTCGCCAACTGTGCCACCTGTCACGGAATGGGTGCCGGCGGCTCCCCCACTGGGCCGTCACTGGTGGGCGTGGGCGCCGCCGCGGTGGACTTCCAGGTGGCCACCGGGCGCATGCCGCTGGAGGCCAATGGCCCGCAGGCTCAGGAGAAGCCGCGCCAGTTCAACGAGACGCAGACTAAGCAGCTGGCCGGTTATATTGCCTCATTGGGCGCGGGTCCGGCCATTCCGGAAGAGCACTACCTGGACGGTAAGGGCAATGCCGCCACCGGTGGCGAATTGTTCCGGGTCAACTGCGCGATGTGCCATAACGCGGCCGCCGCCGGCGGAGCGCTGACCCGTGGGAAGTTTGCGCCCGCACTGGCCGGCGTTTCCAGTCAGCACATTTACGAGGCAATGGTGACAGGCCCGCAGAACATGCCGGTCTTCAATGACGCCAACATCACTCCCGACGACAAGCGGGACATCATCACGTTCCTGCAGACCATTGACGCCAGCGGTTCTCCCGGCGGCGCCGACCTGGGCTCGCTGGGCCCGGTTTCGGAAGGCCTCTTCATCTGGGTGGCCGGCCTGGGCGTCGTCATCGCCTTCACAATCTGGCTGACCTCGCGGACCTCCTAGCTGACACTTCGCGGTTCCCCGATCGGGAGCCGCACGCACCGTAAATTTCGACCCCGGGAAATCCGGGATAAAAGAAGGATGAGGGGATTATGGGCGACCATAGTGACGGCACCGAGGCACACTCGCGCGCCGTAGCTAGGGCTGGTCACGGCGAAGTGGATAAGTTCCAGGATCCTGGGCTGCCACCGCACCGTTTGAGGCTGGCCGACACGAATCCCAAGGCGGCCAAGCGGGCCGAGCGCCAGGTTGCCGCGCTGTTTGGCATCTCGGTCATCGGCACCTTGCTGTTTTTCTTCGCGTACTTCGGCGTCCGGCTGGACAACACGATTTCAACCCTCCGGCTGCAGAACCTGCTGCTGGGACTCGGCACCGGGTTCGCGATGCTCGGCATCGGCACCGGCATCGTGCACTGGGCCCGGGCCCTGATGCCCGACCATGAGGTGTCGGAGGAGCGCCATGCCATCCGCACCGAAGCGGACCGCGTCGGCGCCGAAAAAATCGTCGGAGACATCCTCGAGGAAACCGGCATTAAGCGCCGCCCGCTGATCCGCAACACACTCCTCGGCGCACTCGTCCTGGCTCCCCTGCCTGCCATCGCGATCTTCCGCGACCTCGGGCCACTGCCCGCGGATGCGCTTCGGCACACCATGTGGAAGACCGGCACTCGGCTGGTCCGCGACCCAACCGGCACGCCCATCAAGGCCGCGGACGTCACCATCGGTTCTGCCTACCATGTCATTCCCGAAGGACTGAATGAACTGAAGGAAGGCAAGCTGGAGGCAAAGTCAAAAGCCGTCGTGCTGCTCATGCGCTTGAACCCTGAAGAGCTCCACCCCTCTCCGGGACGCGAGGATTGGGGCTACAACGGCATTGTGGCCTATTCCAAAATCTGTACCCATGTTGGATGCCCGGTTGCCCTTTATGAGCAGCAGACGCACCACCTTCTGTGCCCCTGCCATCAGTCGACTTTCGACCTGACGCGGGAATGTAAGGTCATCTTCGGCCCGGCCAACCGCCCACTGCCGCAGCTGCCCATCAAGGTCGACTCGGAGGGCTATTTGGTGGCCCAGAGCGATTTCCATGAACCCGTCGGACCTAGCTTCTGGGAGCGTGGCTGATCATGAGCGCCGCAGCAGAAACCACATACACCCCGGCCACCAGCGTCGGACGCATCACGAATTTCGTCGACCAGCGCGTCGGCGGTTCCGCCATGGTGCGCGAATTCGGCCGCAAGGTCTTCCCGGACCATTGGTCGTTCATGTTTGGCGAGGTGGCGCTTTACTCCTTCGTCATCCTGCTGATGTCCGGTACTTTCCTGACTTTCTTCTTTGATCCGTCGATGGCGGAGACCACCTATAACGGCAGCTACCTCCCGCTTAAAGGCGTGGACATGTCGGTGGCGATGAATTCAACCCTGGACATCTCCTTCGATGTCCGCGGCGGTCTCTTCATGCGCCAGGTGCACCACTGGTCCGCGCTGCTGTTCACGGCCTCCATCGCCGTGCACATGCTGCGTGTGTTCTTCACCGGGGCTTTCCGCAAACCCCGTGAACTCAACTGGGTGGTGGGCGGCGTGCTGCTCATCCTCTCCCTGGCCGACGGGTTCACCGGATACTCGCTCCCCGATGACCTGCTCTCCGGCAACGGACTGCGCATCATTGACGGTGTGATCAAGTCCATCCCTGTGATAGGCACCTACATCTCGTTCTTCCTCTTCGGCGGAGAATTCCCGGGAACGGCCGTGATAGGCCGGCTCTACGTACTGCACATTCTGCTGGTACCGGCGATGATCCTGCTGATGATCGCCATCCACCTCTTCATGGTCGTGGTGCACAAGCACACCCAGTTCCCTGGCCCGGGCCGCAATGACGGCAATGTCGTCGGCTACCCCCTGGGCCCGGTCTAGGCAGCAAAAGCCGGCGGCTTTTTCTTCATCGTCTTCGGCCTGGTGGCTCTGATGGCTGCGGCGTTCACGATCAACCCGATCTGGAACTACGGTCCCTACGACCCGTCCCCGATCTCGGCCGGCACGCAGCCCGACTGGTATATCGGGTTCGTCGACGGTGCGCTGCGGCTGATGCCCGGCTGGCTCTTCGGGATTCCGATGGAATGGCAGATTCCGTTCCCCTGGGGCGTGAACACGCTCTCCCTGAACGTTCTAGTCCCGGCGCTGGTGCCGGCCGGCATAATTTTCGCCGTGCTGTTCACGTATCCCTGGATTGAGCGCTGGATTACCCGGGACAACCGCGAACACCATGTGCTTGACCGTCCGCGCAACGCTCCCACCCGCACCGCCATCGGCATGGCCGGGTTCACCTTCTACTGCGTGCTGTGGGCCTCGGCCAGCTCGGACCTGATTGCGACACACTTCCATGTGTCCCTGAACGACGTGATCTACTGGCTCCGCGTGCTGTTCTTCCTCGGCCCGGTATTTGCGTTCATGATCACCAAGCGGATCGCGCTGGCGCTGCAGCGCAAGGATCGTGAGATCGCACTGCACGGCCGGGAAACTGGCCGGATTGTCCGGCTGCCCCATGGTGAGTTCATCGAGGTCCACGCGCAGCTCGATGATTACAAGCGGTACACGCTGGTGGCGTACGAATCCCCCGAACCGGAGGCAGGCATCCCGAATAAAAAGGGTGTCGTTACCGGCTCGGAAAAGCGCCGCTCCGCCCTGAGCCGGTTCTTCTTCGAGGACCGGGTCGCACCGGCCACACCGGCCGAGCTCGAAGCCGCGCACAGCCATGGTCACCACGAGGAGATCACGGCCGGCGACGACGATGCCGCAAAGGTTTTGCACTAGGCGTCACCTTCGCCGGGAACGGTAAGAGATGACAGGAGCGGCCCCCGGGAGATCCGGGGGCC
>NZ_JADPVH010000100.1 GCF_026932795.1 Paenarthrobacter sp. Z7-10 | reverse complement strand
CAGCCGGCTCCCCCCAGCCGGCTGGCCGTACCTAATTTCCGGCCTCCGTGGCTCCTGGTTCAGGGAAATCCCCTTGGCGGTTCGCCCTGCTTCCGGGCAGGCCATACCGCATTCGGCTCCCAGTCATTACGGTGCTAAAGAAAACGACCTCAGCGGTGGTGACATCGCATCTTTTCCGGCCTTCACCCGGGGTGAGGGCAGCTGCCTGCCTCCAGTGCAGCCTTTCGCATGTCTATCAGGGCCTCGGCACCGTTAGGCTGTTACGGCTGCTAACAATGACGTAGCCGTGGATGAACAGAATTAGTGGCATGGCCGGGTATTTCGAATTGGTGTCAACTCCGGAAGTTTTCTACCGGCTGCGCATGATTGACCGTGAAGGAAACCTGATGGCGGTTTCCGTGACGTATCAAACCCGGGAAGCAGCAGTGGCTGGAATCCGCCAAGCCAGGGAAATCGCAGGAACCGGGCACGTCCATGACTGTACCCAACCACAACCCCCCAGCGGAGCCCCTGAGAGGGCAAATGTGGTTGAGACCCCGGACGCCCCGGCCTCCATCGGCACGAGCCGGACGGCGATCCCGGCGGCCGGCATGACCGGGCCAACGGCTGCGCACTGACACCACTGACACTGTTCAGTACTGGTCCAGTGCGGCCATTCCGGCTGCCACCACCATGAGCACCACTGACCTAAAGCTGCTGGCGATCATCCAGTAACGCCAGGACCGGTATGGTTCCGGTCAGAACGTCAACTTCCCTCACCGTGAGGTTCGATGCCTCTGCCACATCAGCCAGCGAATGGCCTTCAGCAACGGCAAGGCTCACATCCTGCTGCAGGGTCAGTTCAGCGCTGTCTCGCTCAAATTCGACTGATTCCAGATCCGCCGCAGCCACCCTGACACGTCTCACACTCACACTGTCCATGGCCGTTACCCTTCCCATCTCCAAGACCTCCGGTCACTGACCCTCATGGGACGCAGCACTCCCCCAAATACTCCATCATCCTACGGTCCCCGTGCAGACAGTCTGTCTCCGGACGCCCCAGTCTCCCGGGACCTGATCGCTCTACCCTCTCCATCCTCGGTGGACTGACCTACCGCGAGGCAGCCGAAAACCTGGGAAAGGGGCCACATCTTCGATCCCTTAACCCACTGCGCCAAACGGAGCTGACGGATTCCGGGGGCTACAGCAGGAGCTCGCCACCGACGTAGGGGAGCTCCGAAGGAACACTTTGTTCATCAGGTACTGCCCGCCAGGAGAGGCAGACCCGGGAGAGGCAGGGCCGGGGGAAGTAGTCCCGGTCTCAGCGGATCTCCCGCCGACCCCGGCGCCTGAACATCGTTCAGGTGCTCTACAGTTCCCAGCTGGGTGAACTGCATGTTCAACCCTAATCCAAATGTCCACCCGGGCAGCATGCACCCGCATCTCTTCCACCACCACCGGGGAGCCACAGGATTGCGGCCCCCGGGACGGACTAAGCGTCAGCCGTTGGCGAGGATCGTGTTGACGAGTCTGACCAACTAAGCACTGGCCGCAACCGTGACGGCACTACCGGCTTTGACGGCAGTGGCCGCCAGGTTTCCCTTGATCCCGGTCACGGTCAGGGAGGTGGCTTTGGCGCGTCACCATCAATGTTGCAGGGAAGAAAGTCACCAGCAACCTCACTCCCGGGAAACTCCGCCGGCGTTCACTTTTTGCAGCCAGTGGAGGGCGGTCCGGCTGATTCGAAACAGTCACAGTTCAGGGCGCTCAACGCAGCTGTGTGAAATAATCCACGAATGTCTTCAACAACTGGTGTGACCCGGGACGGGACCGGCCCGGGGAATATCTCCACCATGAAGCGCCTTGGCCGCCGGGTACGAAGCGTACTGCTCCATCCTCAGGTGATACTCGCGGCGAAGGCTGCGCTGGCTGCCGGGATTGCGTGGCTTCTGGCTCTGCACGTGCCCGGTGTCGCCTCGAAATATCCCTATTACGCTCCTCTGGGGGTGGTGACGGCGATGTATTCGACGGTGGCCGGCACCCTCAAACAAGGGCTTCAGGCGATCATCGGATTGTCCCTCGGTATCGGTCTGGCGTTCATAGCGTTCCTGTTCGGTGATCCTAACCCGCTCACGATCGCTCTGGTCGTTGGGGTGGGTGTGCTGCTTGCCGGTGTTCTACCCAGGATGGGTGCCGGGGGGCATTGGATTCCCACGGCGGGCCTGTTCGTCCTGCTGCTCGGTGGTGCCACCGCGGATTTATATGCTTTTGGTTACCTGCTGCAAATGCTGATCGGCGTCGCTGTCGGTTTGGCGGTCAATGCGTTCATCGTTCCACCGCTGTATTTCACGGCAGCCGATCAGCACATCACCGGTCACCGGATGGACCTGGCGGATCAGCTGCTGGAGATGGGCGAGATCCTGGAGAAGCACTGGCCACCGGATGACAAGCAATGGGCGCGACGACACGACCGGCTCGTCGTGGCCTCCCACGAAATGCGCGGCGCCGTCCAGTACGCGCAGAGCAGCAGTAAAGGCAACCTCCGGCGCAGGGCACACCCGCACGACCTGACCCGGGACTTCAACTATGTCCATGCCCTTGAACAGGTCACTTTTCAGGTCCTGAACATCACCGATGTGCTCAGCGACGTTGTCTGGGGAAGCCGGGAGGAAGGTTCCATCCCGGACGGTCTGGCGGTACCGCTGCAAAACGGGGTTACCGCAGTGGGACAACTGCTCAAAGCATGGACGAGTCAACAACGTGGCGTCGAAGAACTCCTCGACGCCGAATCAGCCATCGCCCACCTCTCCCACCGGCTGCACGGCATGGCAGCGGGGGAGGAATCCATCCTGGCCACCGCGGCCATCACCTCAAGCCTGGCACGCATCACCAACACTGTCCGCCCCATGCTCGACACCCACCAGGGAGTGACCCGGTAACCAAAAACCACCCCCACTCGCCGGCCCCCTCGTACGACCATCGATGAAACTTCCGGCAGCATCGCCGGGACAAGCCTCCGCACCGACGGGAAGCTGGGTTCGGCCCGTGAAGTGGCTGTCCGCTGGCGCGGCGGGAAGCTGAGGACAACAATGGACCATGTCCAGCCGTTGGCATCAGGGCAGCAAATGATCAACACCATGCGTCCGGGATCCATGCCGGCTCCGGGCCGGCGGGTGCTCGGGCCCGGTCCCTAACCATCCGCGTGCTGATCTGAGCGCAGATACCGGAACGCTGGGAATAGTCCCCCTGCAACGAAGGAAAACATGATGACAAACCCGATCCCCGACCACCCCATGTCACCGAACGTACCCGCCGGTTGTCGGGTCGGGGGCACGGGCGCCCATGGCTGAGCCCGGCATGGAAAAGGGGAACGGAAGCGGACCGCCGCAACAGAAAGACCCCCGGGAGGCGCGGGAATCTCGCGGCCGGCAGGGCTTCTGGTTTTGGGCCGGGGCGATACTCCTTCCCCTGGCATTTCTCGGCGGTGCCCTGTGGCTGCTGTATTCGAACCCAACCCAGACGTCGATTGTGATTGCCGCCCTGCTGTTCCTGGCGGGGATAGGTTCCATCACGTATTTCGCGTCCCGTCGGCGCCGCCGGGGGAAGGTCCCGGGACAGTTTTGACCCCGCCCGATTTCCTTCAACGGGTCCGAAGCCCGGTCCACAGGCGGGTCAACGACGTATCAGCACCCTCTACCCGGCAGACCCGGCCTGGCGCACCACCATGCACCGCCTCGGTGCCCTCCTTCCCCTTGGAAGCCCGGCGCCGGGCCCACGATGGTGGAGCTGCACCATCAGGACTCCGCCACCACGGTGCGCATCCGGATCGGAGCCACCGGACAGGTCCCCGTCCCGGAGCTGGCGGTCACCGTCGCTACCGCCATCCGGACCCTCTCCTGAACAACGAAACAACCACACCCATAGGCGGCATATCCGTTCAAATCTGCTCCATCGCCGCCACCCCCGAAGCCCCTGCATCACGAAACCCTCAAAGGATAAACCAACCATGATCAGACTCCTGGCCCTCGCTGTCCCCTTCATCGCCCGCCTGATCCGCCGCCGCCGGGCAAACCATAAAACACCCCGCGGGCGCTGAACCGCCAACTTCTACTGCATATGCCGAAGGTTACCGTCCCCCATCCGACACAGCAGCCAGCGCAGCGTCGCAGCAGGTGAACCTTCCGTCTCGGGGTGGAGGCCTTGAACAACCCGAAATCGAAGCACAGCTATCATCAGTAAACCCGGAACGTTGGATGAAGATACCGGGAAACCCGGGCACGCTGCGGTGACCGGCAAGAGAACAGAACGGGGTGTCGAACATGGGCATAAAGCCTGAACCGTCAGCTGCGCTAAAAATCACCGGCCATGCGGTCAGAATCACGAAACCGCCCATGGTGGAGGGGATCCGGGATTCGCTGAAGACCGGCCAGATGCGTGCAATAGCTCGCCGCCGTCAGGAGACACAGTCCAAACTCGCCGCTCATCTACGAGACGCCACGAAAAAACCCCTGGTACCCACTCAACCCTCCCAAGCCGGTGCACCATCAGATTCAACGCATCCAACAACTGCACCCCAAGATGGGGAGCTCACCACCGCAAACGCGACAAAATACGCCGCAGATGCCGTTACAACGCCGATTACGAAGAACACTCCGAATGCCACCGCGGTAACCACGGCGATGCGCCGGGCAATCAACCCCCGGATATCGGTGCGCGTGCGTGCCGAGGCGATGAAGCGATCCGCGAGCTGGGCAGCGAGTCCGGAACCGGCCAAGAGAGCAACAGCGACAGGGAACAGCAATCGCATTGGAGCGTTGAAAAAATCTTCCACAATGTCTCGCGGTGACCGGTACGTGGTCAGAGGAACTTGCTGGAAACCAGACCAGAGCTGCCAACACACCAGGGCGACCAAAACCGCTGTCATAGCAACCATGAACACCTGTCGCTGCTTACCTACCATCCCTTGTCCTCCCATCAGAAGTGCTCCCGCACGCTCACCCGACCCATATCTCCGCGGCAGCGCGACAAGCCCGTGAACCACCGCGCCCCGCGCCACCTGCCCTCGAGACAGCCCGACCTCCTCCGCGTCACGCAAATCCGCAAGCCATTGCTCGCTGAAGCGATCGCGCGACTCGCGAGGCTGCAGACGCGTTGCCGCGCGGATGACCACCGCGGGGAAATCCGTCACCGCGCCACCGCCGGCCGAGGCGCGGTATGTACAGCTCGACGAGCATCAAAGGCGGCAATCGTGCGCGCTGCCGAAAGCGCCCCATCGGCCGTCAACTCGTAGTACCTGCGACGCGGGCCAGGACGGCTCTCGTCCACTTCCCACTGCGACGCCACCCACCCCACGACTTCCAGCCGCTCAAGAACGGGGTAGACAGTACCCGGCGACCGGCCACTCTCAGCGATCACCCGCAAACCCCACACAGGCTCAGCGGTGCCGACCAGCACCTTCAATACGTCCACCGTTGGCGCCGTCACGCGCTGAAGACCATCCATAGAAAAACTGTAACCGATCTATATCGGTTACGAGTGCGACATTCCGTCAGACCGCTTTGAATATTGATCCAGTACTCTGGCTTCCCCCAGGTCGGGTTGCTGCATTTGCCCGAGCTACGGCTTTCGCTTCGCGATCACTTTTGCGCCATCGGGACGGAGTTCCCCTGTTGGGGAGATGTGACGGTAGAGGGTTTGGCGGGTGATGCCAAGTTCAGCGCACAGGTCACTGACCTTGGTTTCGGGTTGCCCCATTGAGGCCACGGCCAGTCTAACTTTGGCGGCCGTCATTTTGTATGGTCGCCCTCCCTTGCGGCCGCGGGCCCGGGCAGCGGCGAGGCCGGCAAGGGTGCGTTCTGAGATGAGCGCTCGTTCAAATTCAGCCAAGGCGGCGAAGATCCCGAAGACGAGCTTGCCCGACGCCGTGGTGGTGTCAATGGCCGCGCCCTGCCCGGTGAGGACTTTCAGGCCCACGCCGCGGTCGGTGAGGTTGTGTACGGTGTTCACCAAGTGGCGCAAGTCCCGGCCTAGACGATCGAGTTTCCACACCAAAAGGGTGTCTCCGTCACGCATACCCTTTAGACAAGCGGCAAGTTCCGGTCGATCATCCTTCCTTCCGGAAGCATGGTCTTCATAGAGGTTCGACGCCTCGACTCCTGCGGACAGCAGTGCGTCGCGTTGGAGATCGGTGCTTTGGGATCCGTCGGCTTTTGATACCCGCATGTAGCCGATCAGCATGGTCTGCACCTCATGTCATTTATACGTTCGATTTAGGCACAAAGAAGATGAGGTGTACAAGAATCCGTGAATGCGGACCGTTGGACACTTTCGGTCCGGGGCGCTGGGCAACGATCAGCGGTTCGTCCGGTGTTATGGCCTGCACCATTGGCGCAGCCGACTCTTGAGCGGAACGCAGGTTGATGCCGCCGGCTTCTGCCCAATCGCTGTCAGCAGCCCTATGCGCAATCAACTAAAACCGCCAAACGAACCTGCGAAAAAGCCGCCAGCCGAAGTTAACAGTCACACCCTGGACCAGAACACACATCGACAGCTTGAGGGCGTCCAGCTTGATCGGCTCTTCACTGATAAGGCTTCTGGTAAGGATGTGAAGAGACCGCAGCTTGTGGAGCTGGTGAAGTACATTCGTGATGGTGACACCCTTGTGGTGCACGGCATGGATCGGCTCGCGCGGAACCTGGATGACCTCAGGGCCCTGGTGCAGAAGCTCACCGCGAAGGGCATTCGGATTGAGTTCCTGTCAAGCCCCGGGTTTGGTGGAGGGTTAGTTAGACCCGTTCCATCGTTTTGATGGCGGGCAGATTTGAGTAGTAATTGGTTTCTGCTTCCACGGGCGGCATGTAGCCGATCTCTCCGTGGAGACGCCGGTGGTTATACCAGTCGAT
>NZ_JADPVH010000010.1 GCF_026932795.1 Paenarthrobacter sp. Z7-10 | reverse complement strand
TAGACGGCAGCTGCGGGCGCCGCGTAGACAGCCGGTGCGGCAAACGCGGTGGGGACCGACGCGCCCGCCGCTCCGGAGATCCTGATGCTTTGTCCGGGATAAATGGTGGAGTTCATGCCCAATGAGTTCAGGGCAAAAAGGTCATTCAGGCTGACGCCATGGCTGGCGGCAATCGAGCCCAAAGTGTCACCGGATTGGATCGTGTAGCTGGAGCCGGCGGCTGGCCGGACCGAACCAGCGGCGGACGCCGGAGCGGGACCATTGGCCGTGGCCGAAGCCTGGGCGGGCGCTCCCACCCCCAGCATCAGCGCCGAGACCGCGGCCAGCGCAGCCACCGGACGGCCAATCCGGCCGGCGTTGGAGGCGACGACCGTGGAGATTTTGGTTAGCGGGCCGGTCTGAACCGGAGTGGCTCGGTGGCGCGGGGTATGAGAATTCCTGGACAAATGAGTACCTCTCCCAATGCCTGCGGGGTGAGCTGTCGGATTCGGATGGGAGCCACCCGGCCACGCAGTCTCCGGCCCAATTTGGCCCGGACGTTTGTGCGGCTTAACCCCTAGGGCTCTCGCGGAGCCCGATGTTGGTTCCCCCGTCTCTGCCGCACGGATGGTGCGAACGGAACCTTAGGACAGCGGCAGAGCTCGGCAATCCACCCAAGGGTGTCGTCAACTGTTGGAACGGCACAGTGCCCAAATTTACCTGTCGCTGCGGGGAATGTCACATTCCGATTACGGTACATATATGCCGCAGCCAAGGAGCTCCCTGACGCAGCGGAAGTCCGATCAGCCGACCTTCCAAGGGCCCCCGCACGCCTCCGATGCATCTGCAAATAATGCTCTCAGAGTGCATAAAAATGCGAACCCACGCTAAGGAAACCTTGGGATTCCCGGAATTATCGGTGACCTCGGCCACCTCAACCCGGTCGGCCTTTCCATCCGCCGACCTGAATCCGGCGCGCCGTCGAAGCCGTCGATTAGGCCAGATTCCTGCAGCGGTTCGGATTTCAGCGTCCAGGTTCCTGAAAACGGCAAAGCCGTTTCACCAGGTCTTATCCTGCAAATCCTGCCATTGGATCACTTCTACTGGTAGCTCTGCGTTTCAAGTTCAGAGGTATTTAGCGGGAGCCGGCCTGGTTGGGCCGAGATTACGGCCTCTCAGCTGTCCTTGGCTGGTCATGGCGAATGCGTTGCTGAAACGTCCCCTTTGCCGGGTGTTTCGTGATGCGTGTCCTGCCCAGTTGTGTGGTGTCCAGTCCGCTGGGTGGCGGCATTCGTCCTTCAAGAGGAGGATCGGTTCGGGGCGTTCCTTCGGCCAGAACGTCCAACACCCGCTCGGGTCGGTGGTGACGATCGCGATTTCCGAGGCCCTGGGTGGGAACAGGTTGCGTCGTTGTTTGTCGAAGGCCTCCTTGACCCGTTCGCTACCCCCTTCACGCCCGGGGCCCACCGTGGCTATGCCATCGAGTCCGTTTACAGGAGGCGGAGAAGGGGATTTGTGCTCAGGCCCAGTGCCAGCGAGAGGATGGCGAGTGCGACGGCGGTCCGCCCGCCCCAGGTACGGGCGGCCGCCGTCGTCGTGCCCGATGTGGAAGCAGGCGGAGCCTGGAAGAGACGGTGGATCCAGCGCAAATAGTAAAAGACACTGGCCACCGAATTGGCCAGCGCCAAGATGACCAGCCAGCCGAGCCCGGCGTCCAAGGCGGCGGTGAAGGCAGTCAGCTTGCCGACGAAGACCGCGGTGGGGGGCGTGCCGATCAGTCCCAGCAGGCTAATGATGAGGCTTAGCGAGAGCCAGCGGTGCCGCCGAAAGAGGCCCGTGTAGTCGTTCAGCGTGCGGTGATCGGGGAAGGCGCAGACGACGGCGAAGACGCCGAGATTCGTCACGGTATAGGCGAGAAGGTAAAAGAGCAGGCTGGGTCGTGCCAGGGTGGAGTGCCCCGCAGCGGCGACGATCATGAGCAGGTAGCCGACCTGGCTGATGGTGGAGTAGGCGAGCAGCCGCAGGACGCGGTCCTGGAAGAACGCGGCGAGGTTTCCCAGGGTCATAGTCGCCGCCGCCAGCAGCGCCAGGATCAGGGGCCATCCGGGCGGCAATCCGGCCAGAGAGCTGATCCGGAACAGTGCCACCAGAGCTCCGACCTTGGGGATGGTGGAGATGAACGCGGCGGCCGGGCCCGTTGTGCCGTCGATGGCGTCGGGGACCCAGAAGTGTGCGGGCACGGCGCCGGCCTTGAACAGCAGGCCTGCGGCTACGGACAGCAGGCCGACGGCGGCCACACCGGTAGGTGCGTACGGCAGGGTACGGGCGAGGTCCGCGTAACTGGTGCTGCCGCCGGCTCCGAGCAGCAGGGCGATCCCGAAGAGCAGCAGTACACCGAAGAGCGCGCCCATCAGGTAGTACTTGAGCATTCCCTCGGTGCCGCGGGAATCCTTGGCGTAGCCGGCCAGGGCGTAGAGGGGGATGCTGGCCAGCAAGTAGCCGGCCCCGAGCACCAGCAAATCGCTGGCACCGGCCAGCACCAACGTGCCGAGGGCCGCAAGCAGCAGCAGCACGTAAAACTCGGATTCCCGCTTATCCCCGGCGAACCGGTCACCGGCGAGGAGGATAACGACGGCGGTTCCTGCCAGCACCGCGATCCGGACCAGATTCAGGGAGACGTCGATGCTGAAGGTTCCGGCGGCAGTGAGTTCCGCTGGCCCGGTAAGCCGGGCCATGGAAAGGATCAGCGCGGCCACGACGGACGCCAGCGCACCCCATCCGGCCAGGTACTGGCGGCGCCGGGGGAGCCAGCTGCCCAGCAGCAGCACAGCGACGGCGGCCAGCGCCAGTACCAACTCGGGTGCCACCGCATCGAGGCTGATTTCCTCTCCGGAGGATACAGTGTTCACCGTGCGACCAAGTGGATCAGGGTTTGCGCTGCCGGTTCGATCAGGTCCAGCAGGAACCGGGGGAAGATGCCGATGAGCATGGCGAGTGCCAGGAGGGGTGCGACCGAAAGCACTTCACGCGTCTGCAGATCATGCAGCTTCGCTCCCTGAGGGCCTTTGGCGGGGCCGAGGAAAATCCGCTGCAGCATGTGCAGCAGGAGGGCCGCGGTGATCAGGATTCCGAGCAGGGCCAGCGCCGTGGGAATCGGGGCGGCGCTCAAGCTGCCGGTGAAAATTTGGAACTCGGCAATGAACCCGGAGAGTCCTGGCAAACCCAGCGAGCCGAAGACCGCAACTGCGGTCAGGCCGGCAAACCGGGGCGCCGGATCGGCCAGGCCTCCATAGGCAGACATCTCGTACGTCCCGCCCCGGTCGTAGAGCACGCCGGCCAACAGGAACAGCGCCCCGGTCAACAGGCCATGGCTGACCATCTGGGTCACGGCACCGGTTACCGCCAAGGTGGCGGCGGGGCCGCTGTTACCGCCTAGGATCCCCACCGCACCGAGCGCCAGGATGATGTAGCCCATGTGGTTAACCGAGGTATAGGCAACCATCCTTTTGAAATTGGTCTGCGCCATCGCCACCAGCGCACCGTAAAGCACGGAAATGACTCCGACGATCACAAAGACCATCGCGTACGTGCGCCAGGCGTCCGGCAGGATGGGCATGGCAATGCGGATGAACCCGTAGGTTCCCATCTTCAGCAGCACTCCGGCCAGGATCACCGAGCCCGGGGCCGGGGCATCGGTGTGGGCTGGCGGCAGCCAGGTATGAAAGGGAACTGTTGGTGTCTTTACCGCCAAACCGACGCTGATGGCCAGCAAGGCCAGGCCGCCAAGCAGCGGGTCATTTTTCAGCGGATCCACTCGGATCAGCTCGACGATGTCGAAGGTGTGCGGATCACTGGCGAGGTAGAGCACGAGAAATCCCAGCAGCAGGGCCAGCGAGCCGAGAAAGGTGTAGAGAAAGAACTGCAGCGCGGACCGGGCAGCGTTCCCGTGGCCCCAGACGGCGATGATGAAATACATGCCGACGATCGAGAGGTCAAAGAAGACGAAGAACAGGATCAGATCCAACGAGACGAACAGTCCCAACGAGACGCTCTGCAGGAACAGGAAAAGCGCGGCATGGGCGCGCGGGCGGTGCTCCTGACGCCCGGAGTAGATGGCGCACGCCAAAAATAGGACGGCCGTCATCGCTGCCAGCGGCAGGGACAACCCGTCGACACCGATATGGTAGCCCGAGCCGAGGCTGGGCATCCACGCGATGTTCTCCTCGTAGCCCAGTGCGCCTATGGCGCCGCGTCCCCCTGCGCCGTGGTCAATTGCTCCGGCGTTCAGTGCGTAGCCGATCCACAAAGCGATGATCAGGGCAAGGTCGACGGCGGCCGTCGCAATCCAAGTCCACGCAATGAGCAGGCGGCGCCGCTGGGGAACAAGGAGCAGCACGAGGCCCACGAGCACCGGCAGGAAAACCACAAGAGAAAGCACAGTCACCTCAGGACGATGAAAAGGGCGGCAAAGACAATGAGCACAACGATGGCTTGCGCGTAATACTGGTGAACCAGGCCCGTTTGCGGGCGCCGGGCGGAGCGTCCCATGGCCCGCACGGCCCCCGAGATTCGGCCCACGGAACCGGTAAGGCCGTCTTCGATTACGGCATTAATGTGGTGCGCGCTCCGCAGTGTCAGCGCCCCGGCAGCACCAACCCCGCGGGCCAACACCCGGTCATCGAAGCGTGCCAACGCCACGGCAAACGCCATGACCGGGCCGGTGATAACGACTGTCGCGGCGCGTTCCAAGCCCAGCCAGTTCTGCAGCAACCCTGGTCCCGTCAGCACGGCCCCGCCGTCGGTCGCATCCACACGATCAGCCTTGGATCCCGTGCGGTCCACGTCGCCCGTGGCGAGCCGACGGGCCTGCAACCACCACACCGCGGCCAACGCGGCGAGGGCCAAGACCCCCGAAAGCAGCAGCTCCCACGGCTCCGGCGAGGGGGATACCCGTTGGCCCAGCAGCTCCTCCCACCAGCCGCCGACAGAAGGCAGCGCCTCGACACCGAGCAGCACGGCGGCAGCAGCGAGCACCGGCAACGGCAGCAGCCCAGATACCGGCACGGAACGCCGTCGTCGTCCGTCCACGGTACCGGCAGCAGTCTGGCCGTCAATGGACGACTGATCCGGGTTGCCCCACACCACGGCCAGGGCCTTGGCCGCATAGGCTGCACTCACCACGGCGGCGGCAAGGCCGACGGCGTACAGCGGCCCAGACCGTTGCAGTGCGGCACCAAGAATCTGATCCTTGGCGGCCCAGATGGACAACAGCGGTATGCCACCCAAGGCCAAGGCTCCAATGGTGAAGGTAATACCCGGGACCCGGTACCGGCGGCCAACGCCACGCAGTTCCGCCAAGTCCCTGGTCCCCAGCGCCGCCAGCCAGGCGCCGGCCACCAGGAAGAGCAGGGATTTCACCGCGGCGTGGGCGACGAACTGGGCGGCGCCCCCCGATACGGATCCCACCCCTGCGGCGAGCACAATAAAGCCGACCTGCGAACAGGTGGAGGCAGCGAGCAGCTGTTTGAGATCGCGCTGCGCGAAGGCCACAGCGCCGAGCAGCAGCGCAGTCAGGGCTCCGACCCAGGCAACCACCTGCCCCAGCCATATCGTGGCTGCCAGCCCAGGTTCAATGCGAAGCAGCAGGTAACCTCCGGCGGCGACCATGGTGGCTGAATGCAGCAGGGCGGACACCGGCGAGGGGCCGACCATGGCATGCGAGAGCCAGAAACTGAACGGCAGCTGGGCAGATTTTCCCAACGCAGCCAGCGCCAGTCCGGCCAGAGCAACATCGCGCCACGGCCCCTGCATGCCCGCCAGTTCCGCCAGCCGCAGCCCGCCCGCACCCCCGGCAAGCGCAGCACCCGCGGCCAGGTACATGCCCAAATCCGCGCTCCGCGTGGTGATGAACGCCAACGTGGCCGAACGGACCTTGGAGGCGTCGGGCCACCAGTAACCGATCAGGGCATAGGAAATGGCACCCATCACCTCCCAGGACGCCAGCAGCACAAAGATGCCCGTCGACGTGACGGTGATCAGCATGGCGGCCACAAAAAGCAGCATCAGTCCAAAAAATCGAGCCCGGGCTTCGCCGGCCCCGATGTCGGCGCTGGCGAAAACCACGACGGCGAGGAAGACTGCGGCGACGGTGAGCACGGCCGCTGCGGCAAGCCCGTCCACGGCCAGGGCGGCAGGGATTCCTTCCAGGGCGCCAACCTCGACGGAGGGGCGCAGGACAGCAGTGGCGATAGCCAGTCCCAGCATGGCCGCGGCCGCGGCGATGGCCAAGGGTGCCGCGGCCTTGTCAGACCGGCGGCCGGAAACCAGCAGGCAGCCTCCGGCCAGGGCCGGAAGGGCGATCAGCAACCAGAGAACCATGGTCCTATTCCGCCTATCCGACCAAGTCCGACGCGGAATCGGCCATGTCCACATCGCGCGCACGGAAGATCGCCGTCGTAATGGCAAAGCCCATTGCCATTTCCACCGCCATGGCACTGATGGCCAGCAGGACCAGGACCTGCCCGTCGGGCCGGTCGGCGGAGAGGTAGAACCAGAACGCTGCCGCGGCCACAATGATGCCGTTAATGGCCAACTCCAATCCCATCAGGATCATCACAATGGACTGCTGGCTCAACAGCCCGTACAGCCCAGTGGCAAAAAGCGCCGAGGCAAGCAGCAGGAACAATTGCAAGGTCATCGGCCCAACCCTCCACGCACCGGGTCATCCGGGCTCCGGCGGCGCAGGTCATCGCCGAACCGCTCATACCTCCCGCGGTCCGTGGCCAGCACGACGACGGCGACCATGGTCGCGAACAAAACCATGCCAATGACGATCATCACCAGCATGTGCGGTCCCATCAGATCCATGCCCAGCGCCAGCGTTGGATCAGCGTCCGTCCCCATCGCCGTAGTCGCTGCCGCGGTCTTTGCTGCCGTCACGGCCGCGGGCCACGGGGTGAGCAGGACGCCGGCGGCCAGCATGACAAAGACGGCGACAGCGATCCCGATGGACGCCTTGTTGTTATGGACCATTTTCATCGGCATCAGACCGGCCGGATTCATCATGTACATCACCATGAACACCGCCATGATCAGCATTTCCATCACCATCATCAGGACTACCAGTATCCCCAGATAGGACAGACCGAGCAGCAGGATCGGCACCGCGGCGAACAGGAAGGAGGCCAGCAGGGCAAAGGTGGCCCGCGCCATCGAATCCACCCGAAACACGGTTATGCCAGCCACCACCGCACCGAGCGCGCAGATCCCGAAAATGACTCCTTCAAGCATTGACGTCCTCCTCCCATGCGTAAAAATTCAACCCGTTCAGATCCACCCGCTCACATCCAACCCAGCAGGACGAAGATTGAGACCGCCAACGCCTGCACGATGGTCAGGGGCAGCAGCACCAGCCAGCTGATCTCGGTAAAACGTTCCATCCTGACGCCGGGCAGGCGGTGGCCGGCCCCGACCAGCACCGCCAGCACCGCCAGTGTTTTCAGCAGCATCCAGACCCACCCCGGGAACAGCGGACCGGCGCCGCCGCCCAGGAACAGTGGCACCGACATCGCCGCGGCGGCTGCCAGCAGAAGGTAGCGGCCCGTACGCAGCAGCAGCCGGTCCACCCCGGACAGCTGCGCCGCCGCGCCGCCGGCAATGTCCGCGCCGAAGGCCTGCGCAAACGGTGGAGAAAAGGAAAACGCCAACCCGGAGAGTAGGAACACCACGAACGCGACAGGCATGTAGACGGCAAACCACAGGTGTCCCTGATGGTCGGCTATATCGGACACGCGCAAAGACCCGGCCCCCACTCCGGCTGTAATCAGGGCGAACATGTGCGGAAGTTCGTAAGCCAGCCCCTGCGCCAGGAACCGGTTGGCGCCGACCAGGCCCCAAACAGAATTCGAGCCCCATCCCACCATCCAAACTGCGGCCCAGGCCAGCACCTCCATCGCATTGAACCAAACCACACCAACGGATAAGTCGGTGATGGCATTGGTTCCGAGCGGGATTACCAGGATGGCCATCATGGCGGCCATCGGCAGCAGGACGACCCCAATCCTAGACAGCATAGTGTCCGCGCCAGGCGACGCCGTCCGCTGACGTACCAGCAGGCGGGCAGTTTCGCGCCCGGGGTAGCTCCAGGATGCCACCGCCGGCGTGCCTGACGACTTGGCGCGCAGCACGGCCGACCATGCCGCCGTCGCGTATCCGAGCGCACCCAGCAGGATCAGGCCCAGAAGCATCTTCCACAGCATCGGCTCAGTCATTTAGGTGCTCCGCCTTGTCGTGGACGTGCGGGGTTCCAGCCTGCGGTGGCCCAGCCTGCGGTGGCCCAGCCTGCGGTGGCCCAGCCTGTGGTGGCCCAGCCTGTGGTGGCCCAGCCTGTGGTGGCCCAGCCTGTGGTGGCCCAGCCTGTAGGGCTTCAGCTGGCCCGGTGGCGCCGGGGTGAGTTGCCGCGTGCAGGGCGTCAAGATCGGGATCCAAGGAGGCCACAATCAACCGCGCGACCGCCAACTCCTGGCCTGCCAGCAGCGAAGGCAGCATGGTCAGAGACGCCTGGGCAGAGATTGCCCGTTCATCCGCCAGTTGGCTACTGCGGTGCTGCGGGGGCAAGTCATTCCGACCAGAACGGCCGTTCGTAGACGGCTCCGGCACGGACGCCGGCTCCCGGCTGTCCAGCACCGCTGCAACGTCATCGGTCCAACGAAGCCAGCGGGCGGTCACATCGCCCTGCAGACGTGGCGGGGCCGCACCATCAAGCCGTCCCAACCCATTGGTTGACCAGCGCAGCACCGGAGAGCGACGCACCTGCCTGAGCCAGCGGGAGAACCGGGGATTCAGCGGAAAAACCTCGTCGAAGTCCAGCAATTCGTCACGGAGCCAACACCCCGTTCGGGCCGCCGCACTCCAGCCGGCCACCCACAGGAACCGCTGCAGCGAATCCGCCGCCGCGGCTGCCCGGACGCGACCGGTTTCGGCCGCACCGACGGACGCTTCGAGACCGTCCCAAAACGGAACGCCGGGTCCCGGACTCAACGCCGAGACCTCAGCGCTTTGCGCAACATCGCCTTGCACGAGCAGCCGGACGATCAATCCTGCGGGCCAGTGCGGTAAGGCGGGTCCCAGGACCAGATGCAGCTGATCAAGTTTCAGTCCGTCGCGGTCGGGTGCCCGGTCCGCCATTGGCAGCCCTCCCGGCAGATCCATGTCCATGCCGCTCATGTCCATGTTGCCGTGGTCGTCGCCGCCCATGTCCATGTTGCCGTCGTCGTCTCCGGCCCCATCTGTATTAAGGTCGTTGTCGTTAGCCGAGGGTGGTTGCGTGACAGCTCGGTCGGCGTCACTGCGGCGCAATGCAGCCAGGTCGGTGAGCGCAGCCCGGGAGGGGTCCAGACTGGTCCCGACCGCTTCCGGGGCGCACACCTCTGCCCGTGCACGGGGGGCGGGAAACTGCGACCACACTCTCTGGGCAGCGGAATCGAAATCTGCCCCTCCCTGCCCGCACAGCACCAGCAGATCAGCATCCGCCGGACTCAGCGCCTCAGGCCAGCCGCGCTTCCTGAGCTCCTTCTCCACGGCCAGCCGGACCGCCGTCGCACCCGGTGCGGTGATGACAAAGGCGTGCGGAATGGCTAGGACCAGCAGTCGTCGGGTCAACTCCATCGGAAGGCTCCTTCGCGCCAGGCGTAGATGACGGCCGCCACCAGAACCGCGAGGAAGGCGAACATTTCAACCACCGCGCCGGCACCTATCCGGCCGACCACCAGCACCCACGGGTACATGAACACCATTTCCATGTCGAACGCCAGGAAGATAATCGAGACGGTGTACCAGCGCACGTGATACCGCGAGACGGCGTGTTCAAGTACGGGCATCCCTGACAGGAACGGCTCCGTATTCAGGGGCTTACGGACCACCCGCACCAGTGCGGAAAGGCCGTAGACGCCTAAGGTGATGGCCAAGGCTACGACCAGCAGGATCAGGGCCACACCGAATTCCATCTGACTACCACCGTTCCTGTTTTCTCGTCACCTCGGCCTTACCCCTGCCAACTCCTGCTTAGACCAAAGTCACGTCGCTGGCTCCATGCCGTCGCTGGCGATGACGAGGTATCCCGCTTCAGCAACAGCCTCGCCGATTTCTTCGGGCGAAATCGTCAGGTGTGAGGTGACAATGGCGGTCGAGACACCACCCGCGTTCAGGTCGACGCTGACATCGTCCACGCCCTTGAGGGACTGGAGTTCCTCCATCACCGAGGACACGCAGTGCCCGCAGGTCATTCCCGAAATGCTGACGGTTGTTCTTATGGATTCCATGTTCCGGTTCCTTACTCGTTGGTCTGTGGCGCCCATGACAGTGGGGCTTTAGCGCAGCAGTCGGCCGATGGCGTCGCTGGCTTCCTTGACTTTCGCCTGGACGATCGCGGGGTCACCGGTCGCCTCAGACTCGTGCGCCGCCCCGACGACACAGTGGGCGATGTGGTCCTCGATCAGGCCGAGGCTGACTGCGTGCAGGGTCTTGTTGATCGCCGCCACCTGGGTCAGAATGTCAATGCTCATAATGCTTCCTTCCACTGAAGGGAATCTATACCCCTCGGGGGTATTGGGTCAAGGTGCCGTGACCTTGCCGACCAGGGCACAGGGCCGACAAACGACAACGAGACCGCTTCCTGGCGATTCCAACTCGGCGCCATCCACCGACTTCCTGAGTGTCCGCCAGTTAGTGATTAAACTTGGCCCATGCGGATTATGGATCCCGCCAGTATCACCGAGGCATTGGAGCTGGTTGAAGACCATTGGACTCCTCGTATAGTAGGGCGGGTCAACGATCAATACGTTAAGGTGGCCAAGCTCCTTGGCGAGCTGGTGTGGCACGCGCACGACGACGAGGACGAAATGTTCCTCGTTATCTACGGGCGCCTCAAAATCCAGCTCGAGGGGGCTCGAGAAGTGTCGCTGGATCCGGGCCAGTTCTTCGTCGTGCCAAAGGGGATGCACCACAATCCCTTGGCCGAGGAGGAGGTTGGCATCGTGCTGATCGAGACGGTGACCACGGCGCATACGGGGTCAGTACAGTCGGATAGAAGTGTCTCCATTGAACGGCAGCTCCCGGCAGGCTGATCGGCTTTTTGTTACACACAGCTGATTGCCGTTCGATTTACGGGCTGCCTCTCCGGGCCGATTCGTGACCTCCTCATTGGACAGCCCGCCATTCTGTTACTCGCCGGAGCGGTCTTCGTCCTCCGGGAAGCGCTGCCGAGAGCCAGTGGCATTGGGCAAGGGTGAATGATCCGTAGGTGAACAAGTCGTTGGCCTCGGGCGAATGGACCCACGAGGTCGTCTTGCGTGTCACAGGCGGGTGCTGGTGCACCAGAGGGACTGCAGGCTACCGTGGTGAGCATGGATTTCCAAGCTGCGGTTGAGGTTGCCGGCCGAGTCATCGATGCGGCGGGCGTTGCCGCCGTCGTGGCTGGTGCGGTGCTGGCAGCGATCCTGGCCATACCCAGACTTGTGCGTCGACAGGCCGGAGTGTACGGAAGGTTCCGCCGGTTCCTTGGCCGCTCAATTCTGCTCGGTCTGGAACTGCTGGTCGCGGCGGACATCATTCGCACCGTCGCCGTCAGTCCGAGCCTGCAGAGTGTGGCAGTACTGGCCCTGATCGTGCTCATCCGCACCTTCCTGAGCTGGTCACTCGAACTGGAAATCACCGGCAGGTGGCCGTGGCAGGGGAAGGAACAGCAGCCCAGCGCGTCGGCCGAGTCCCAAACGGAGTAAGCGTATATTGGCTGCCGGAATACAGCTGGGCGAGACGTTGGCCGGGCCTGTTCCTGTGCCGGCTCTCTCTCTCCGCTTAGGGCGCGATGGTCGTCTTTCCCCGGTTGGGGAGGGTTATCCTTTTGCGGCGCGTCAAAGCGCTGACACGCGAACATAGGGCTGGAAGGGACACTGTCACGTCCGAAAGCCGACGAGCTTGGGTGTTCCGTCGCCGTAATACAGCACAAGCAGGGGGAATTATCGACAGTTCCAGCAGGAGTCGCCGCGGTTGGGCGAAGTAATCGTAGGCCAGCCGGATCCGTTGGGTGAGGAAGTGCCGTGCGGTCGGCGGCAGTCGGCCGATTTAGACGTCCGGCATTCCGCGTGGGGTTCCGCCGGCAGTGGCGGTTCGCCTGAGTTCCAGATTTTCAAACAGCACGTGAACGTCTTCGCCCTTGGTGGTGAACCTGCCGTTGCAGGTAGTGGGACAGGTGCCGTATCCCCAGAAATCCATGACGTCCGTTGCCAGAAGCACGTCCACGCCAGGGCTGCTGCGGCGCCGAAGTAGACATCTTCCATAAGGGACGGTTCGGCTTCGACGAGTCCATCGGCCAAGCCGCGGCCGTCGATCTGCTCGTGCACGGCGTCGACTTCGACGTGTTCGTCGAAGGACCAGGTGACGCCGTCGTCGAACCCGTTGACAATCCCGACAGCCACTTCGACCGGTTCATGCTTCGCGCTCTTTTGCACGGGACGTCCAATGCAAAGGAGACGGACTAAGCCGAAGGAGTAGAGCTTGAGCGTTCGGCTTGTTCAGCGGACCGCCGATTCACGGAACGAACCGGGTGCCACTGGGAATTGTCGGAAGCAGCGTCTTGTTGTGGCCAATATGACGTTACTTCCTACACAGTCCGCACCCGATCTTTCCCTTGAACTGGTTGGAACGGGAACCACCGCTGACCTGGACCTCGGTACCGGAGACGGTGGCCGCTTCAGCATGATCGTCTTCTACCGGGGTCTGCACTGCCCGATCTGCCGCAAACAGTTGAGCGAGATCGACAGGCGGATTGAGGACCTCAAGAGCGCAGGGATCGGCCGGGTCGTGGCGGTCAGCATGGAAACCGGGGATCGCAGCAAAAGCGTCGTGGAGCAGTGGCACCTGGCCAACCTCCCCGTTGCCCATGGTCTGAGCGAAGAATCCGCCCGGTTCTGGGGCCTGAACCTGTCGCGGGCGATTAAGGATGGCGAGCCCGAACTGTTCAACGAACCTGGCATCTTCATCCTGGATGATGACGGGACACTGTTCTGGTCCAGCACGGCGACCATGCCCTTTGGCCGTCCGTCCTTGGACGACGTTCTGGCCGGGGTACGCTATGCCTATGACCACGCCTACCCGGCCCGCGGCGCGGCCTGAGGACGGCGACGCCTGAAACCGGTGTTGCCTAAGCACCGCGCCGTGAGGGCTTGCGCGGACAAATCGGAGGGCTAAGACCATGAATGCAACCGCAGCGCCAGTCGAGCGTAAACAACTACAAGTTGCCGGGACAGACATCTCCTATCTGCGCAGCGGCGATGACCAGGCGCCACCGCTGTTGTTGCTGCACGGGACGTTCTGGAGCCGCGTCTGGCTGCCGATCATGCCTGAGCTGGGCACCAACAGGCGGTGCTTCGCCTTGGATCTCCCTGGCTTCGGGCGAAGCGGCGGCGAACTGGACCTCGCCGGCGCTACTGTGCCGGCCTTGGCCACGACGGTTCTCGCCGCGGCAGATGCCCTCGGATTGGACAGCTTCGATCTCGCCGGGCATGATATCGGCGGTGGCATAGCTCAGCAGATCGCGGCAACCAGCGGGCGCGTGCGAAGGCTCGTCCTGATGAATTCGGTGATGTTCGATTCCTGGCCGGTTCCCGCGGTGGAGCGGTTCCGCGACCCGGAAATTCGGGCGGCCACCACGGTCCGGGAGTTTCTCGACGCCCGTGAGCTCTCGACCCGGGGAGCAGTCAAACGCACGCTGAATGAGGACGAACTCTCCCAATACTTGTCGCCATGGAGCTCCCCGACGCGGCAACGATCGTGGATGGCCATGGCGGCGGCAGCGGACGCCCGATTCACTATGGATCTTGTGCCGCTGCTGCAGCGGGAAAACATACCGACCCGCCTCGTTTGGGGCCGCGACGACGATTTCCAGAAGGTCAGTTTTGCGCGCCGTTACGTAAAGGAAATCCCGGGGTCTGACCTTGTCGAAGTGGATGGAAAACACATCCCCACCGAGGATTCACCGGCCACAGTCGCACGGGCGATCCTTGACCACCTGTGAACTGATCGGGACACCGCGGCGTGGCCGGGGACTCGGTTGGGCATTAATCACGACGATGCCCAGTTAGCTCAGATGTGGGAGAAACACGCATGCCTATGGCTCAGAATTCCCTGTTGGCGCCACGCGGCAGTTTGAATGCTGCCAGTAGTCGGGATGCAACCAACATGCTGCTCGGAGTTCTCTGGCAGAAACAATGGCAACCCGGAGCGTGGGGTGAGTTCCTCGAAGCTGCTGCACTTCGATCGTTCAGCCAAGCTCGTGCGCGCCCGGGCCCCTTCCTGCAAGTCACCGCGTTGCACCTGGCGATAGGGCTTGCCGCGGACAGGCGGCACGGCACCTGGGTCGCGCTGAGCTGGGCTCTCGCCGGGAGCCACCTCGGCTTGCTGGACGCGCAACAGAATCTTGGCTGGGCCGACACGGTGACCCTGATTCGGGCGAATCTCCCTGTTCTCGAAGACAGACTAGGGCGCTGGATTCCGGTTCTGGCGCTTGCCAGCGACTGGGCCGATGGCAGGATCGCTCGAAAACTCGGTGCCGTAACACTCTTCGGTCAGCACGCCGATTTTCTTGCGGATACCGCTTTTTGGACGTGGTTCATGTTTCAGCACGAAACGAGCCGCCGGGAAAAGTTGCTCACCTTCTTCGCCTGGGCGGTACCGCTTGGGTGCATCGCCGCACGGAGCTTCGCGACAGGCCGAATGGTTGACATACACCGGTCACGCTGGCTGCGCCCGTCCGCAGCGATAGAGGTGCTCATCGGTGCCAGCGCCGTTCGACGCCTGTTCTGCCGCAACGGCGCCGGCCGCAACACCTGACGCGGCGTGCAACGCGTATTGAACCGCTCGCCGGTCTGTCCACGCGGGAAAGGTCATGTTTGGTGTTTCCGGGTCGCGGTGGTCGTTCGGCCTGATGATGATAGCCTCCGAAGGCGTCCGAACCAGGAAATGTTCGTCCGCCTATCCCGGCCATCCCGGCCATCCCGGCCGTCCCGCCCATGTTGGCTATGCCGGCGGACGCTCGGCGATTGTGTGCCGGATCGCAGAACCAAGGAGCAGATTGCCCGTAGGGTGGGTCAGAGCTCAACACACGAAGGTCGGCCGTCAGGCGGAGACCCCGATGGCTCGAGGTGTGCAGGGAGGGACCGTGAAAGGCATTGACGCGGTGGGAGTTGACAGCGGAATCAGCAGGCACGGGATCCGAGCGCGAGCGCGCCCTGTCCGGGATGCCCTGTGACGGGTGGTAGTGGGCTAAGCGGGCGACAGCTGATCTTTCGTGTCGCGATTCTGCTGGTTGTGGTGGCTGCCGTAACCGTGATCGCTCTGGTGTTTCCGCTGCCTTCGGTCACGGAAATCCGTGGCCGCTTTGGCACCAGCGGCTGGTGGGGACCTGTGGCCTTCATATTGAGTTACGCCATCCTGACTTTGGCGCCGGTGCCGAAAAGTGTCTTATCAGTCGCAGCCGGGCTGGTATTTGGGTTGGCCGGCGGGCTGGCCATCGTCTTTTCGGCCGCGATCCTGGGAGCGGCTGCTGCCTTCTGGCTGGGCCGTTGGCTGGGCCGGGAGGCTGTGGAGAAGTTCACCGGGGCACGGGTCGAAAAAGTCGATCGACTGCTGCGGCGGCGCGGACTGGTGGCCGTGATTGGTGTCCGGCTCGTTCCAGTCCTGCCGTTCACGGCGATCAATTATGCCGCTGGGCTGACTTCCATCCGCTGGTGGCCATACTTCCTGGGCACCGCTATTGGGATCCTTCCCGGGACTGTGAGTTTCGTGACGCTGGGTGCGTTTGGCCTGCAGCCAGGCTGGGAGCTTGATGTGGCCCTAGGTACGCTCGGCGTGCTCACTCTGGCGGGGGTGGTTGTCGCTGTTCAACGACGCCGGACAGGGGAGTCCACCGATGTTTGACGCCCGGTTGCGGATCGCTGCCGAACCTGCGTTGGCCCGGGCGGCTCGCTGGCTCGACCGCCCCTTGATCACTCCTAATCGTCTGACCGGACTGAACTTGGTCCTTGGCCTCCTCAGCGCTGCCCTTGCGGCGGGGCAGTGGTGGCTGCCCGCTCTGGCGGGTTGGTTGATGTGCCGCCTCGCCGATGGCCTCGACGGCCCGCTGGCTCGACGCCGGAACCACGAGGCAGGCGTCCAAGATACCGGTCAGGGCGGATTCTGGGACATCTGTGCCGATTTCATCGTCTACGGCGCAACGGTTGTCGGTGTTGGTATAGGCGCGACGACCGCGTTTGATGCCCCGTGGCTGCCGTTCCTGCTGGTCCTTTTCTCCTATTACATCAACGGCACAGCATTTTTGGCTTTTTCATCCATCGCGGAGAAAACAGGACGCCAGCTCCGGGATGGCCGAACCCTTTCCTTCCTGGGCGGCCTCGCTGAAGGTGCCGAGACGGTGGCCGTGCATAGTCTTTGGCTGATCTTCCCGGGCGCTGCATGGGAAATCGCATCCGTCTGGGCGCTGCTGGTTATGGTCAGCGGCGCCCAGCGGATCATCGTGGGCTACCGGTCGCTGCGGTGAGGGGACCTCGTGTCCAGCCGACGGCGCCGGAACCAGACCAGCATGGTCATGGCCAGGCGGGCCACCGGCGAGGCGAGACGTCCCCTGACATCGGCCAGGGCCGCATTCCAGACGCCATCCGAGTAAGTGGGATAGGGGTGCGTTGTGGCGGCAAGGTCAGAGGTTGTCATTCCGTTCTGCACCGCAAGGGTCAGCTCCGCCAGGGATTCTCCCGCCCGTGGCCCAACGATTGTGCCGCCGAGTATCTTTCCGCGGCGGTCCACAATCAGCCGGGTAAATCCGACCGTGTTGTCTTCCGTCACGGCGCGATCGACGTGGATGTGGCTTATCATCCGGGAGCGATGCTTCGGTCCGTCATTGGCGGTGGTGAGTCCGACGGCGGCCAGCTCCGGAGACGTGAATGTCACCCTGGGCACCGTGGCGCTAACCTGGCGTCTGAGTCCGAGTACTGCGTTGGAGGCAGCCACGCTGGCATGAACACCGGCCAGATGGGTGAACTGAGGATTTGCGGTCACGTCTCCGGCAGCCCAGATGAGTGGGTTGGAGGTCCTCATCCGCTTATCCGTCACAACGTGACCGGCCCGGTTCACCGTGACTGCGACCCTTTGAAGACCAAGGCCTGCGGTTCGGGGTGTGCGTCCGGTAGCCAACAGGACTGCGTCCGCGTCAACGACTTTTCCGTCGCGCAGTCGGAGCCGGCACCCCGCGTCCGTGCCCACGGCGTCCGCGATCGTGGTGTTCTCCAGGATGGCCACGCCGTCGTATTTCAAACTTACCCGCACCAGGGCCGCAGCGTCCGGTTCTTCCTTGCCCAGGATCCGGGAGCGGGCGATCATGGTCACCACCGATCCAAGCTGGGCGAAGGCCTGGCCAAGTTCGCAGGCGATAGGACCGCCACCAATAATGGCCAGCCGGGCGGGAAGGGTGTCGAGCTCCCAGATCGTCTCCGAGGTGAAGGTAACCCCAGGGGCCAAGCCCGGGACGTGCAGGGCGGCCGGGGCTGCTCCGGTAGCGATCAGTGCCTGCCGGAAGTGGATGGTCCTCCCGTTGACTTCTGCGACACCGTGTGCACGGAATGTCAGGTTGCCTTTGATGACCCGCACACCGGCATCGTCGAGGGCCGCCGGAGAATCGACGGGTTCAATGGTGTTGATTGCGGCGGATATGCGCTTTTGGACGGCGTTGAATGCCGGTGGTTGCCCGGTGACGGCACGCATGGTCCTGGCGTGTTCGGCCACGGCGAGGAGGGTTTTGGAGGGCACGCAGCCTGTCCACAGGCAATCCCCGCCAGTGCGGGATCGTTCGACAAGGACAGTGCCCGCGCCGAAGCCGGCCGCGGTTTTGGCCCCCACGATCCCCGCGGTGCCCCCGCCCACGACCAGCAAATCAATGATCTTGTTCCCGGCTGCCATGATGGACTCCTCCTGCTCGACCGGCAATGCCAGATTTGAGGCCGGCGAAACTGAGCCTCCGAAACTATCCCGAAGGAGTCCGCCATCGGCGACAAATACACGCACTTTGCCCGGTTGTATGACCTGCTGTCCGGCGAATACCCTGTCTATCATGCCGGAAGGGTGCTCGGTATCACCGCTTTGGCGCCGCGCACGGGCCAGCAGGTGCTGGATGTTGGATGCGGAACCGGGCTGAATTTTTCCCTGCTGCAGCAGCGGGTCGGCACGTCGGGGACCATAGTCGGCATCGACCGCAGCGCCGACATGCTTAACATGGCGCGGCGGCGGGCCACAGCGCGCGGCTGGAACAACGTCATCCTGGTCCAAGCCGACATGGTACTTCTGGATCCCAGATCGATCGCTGCCCGCATTGAGGAGAGCGGGGGATCGGCAGCTTCGGATGCCGCTCTGGCAACGTACTCTCTGTCGCTGATGGGGGATTGGACGCGGGCCTGGGCGAATATGACGGCATTACTGGGACCAGGCGGCCGCCTGGGGGTGGTGGACTTGCAGGATCCGGTGGGAGGTGCCCGCTGGTTGATACCGTCGGCGCGGCTTGCGTGTGCACTCGGAGGATCCGACATCACTGCGGCCCCGTGGCGCGCAATAGAGCAACAATGTGTCAACGTTCTTCGCGGCTCTGCCCGGGGTGGTCACCTCCAGATCCGGACCGGAGACATGCCGGAGGCGCCGGTAATTTGAGCGCAAACGCTCATCCAGGTCTTGGCGAGCCATACCGTCGGAGGTCGGAAGAACTACCAAAGGGGGCTCTTATTGGGCATGATGGGACGCATGTTGTGTGGCGCTATTCTGGGTTTGGTGGCTGTGCCCGTCATCATGAGTTCGTCATGAGCGATTCCTACCGTGCCCGCGCCGGTGACCGCCAAGTCCGGAACGCTGCTTGGTCCTATCCCTGGCCCTCGCCGCTGGCCAGATGGATCAGATCTCACGTCGCCTTCGACAGCGGAAGCGGCACCCATCGATGACAGCATGCCCTAACCTCCCATGACCCCGGCAACCATGCTGCGTCGGGTCTTGGCTGCCGCAGCCCTAAAAAAACTTGACGAGCAGGAGAAATCATGACCATTGCAGCGTTCCTGCGACGCATCGAGCTGGCGACCCGGCCGATCCATCCGGAAAGCAGGACTGCGCTGGCTCGGCGGTGGGCGGAACTGCCGGATCACGTTAAAACGCCGGGCCAGCTTTTGGGGAAGGCAGCGGTGGGGTGTGAAGGTACGCACGGAGTGTTCCCCAAATGCAACCTGACCTGTTCGCCCTGCTATCACTCGGCCGACGCGAACAAGGTTAGGGTCGACGGCAGTCACACGGTCAGGGCGGTCAGGGATCAGATGGAGTATTTGCGCAGCGTCCGCGGGCCGCGGGCACACGCGCAGCTGATCGGCGGAGAGGTCAGCCTGCTCCCGGCGCAAGACCATGCCGCCGCGCTGCTCGCGATGCGTGCCAACGGACGTGAGCCGATGTCCATGACACACGGAGACTTCGACTATCAGTACCTGCTGGATGTCGCACTCGACGGGGACGGTAAGCCACGCTTTGGCAAAGTATCATTCGCCGCCCACTTTGATTCGCTGATGCGGGGGCGTCGGGGAGCAGTGCGCCCGCACAGCGAGGCCGAACTCAACCCGTTCCGTGCACGGTTCGCGGACATGTTCGTCGACCTCAAGCGCGATTATGGCATCAGCTCCTACATCGCCCACAACATGACCGTGACCCCGTCCAACGTCGATCAGGTTGAAGAGGTGACCCGGGCCGTACTGGAGATGCCATACGACATGCTGTCCTTTCAGCCGGCGGCCTACATCGGGGACGATCGCAGGTGGACCGAAGATTTTGGTGACGTCACCATCGACGCCGTCTGGTCCCGGATTGAGGCGGGCGCGGGACAGCGTCTCCCGTGGCAAGGCACCCAGTTTGGAGATGTGCGCTGCAACAGGACGTCGGTGGGACTGCGGGTCGGAGCGGCTTTCACCCCTCTGCTGGATCCGGAAGACCCCGCAGACCTTGCGGCCCGCGACCGGGTCCTTGAGCACTTCGGAGGAATGATTTTCGGGGGCGCACCTAAAACCGTTGTCACGGTCAAAATTGTGCGCGCCGTGCTGGGGCACCTGGAGGACGTCCCAGTTCTGATCCGGTTCGCCGCGCGCATGCTCAAACGTGCCGGCGGTCCGCGCCGTGTGGTGGCGGCGGCATACGGAAGACGGCTGGGCTTTAAAACGTTTGTGGTGCATAACTTCATGGTCGCTGCCGAGGTGCAACCGGCCTGGACACTCATGGAGCAGGGAGTGGTCAGCGATGACCCCAAGATCCGGGAGACCCATGAGCGCCTCGGCTCCTGCATGTACGCGATGAGCCATCCTGAGACCGGACGGTTGGTCCCGGCCTGCGTCCAGCATTCAGCCCTTGATCAAGCCGAAAACGCCGGACTGCGAAAAATGTTGCCCATCAGACCCGTCTCATCAGCGACGCTCACCTCACCGGCCAGCGTGTGAGGGCCGACAGGTCAGAGACAGCGGGCAGGGACAGCGGGCAGAGATGTGGCACGGTGGTCTTGTATCCTTCAATCGTGGCCGCGAAAAATTTCTCTCAGGTTGACGTCTTCAGTCAAATTCCCTTCCAAGGCAATCCGGTGGCGGTCGTCTTCGACGCCGATGACCTGCCAGATGATCAGCTGGCGGCCTTCGCCCGCTGGACTAACCTGTCGGAGACAACCTTCCTGCTGCCGCCAACGCAGCCGAAAGCCGATTACCGCCTGCGCATTTTTACGCCGGGCGGGGAACTTCCGTTCGCCGGGCATCCGACCTTGGGCAGCTGTCACGCTTGGCTCTCCTCGGGAAACGTGCCACAGGCGGCCAGTACCATCGTGCAGGAATGCGGTGCGGGGCTAGTCCGGATTCGCAACGATGCCGGCCGCCTCGCCTTCGCGGCGCCCCCGCTGCGGCGCACCGGCCCGCTGGAGCAGGAAACGCTGCAGCGCGCCGTCCGGAGTCTGGGCATCGCACCGGCTCAGGTTCTGGACCAACAGTGGGTGGATAACGGGCCCGGCTGGTTCGGGCTGCTGCTCGATTCGGCGGCCTCTGTGCTGGCCGTAAGGCCCGATTTTGCGGCCATGCGGGGAATGAAGATAGGGCTGATCGGTCCTCATCCGGCCGGGTCGACGGCGGACTACGAGGTGCGTGCCTTCGTTCCCGATCTGGGCGTAAATGAGGATCCGGTGACGGGAAGCCTAAACGCGGGTCTCGCCCAATGGCTGATTGGCGCAGGCGCCGCCCCGGACTCATATACGGTTCGTCAGGGCACAGTTCTGGGACGTGACGGGCGCGTTCACATCGACCGTGTCGGTGCGGACATCTGGATTGGAGGCAACACCACGACGTGCGTTGCCGGAACGGTGAGTTTCTGATGCCTGGCGGAAACGGCGCTCTTCCGCTGCCGGTTCAGCTGAGCCCGCTGAGTGAATAAAACAGATAGTCCGCGTCGCTGTGCGTTTGGGTGAATCCGGCGTGGGAATACATGTGCTGGGCAGGATTTTTTCGGTGCACACCAAGAGTCAGGGTCCCGAAGCCGCCGGAGTGCGCCTGGCTGATGAAGGACATCAGCAGGATGGTACCCAACCCCCGTCCGCGCCAGGTGGGCAGCACATGAATCGTCGCCAAAACGGCCTTGCCGCCGTCGTCCATCCACAGATAGTAGCCCAGCGGCAACCCGTCAATTTCAATAATCGCTGCACGATCGATGTTGGTGACCCACATTTCGAGGTTCCGGTCCAGGGCTCGCGTCCATGCCGGCTCGCTGGCGGGCTCAAACTCGCGCATATAGCTCAGCTCGCCGCGGTAGATCATGGGCAGATCGGTGATCACCGCAGCCCGCAGGCTGTAATCCGCGGTGATGCTGTGGTCTCCGCTATTGTTCATGGATATCCTTTATCCCTGCTGTGCGCTTCATCGGACCAGGGTGAGGCGGGTTGTGCCCATCGGCCGAAGGGAAGGCCTGTTCATTTCATCGTTTGAGTCAACTCTGCTTCGTTCGGTCCTCATCGGCAAGCTGCGGGCTGCCGGCTGCGTCTTTGCCGAGGATGAGGCGGAGCTGCTGCTTGCGGCCGCACAGAATCCGGCCGACCTTGCCGCCATGGCGGACCGGCGCGTAGCCGGCTTGCCCTTGGAGCATGTTCTGGGTTGGGCGGAGTTCTGCGGCCTGCGGATCACCGTGGACGCCGGGGTCTTCGTGCCCCGGCGCCGCACCGGCTTTTTGGTCCGGCAGGCCGCGGATCTCGCCCGACCCGGTGCGGTGATTGTCGATCTGTGCTGTGGGTCCGGCGCGGTGGGGGCCGCGCTGCAGGCCATCGTTCCGGGGGCACGCGTGTACGCCACCGATATCGATCCCGCTGCGGTCCGGTGTGCCGGAAGCAACCTCGCTGGCGGCGGCGGTCAGGTTTTCGCAGGGGACCTCTTTGAGCCGCTGCCCGCTGCGCTTCTTGGCCAGGTTGACGTCCTGGTCGCCAACGCGCCCTATGTACCAACGGACGCGATCGCCATGATGCCGCGAGAGGCACGTCTGCACGAGGCCCATGTGGCACTTGATGGTGGTGGGGATGGATGTGATGTCCAGCGGCGGGTCGCCGCCGGTGCTGGCCCGTGGCTGGCGCACGGAGGGACTGTGCTGCTGGAGACCAGTGCTGGCCAAGCGTCCACCAGCATGGAGATCTTTGCGCGGAACGGATTCGGTACCCGGCAGGTCAGTTCGGCTGCGTTCGATGCCACGGTCGTTATCGGAACCAAAGCCGGAAGCAAATAATGCCCAGGGGGCCGGCTCGTCCGTCAGACAAAATCCATTTCGACCCGCAGGAAGCGTTCAGCTTCGGCTATGGCTGCCGCGAAGGACTCCTCTTCGGTAGGTGACTGCCGCGGAGACTTGGGATGCCACTCGTGTGGAGCGGAATGCACCCGTTCAAACCCGTCTCCGGGAGGGGCGTAGAAGATGCCAAAACGCTGTACCGGCCACTCCGGGGAAGTCTCCGGAGCCACCAGCAGGGCCGCATCCAGCGCCGGGTTGAACCACTGAGCGATGGGCCTGCGGCGGTCCTCGGTAAAGAGTCCGGCGGCATAAAGGGCAGCAGATTCACGGCTGGTGTTGGCCGACAGGCGATCCCACCACAGCGGTAAAATACCAGCGTCCAAACGCAACCACGTTGCTGGAAGAGAATCTGATGCCTGCCATCCGAGCATAATTGAATTTTATCCCGCCGGCTTTGTTCCCGAACAGAGGCCGGTGCCTATCGGCTGGCACAAGGCCGAGCGATTACCTCCAGCCACGCTGACGTCCGGGTGTTGGAACGATCAGAGGGCGGGCACGGTCCTGGGCCTGACCACCAACCAGAGCGAGGCAATCAGCAATGCAATGCAGCAGGCCATAATGGCGCCCATGGGCGTGGCACTCTTAACACCAAATAAGCCCACCAGCGGGGAGAGTATTCCGGCGAACCCGAAGGTGGCTGCGCCCAGCAGTGAAGCGGCCGTTCCGGCCTGGGCACCGTGCCTGGCCAAACCGAGTACCTGGATGCACGGAAACACGAACCCGGTGGAGAGAATGTAAAACCACAGCGGGATTATGATCCCCCACAGGCCAAGATGAGCGCGGTCCAGGATCACAATCAGCACGGACATGAGCAGCTGCATGGCGCTGGCGCCGGCAATAACCCATTGGGGGCCGATACGGCGCAGCAGCCTGGCCGAAACCTGGACACCCGCCACAATGCCCAGGGAGTTGACGCCGAAGAGCAGTCCATATTGCTGCGGCGAAAAGCCGTAGACGTTCTGGAAAAGGAAAGGGGAGGCGGACAGGTAAGTGAACAGGCCTCCGAAGTTCAGACCCCCCACCAGCAGTGTGCCCAGGAATGTCCGGTCCGCGAAGACGGCCCGGTAGCGCTGGAAAATGGTTGAGCTCGAGCTTCGACGCCGCTCTGCGGGCAACGTTTCGACAATCAGGAACAGGGCGGCCAGCAGCACCACCAGCCCGTAGGCGGCAAGGAACCAGAAGATTCCGGGCCAGGCCATGATACCCAGCAGCTGCGATCCAATGACAGGAGCCAAGATTGGTGCCATGCCATTTACGAGTGCCAGTCGTGAAAACATGCGCACCAGCGGGTAGCCGCTGAAAAGGTCCCGCACCATGGCCATCGCCACGACGCCGCCCCCGGCGGCACCAATGCCTTGAAGCACGCGGAAGATTCCCAGCATGGCGATATCGGTGGACAGCGCCGCGCCCAAGGAAGCGAGAACGTGCACTGCTGTCGCCAGAATCAGGGGAGTGCGCCGGCCCATCTTGTCGCTGAACGGGCCCACCACCAATTGCCCGAGGGCAAAGCCGATGGTTGTGGCAGCGAGTGTGAGCTGCACGGCCGTGGCGCTGGCATGCAGATCTTTTTCCAGGATGGGAAAGGCTGGCAGATAGAGGTCCACCGTGAAGGGTCCCAGCGCCGTCAGCATGCCCAAAATGAGGATGTAGACCAGCTTCTGCCGGCGTGACAGCGCGTCCCCGGGATGGGTGGATGTACTCAAAAGATTTCCTCGGTTGACTAGTTCACTCACGGCTGAGCCCACCATGGTCAGTATGCTTGGCTTGTTGGCTGTTCGCCGGGCGTCGTTCGAGGATCTCGAACTTCTGTGGTGAAGATTCAATGGTATGGCCCGGACCAGCAAAGGAGTTAGTTTGAGACCCGAAGAGCGCGCGTCGGCCCCCAAGAGGGGCAAAGTTATAGGAGTCACGATCGCCGCTGCCCTAGGAGGGTTGCTCTTCGGCTTCGACACAGCGGTTATCAACGGCGCAAATGAAGCCATCCGGTCAGAATTTAATTTGGATCCCGCTGTGCTCGGTTTTGTCGTCGCTGTCACTCTGCTCGGTTGTGCGGCGGGCGCCTGGTTCGCCGGTCAACTGGCGGACGTGTGGGGCCGCAAAAAGGTAATGATCCTGGCCGCGGTGATGTTCGTGGCAAGTTCGATTGGTGCCGGTCTGGCCTTCGCCGCTTGGGACCTGATGATTTGGCGGTTCATCGGTGGGTTGGCCATCGGGGTGGCATCCGTGATCGCGCCGGCCTACATTGCCGAGGTGGCACCCGCCCGCTTTCGCGGGGCTCTGGGTTCGCTGCAGCAGCTGGCGATTACGACCGGGATTTTCCTGGCGCTGCTCTCCGACGCCTTTCTGGCCAAATCCGCGGGCAGTGCCATGGATCAGTTGTGGGCGGGACTTCCCGCCTGGCGCTGGATGCTGCTGGTGGGAGTGATCCCTGCGGCCGTGTACGGCATCCTATCGCTGGGCATTCCGGAGTCGCCGCAGTACCTGATCCGCAATGGCCGGCTGGATGCTGCCCGCGAAGTCATCAGGACGGTGGTTGGCTCTCCGGACCCGGACCCGGACGCGCGCGTCAAGGAAATCCAGGAAAGCTTTGAACGTGAGGACAAGTCGACCTTCCGCGAACTGCGTGGGCCGATGCTCGGGCTGCAGCCAATCCTGTGGGTCGGGATGGCGGTGGCCGCCCTGCAGCAGCTGGTGGGAATCAACGCCATCTTTTATTACTCCACCACGTTGTGGCAGTCCGTCGGTTTCAGCGAGGCCGACTCATTCATAACCTCGGTGATTACCGCGGTGATCAACGTGGCGCTGACGTTTGTGGCCATCTTCTTCGTCGATAAAGTAGGCCGTACCAAGCTGCTGCTCGCTGGTTCCGTGGGCATGTTCATTGGCCTGGTCGCGGCGGCCATCTCCTTTTCGCAGGCCACCGGCAGCGGCGATAATGTCCAGCTAGGCGCGCCGTGGGGAGCCATCGCCCTGGTCGGTGCGAACGTCTTCGTCATCGCCTTCGCAGCCACGTGGGGGCCGGTTATGTGGGTGGTGCTGGGAGAGATTTTCCCGAACCGCATCCGTTCCATGGCCCTGGGGCTGACCGCCATGGTGAACTGGATTTTCAACTTCATTGTGACACTGCTGTTTCCGATCCTCAACGCCAGAATCGGCCTTGGATATGTTTATGCCGGTTTCGCATTCTTTGCGCTGCTGTCATTTTGGTTTGTCAAAACGAAGATGCCCGAGGTCAGCGGCCGCGAGCTGGAGGACAGGGACAAGCTGGCCAGGGCGTGAGTGGATGGACAAAGACGTGTCCCAGCGGCTGGTAACGGTCGGCACAATGGTAATTTTGTCAGGTGAGTTCGCCGGAGACGGCGGCGTTTTCGAATGCGTGCAGCCGCACGCGCGTTGAGAGCCCAAGGAATGAAGGCGGTCCCGATGAGTAGTGCCCGACACGCTAAGGCAGGTCCCATGCAGAGTAGTTCCGCGGTGGGCAACTCGTCCCTTGTTGGGGCGGTGAAGCTGTTCTCCCGGTTGGCACCGAAGCAGCTCAATGATGAGATATCGCTCGCCAAGGCGGAGCTGAAGCGAAAGGGTATTGCCCTCGGCATCGCGGTGGCGATCCTGGTGGTGGCTTTGATCTTTCTCGCTTTTCTGCTGGTGGGTCTCATCGTCGCGGCGATCATGGGTCTGGCTACGATCATGCCGGCGTGGTTGGCGGCTCTGCTGATTTCCGCCGCTTTCCTGCTGATCGCTTTGGTGGCCGCGCTGATCGGGAAGATGAAGCTCAGCAAGGCCATGCCGCTAAAGCCTGAACACGCCATCCTGGGTTTGCGCCGCGATTTGGGAATGCTCAAGGAAGGCCGGGACTTCGATCCGGCCTCGCTTCGTGCCACGCAACTCAGCCGTGCCGAGGCCAAGGCGCGCAAGGCGCAAAAGTCCGAAAAGGCCAAGGCTGCACGGGAGGCAAAGGAGGCTCAGCAGGGCCCGGCTCCCACCGAGGAACAGCTGCAGGTTCGATTGGGCGACAGGCGCCAACACCTTTTGGCCCTCCGGATGGCTTTGGTGGAGCGACTGGCAGTCAGGCAGCAGGCAAAGGCCCTGCTGGACGCCGCAGGCAGGACCGGCCGGAAGATCACCGGAAGCGGCAACCCAGGCGCAGGACGGCTTGGCCAGCCCGCCGCGGAGATGATGACCGCGGCCAAGGAACGCTGGGCACCGCTGACAGTGTTGGCCATCTCGGCAGCGGCTCTGGTCATTCTGCTGCGCAAGCTCGCCGCCCGCTAGCGCAAAACGCCGCAGGGAATGCGTGCCCTTCCAACGGTTGATGGAACCGGAAGGATCCGAAGGTACGAACGAAGGGAAGGGCGTCCGTTGGTACTACGCACTGACCGTCGGACGTGCGCCGGCTTTTCTGCGGGCGGAACCGCGTGGTCTGGCTAGCGGTTGCCTGTGCCGTGGCCGGCGCGTTCTTCCTGGCCTTCGGTGCCCAGCGCCAAGGCAGCGCCGTTCAAGCCAATACTGGAGGCTTGGCGCTGGGCGGCAATGGTTTCCTCAGGCTGCTGCGCAATCCCCGCTGGGTGCTGGGGCTGCTTTTCCTTGGCGCCGGCATGGCATTGAATGTGGTCGCGTTGACCTTGGGGACACTGACCGTGATCCAGCCGATTGGCGCCATCGCGCTCGTCATTACCACTGTCGTTAATTCCAAGGACCAGGGAATACGGCTCAACCGCGGAACGGTCGTCGCAATCTCGACCTGCGTCAGTGGCAGCGGCCTGTTTGTCCTGCTCGCGGTCAATGTGGTGAAGGAAAACACGGCTGTCACGGTGCAGGAGGAGTTGACCATCGTGCTTCTGCTGGCCATCGTCGTCGCCGTGTTCGGCACTTGCCTGGTGCTCTGGAAGCATCGGCTCAAAGCCTTCTTTTACATCCTCGGCGCCGGTGTGCTCTTCGGCTTCGTGGCGGTGCTGACGCGGATCATTTCCAAGCAGCTCTTTGACCCGAATGGCCTGTTCCTGCTCAATCTGCAGTGGTATTCCATCCTGGCCATCGCGGTTGCAGGTGGGCTCGGATCATGGTTCGTGCAGAGCGCCTACGCCAGTGGACCGCCGGACCTCGTCATTGCGGGGCTGACCGTCATCGATCCGATGGTGGGGATCGCCATCGGCATCACCATCCTCGGTGAGCTGCGACCCGACGTGCCCGCCGTAATTGCGATTGCCATGGCTGGGGCGGCTTTGCTTGCTATCGTGGGAGTCGTGACGCTCTCCCGACACCATCCGGACGTCGTCGAACGCCGAAACGAGTCGAAGAAAGCCGCCCGAAAGGACGCCAGGAAAGCGGCCGGACGGTAGGTCCGGAAATCGGGCCAGGACCATCGCCGGAGTCCACAGCCCAGCGCGCGCGGCAAGGCGGGAGCCTGCTGCGGAAGAAGCCACCAGGAGTAACTTTCAGTGACATCGCCCCAGAGTCCCCTGACCATCCTGATCGCCGCGGATACCTACGCGCCGCAGGTCAATGGCGCAGCACAGTTCGGTTACCGCCTCGCCAAAGGCATGACGGCCCGCGGTCACGATGTGCACGTGCTGGCCCCCCGTGGTGATAACGGAAAAAGCTACACGGAGTTCCTTCCCGAGGGAACGGTGCATCGCCTGCATTCCCACTCCGTGCCGACACACGTCTATTTCCGCGTCTGCCTGCCGTGGGAGATCAAGAAGGAAATATCGTTGCTCTTCGACCGGGTCCAACCCGACGTGGTCCATGTGCAGAGCCATTACATGATCGGGGAGCATGTGGTGTACGAGGCGCAGAAGCGCGGCGTGCGAATCGTCGCCACGAACCATTTCATGCCCGAAAACCTGAACCCCTTCCTGCCCTTCCCGCAGTGGCTCAAGGACATCATTGGCAGAGTCTCCTGGCGCGACATGGGGAAGGTGATGGGACGGGCCGATGTGGTCACCACGCCCACGCCGTTGGCGGCCAAGGCGATGCGCGAGCACGCGTTTTTGGGCAATGTCCTGCCGCTGTCCAACGGGATTGAATCCTCTGATTACAGCCTCCGGCCCGGGGAAGCGGTGAAAGCGAACGAATTTTCGACTGTTCTCTTCGCTGGCCGGCTGGCCGAAGAAAAGCATGTGGACGTGCTGATCGACGCCGTAGCCAAAACGCCGGTCCGACTCAATGTGCACCTGGAAATCATTGGCGGCGGTGAGGTCAAGGCCGCGCTCAAGGCGCAGGTGGCCAGGCTCGGGCTGGACGGCCGGGTGAAGTTTTTTGGCCTTGCCAGTGACGAGGAACTGCGCAAGGCGTATATTCGGGCAGACGTTTTTTGCATGCCGGGCACGGCCGAACTCCAGTCGCTGGTGACCTTGGAGGCCATGAGCGCCTCGACCCCGGTGGTACTGGCCAACGCCATGGCCCTGCCCCACCTGGTTCAGGACGGCAGGAACGGGTACCTCTTCCGGCCAATGGACAGCACCGACCTGGCGGAAAAAATCACCGCCATCCTTGACCTGTCCGAGGCCGGCCGTCGGGCGATGGGTCAGGCGTCTTTCGCCATGGTCGGTAAGCACAGCTTGGAAGGAACGTTGGACACTTTTGAGGCGCTGTACCGTGGCGGCAGCTACGAGGATCACATGGTTGCTCCCAAAGACCATTAGGATGGCATGGTCACGTTCCCCGGGAATGGCGTGCGCATGGGGCTATAGCTCAGCTGGTTAGAGCGCGGGACTCATAATCCTAAGGTCCTCGGTTCAAGTCCGAGTAGCCCTACCGGGCAAAGGTCCTGCCGGACGGTCAAACCGTGCGGCAGGACCTTCGGCATTTGCCGCAACACTGAGTTGTCGGCACCGCATTTCAACGACAAGGCAAGGGTTTTCGTGACATCCTGGCTTGCAGCCATACCGGCCATGCTGGCAGCGTTGCTGATCATCGCCACTCCCGGCGCAGTGGTGGTCGGCGCACTCAGGCTCCGTCCGTGGTTGGCGGTGGGGCTTGCCCCTGCAATCTCCGTTTCCATTCTTGCGGTCAGTGCCATTGTCGGCCCGTTTCTGGGTTTGCGGTGGGGATGGGGAGTGGCAGCGCTGGGTACCGCCGTCGTCGTCGTCGTGATTCTGCTGCTTCAGCGCCTTGTTCCAGTCCTGCGCGTTCAACGCGTTGGGAGGCGTCGATACCCGCGGCGGTGGCGTTGGTGGTGGCGCCAATCAATGGGCACCGGGCTCGGTGTGCTGTTGGGATTCCTGATTACGTTTGCCGTTTTGGCCTCGGTGGCGGGGAATCCTGAGCAAATCACGCAGGGCTACGACACTGTATTCCACCTCAATGCCGTTCAGTACGCGCTGGAGCAGGGAAACGCTTCATCCTTTGGCATTTCCACGTTCCTTCTTCCGGACTCACGGACGGCGTTCTATCCGGCCGCATGGCATGCCATAGTGGCGCTCCTGGTCCAGTTGACCGGGGTGAGCATACCTGCGGCAACTAATGTTGTCTGGCTGATCTGTGCCGGCGTGCTCTGGCCGGCCGGATGCATTTTCTTCGTGCACGTCCTTACCGGTCGGGGGAGCGCGACGCTCATCGCCGCCGGCGGGTTGGCCGCAGTCTTTCCCGCATTCCCGTATCTGCTGCTGTATTACGGCAGCGCTTATCCAAATTCGCTGGCCAACGCCTTGGTGCCCGCAGGCCTGGGCCTGGTGGTCCTTCTGATCCGTCAATTCCGCACCGCCGTTGGATCCAAGAGCCTGACGCTGGTGCTGCTGGTGCTTTTCCTGCCCGGGGCGGCCTTGGCACAACCCAACAGCATTTTTTCCATCGCCTTGGTCCTGACCCCCGCGCTGATCGCCGTGGCCTATCGCTGGATCCAAGGTGGGTTTCACCTTTCCACGCGCCGGGGCCTGTTCCGACTGGGCTTGCTGTTTGGGTCGGCCGCAACGGCAGCGGCCATCCTCTTTTCCATCCGTCAGTTCCGCAGCCTGTTTCATTGGACGAGCCCGAAGTCCATGACGGTGCGGCAGGCGATCTGGAGCAATCTCACGCAGGCCCCCGATCCCATGCATGCACCCGCCTGGGCCCTGACCGTGCTGATGCTGCTGGGGCTGGTCATTGTGGTGCTCCGCTACCGGCAGCGATGGTTGATTGCCAGCCTGGCATTGACCGTGCTGGTCTACGCGCTGTCGGCCGGAACCAATAACAAGATCGCAAATTCGCTGCTGGCACCCTGGTGGGATAACCCCGAGCGGATTGCGGCACTGCTGCCGCTGCTGGTGGTTCCGCTGGCTGCGGTGGGACTGGGCTGGCTGTGCACCGGGCTGGTGCAACGCGCCCCCGGGATCGCTCACGTCTTCGCGCGGACCTTTGGCTCCGCCCGCCGCTATGCTGCGCCTGCGGTGGCCTCAGTGGCCGTCGTGGCGTTGGCCATTTTCAACCCCACGCTTGGCGAGATGAAGGCATCCCTGACGGGCGCGTACCGTGTGCCTTCCGAGCCGGAACCCCAGGCCCAGCTGGATTCGGACGAGTTGGCGCTGATCAGCGAGTTGGATCAGTACACCACGGAGGATGACGTGCTTGCCAACAATCCGTATAACGGCTCCGCCTTGGCAATGTCGCTGGCGCACCGGACAATGCTGTTCCCCTACAGTTCGATGAGTGCCTACGACGAGGACCTGGTCCTGCTGAGCCAGGGGCTCAATATGGTCGGGTTCGACCCGGCGGTGTGTGCTGCTGCGCGGCACAAGGGGGTTACCTATCTACTGGATTTCGGCACGGATTTTATTGCAGCGCAAGAGTCCGCCACTGTGACCTTTCCGGGAATTGACCTCGCTGCCAACTCCGGCGCGTTCTCGCTGGTGGCGCAGGTGGGTCACGCCAAGCTCTACAAGCTCTCGTCCTGTGCCGGTGCGCAGCCAACGGTGCGCACGTCCTCCGGAACCGGAGGTACGCCATAGCCTGGCCGTGTGGCCGAGCCAACAGCTGTGTCCTGGCCAGCGGGGATTTGGCCCCGCAGACCGGGGAAGTAAGCCAGAAGGACAGCTCATTGCCTGCAGGAGGCAAATACGATATGTTACTCACGAGTAACTAGTGGGCGCTGCTCGGGGAGCCGCCCGTGAACTGAATCCCGGAACGAGCAAAGGAACCATATGCCCAAGGCGGCAATCGACCTCAACAACCTGCCCTATGCCGACGGTGATTTCTACGGATTTGAGCAGTTGCTCTCAGGACCGGAGCGTGAGCGGCTGCGAGAGGTTCGCGACTGGCTGGCAAAAGAGGTCAGGCCCATCGCGGTGGATTACTGGAACCGCGCGGAATTCCCGATGGACCTCATTCCGAAACTTGCCGAGCTGGACATCATCTCGCCGGTGCGCCGTCAGGGTCACTCGAATCTTTTTGCCGGAATAATGCATGCCGAGTTCACCAGAGCGGACACCTCCATTGCGACCTTCATGGGCGTCCACGATGGGCTGTTCACGGGCTCCATAGAGCTTCTCGCCTCCGAGGAGCAGAAGGCGGCATGGCTGCCAGACATCTACGCGATGCGGAAAATCGGCGCCTTCGGCCTGACTGAACCGCTGGGAGGCTCCGATGTGGCCGGCGGCACCAGGACAACGGCGCGGCGCGAGGGTGGGAACTGGATCCTCAATGGTGCGAAACGTTGGATCGGCAATGCCACCTTCTCCGACTGGGTCCTGATTTATGCCCGCGATGTAGCCGACGACCAGGTCAAGGCATTTCTCGTTGACACGAAGACTGAGGGCTACAGCGCCAGCAAGATTGAGAACAAGATATCGCTGCGCACTGTGCAGAATGCGGACATCACGCTGACCAATGTGGTGGTTCCCGAAGAATTCAAACTTGCTGGCGCCAACAGCTTCCGTGACACCAATAAGGTCCTGAAAGTGACGCGGCTTGGAGTTGGTTGGCAGGCCGTTGGTCAACAGTTGGCCGCCTTCGACGTGGCCCGGCGCTACGCCGTGGAGCGCCATCAGTTCGGACGCCCGCTCGCGTCCTTCCAGCTGGTCCAGGAGCAGTTGGTTCAGATCTTGGGCAATGCAGTCTCGTCGATGGGCATGATGGTCCGACTCGCGCAGCTGGAGGACGCCGGAGTGGCCAAAGATGAACAGTCCGCTTTGGGGAAGGCGTTCAGCACCACCCGGATGCGTGAAAGCGTCGCCCTGGGCCGCAGTATTCTGGGCGGCAATGGAATTGTCACAGACTATGAGATGGCCAAGATTTTTTCGGACGCGGAGGCCATCTACTCCTACGAGGGGACCTACGAAATCAATACGCTCGTCACGGGTAGGGCCATTACGGGAGTCTCGGCCATCGTCTGAGTGGGCCCCGGCCAGATAACCGCCGTCCAGCCCGGCGGCTAAGGTGAAACCAGCGGCAGGAGGATTGATGGCCTCCGATCCAGGATGAATCGGAGCGGGTCGACGTAAAGACCCAAACGGCGGACGCCCCAATGCAGGCAGCTGGAGGGTGGACAGTGCCGGTTCAAAACCACGGTCCCCAATAGTTGGCCCGCTGTCACAGGCGTACCGACGGTCAGCGAGCTGGTAACAGGTTCGAAACTGCTTAGTATGCCGCCTGCCTGCGCTATTGTCAGCACGGGGCGGTCCACCACCCATCCGGCAAAAACTATGTGGCCGGCAGCAGGGGCACGAATGTGTGCTCCTGCCGCGGCCAGCAGGTCAACGCCCCGGTGACCGCTCATCCATGGTTGAGGCGGCGGCTCGAACCCGCGGATCAGGACAGGACGCGGGGACAGCGGCCACAGCCAGTCAGACCGTGATGTGGGAACTGGCTGCGCCGCCGTGGAGCCGGAACCGGCAGCCAGCATTGCCGGCACCGTCAGCACCGCAATAACGGCGTACCGCAGCATCATCGCACCGCGCCGAACTCCGCTCCTGACACCGCGCCGAACTCCTCTCCGAACTCCGCTCCTGACGCTGCTCCTGGCTTCGATCTGCGGCTGAGCCAACTGCCGCCGTCGTGCCGTTCGGTGAAGTGCCATGCCATGAGCCTGCCGTGGTCCGGCGATGAGCGGAAGCGAACGGACGCGCAATGTGGCCGGCGAAGGCGCGCCCTAGGGCTGTGCAGGAGGACTCAGCCGCCGATCCGGTATCGGATCGCGGGTCTCAAATGGACGCCGGGCGTCCGATCCGCGCAGTGCCGCAGCCCCGGTCACCGTTGTAGTAGCATAGGAAGAGCGGTCTGCCATGTGCAGACTGACTACGCGTGCCCAGCCCATGGCAGCCGAGTTATCGGATGACGGTGGATTGTGCCTCTTTCGGTCCGTTGGAAGTCTTCTTCTCAGACTCCGCGGGTGAGGGGCTCAAGGGGCACCAGGAGCATATCCCCGCTGAATCATCTGCCGGGGCCAAAGGCTAATAACCGTTGAATACAGAAGGAGCGCCGGCATGCCCGTCGTCACCATGCGCCAATTGCTTGACAATGGCGTCCATTTCGGACACCAGACCCGTCGTTGGAATCCGAAGATGAAGCGATTCATCTTCACGGAACGCAACGGCAACTACATCATCGACCTCCAGCAGTCGTTGTCCTACATTGACCGCGCCTACGAGTTCGTTAAGGCCACCGTTGCCCATGGCGGCACGGTCCTCTTCGTTGGAACCAAGAAGCAGGCTCAGGGCGCCATCGCCGAGCAGGCCACCCGCGTTGGCCAGCCTTATGTGAACCAGCGCTGGTTGGGTGGAATGCTCACGAACTTCCAGACGGTGTCCAAGCGTATCCAGCGGATGAAGGAACTCGAAGAAATCGACTTCGACGACGTTGCCTCCTCCGGTCACACGAAGAAGGAACTGCTGCTTCTGCGACGTGAACTGACGAAGCTCACCACCAACCTCGGCGGCATCCGCAACCTGACTAAGGCTCCGTCCGTGGTCTGGATTGTTGACACCCCGAAGGAACACCTCGCCATCGACGAGGCCAAGAAGCTGAACATTCCAGTCGTTGCCATCCTGGACACCAACTGCGATCCGGACCAGGTCGATTTCCCGATTCCGGGCAACGATGATGCGATTCGTTCTGTGAACCTGCTGACCCGGGTCATCGCCGACGCTGTTGCTGAAGGTTTGATCGCCCGCAACAATAAGGCAAGCGGAAACGAAGAAGCCCCGGCTGAGCCGCTGGCTGAGTGGGAGCGCGAACTGCTCGAGACTCCTGCCGAGAGTGCAACCGCTGAGGAAGCTCCGACCGCGCCTGCTGCTGAGGAAACTCCGGCTGCGCCTGCCGCTGACGAGGCTCCGGCCGCGCCTGCCCCTGAGGAAACTTCGGCTGCGCCCGCTGCTGATGAAACCGCAGCTGTCGAGGCGCCGGCCGCTGAGGGCGTCAACGAGAAGTAAGACCTTCCGTTCCCTGGCCTGCCCGGGAACATGGATGCCGGCAGGACGGTGGCGGATCCCGCTCCGTCCTGCCGGTCACTTCACCCACAACTTCACAATCTAAAACTGAGGGGTTCATATGGCGAACTACACCGCCGCTGATATTAAGGCTCTGCGCGAGCGCACTGGCGCTGGCATGATGGACGTCAAGAAGGCTCTCGACGAGGCCGACGGCGACGCCGAGAAGGCGCTGGAGTTCATCCGCATCAAGGGGCTGAAGGGCGCCACGAAGCGTGAAGGCCGTTCCACAGCCGAGGGCTTGGTCGCGGCGGCCGTCAAAGACGGCGCAGGCGTTCTGGTGGAGGTTAATTGCGAGACCGACTTCGTGGCCAAAGCTGCCCCGTTCATTGAATTCTCCAACAAAGTCCTGGCGGCCGCTGTTGAATCCAAGGCCAGCGACGTTGACGCCCTGTTGGCCCACACCGTGGACGGCAAGCCTCTTTCCGAGCTCGTGATCGAAGCAGGCGCCCTGTTGGGTGAAAAGGTGGCCGTCCGCCGCATCGCACGCGTCGAGGGAAAAACCGTCGATGCCTACCTGCACAAGACGTCCAAGGACCTCCCCGCGCAGGTCGGCGTGCTGTTCGCCGTCGACGGCGAGGGTGATTCTGCCTCCACCGCCGCTCACGACATCGCTGTTCACATTGCCGCGTTTGCTCCTACCTACCTCAGCCGGGACGACGTTCCCGCCGAGCTGGTCGAGAACGAACGACGGATCGCGGACGAGACCGCGCGCGCCGAGGGCAAGCCCGAAGCCGCGTTGACGAAAATCGTGGAAGGCCGGCTGACCGGGTTCTTCAAGGAGGGCGTGCTGGTTGACCAGGCGTTCGCCAAGGACGCCAAAAAGTCCGTGGCGCAGGTGCTGGACGAAGCCGGAGTCAAGGCGAGTGCGTTCGCCCGCTTCCGGGTAGGAGCCTAGCAACACCTGCCGCCGTGATGTCCGGCTGCGTCCGGACAGAACCGTGCGCGATGAATACCGCAGCAGGTAGTGTTTGAGGGGTGGTCACCGCGGTGACCACCCCTTTTTCTGTTCCTGCTGCTGGAGACCGGAAAGATCCCCATTTCCACAGACAGTATTTCCATTCGGTTCGACGGCCATTGCGCCAACGGGAAGGCCACATGAGCATCGACAATCTAATTTCCGGTGAAGTCCCGGACCGTGTCGCAACCGCGGCCCTGGCGCAGCCGAATCAGGAACCTCGCACGCCCCGCCGGCGTGTGCTGCTTAAACTCTCCGGCGAGGTCTTTGGCGGCGGCAACGTCGGCGTCGACCTGGACACCGTTCGGGACATCGCCGAGCAAATCGCCAGCACCAAGGGCACGGTGGAGGTGGCGATCGTCGTCGGAGGCGGCAACTTCTTTCGCGGCGCCGAACTGTCCCAAAGCGGGATGGACCGCTCCCGCGCGGACTACATGGGCATGCTCGGGACCGTGATGAACTGCCTCGCATTGCAGGACTTCCTCGAGCAGGCAGGCGTTGATACCCGCGTGCAGAGTGCGATCACGATGGGTCAGATCGCCGAGGCCTACATTCCGCGGCGTGCCATTCGCCACCTCGAAAAGGGCCGCGTGGTAATCTTTGGAGCCGGCGCCGGGCTGCCCTATTTCTCCACCGACACCGTTGCTGCCCAACGCGCGCTGGAAGTGCACGCAGACATCGTGCTGATGGCGAAAAACGGCGTCGACGGCGTTTACACCGCCGACCCAAAAAAGGACCCGAACGCGCACAAGCTGGACACGCTGACCTACGGCGACGCCATGCAGCGCGATATCCGGGTGATTGATCAAACCGCCTTCAGCCTGTGCAAGGACAACAACGTCACCATGCTGGTCTTCGGCATGGAGGGGGAGGGCAACGTTGCCCGGGCCATCCGGGGGGACAAGCTCGGAACCCTGGTCACGCCCTAGCGGTCGGTCCTGGTTCGGTGGGTGCCACGCTAGGATGAAGGAAAGGATATTCGCCGTGCGAACCGGGCGAATTGAGTACCGACGTGTTAGGGAGAGATCGTGATCGAAGATACCTTGCTCGAGGCCGAGGAAAAGATGGACAAGGCCGTCGAGGTGGCCAAAGAGGACTTCGCTTCGATCCGGACCGGCCGTGCCAATCCAGGCCTTTTCGCCAAGGTACTGGTGGAGTACTACGGTTCGCCCACGCCGCTGCAGCAGCTGGCTTCCTTTGCGGTGCCGGAGGCGCGGACGTTGCTGATCACCCCCTTTGACCGGACCTCGCTCAATGACATTGAGCGGGCACTGAGCAATTCCGACGTCGGCGCCAACCCCTCCAATGACGGCAATGTGATCCGTGTGGTGATGCCCGAGCTGACACAGGAACGCCGCCGTGAATACGTGAAGATCGTGCGCAGCAAGGGCGAGGACGCCAAGATCTCCATCCGCAATATCCGCCGTCGGGCCAAAGACGAGCTGGACAAGATCGTCAAAGACGGCGACGCCGGTGAGGATGAGGGTGCGCGCGCGGAAAAGGAACTCGATGCGCTGACCAAAGCGCACACCGACAACGTCGATGAACTGCTTAAGCGCAAAGAAACGGAACTCCTCGAGGTCTGATGAGCGATTCACAGCCACCACCGGCCGGTCCTGTGCCCACCGGACCTGACCGGCAGGAGGCTGCGGCTCCGGGTAGTGCGCCTCAACCCCCGATCGAAGAGCCAGCGGTCGTTGCGGAAAAGGTCTCAAAGGCCGGGCGTAACCTGCCGGCGGCCATCGTGGTGGGGCTGGCCATGTTGGTCATCGTGCTGGTGGGCCTGCTGATCTATCCCATCGCCTTCGTGCTCATCGTGACGGTTTTCGCCGTCATTGGCGTCGCAGAAGTCAGCCGGGCGCTGCTGCAGCGCGGCATCGGCGTTCCGCTGGCACCGGTGATGATCGGCACCATCGCCATGCCGGCATCGGCGTACTTCGCCGGCGGTGAAGGTCTGTTGTTTGCCCTGGTGGCCAGTTCCGCTGCCGTCCTGGTGTGGCGGTCCCTGGACTCCGCGGCAGGCGCCATCCAAAGCATCTTTGCGGGTCTCTTTGCACTGACTTGGATTCCATTTTTGATCAGCTTCGTCTTCCTGCAGCTGCGCGGGACGGAGGGGCCGACGACGGGAATCACCTGGGACTGGACGGACATCAATGTGGGGGCACTGCAGGTGGCCGTGATGCTGCTGCTGGTGGTATCCAACGACACGGCCGGCTATCTGGTGGGGGCGCTCTTCGGTAAGCATCCGATGGCGCCCAAGATCAGTCCCAAGAAGTCCTGGGAAGGATTCGGCGGATCGCTGGCCGGCGCCGTTCTTGTCGCCGTTCCGGCAACAGTATTCCTCCTCGACCAGCCCTGGTGGCTGGGTCTGGTCCTCGCCGTGGGAATGGTCGCCTCTTCCACAGCCGGAGACCTCGCGGAGTCCATGGTCAAGCGCGAGTTGGGGGTCAAGGACATGAGCAGCATCCTGCCGGGGCACGGGGGAGTCATGGACCGGCTGGACTCGATTCTCTTCGCCGCGCCGTCCGCCTTCATCATCTTTACCGTGTTTCAACCCTAGCCGCCACGACCGCGCGTACGATGTGTTCCGGATCCCAACAGCATCGACAATTTCCCATTCCGACCAGCAGCACCAGCAAGGAACGACACTGTGACCCTGGAAGATCAGCAGCGGCTGGGCACGCCTTTTGCCCGGGTAGCACGACAGGAACTTGGCTACAACGTCAAGCAGGTGGACCAGTTCCTGGCCCGTGCCCACGACTACTACAGCTCCGAAGACACGTCGGCGAAGGCCCTCACCAGCCACGGTGTTCGGTCCGTGACCTTTGATCCGGCCAAGGGCGGCTACGAGACGCAGACCGTCGATGCAGCCCTGGATCGATTGGAGGATGTGTTTGCCAAGCGGGAACGCGACCGCCTCGTTACCGAGTCCGGTGAGGAGGCGTGGTTGCTTCAGATTGGAAAGATCTCCTCGGCTCTGCGCGGCCGCTTGCATCGGAGCGACGGAAAACGTTTCCGACGGCCTAAGCGCAACGTCCGCAGCTACAGCGTGGTGGACGTGGACCGGTTGTGCGGGGATCTGCTGGCCTATCTGGAATCAGACAAGCCGCTTAGCGTGGACGTGGTCAGGCGGGCTGTATTTGCACCGGCGCAGGGCAGGCAAGGCTACGAAGAGAACCAGGTCGATGCCTTCATGGACCGCGCCGTGGAACTGATGGCCTCCATCGACTGAGAACCCCCGCCCGGTGGTGCTGCGCGGGACGGGAGCTCTCAGTGGTGGTGCTGCGCGGGACGGGAGCTCTCAGTGGTGGTGCTGCGCGGGACGGGAGCTCTCAGTGGTGGTGCTGCGCGGGACGGGAGCTCTCAGTGGTGGTGCTGCGCGGGACGGGAGCTCTCAGTGGTGGTGCTGCGCCGGGTCGTTCAGGACCGGGGTATGGCTTCCGTGGCTGCCGTGCGGAACTGCCGACTGACCTGCGGTGCTGGCTGCCAGGCCGGGAGTCGTGACTCCCGCGACCAGCACAGCGGAGATGAACATCACGGCCAGCAGCCGGCCGGCCGGAAGGGCGTCCGACGACGGTTCGGTGGCCTTCGCGACGGTCGTTTCGGCGGCTGGGCCCGGCTGCAGGAACCGAGCCGGCTGTCGACGCAGCCAACCCAGCGCAGCCAGCATGACCAACTCCAGGACGACGGCGCACGCCGCGGTCAGGTCGAAACTGCGGTTGGCCGCCGGGAGCTTCCACAGACCATAAAGCACTGCGGCCAGCTGGACTGCGGTGGCCGCCGGCAGCAACCGGACCATAACGGCCGGCCAGGCAGGTGTAGTGCCGCGCAGCGACTGAATTGTCCAGAGCAGCAGGAACAGGGCCCAGGCCCCCACAATCAATCCTGCGGCGAAGGCCAGCGCGGGGGATTGTCCGTGCCGGCCGGCCGTCACCAGGTTCGCGCTCAGGGCGAAGACCAGGATCGCGGCGCCGAAGCCGGAGATAAAAACAAAAAGACTGACCGAGTCGCTGCGCATTTTCCGGGCACGCAAGGCCCGGGCGCCGTGTGCCGCCGTCACCCTTGGCGCCCGACTTGCTTTTGCGGCAGAGCCCGGCACGGGGGAGGCTGTCCCCCGTGCCGGATTGCCAATGGCGGTTGCCATGATTAGACCGTCCGGCCAGCCGAAACTGAACCGCGGTGCGCGCTCTTGTCCTGCGAAATGCCAACTGCGAGCAGCAGGATCGCGCTGGCGAGGTGCAGGACGTTGTCCGCACCGTTCAGGGCGATGATGTTCAGCGAGCTGTTCAGCAGGAACAGCCCCAGGATGCCTACCAGCAGGTAGACGAAGCCAACGGTCTGGTTGACGGAGCGGGCCGCCGGGATGGACTTCAAGCCGGCGATCAGGAGTGCGGCGCCGATGGCCAGGTGGATCACGTTGTGCAGCGGGTTAACCTCAAAGACAATGAGGTCGTGGCCCTCGGTGGCGAAGAAGCCGATGCCGGAGGTCACGAAGAACCCCAGGACACCGACCAGGAGGTACACGACGCCGAATACGGTGGCGAGCAGCCTGTTGGGTGAGGTACGCATGATTCGAACCTTTCGTTGTTCACCGGATACCTCCGCTAAGGGACGGCCCGGGATGTCTAAAGCTCCCCAGCGGAGCTTTCAGCAGTAATTCGCCGCCTGCCCGGTGCTGGATGGGTGTACATCGAAGTTTTTCCCGGCGAACGTCCAGCTTCGGCCGTTTAACCCGCGGTGCGCGGCCCTTTAACCCGCGGTGCGCGGCCCTTTAACCCGCGGTGCGCGGCCCTTTAACCCGCGGTGCGCGGCCCTTTAACCCGCGGTGCGCGGCCCTTTAAGCAGCAGCGGTTCCAGCCGGAACGGGATCAGTTCGCCCATCGCCAAGGATGTGTCCGTGCGTTCCACGCCCTCACAGGCGAGAATTTTTCCGTTGATCCGAAACAGGTCCTCCGCATCGGTGGATACCACCCGCACCAGCAGATCGGCCTGCCCGGTCAGACCGTAGGCCTCCAGGACCTCCGGGATTTTGGCCAAGGAGTCGGCCAGCGCCGCGAGTTTTTGCTGCTGGACATGCACCGAGATGAAGGCCATTAGTGGATACCCCAGCACCGCAGGATTAATGCGGCGTTCGAAGGAGAGGAACACATTCCTTTTCTCCAGCGACGCCATCCGCGCCTGCACTGTATTGCGGGACAGTCCCAGCTTTTGCGCCAATGCCACGACGGTGCGCCGGGGATCTTGGGCCATGGCAAGCAGGAGCTTGGTGTCGGTGCCATCAAGGGGTTGCATAGTGCGCAAGACTAGCACGGTGGTTCGGGCCGAAATAGAGCATAATGCTCAGTTTGAAAAGGATCGGTTGTGCCTCCTGATCCTTGTGAGTATCGTCACAGTACATATGGGCAAGGGAGCCCACACCCAACCGGCGGCCACAAACCGCGGTTGGGTCAATGCCGGAGCAACAACAAGGTTCCGGTCCGATCGTCACAATGTGCTGGTCGGTCAAAGTGCTAAGGAGCGCGAGCAACTGTGTTGAGGAACGAAACGGGCCCGGCCGCAGGCTCCAGGAACGAACGCGGGCAGGATTTGGAAACGGTGCAGCTCATCAGTGCAGCCGGCGAGCGGCTCAGCCATCCGGAATTTGATCCGTGGGTGGCGGATGTCACCGAAGCGCAGCTGACGGGCCTCTACGAGGATATGGTGGTGATCCGCCGCATTGACACCGAGGCCACTCATCTCCAGCGCCAGGGCGAACTGGCCCTGTGGCCGCCGCTGCTGGGACAGGAAGCATCGCAGATCGGCTCCGGCCGTGCCCTGCGGGAGGATGACTTCGTTTTTTCCAGCTACCGCGAAAACGGCGTGGCGTACTGCCGCGGTGTCGATCTGACCGACATCATCCGGGTCTGGCGCGGCAACGCCTCCTCCGGCTGGGATCCGTTCGAAATCAACATGGCCACGCCGCAGGTGATCATCGGCGCCCAGACCCTGCATGCCACCGGCTACGCGATGGGCATCCAGAACGACGGCGCCGACTCGGCCGCGATCGCCTACTTCGGTGACGGTGCCACCAGCCAGGGCGACGTCAACGAAGCCATGGTCTTTGCGGCCAGCTTTCAGGCGCCGGTGATCTTTTTCTGCCAAAACAACCATTGGGCCATTTCCGAGCCGGTGGGACTTCAGTCGCACGTGCCGATCGCCAACCGCGCCCTCGGCTTCGGCATTCCCAGCCTGCGCGTGGACGGCAACGACGTGCTCGCGGTGTTGGCAGCGACCCGGATTGCCCTTGAGCGCGCACGCACCGGCGGGGGACCTACCTTCATTGAGGCCGTCACCTACCGGATGGGACCGCACACGACGGCGGATGACCCCAGCCGCTATCGGGACGCCAACGAGCTGGAGGACTGGGCCGCCAAGGACCCGATCGCCCGGGTGGCGGCCCTGCTGCAAAGCAAAGGGCTGCTCACGACGGAACTGCAGGACGCGGTGCAGGCCAAGGCCGACGCCGTCGCCAAGGAAATGCGTGCCGGCTGCATCAACCTTCCGGACCCGGCGCCCATGGACGTCTTCGCCAACGTTTACAGCACCCCCAACTCGTGGCTGGACCGCCAGCGCGAGAACTATTCCCGCTACCTGGCCGGCTTCAGCACGGCGTCCGAAGGAGGCAAATAATGTCGACCATGACATTCGGCCGTGCCATTAATGCCGGTCTGCGCAAGGCCATGGAGGAGGACCCCAAGGTTGTCCTGATGGGTGAGGATATCGGCAAGCTTGGCGGCGTTTTTCGCATCACCGACGGCCTGCAGAAGGATTTTGGCGGGCACCGCGTAATCGATACGCCGCTGGCCGAGTCCGCGATCCTGGGCACCGCCGTCGGGCTTGCCTACCGCGGCTACCGTCCGGTCTGCGAAATCCAGTTCGATGGATTCATCTACCCCGCCTTTGATCAGATCGTCTGCCAGGTGGCGAAACTGCACTACCGCACCCAGGGCAAGGTGCGGATGCCCATCACCATCCGGGTCCCCTTTGGCGGCGGCATCGGTTCCCCGGAACACCACTCGGAGTCACCGGAGGCCTACTTCACACACACCTCGGGGCTGCGGGTCATCAGTGTCTCCAATCCGCAGGACGCCTACACCATGATCCAGCAGGCCATCGCCTCCGATGACCCGGTGCTGTACTTCGAGCCCAAGCGCCGCTATCACACCAAGGGCGAGGTGGATGAAAGTCTCGACCTCAGTCTCGCCCCGTCGATGGAAACCGCACGCATCGTCACGCAGGGAACCGACGTCACGCTGGTGACCTATGGGCCGCTGGTCCCGACGGCCCGCGACGCCGCGGTCGCTGCCTCCGATGAGGGAATTTCGGTGGAGGTGATCGACCTGCGCTCGCTGGCGCCCATCGACTTCGCCCCGATCGAGGCTTCGGTGAGGAAGACCGGCCGGCTGGTGATCACCCACGAGGCGGCGCAGTCAGGCGGATTGGGTGCGGAGATCGCCGCCAGCCTGACCGAACGCTGCTTCAATTATCTGGAGTCCGCACCGGTGCGTGTCACCGGTTTTGATATTCCGTATCCGCCGTCCAAGCTGGAATCGCACCATCTGCCGGACTTGGACCGGATCCTTGATGGCGTGGACCGCGCCATGGGGCGCCCGAACTCGCTCAGCGGGCTGGAAGGCTGATGATGATCAAGGAATTTAAGCTGCCGGATCTCGGCGAGGGACTGACTGAGTCCGAAATCGTCGCCTGGAAGGTGGCGGTGGGGGACAAGGTCACTCTCAACCAGGTGATCGCCGAAGTCGAGACCGCCAAGGCCGTCGTCGAGCTGCCCTCGCCCTACGAGGGCATCATCGCCGAACTGCACGAGCAGCCCGGCACCGTGGTGGAGGTTGGCTCGCCGATCGTCTCCTTCGAGGTCGCCTCCGAGCATGAAACAGACGACGACGGCGGCACGACGGCGGCAGACGGCTCGCCGGATGCGGCAGCTGGCGCGACGAACGACGGCGATGCCAAGGCGGCGGATGAAACGGCCAAACGGATTCCCACCTTGGTCGGCTACGGCGCCGAAGTTGAAAAGGGCGGCCGGCCCGCAAGGCGGCGGCGAATTAGAAGTGCTGCGGCACCGGCCCTCGCACCCAACGGCACGGCCGCAAGCGCGACCGCCCCGTCCGTCGACCCCGCCGCGGCAGGCACCGTGGTGCGTCCTGAAGCCGCTGCCGGCGGGCTGGGGACGACCGCCGGGCAGCGGCCCCGGTCCACTCCGCCGGTGCGCAAGCTGGCACGGGACCTCGGCATCGATTTGGCTGCGGTTTCCGGCACCGGCCCGAACGGTCTCATCACCCGGGACGACGTCCAGGGCGCAACCCGGTCGACCGGTACCGCCGGAGACCAAAGTGCGGACGCCGCCGTCGGCCCGGACACCGTTGCTGTCTCCAATCTCGGACCCCGGAATGCGGACCGCGAAACGCGGACCGCCATCAAGGGCGTCCGCAAGCACACCGCGGCCGCAATGGTGGCCAGTGCCTTCACTGCGCCGCACGTCACAGAGTTCCTGACCGTCGATGTCACTCCGACCATGGAACTGCTGGCCAAGCTGAAGGCAAGCCGGGACTTTGCCGGGTACAAGCTCACGCCGCTGACACTCGTCGCTAAGGCGCTGTGCATCGCGGCCGGCCGTCAGCCGTCGGTGAATTCACGCTGGGACGAGGACAACAACGAGATTGTCACGATGAACTACGTGAATCTCGGCATTGCCGCGGCGACCCCCCGGGGCCTGCTGGTACCCAACATCAAGGATGCGCAGGCGATGAACCTGATGCAGCTTTCCACCGCACTGACCGCTCTGACGGACACTGCCCGGGCGGGTAAGACCGCGCCGGCTGACCTCAGTGGGGGCACCATCTCCATCACCAACATTGGCATCTTCGGCATCGATGCGGGAACGCCGATCCTCAACCCGGGGGAGGCTGCCATCCTCGCGCTCGGCTCCGTCCGACGGCAGCCGTGGGAGTTTGGCGGCGAAGTCGCACTGCGTCAGGTCATGACGCTGAGCCTGTCCTTCGACCACCGGCTGGTCGACGGAGAGCAGGGCTCACGGTTCCTGGCCGACATTGGTGCCATCCTGGCTGAACCCGGGATGGCGCTGACCATGATCTGACTCACTGCTTCGGATGCCTGGCAGTTGATTCGGCTCGAATTGTCGGCAGGAGAGTATACTCAACCAGGTTGGTCAGCAGCCGGCGCACCCCGGCTGGCCGCACCCCGTCAGGCAAGCAGGCCGGCCCGCGCCATCGCTTCAAGCACGGGCCGGGCCGCCCTTGCGTCGACATTGCGGCCCGGGCTGCGCGCGCTGTGCGGGGTGGAATTGATCAGGCCAAAGGTGGCCTGGACTTTCAGGCGCAGCGTGGCTCCGGTGCAGCCGGGCTGGAGGCGGCCCAGCACGGCGACCCATTGGTCGATGTAGTGGCGCTGCAGGGTGCGCACCGACTTCTGGTCGGCCTCGGCCAGGTTGCCCAGATCACGGTCCTGGACCCGGATCACGTCCGGATTGGAGAGCGCAAAGTCGACGTGGAAGCGAATCAGGCCGCGCAGCGCCGCGTCGTCGCCGACGGCCTGTGCCACCACGGCGCTTCCGCCCGTATTCAAGTCCTCACTGACACCGACCAGCAGGGCTGCGAGCACCGCCTGTTTGCCGCTGAAGTGCCGGTAAACAGCCGGTCCGCTGACGCCCGCGGCCGCCCCCAATTCTTCGATCGAGACGCGGTTGTAGCCGTGCTGGGCAAAAAGCCGCGCCGCGGCGTTGAGCATGGCCTGACGGCGGTTGGCCTTGGCCTGGCTGCGCAGGCTGGGCGGGATGGGCTCGGGCACATCGGCAGCGTCCGGAGAAGCAACAGCTGCCGGGGCCGGTCCTCGGATGCCAGATTTCTCCCGGCCGTCCGGGCTGACCGAATTCTGCGGGTTCTCTGCTGGGCCTGCCATTGCGCCCCTCCGCCGGTTGATGTTGCCTGTGGCCACGCCTGTGTTGGACACCACAGTTTAAGCAGACTAACCTAAATCTCAGTTAGTGAGTACTAACCAAGCTGCGGGTCAGCCTGGTTGGACACAGTTCCCAGGATGTTTTTAGGAAGTTGTCGATGGAGACGATCGAAACCCGCGTGGACACGGGCAGTGACGCGTACGCCGAAAACGAGACCGCGCAGCGTGCGCTGGCCCAAGACCTCCGCTCCCGCTTGGCGACGGCGGCGCTGGGTGGTCCGGAGCGCTCACGGGCGCGCCACGTAAGCCGCGGAAAGCTGCTGCCGCGGGAGCGGATTGATCAACTGCTCGACGACGGCAGCCCGTTCCTGGAGATCGCACCGCTGGCAGCGAACGGCATGTATCACGATGACAGTCCCGGCGCGGGAGTGATCACCGGCATTGGTCTGGTGCATGGCCGGCAGGTCCTGGTGATCTCCAATGACGCCACGGTCAAGGGTGGAACGTACTACCCGCTGACGGTGAAGAAGCACCTGCGGGCGCAGGAGATTGCGCTGGAGAACCGGCTGCCCTGCATCTACCTGGTGGATTCGGGCGGAGCCTTCCTGCCAAAACAGGATGAGGTTTTTCCGGACAAGGAACACTTCGGCCGGATTTTCTTCAATCAGGCCAAGATGTCTGCGGCCAAAATTCCGCAGATTGCCTCCGTGATGGGCTCCTGCACGGCCGGGGGCGCCTATGTTCCCGCGATGAGCGATGAAACCGTGATCGTGCGCAACCAGGGCACGATCTTCCTGGGCGGACCACCGCTGGTGAAGGCCGCGATCGGCGAAATTGTCACAGCCGAGGAACTCGGTGGTGGCGATGTGCATTCGCGGATTTCCGGGGTCACTGACCACCTGGCCGAAAATGACCAGCATGCACTGCAGATTGTCCGCGACATTGTGGCCACGTTCCCCGCTCCGGCGGCGCCGGCATGGGACATTGCCACCAGCATCGAGCCGGCGGCCAACCCCGGGGAACTTTACGGTGCCGTGCCCGCGGACCTGAACACGCCCTATGATGCCCGCGAAATCATCGCCCGGCTGGTGGACGGCAGCAGCTTCCACGAGTTCAAGAAAAACTACGGCACCACGCTGGTTACCGGATTCGCCCGGCTGCATGGGCATCCGGTGGGCATCATTGCCAACAACGGTGTGCTTTTCAGCGAATCGGCGCTCAAGGGCGCGCACTTCATTGAACTTTGTGACCAGCGCGGCGTGCCGCTGATCTTCCTGCAGAACCTCTCCGGTTTTATGGTCGGTAAGGACTACGAGCAGGGCGGCATCGCCAAGAACGGCGCCAAGATGGTCACCGCGGTGGCCACTGCGCGCGTGCCCAAACTGACCGTCGTCGTCGGCGGTTCCTTCGGCGCCGGCAACTACTCGATGTGCGGGCGCGCCTACTCGCCGCGCTTTTTGTGGATGTGGCCGGCCAGCCGGATCTCGGTGATGGGCGGTAACCAGGCCTCCTCGGTGCTGGCCACCGTCAAGCGCGAACAGATCGAGGGACGTGGCGGTGCCTGGTCCGCCGAGGAGGAAGCCGCCTTTAAGGCACCCATCAAGGCTCAGTACGAGGACCAGGGCAGCCCGTACTATTCCACCGCCCGGCTCTGGGATGACGGCGTAATAGACCCGCTGGACACCCGCACCATCCTGGGACTGGCGCTGGACGTCTGCGCCCAGGCACCGCTGCCCGAAACCTCCTTCGGCCTCTTCCGGATGTGATCTGATGACAACGTCAACTACCGAAACTCCCGCTCCGGCGGCCTTCTCCACCGTCCTGGTGGCCAACCGCGGCGAAATCGCCTGTCGGGTCATCTCCACGCTGCGGACCATGGGAATCCGGTCCGTGGCGGTCTACAGCGACGCTGACGCCGGTGCCCGGCACGTGGCAATGGCCGATGTCGCGGTCCGCATTGGACCGGCGGCCGCGGCGGCAAGCTACCTGAACACCGAGGCGATCCTTGCCGCGGTCAAGGCCACGGGGGCGCAGGCCGTCCACCCGGGTTACGGCTTCCTCTCCGAGAATGAGGGTTTCGCGCGGGCACTCGCCGGTGCGGGCGTGACATTCATTGGCCCCGGTGTGGATGCCCTGAACATGATGGGCGACAAGATCCGCTCCAAGAATCACGTACGCACCCACGATGTGCCGGTGGTGCCGGGGATCGCCGAACCGGGTCTGACCGATGCCCAGCTGCTGGCGGCGGCCGACGGCGTTGGCTACCCGCTGCTGATCAAGCCGTCGGCGGGCGGCGGCGGCAAAGGCATGCATGTGGTGGAGCGTGCCGAGGACCTGGCCGCAACGCTGGTTACGGCCCGCCGCGTTGCGGCCTCCGCCTTTGGCGACGACACCTTGTTCCTGGAGCGGCTGATCGCCACCCCGCGGCACATTGAGGTCCAGGTGCTGGCGGATAACCACGGCAACGTGATCCACCTGGGTGAGCGGGAATGCTCACTTCAGCGCCGGCACCAGAAGGTCATCGAGGAGGCTCCCTCGTCGCTGCTGGACGCGGCCACCCGCGCCCGGATCGGTGAAGCCGCCTGTAATGCCGCCCGCAGCGTGGGCTACAGCGGTGCGGGAACCGTGGAGTTCCTGGTCTCCGCCGCCGCGCCGGATGAGTTCTTCTTTATGGAAATGAACACCCGTCTGCAGGTGGAGCATCCTGTCACCGAGATGGTCACAGGTCTGGACCTGGTGCAGTGGCAGGTCCGCATCGCGGCCGGCGAAAAGCTCAGCATTGCCCAGCAGGACGTGCTGCTCACCGGCCATGCGGTGGAGGCGAGGGTATACGCGGAAAACCCGGAACGCGGCTTCCTGCCGACCTCCGGGACGGTACTGGCCTTGGCCGAGCCGTCCGGGGACGGCATCCGGGTGGACAGTTCGCTGACAGCCGGACTGCAGATCAGCTCCAACTACGATCCGATGCTTTCCAAGGTCATTGCCTGGGGGCCGGACCGGACCCAGGCGCTGGCGCGGCTGGATCGGGCGCTGGCGGAAACCACGGTGCTGGGGCTGGGCACCAACATCGAGTACCTGCGCCTGCTTGTCACCGACGAGGACGTCCGGGCCGGCCGGCTGGACACCACGATGATCGAGCGCAAGCTGCCGGCGCTGACTTTTCGGCGGCCGGATTCTGCCCTGCTGGCCGCCGCCGCCTTGCACGTCCATGCGCAGCAGCTCCAGGCGCCGGGCAGATCGGATCCAGCCGGGTCCAGCAGGCAAGACGGGCCGTGGCAGGCTGCGAATGGTTGGCGGTTGGGTCTTCCCCGGCCAGTGCGCTATGTCTTTGCGCTCAGTGCCGGCGAATCCGTCACGGTTCAGCTGTCCAACATTGAGCTCGATCCTGCCACTGCCGGCGGCCAGCTCAGCGCCGAGGTGGTCATCGTCGCTGAACCGGCTGAGCCCGGATCCGGGGACAGCCCCAACGACAGCGCCGGATCCAACCCCGGCGATGGCGCACAGCCGGACGCCCCGGAAGCGGTTCGGGCCAGCTTCCGCCCGCCGTCCGGGGAGACCGGCGCCCGGATCGAATACGACGGCGTCACCCGGACCATCCAGCTGGCCACCGGCGGAGCCTCGCTCTGGATTGGCGAGGAAGGTTTCAGCACCGAACTGCGGCTGCGCAGCCGGGCCGAACAGCTCGCCGCGGTTTTGGCCGGGCTGGCCCGGGAGGAAGGCACCGTGGACCCGGAGGTCCGCTCGCCGATGCCCGGCACTGTGGTGAGCGTCAGCGTGGCCAGTGGCGACGCCGTCGAACCCGGCCAGACCCTGCTGGCCGTGGAGGCCATGAAGATGGAACATCAACTGCTGGCCAACGTCGCCGGAACCGTGCACCTCAGTGTGCGCTCCGGCGATCTGGTCAAAGCGGATCAGGTGGTGGCCACTATCCATCCGGCGGTCCCCGATCCCGCTTCAGCGGCAGATACGCAAGCAATGACCGACGCGGCGGAACCGGCAGGCACCCCCGCAGCTAAGCACACAGAAGGAGAAACCGGCAATGCCTGATTTTGAACTGAGTGAGGACTACCAGAACCTCAGCGACACCGTCCGCGAATTCGCCGACCAGGTGGTGGCTCCGGTGTCCGCCAAGCACGATGAGGAGCACAGCTTCCCGTATGGAGTTGTCTCCCAGATGGCGGACATGGGCCTGTTTGGCCTGCCGTTCCCGGAGGAGTTCGGCGGCATGGGCGGGGATTACTTTGCCCTGGCCCTGGCACTGGAACAACTGGGCCGGGTGGATCAGTCGGTGGCGATCACGCTTGAGGCCGGTGTGTCGCTGGGCGCTATGCCGGTGTATCGGTTCGGCAACGAGGAGCAAAAGCGCGAATGGCTTCCGCTGCTGGCCTCCGGCAAGGCCTTGGGTGGATTCGGCTTGACCGAACCGGAAGCCGGGTCCGACGCCGGTGGAACCAAGACCCGGGCGCGGCTGGAAACTGTGGACGGCGAAAAGATGTGGATCATCGATGGGAACAAGGAGTTCATCACCAACTCCGGAACCGACATCACCAAGCTTGTAACCGTCACAGCCGTCACCGGAACCTCCGAACGGCCGGACGGATCGGTGAAGAAGGAAATCTCCACCATCCTGGTGCCCACCAATACTCCCGGATTCACGGCCGAAAAGGCCTACAACAAGGTGGGCTGGAACGCCTCGGACACCCACCCGCTCACGCTGAAGGATGTGCGTGTTCCCGAAGCGAACCTGCTGGGCCAGCAGGGCCGCGGCTTCGCCAATTTCCTCTCAATCCTGGACGAGGGCCGGATTGCCATCGCCGCCCTCGCCGTCGGTGCCGCCCAGGGCTGCGTGGATGAGTCGCTTAAGTACGCCCACGAGCGGTTTGCCTTTGGCCAGGCGATCGGAAAATATCAGGCCATCTCCTTCAAGATCGCCCGCATGCAGGCCCGCGCCCACACCGCGCGGCTGGCCTACTACGATGCGGCCGCCCGGATGCTGGCCGGCAAGCCGTTCAAGACCCAGGCGGCCATCGCTAAGATGGTCGGAGGCGAGGCCGCCATGGACAACGCCCGCGACGCCACCCAGATTTTCGGCGGGTATGGTTTCATCAACGAGTTCACGGTGTCCCGGCATTACCGCGATTCCAAGATCCTGGAGGTCGGTGAGGGAACCACGGAGGTTCAGCTCATGGTGATCGCCCGGGATCTGGGACTTTAGCAGCGCCCGCATTGATGCAGCCATGGCCGGTCAAGGCCGTGCGGAGACCTAGAAAGGTGCACGAATGATTGACAAAGTTGTTGCCTCCCCGGCCGAGGCGGTCCGGGACATAGCCGATGGAGCCTCCCTCGCCGTCGGCGGGTTCGGCTTGTGCGGGATACCCGTGGCGCTGATTGCCGCCCTCCACGACCAAGGCACCAAAGAGCTGGAGACCATCAGCAACAACTGCGGGGTGGACGACTGGGGCCTGGGCATCCTGCTGATGGATGGCCGGATCCGGCGCACCATCTCCTCCTATGTGGGCGAGAACAAGGAGTTTGCGCGCCAGTTCCTCTCCGGAGAGCTCGAGGTGGAACTGACGCCGCAGGGCACGCTGGCTGAAAAGCTGCGCGCCGGCGGGGCCGGAATTCCCGCGTTCTACACCACGGCGGGGGTGGGAACCCAGGTCAGCGAGGGCGGGCTTCCGCGCCGCTATGATGCGCAGGGTCATGTCGCGATTGCCTCCGAACCAAAGGAGGTGCGCAGCTTCGGCGATGAGGACTACGTCCTGGAGGAATCAGTGAACCCCGACTTTGCGCTGGTCCATGCCGCCAAAGGCGACAGGCACGGGAACCTCGTCTTCCACGCCACCGCCATGAACTTCAATCCGCTGTGCGCCATGGCCGGACGGATCACCATCGCCGAGGTCGAGGAACTGGTTGAACCGGGCGAGCTGGACCCCGAGCAAATCCATTTGCCGGGCATCTACGTCCAGCGCGTGGTGCACGTGCCCGCAGGGGCGCCGCACAGCGAAAAGCGGATTGAAAAACGCACCGTTTCCACCCCGGCACAGGAGGCCTGACGATGGCATTGACGCGCAACGAACTGGCGGCCCGGGTGGCTCAGGAGCTGCACAACGGCCAATACGTTAATCTGGGAATCGGCATGCCCACGCTGATCCCCAATTACATTCCCGCCGGAGTGGAGGTGGTGCTGCACTCGGAAAACGGCATCCTCGGCACCGGTCCCTATCCCGCAGACGATCAGGTCGATCCGGACCTGATCAATGCCGGCAAGGAAACAGTGACAGTGAACAAGGGCGCTGCCTTCTTCGATTCGGCGACCTCGTTCGGCATGGTCCGCGGCGGCCACGTCGACGTTGCGGTGCTCGGAGCCATGGAGGTTGCGGAAAACGGCGACCTGGCCAATTGGATGATTCCCGGCAAGATGGTCAAGGGCATGGGCGGGGCGATGGATCTCGTTTTCGGTGCCAAGCGGCTGATTGTAATGATGGACCACACGGACCGCAGCGGGAAACCGAAGATTCTGCCCAGCTGCACCCTGCCCCTGACGGGAAAGGGCTGCGTTGACCGGATCATCACGGACCTGGCGGTCATCGATGTCCGGCCCGCCGCAGAGGGCGGCGGCCTGGTGCTGCGGGAGGTTGCCCCCGGCGTAACGGTCGACGACGTCGTTGCCGCCACGGGTGCCACGCTGATCATTGAGCTGGACAAGGTGGAGCAGATAGAGACGAGCCTGTGAACACCGCAGCGGAACGCGACGGCAACGGCGCCGCAGGCAAAGTCATCGAGCAGCGCGGGCTGTATTTCGATGAGCTGGAAACGGACGCCACCTACGCGCACCGGCCCGGGCGGACCCTGACCGAAACGGACAACGTCCTGTTCACAACCATGACCATGAATAACCAGGCACTGCACCTGGATGCGGCTTGGAGCGCCGGCCAGCCCTTTGGGCAGCGCCTGATGAACTCCATGTTCACGCTCGCCACGCTGGTAGGCCAATCCGTTGCGCAGCTGACCCAAGGAACCATTGTGGCGCAGCTGGGGCTGACGGATGTGACCTTTCCGCACCCTCTCTACCACGGGGATACCTTATATACGGAAACTGTGGTGAGCGAAAAGCGGCTCTCCGCATCACGCCCGGGCCAGGGAATTGTCACCATGGCGCACACCGGCCGGAACCAGGACGGCGTGGTGGTGGCCACGGCCAGCCGGACCTGCCTGATGTGGACCAGGGCGGGTCATACCGGGAGCACGGGGCCAGCCGCATGACGTTTTCACTGGGGCCTGCATTGCTCTTCTGCCCGGCGGACCGCCCGGAACGCTATGCCAAGGCCGCGGACCGCGCCGACGCCGTCATCCTCGACCTTGAGGACGCCGTCGCGCCGGCTGGAAAAGCGGCTGCGCGCAGACACCTGGTCGATAATCCGCTGGACCCGGCGAACACCATCGTGCGCATCAATGCCCTTGGCAGTGCTGACAGTGACCTGGACCTGGCGGCACTGGCGCGCACCCCGTACCGCACGGTGATGGTCGCCAAGACCGAAAGTGCGGCCGCCCTGGCGGCTCTGGACGGCTACGACGTCGTCGCGCTGTGCGAAACCGCGGCCGGAATTCTCGCCGCACCGTCCATCGCGGCCACCCCCAACGTCGTCGCCCTGATGTGGGGAGCCGAGGATCTGGTGGCCTCCCTTGGCGGCAGCTCCAGCCGGCACGAGGACGGAAGTTACCGGGCCGTGGCCATGCACGCACGGTCCGCGGTGCTGCTGGCGGCAGGAGCGTCCGGCAAGACCGCCATCGACTCCGTCTACATCAACATTGCCGACTTGGCTGGGCTGGCCGCGGAGGTGCGTGACGCCGTCGCCTGCGGATTCGGGGCCACGGCGTGTATCCATCCCAGTCAGGCATCCACCATCCGTTCCGAATATGCGCCCACCGGGCAGCAAATCGCCGAGGCGCGCGAGCTGCTCGCGGCGGCACAAGCCTCCGGTGCGGGCGTCTTCGCCTTCGGCGGCCGCATGATCGATGGACCCATCCTGCGGCATGCCGAGCAGACCCTGCGGCGCGCCGACGGCTGAAGCCGGTCCGGCCAGGACGCCGGCGGCTGAAGCCGGCCAGGACGCCGACGCCGACGCCGGCGGCTGCAGCTCTAGCTGCCCCGGCTTCCAGAGCGGCGTCGCCGGAGCTGCCCCGCCGACAGTGCGTTCCTGCAGTGCCCGGCGAATCGGGTCTGCGAAGGTGGGCATGCGCGATACTTGTTATATGCAGACATCTGAGGCGGGACAACCCAGCGGAGTGCGTAGGATCATCCTGCTCGGATCCACCGGTTCCATCGGCAGCCAGGCGCTCGACGTCGTCGACGGTGCCGTGCTTCAGGACGGACGCCCGCGTTTTGAGGTCATCGCGCTCAGCGCGGGTGGCGGGAACCTGGACCTGCTGGCGCGGCAGGCCGTGCACACCGGCGCCGGCGCCGTGGGGATTGCCACCGGAGCGTCCGACGAACTTCACCGCAGGATCTCCGAGGCGGCCAGGGCTGCCGGCCGTGCAGAATATAGCCCGGAGATTTTCGCCGGTCCCGACGCCGCCACGCGCATCGCGGCCTGGTCCGACGCCCAAGGCGGTGCCGACGTCGTACTGAACGGGATCACCGGCTCCATTGGCCTGGCCCCAACCCTCGCTGCCCTCGCTTCCGGAGCCATCCTGGCACTGGCCAACAAGGAGTCCCTGATTGTCGGAGGAGCCCTGGTGAAGGCGGCGGCCGCACCCGGACAACTGGTTCCGGTTGACTCGGAGCACTCCGCGTTGGCGCAGTGCCTGCGGGCGGGAACTGAAGCGGAAGTGGACCGGCTTATTCTCACCGCCTCTGGAGGTCCGTTCCGCGGGTACGGCCGGGACCAACTGCAGGAGGTCACGCCCGCCGAAGCCTTGAAGCACCCCACCTGGGCCATGGGACCGATGGTCACCACGAATTCAGCCACCCTGGTGAACAAGGGATTGGAATTGATTGAGGCGCATCTGCTGTTCGACGTTCCGCTGGACCGGATCGACGTCGTGGTCCATCCGCAGTCGGTGGTGCATTCGATGGTGGCGTTCGTGGACGGCAGCACCATAGCCCAGTGCTCACCGCCGGACATGCGGCTGCCGATCGCGCTCGGCCTGGCCTGGCCGGACCGCGTGCCGCGGGCAGCGATGAGCTGTGACTTTTCGCAGGCCACGAGCTGGACGTTTGAGCCGTTGGATCCTGCCGCGTTTCCGGCTGTGGACCTGGCCCGGGACGCTGCCAAGCAGGGGAGCACCTATCCCGCGGTGTACAACGCGGCCAATGAAGAGGCAGTGCATGCCTTTCATGCCGGCCGGATCGGTTTCCTGGACATTGTGGACACCATCGAAGCGGTGCTCGGTGAGCATTCAGCCTTCTCCCAGCTTTCCATCGAGTCCGTATTGGATGCTGAGAAGTGGGCACGGGCCCGGACCACCGAGCGTTTAGCTCTCATCAGCCACTAGGCGGGGCCCAGCCGAAGGGCGGGCCGGAAAGATCATTGTGACAGTTCTGCTTTTCATTTTGGGTGTGCTTTTCGTCGCGGTAGGTGTTGCGGTCTCCATCGCGCTGCACGAAGTGGGCCATCTGGTGCCCGCGAAGCTTTTCAAAGTGCGCGTCACCAAGTACATGATTGGCTTCGGCCCGACCATCTGGTCCAGGAAAAAGGGCGAGACGGAGTATGGGTTCAAGGCCATTCCGGCCGGTGGATTCGTGTCGATGATCGGCATGTACCCGCCTAACAGCAGCGACGGGAGCGTTCGTCCCTCCAGCACCGGAATGTTCCAGACCCTGGCCACCGAGGCGCGCAGCATGGCGCATGAGGACGTTGGGCCCGGGGACGAGAACCGCGTCTTTTACCGGCTTCCGGTCTGGAAGAAGATCATCATCATGCTTGGCGGACCGTTCATGAACCTGGTGATAGGCGTCGTGCTCACGGGGGTGTTGCTGATGGGTTTTGGCACGCCACAGCCGACGACGACGGTGGCTCAGGTGAGTGCCTGCCAGGTCAAGTACGGCGAACCAGCGCCCGCGGATTTGAGCACCTGCACGAAGACTCCGGCCGCCGCGGCAGGTTTGAAGCCCGGGGATGTACTGGTTTCCTTTGCCGGGAAGCCGGTAGCCGACTGGGACGCGTTTACGGCCTGGGTCCGGGATTCGGCAGGAAAGCCAATCGCCCTCACGGTGGACCGGGACGGACGGCGGATCCAGACCACTATTACCCCGGTTCTTTCGGCGCGGCCAGTGCTGGACGCGGCAGGTGTACCGGTGCGGAACGCCAGTGGCAAACAGCAGACACAGGAAGTGGGCTTCATCGGTGTTGGTCCAACGTCGGCCATGGTGGGGCAGCCTGTCACGGCTGTGCTTCCCGCGGTGGGGGACAATATTGCCAAGATTTCCGGCGTGGTCCTGCATCTGCCGCAGCGGGTGGCCGGGGTGGCCCAGGCGGCCTTCAGCAGTGCACCCCGTGATCCGAATGGACCCATATCCGTGGTGGGCGTTGGACGTGTAGCCGGTGAAGTGGCTGCCATGCAGGACGTTCCCTTGAGCGCCCGTCTGGCTACCTTAATCGGGTTGCTGGGCGGAGTGAACCTGGCGTTGTGCATCTTCAACCTGATTCCGCTGCTGCCGCTGGACGGCGGACACGTCGCCGGAGCACTGTACGAGGCCGTCCGCCGCTCGCTGGCGAGGTTGTTTAAGCGGAAGGACCCGGGTCCTTTCGATATTGCGAAACTGCTGCCGCTCACCTACGTCGTTGCGTCCGGGCTGCTGCTGATGGGTGCGCTGTTGATCTACGCGGATATCGTGAAGCCCATCAATATCCTTGGTTGAGGTTGACTTAATTTTATAAGCCTAAATCGGTTGATGTTTTGTTATCAATCCATTAAGGTTGGATTCATGTTCGTCTTGACTATGGATCAGCGCGGAAGCCAACGCGCTTCCGATCTGGTTCCCACACTGTTGGCTGCATTATCGGACATCCCGGCACGACTGGGCTTTGAACGCTCCGTAGGCGACGAGGTACAGGGGCTGCTTGAAACCCCGGATGCCGTTGTCGAAGTGGTCATGCGGGCGCTGCGCAGCGGTGATTGGTACGTGGGCATTGGCATTGGTCCGGTTGTGCTGCCGCTCCCGGATAATCCGCGCGCTGCCGGCGGACCGGCATTCGTAGCCGCGCGCAGGGCCGTAGACCGTGCCAAAAAAACCGGGGACCGCGTCCCCCTGTCAGTGCAGGCAGCTAAGCCCGCGGCGGAGGCTGCCGAGGCTGCCGAGGCTGTGCTGTGCCTCATTGGCCGATTGGTACGTGCCCGAAGTACGGCCGAGTGGCGGGTCCTGGATCAGATGCAGCCCGGCGTACGCGGTCAGCAGCGGGCCGTCGCGCACCATTTAGGTATAACGCCGCAGGCTGTCAGCAAGGCGGTCCTCCGTTCAGGCTGGCAGGAAGAACAGGCCGGCCGGCACGCGGCGGCCGTACTGCTCGCTCTCGCGGCAACGACGGCTGGGTAGGGGCCGCAACGACGGCAGGGTAGCGACCGCAACGACGGCTGGATGACGGCCGCACCCATGGCCGCAGCGCCTGTCAGCCTGCGCTAACAACGTGGCTCCTGCAGCGTTTCGCTCCGTCGCAGACGTGTCGGTGCGCCGAGCTACGCTGTAGGAGTCCGAAAGCGAGGAGGCCTGAATGCAGGCATTGTGGATTGTGCTCGTCATAGTGGTTGCTGCCGTGGCCGGCTGGCCCGTCACGGCAGGGGTGTTGCGGCTGGCCCGTACCGCGGATGTGCACGGCGCCGCTGAAGCCGGACCGGAGGAGCATAGCGCGGATGACCATGGACCGGATGTGCGCGGTACCCAGGCCTCGTCGACGGTGTCCGAGGCAGCTTCGGAAACGGCGGCACAGGATCCTCCCGTGGAAGTCACCGATGCCGGAGTGCTGCGAGGTGGCATGGTCATCGGCATCCTGGAACGGCTCGCCGTCGTCGTCGCCATTCTTGCCGACCAGCCGGTGGCCATTGCGTACATCGTGGCGATCAAGGGTCTGGGTCGCTATCCGGAGCTGAAGCAGACCCCGGCGGCCAGCGAGCGGTTCATCATCGGCACGCTCAGCTCCATGCTCTGGGCCGCAGGAGTGGCCATCCCGGTGAGATGGCTGCTCCTTGGTTAGGGTTGGAAATAGCACCGGCCTGAGCCGGACGGATAGGGTGAGGGTATGAGCATTTATGCAGTGGAGTATGTATACGGTCCGGATGCGGCGGCGATCCGCGACGAGCACCGGCCAGCGCACCGCACGTGGCTGGCGTCGCTGGTTCAGGACGGCCACGTCCTTGCCTCCGGCCCCTTCGAGGACGGCACCGGTGCCCTCCTGATTTTCAAGGCGGACGACGACGAAGCACTGAATGGGCTGCTCAAACAGGATCCGTTCAACGCCGCCGGTGGCATCGCCGGCCTGAAATCCACTGCCTGGATCCCCGGCATCGGAGCGCTCAGCGCGCACGTAGGCTAGCGCCACGGCCTACACTGGAAGTGAGCCAACCGCGCCCGCACCGGGTAGGTTATGGGTCATGACGGACCGGCCCTTTCGAACTGAAATGGCCGGACAGAGCCACAAGGAGCATACTTTGACCTCGGTCAGCCTCGGAATGCCGGCAGCACCACCTCCAGTCCTTGCTCCGCGACGCAAGACGCGCCAGATCAAGGTTGGGTCCGTGGGGGTCGGCTCGGATTTTCCCGTCAGTGTCCAATCCATGACGACGACGCCGACAACGGACATCAACGCCACTCTGCAGCAGATCGCCGAGCTCACGGCGTCCGGCTGTGACATTGTCCGGGTCGCATGCCCTTCCGCTGACGACGCGGAGGCGCTGCCTATCATCGCCAGGAAGTCCCAGATTCCGGTGATCGCGGACATCCACTTCCAACCGAAGTATGTCTTTGCCGCGATCGACGCCGGCTGCGCTGCGGTGCGGGTCAATCCGGGAAACATCCGCAAATTTGATGATCAGATCAAAGAGATCGCGCAGGCGGCGAAGGATCATGGAACGTCCATTCGGATTGGTGTGAATGCCGGCTCGCTGGATCCGCGGTTAATGCAGAAGTACGGGAAGGCGACCCCCGAAGCGCTGGTCGAGTCGGCCGTCTGGGAAGCGTCGCTCTTCGAGGAACATGACTTTCACGACTTCAAGATCTCCGTTAAGCACAATGACCCCGTCGTGATGGTGCGGGCCTATGAACTGCTGGCCGAACGGGGTGACTGGCCGCTGCATCTGGGCGTCACCGAAGCCGGTCCCGCATTCCAGGGAACGATCAAGTCTGCCACTGCTTTCGGCGCATTGCTCTCGCAGGGGATCGGGGACACTATTCGGGTTTCCCTCTCCGCACCGCCGGTGGAAGAAATCAAAGTGGGAAACCAGATCCTGCAGTCGCTGAATCTGCGGCCGCGAAAGCTGGAAATTGTGTCCTGTCCGTCCTGTGGGCGGGCGCAGGTCGATGTCTACACTTTGGCCGAACAGGTTACCGCCGGGCTTGAGGGGATGGAAGTTCCGCTTCGCGTGGCCGTCATGGGCTGTGTGGTCAACGGACCCGGCGAGGCCCGGGAAGCGGACCTCGGTGTTGCCTCCGGTAACGGCAAGGGCCAGATCTTCGTCAAGGGCCAAGTGGTGAAAACTGTTCCCGAGGACCAGATAGTTGAGACCCTGATCGAAGAGGCTATGAGGATCGCGGAAGAGATGGGGGGAGCCGATGACGCGGACACGGTCAAGGGTAGCCCCGTGGTCAACGTCTCCTAAGAATCCGGCGGAGCGGGTCCAGGTTCTCGGTGCGGAGGACACAGCCGCTCTGCAGCACTTGGTGGAGCAGGATCCGGTGGCGAATGTTTTCATGGCCTCTCAGCTCGAAGCTTTGGGGACGGCAGTGCCCACCGCCTTGGGGTCCGACACACTAGGCTATTTCGACGACGACGGCATCTTGGCCGCAGCGTGCTGGGTTGGCGCCAACGTGGTTCCCGTGCAGGTCACGTCGGAGCAGGCCCCGGCCTTCGGACGCTGGCTCGCCGCTTCCCGGCGCAGGTTTGCCTCCGTTTTCGGTCCCGCCGAGGCCGTGCTAGGGATCTTTGCTGTGCTCGAGAGTTCCGGTGCAACTCCGGTTGAAGTCCGCGCCAATCAGCCGCTGCTGGAATTGCGTGGCGAACCGGCTGTGCCCCCGAACCCAGCCCTTGTCCCGAGCCGCCCCGAGGACTTCGCGGAGATCCTGCCGGCGGCGGCGGCCATGTTCGAGGAAGAAGTGGGCTACTCTCCGTATCTCGGTGGTGAGGAGCACTACCGCAGCCGCGTCGCGGCACTGATCAGGGACGGCCATTCCCTCAGTCATTTGGACGTCGAAGGCAAGGTCATCTTTAAGGCCGATCTGGGTGCCGTCTCCCGGGACGTGGCGCAGATCCAGGGCGTCTGGCTGGATCCGTCCTATCGCGGTCTGGGCCTCAGCGCGGGCTATATGGCCGCCGTCGTCTCTCTTGCCAGGCGGCACGCTCCGATAGCGAGCCTTTACGTCAACGACTACAACTCGGCCGCCCGCGCAAGCTATCAGCGGGTGGGATTCGACCAGGTGGGGACCTTCGCCACAGTCTTGTTCTGACGAGCACACGGGACAGCAGCTAGATCAATGGTCCGGTCAGATAATGCTGCAGGGTCGGCGCCACCAGCGCCACCACTTCATCGTGGCCAGCCGATGCAAGCGGTTCCAGTTTCAGGATGTAGCGGCTGACCATCAAACCGATGAGCTGGCTTACCAGCAGTGCCCCGCGCAGCCGGGTCGTCCCGGCGTCGCCCGGGAGGTCCGACACGGCCAGGATGACAATTCGGCGCGTCAGCACCTCCCGCAGCAAGGCGGCCTGAGATTTTGAGCTTATGGCGCTGCGGACCAAGGCAAGCAATGCAGGCTGCACCGGGGAATCCCACAGCTGCAGCAGAGTTCGCAAAATGGCCTCTCCGCGCTCGGCTGGAGCGGTGGAGACGACACTGGCAAGGACTCTGCGTGGATCCGCCGGCAATTCGATGCAGGCGGCGAAAAGTTCGTCCTTATCCCGAAAGTAGTGATGCACCATGGCCGCATCGACGCCTGCCTCGCGGGCAATCCGGCGCAGGCTGGTGGCGTCGTATCCCAGCTCCGAGAACAGCTCTCTGGCGCTGGAGAGAATCAGCTCGCGGCTGTTGTCAGGACCATTGCGGCGGCCACGCCGCGGCAGGTCCGGCTTCACGGGGTGCGGCGCCGCAGCGTCGGGGATGCCAGCGCCAACACCACCACGACGAAGCCTGCCATGACAACCACGTCGGAGAGTATGGCAGCGGTGGGACTGGCGCTGCGCGCTATTTCCTGCAGGGCGTCCACCGAGTAGCTCAACGGCAGGATATTGGACAGCGATTCCAGCACCGCGTTCATCTGGTCCCTGGCCACGAAGAGACCGCACAATAGGATCTGCGGAATGACCACCACGGGCATGAACTGAACTGCCTGGAACTCAGTGCGCGCAAAGGCCGAGCACAGCAGTCCCAGGGCCACGCCCAGCACGGAGTTGATCACGGCCACCAGCACAACCAGCGCTGGATTGCCATTGATGTTCAGGCCAAAAATCCAGTAGGCCACACCGGTGGCTACCAGCGATTGAAGGGCAGCCATGATGGAGAAGGCAAGAGCGTAGCCGAAGAGCAGGTCCGCTTTGTGAATGGGTGTGGTAAGCAGGCGTTCCAGCGTGCCGGAGGTTCGCTCCCGGAGCATGGTGATGGACGTTACCAGGAACATGACCACGAATGGGAAGATGGCGAGCATCATCAGACCCACCCGGTCGAAGGTACGCGGGGCTCCGGGGGGAAGCGTCTCGTTTTCGAACAGGTAATAGATGAAGGCCAACAGCACCGCCGGGACCACCAGGATAAGGGCGATGCTTCGTGGATCCCCGCGGAGCTGGCGCAGCACGCGGGTCGTCGTCGCGCCCAGCATCGCCGGATTCACGCCGCACCGTCCAGGACCGCCGCAGGGCCCGCCTGAATCAACCGCAGGAAGGCCAGTTCGAGGTCGTCCGTGGCACCGCGCCGGCGTAGCTCTTCGGGTGTCAGCTGAGCCAAAAGCCGCGACTCACGCAGCAGCAACAGAGTATCGCAGTGGCTCGCTTCCTCCATCACATGGCTGGAAATGATCAGCGTTGTGCCCTCGGCGGCCAAGGAAGCGAAACGGTCCCACAGGTCTGCGCGCAATACCGGGTCCAGACCAACTGTTGGCTCATCCAGTATGAGCAGTTTGGGCCTGCCAACCAAGGCACAGGCAAGCGATACCCGGCTGAATTGGCCGCCAGAGAGGTCGGCGGCTCGTCGCTTGGCCAGTTCGGAAAGCCCCACGATCTCCAGCGCCGTCCGAACTGCCTCCCTGCCCCGGCCGTGCATAGCTGCAAAGTAACGTACGTTATCCTCGACACTGAGGTCCTGGTAGACGCTCGGTGACTGGGTGACGTAACCGACCTCGTGCCGCAGTGCAGGGTCGCCGGCCCTTCGGCCCAGCACGGTGACCGACCCGGAAGTGATGATTTGGACCCCGACGATGGCCCGCATCAGGGTCGTCTTACCGCTTCCGGAGGGTCCCAGCAGGCCCGTGATTTGTCCGGTTGGAATGGCGAAGGTCAGCTCCTGAAGCACCGAGACCTTCCCGCGCCGCACGCTCAGTGCGCGGACGTCGACACCCACGTCCAGCTCCGGCGGGGGAGTCCCGGACCCAGGAACGGCGAGATGGGACATCGGCGCACCTCCTGTAAAAAAGTAATTCATCAACTGATGAATTCAAGATAGATCCGTAATCATCGCCTGTCCAGACCTTGGCGCCGAGGGAAAGTATGCTCCTGCAACACTTCGAAGACCTGAGGTGCGTGTAGCGGGTAAACACGCCACGGAAACCATGTTTTTCGCCGTCCAAAGTGGTGCACAGCGAATGTGGTTGGCCGGTGTGGTGGCGGGGGATGGTGGTTGGCCGGTGTGGTGGCACAGCAGGCGGCCGCTGCGCGCGTTCGCGGCCAGCTCCGGGTCAGCCTTGGGGCGGCCGGGCTGGCTGCTCCGTAATGCCAACAAAACGGGTGCCGATTCCCTCGTATTCGCGGCGGCTGCAGCCCGCGGCCGGTGACGGCAGCTCATCCGGATTGTGCTGTGCGCAGATCACGTAGTCGAATGCGGGCCACCATTTCTTTGGCCGTGCGGCTTCGGAGTAGTCGCAGATGTAGCACCGCAATTGGGTCCAGATTGGTCTCTTGCCGGTGCGGTTTGCCCGTGATTGGACCAGCCATGCCGGCGGATTGGCCTCGATGTCGGCAAGTTCGGTTTCGGTCAGCCGCAGGGGTATGCCATGTCGCTGAGCCATTTCAAGCGGAATATCAAGGGAAAGGGCTGCATCTCGTCTGCTGATCATCGTAGTTAACTCTAATCGACCCGCTCGTGCCTGCGCCCGGCCTGAGCGACCCACGCCAGGCCGCTCGTGCCTGCACCGCGCCTGAGCGACCCGCGCCAGGCCGCTCGTGCCTGCACCGCGCCTGAGCGACCCGCGCCAGGCCGCCCTCAGCTCCCTCCGTTTGGAGAGGCCGCGGCTCGGGGTGGCCGGCGGCCCCGGGGCCGGATCCGCCGCTCCCAGCAGCCCTCAGACGGTTAGAGTTATGCCATTAGTTCTCTGGCGCGGTGAAAGTAGGAGTCATGCTGGGTGATACAAAGGCTTTCAGCGGCTTTTCCGTCAATGACATAGCTGCAGCGCGGACGTTTTACGCTGAAACGCTGGGGTTGAACGTAACCGAGGAGAACGGCATGCTGCGGCTGCATCTGGCCGGTGGTGCGGACGTCCTGGTCTAGTCATCCCCGGGCCACGCTACGGCGTCCTACACCGTGCTGAATTTTCCGGTGCGCGATATCGGAACGGCCGTGGACGGTTTGGGCGAGCGGGGCGTGCAGTTCGAGCGTTACCCGCAAATGGTCGGCAAAATGGACGAAAAGGGAATTTTCCGCGGCGGCGGCCCTCTTATCGCCTGGTTCAAGGACCCGGCGGGCAACGTTCTGAGCGTGCTCCAAGACAGCTGACAGCTCCAGCTGGCCGCCCGGTATCGCCGCAGCTGGACCAGCAGGTGTGCGTTGGTGAAGCGGCTCGAACCCTAGCGCTTCTTGATATGGGCGACGGCGTCGGTCGTGGCGTCGGCGGCCCCGGTGGAGCGCTTTTCAGCGCGTTTTTCCTTGATCGTTTTTACCGGTTTTTTGTTCAGATGCCGGTGAGGTGATTTGTCAGGCATGGTGTGCTCCCTAAGGGTGTGGCCGGACGGGCCGCTGTCCATCGAGGCTCTTCAAGTCTCACTGTGAAAGCTACGCCGTTTTGGCAGCATTGCAAGTACTTTTCGCCTGCCCCAAGCCAGCACTGTCAGAAGGTCAGTTCGGAAAGAACCTGCGGCATCGCATCAAGCAGTTCGCGGGCCAGGAAGCCTCCCACCGCACCGGCCAGCACGTCGCCGCTGCCGGAGGTCCCCAGTCCCGGGTTCCCGGCTGCTACCGTCCACACGTCCCCCTCGGGGCTGGCAATGATGCCTTGTCCGGTTACCACCGCCCGGTATTTTTCCGCGATCGCCGGAACAGCCTGCGGCATGGGAACTCCTTCGGAATCCAGTAAGCGCGCGGCCTCGGCACGGTTCGGCGTCAGCACCAGTCGACCGGCCCACGGTTCGTAAACTTCACCGAGCCCGCGCAGCACACCGAGGGCATAGGCGTCCAGGACCAGCCGCGTTGCGGGTCCGGCCAGGGCGCCGACGCACCGCTGCAGTTCCGTAGTTTGCCGGGCGTCATCCAGACCGGGTCCGACGACGACGACGTCAGCCGCGGCCAGTTCCGGGCAAGCACAGCGGCGATCTGCCGGCCCTGGTCCGCTCCGGCCGGCAGTCCGACGACGGCGCTCTCGGGCACGGCGATGGCCGCCGCGACCGCCACGGTTTCGTCCAGCGCCAGCACGAGCCGCCCGGCGCCCGCCCGGAGCGCGGCCAGACCACTGAGGATAGCCGCACCCGGTGTTTTACTGGCTCCACCGATCACCAGGACGGTGCCCCGGACGTCCTTGCCCTGGGCCTCCTTGGACAATTGCCAACCACGCAGCAACGTGGGCGTGACCTCAGTGCGGGAGGGCATCTGTATCACCGGCATGCTGGGTCACGGGGGTTCCTGTCTCTTCCAAATGATCCACCTGGTTGAAGGATGCAAGCTGCCACAGGCCCCGGCCGGACGGGCGGACCAGCCGGGTGATGGAGCCATTGAGCACAGCTGTCGAGGCGGCGAGGGCAAGCAGGTTTTCCTCACTCAGGTCCTCGCAGACGTAGCGCAAGAGCAGAATCACCGCGTCGTGGCATACCAACGCCACCCGACCGCCGTCGTCCCGCCGGTCCAGATCTGCCAGCAGCGACCGGACGCGAAGGACGACATCGGCCCAGGATTCCCCACCCGGGGGCCGGTAGTAGAACTTTCCCAACCACTGCCTCCGCTGCGCCTCGGCCGGATAGCGGGCCTGGACTCCCACGGCGGTCAGCAGGTCGAGAATGCCCAGTTCGCGGTCGCGCAGCCGTTCATCCACCCGCAGCGCATTCGGCTGCCCGAACTTGGCTGCCTCTGCCGTCTGACGTGCCCGCAGGTAGGGGGAGGACCAGGCCGAGGTGGGGCGCTGCGTTTCGGCGAGGCCGGCCAACCATGGAGCGAGAGCCTGCGCCTGCCGCCGGCCGGTGGCACTGAGCGGGACGTCCGCGTCCCGGAGGTCAATGTCGATCGTCTCGGCGCCTGCAGCCTGCGCGGCGGATGCGGCGACGTTGCCCTCGCTTTCGCCGTGCCGAATCAGGATCAGCTCCACAGTTCCCATCCCTGACCTCCTGGATCATTCAGGTTCCGCCCCGGCTGGGCCAGTCGGCGAGCGGAGGGCCCTGATCTCCATCCTAAGCAGGCTTTCCTTTGTGCTGGAGCGGGAACTACAGTTGACCTACCGGTCGGTCGTCTCTCGGTCGGGCCGGCGAGGCGAGGAGGACGACGTGAGCACTGAGGCGAACAACAAGGATCCCGACGACGGCGAGGCACCCGGCGGCAGCGTTCCCGCGGGACAACGCGGTGTGGGCCTGGGTGCCGGTCCCGAACCGACGACCTTTGAGCCCGAGGAAGACCCGGAGGCACAGTCGGGTGACGGTGACGGTGACGGGCGCGGCGACGACGACGACACGGGAACCGGGGCGCAGACTATGGTGTAGCTATGTCGTTGGATGCACCCGGGCTGGCAGCGCATCAGCGCAGGGTATTGATGGTGACCATTTTGGCCTCCTTCGTCGCTATCCTGGACGGCAGTGTGGTCAATCTGGCGCTGCCAGCCATCCAACGGGACTTCGGCGGCGGGATCTTGTCCCAGCAGTGGGTGGTCGATGCCTATTTGCTCACCCTCGGTGCACTGATTCTCGTAGCAGGTTCTTTGTCGGACCTCTTTGGCCGGGTCCGCATCCTGCAATGGGGGCTGATCGGATTCGCTGCCATGTCCGTGCTCTGCGGCTTCGCGGTCAATAACGTCATGCTCATCCTGGGACGGGGCCTGCAAGGGGCAGCGGGAGCACTGCTCGTTCCAAGCTCCCTGGCCCTGATTATCAGCGAATTCTCCGGGCACGCACAGGCGAAGGCGATTGGCCGTTGGACGGCGTGGACCGGGGCCTCCACTATTGTGGCACCACTGGTGGGCGGAGCGGCCGTGGACCTGCTGTCGTGGCGCTTCGTATTCTTCGTCAACTTGATCCCGGTGCTGATCTCGATGCCGCTGCTGGCTGCCCTGCGTCATACCGATGCTCCGCGGGACCCGGGCGTACGCGTCGACATCCTGGGAACGGTGCTTGCCGTCGTCGGGCTGGGAGGATCCGTGTTCGCCCTGATTGAGCAGGGTTCCTTCGGCTGGCGCAGTCCGGTGGTGCTGATCCCGCTGCTGCTCGGACCCGCGGCGCTCGTGGCGTTTGTGGTCCATGAGCGCCGGTCTGCTTCGCCGATGATGCCGTTGGAGCTGTTCGGGGTGCGGAATTTCTCCGCCGGAAACGTGGCCACGCTGATGATTTACGGCGCATTGTCGTTGGGTTTTTTCGTGCTCACCATCTATCTCCAACAAGTCGCAGGCCTGCCGGCCACCCTGGCCGGGATCGCCCTGCTGCCGGCCACCATGGCGCTGCTGGCGTTGTCCTCCCGGTTTGGCGCGCTGGCGGGAAGGCGGGGTCCGCGGCTGTTCATGACGGTCGGGCCCGCCGTCGCCGGAGTGGGTTTTCTGCTGCTGTTGAGCGTAGGGCATCCAATCAATTACTGGTTAACGGTATTGCCCGGCATCCTGGTTTTCGGTTTGGGACTTTCCATCACTGTGGCGCCGCTGACCTCGGCGATCCTGGGCTCGGTGGCACCAGCGCGGGCGGGCATGGGATCAGCCATCAACAATGCGGTGGCACGCATCGCCGGGCTGGTGAGCATTGCGTTCGCGGGTGTTGTAGTGGGTGGCACGCTGGATACTGCGGGGCTGCACCGCGCCGCCATAGTGACGGCCGTGCTGCTCTTTGCCGGTGCCGCGATTTCCGCCATCGGGATCAGCAATACCACCCGCCCTGCGCAGTGATGGCCTGGTGCGGGGTGTCCCCATTGTGGCGCGGTCCCCATTGTGGCGCGGTCCCTATTCTGGCGCGGTCCCTATTCTGGCGCGCTCCCTAATCTGGTGCGCCGCGTAATCTGGTGCGCCGCGTAATCCGGTGCGGCCCTACTCCGACAGGGTGCAGCCCGGGTGGGTTCCCTCTGTACGTAGCCACAGCGAGGCCGTAACTTCGTCCGCGAGGTCGATCTCGCGGTCCCGTTCCGCTTGGCCTATCCGGACCACCAATGCCCCGCCGAACGGCCTGCGGCCGGCAACGCTAAGCCAGGAATCGAGGCCGATGCCCTCCCGGCTCAGGTAGCGCAGCAGTTCGGGATTATCGTCGCTGATCCGCACGAGCCGTCCCGCATGTCCGGCATCCAGCTCGTTCAGACGGTGCGCCGTCGGCACCAGGACGGCACCATCGGCGCCGGGTATCGGGTCTCCGTGGGGATCCCTGGTGGGATGGCCGAGCTTGGCCGACATCCGCTCAATGAAGGTGTCGGACACCGCGTGTTCCAGCAGCTCGGCCTCATCATGGACTTCGTCCCAGCTGTAGCCGAGTTCCTGTACCAAATAGGTTTCCAGCAGCCGGTGGCGCCGTACCATCGAAAGGGCCAGAGTCAGCCCGCCGGGCGTCAGCCGGATGGCGCCATAAGGTCGGTGGGTGACCAAGCCCTGATCCTTCAGCTTTCGGACCATTTCTGAAACGGAGGAGTTTGCAATCCCCAGCCGACTGGCCAGTTCCGAGGAGCTGATGGGTTTGTCCTGCCACTCGGTGAAGGCATAAATCACTTTCACGTAGTCCTCGATACTCGAGGAGGTGGCGGCAGGCTTCACAGCTTCCACAGTACCGGCCCTGCGATCGGGACAGGAATGTCGGGCAAGTCCGACCTGCCAGCTTGAGTCACGGAGCGTGCGTCCCGCCGAGCCTAAGCCGCGGACCGGGAGTCGCGCCGAGCCTAACTCCGTCCCGAAAAGGTCAAGGCCAGCAGCACGAGGTTCAGCGCGACCACGAGGCACACGCTGGCGACGGCGGCAATCCGCAGGAGTGGACCGTCCCGGTACTTACCCATCACCTCCCGGCTTCCGGTCAGACGCAGCAGCGGAATCAGGGCGAATGGGATGCCGAAACTCAGGACCACCTGGCTGATCACCAGCGCCCAGGTGGGGTCCACGCCGAAGGTCAGCAGGGCCAGCGCGGGAATCAGACTGACCACCCGCCGGGTGAGCAGCGGAAGCTTGATCTTCAGCAGCCCCGCCATGATGGTGGCTCCGGCATAACAGCCCACTGAGGTGGACGCCAGCCCTGAGGCGAGCAGTCCGATGGCAAAAATGACGCCGATCACGGGTCCGAGATTCGCCGCGATAGCCGCGTGTGCGCCTTCGATGCTGCCCGTGCCAGGTACTCCGCCGAGGGTGGACGCCGCCAGCAGCAGCATGCCGATGTTGACTATGCCTGCCAGCATCAGAGCCCCCACCACATCCCAGCGCGTTGCCTTGACCACCGAGTCCAGGGTCGCCGCCGACCGCCGTGCGTGCGGGTGCCGGTCCCGGGAGAGCGCGGAGTGCAGGTAGATGGCATGCGGCATTACCGTTGCCCCCAGCATGCTGGCGCTGAGGAGGATGCTTCCGGCGCCCTGGAACCGGGGCACGAGGCCTCCCAGCACTCCGGCAGGATCAGGTGGGCTGACCACTAATCCGGCCAGGAATCCCACCGTGATGATCAACAGCAGGGCCATGATCAGCGACTCAAAGGTGCGCTGGCTTCGCCGGTTTTGCACGGTCAGCATGAGGGTGGAAATAACTCCAACGATCAGGCCCGCCAGCGGCAGCGGCAGACCGAAAAGCAGATTCAGCGCGATGGCCCCGCCGACTACCTCGGCCAAATCGGTGGCAATGGCAACGACTTCCGCCTGCAGCCAGTAGGCGCGGCGATTACCGGTGCGCAACCTGGCGCCGAGAAGTTCCGGCAGGGATTTCCCCGTCACCACACCGAGTTTGGCGGATTGGTACTGAATCAGCATGGCCATGGCATTGGCGGCGACGAGCACCCACACCAACATGTAGCCGTATTTCGCGCCCGAGGTTAGATTCGCGGCGACGTTTCCCGGATCGACATAGGCGATGGCGGCAACAAAGGCCGGCCCCATCAGCAGCAGCAGATTCCTGGCCTTGCCGGCGGCCCTCGGCGGAACCGGCTTATGGGTCGTTACCTCCAGCACGGCCGCCCCTTCGCATTGCCCCGGTTATCTAGGTATGTCTAAGCCTGAAGTTTAGGTATACCTAAACCTTAGCGCGGAAAGCAGGTATGCGCCAAGATAACAGCTCAGACGTGCTTGTCCGCCCGCCATGTATGCGTGAGGTATGGCAGCTGCAGGACATCGTCGACGGCGTGTCCCAGATGCTCGTGCAGGTACCAACGCAGGTTGCCAAGGACCCGGTTGCGGTCCACCACCCCGGCGGCAAGGTAATAACTGCGCGATTGGGCCAGCTCCAGCAGATCAGCCGGAGTCAGCGGCTGCTCCCACTGTGTCACCTGCGCCGCTAGGGACGAAAATTCGGGGCCCACCAGCGGCCGGAAGCCGGGTCTGTGGACGTCGCCGGCGTGCATGATCCTCGACAGCCGATGGACCCATGGCACGCTGACATCCAACTGGTTCCAAATCAGACCCAAGGTTCCTCCCGGCCGGAGCACGCGCGAGATCTCCGCGCTGGCCTGCAGCGGGTCACACCAGTGCCAAGCCTGTGCAACCACGGCTGCGTCCATGTTGGCGTCCGGCAGGGCGATCTCCTCGGCCGCACCATGAATGGTCCGCACCCTCGGATGCCGCCGTGCGAGCTGGGCGAGCATGTCGCGGGAGGGATCAAGGGCCACGACATCCAGGCCGGCCCGCAGTAAAAGGTCCGTGTACTTTCCCGTTCCGGCACCCACGTCCAGCACCGCCTGGATGCTTCGGCCGCCGCCGGCGAGCAGCCACTGCAGCGACGACGAGGGATAGCCTGGCCGCACGCGATCGTAGTGCCCGCCGCCATCCTGGAAGCTTCCCGCCAGCTCCCGGCGGCGCCGTTCGTCGAGATTGGGCCCGTCCCGGGTCGCTGCCATGCCGCTCCTTGAAGTTCCGCCAAAACCTGCGGTTCTACAGTACCGTCCGGCGGCGATGCTCAGTCCTGGCTGCAGGGAGCAGCGCCTGCGGTCCCCGGCGTGTTGGGTGACCATTCGGGGTACTCGCGTTGGTCCACGGCCGGTACCCAGCGGCCGGAATCCACGATGTAGTCGCAGCCCAACCCGGACTCCAGCAGTGTCGCGACGCCCTCGATCAGACGCTGCGCGTCCTCCAGCCTGGAGCCGATGCCGAAGCTTGCGCGCAGCGACCCGGAGGGCAGGCCGAGCCGCCGCAGCAGCGGGTGGGCGCAGAATTTTCCGTCCCGCACGCCAACTCCGTGCTCGGCCGAGAGGTAGGCCGCCGCGAGGCCGGCGTCGTAGCCGGCCACGGAGAAATTCACCACACCGATGGATCCGCTGGACGGGAAGTCCTGTGCATCGGTAAAGAGCCGGTGCACCTTCACGCCGTGCAGCCGCTCCAGCCCGGCGACCAAGCAGCGGCGAAGCGCTTCCTCATGGGACCGCCATTGCGCGTGGTCCAGTCCGGCCAAAACTTCTGTGGCCCTCGCCAGCGTGGCGGCACCGAGCACATTCGGGGAGCCGGCCTCGTGCCTGGCCGGAGAGGAGGCCCAGCTGACCGTTTCCAGCCGTGCCTCCCTCACCGCCCCGCCGCCGGCCAAATGCGGCTCTCCCGCGTCGAGCCAATCAACACGCCCCACTAAAACGCCGGTCCCGAAGGGTGCATAGAGCTTGTGCCCCGAAAACGCGAGGTAATCAATGTCGTCGGCGGCGATGTTTATTCTGCGGTGCGGAGCAAGCTGGGCCGCATCCACCACGATCCGGGCGCCATACCGGTGCGCCAGCGCGGCAAGCTCTTTGACCGGCAGGATCTCGCCTGTGATATTGGAGGCGCCGGAGACTGCCAGCAGGGTGACGTTTCCGTGGCTGAGTTCCGCCTCCAACACCCGCAGCGTTTCGGCCAGCGAATCGCGGGCGACGACGCTGCGGTGCGGCAGGCGCTGCCAGGGGAGCAGGTTGGCGTGGTGTTCGATATCGAGGTAAACCACGTCGCCGGCGTGTCCGCTCAGGCAGCCGGCCAGCAGGTTCAGCGAATCGGTGGTGTTACGGGTAAAAATCACCGCGTCGTCGGGGCGGCCGCCAACGAAATTGCGCACGGTCGTTCGGGCATTTTCGTAGACTGAGGTGCTGACCTGCGAGGTGAAACCGGCACCGCGGTGAACGCTGGCGTAGTACGGCAGGATCTGGGTCAGGTAATCAGCAACAGTTTGAGCGGCGGGGGTGGAGGCGGCATAATCCAGGTTGGCATAACGGACGCTGCCGCCCTTCACCAAGGGAGCGTGCAGCTGCGCTCCGGCCACCTCCAGCAGTGGAAAGGCACCGGGGGTGCTGTCGGCGAATGCGCCGGCATCTGCCTGGTCCGGGCCTTGAGGACGGGTGGGCAGGGCAGTCGTTAAAGTACTCATTGGACCTCGCAAGGGAGGGACCCCGGTGTTGCCGGGTTCCGCGCTTGCCGGGACATTTGTGCCCCGGCCAGGTCGTCACCCGGGGCACCCCACCGCGAAGGAGGGTTGCCGGCCAGCAAACCGGGGCTTAGCACTGGCACTCGTGACCTATCCCCATACGCTAAGGCATTCCGGCGGCCAAGGCGAGTATGACGCTGCCGTATGACGGCCGTGCGGGCGTGGTGCGTCTCAGAGCAGGTCGTCGTGGTCCGGGTTGAGCGCGCGCAGGACCTCCGAATGCAGGATGCCGTTGGTGGCCAGCGCGTTACCACCGAAGGGCCCATCGGCTCCTTCCAGAGAGGTGAACCGGCCACCAGCCTCAAGCACGATCGGCACCAGGGCAGCCATGTCGTACAGGTTCAGCTCCGGCTCGCAGGCGATATCGACCGCCCCTTCGGCGACCAGGGCGTAGGACCAAAAGTCGCCATAGGCCCGGCTGCGCCACACCCGGTCCGTCAGGGAGACGAACTCGTCCAGGTTTCCACGCTCGCGCCAGCCGGTCAGCGATGAGTAGGACAGCGAGGCATCCGAAAGCCGTGAGACATTGGAGACTTTAAGCCTGGTGGCCGCCGCCAGCGACTTGCCCATGAAGGCGCCGGTACCTTTCGCGGCCCACCAGCGCTTGCCCAGCGCCGGTGCGCTGACCAGGCCGACGACGGGCTTGTCCTCGTCCACGAGGGCGATCAGCGTGGCCCAAACGGGGACCCCACGAATGAAGTTCTTAGTTCCGTCGATCGGATCGATGATCCAGCGGCGCGATCCGTGACCGGTGCTGCCGAACTCCTCGCCCAGGACCGAATCGCGCGGACGAACCCGCGAGAGCTGGCTGCGAATGGATTCCTCCGCTGCCTTGTCCGCGTCTGTTACCGGCGTCAGGTCCGGCTTGGTTTCCACCTGCAGGTCCAGCGCGCGAAAGCGGGCCATGGTATGCGAATCGACCGAATCGGCCAACACATGGGCCAGGCGGAGGTCGTCGTTGTAGCTCTGCGGCGGAAGATTCATACGTTCACGCTATCGTCCTTTGACCCGCCCAGCCCGCATCTGCCCCGAATGGGCGCCGGATGGGCAGCGGAAACGGTCACTGCGCCAGCTTGCTCTTAGGCATTCGTGCCCAGCTCCTTAGCCTCGGCCCGGCCCTCCGTTCGGCTTCCGGTGCGCAGCAACCGGCGCAGCGAAGCAAGCCTCGCAGGCCCGGCGTCTCCGGCGTGGCCCTGCGCCACCCAAGGGTCCAGTCCGCAGTTTACTGCGTCGTCGTCGTGCTTGCAGCCCCGTTCACAGGCGTCGGTACCCGGCTGCAGATCCGGGAACGCCAGCAGGATGCGGTCCGGTTCCACATGGGCCAGCCCAAAGGACCGGATGCCGGGAGTGTCGATAATCCAGCTGCCGGGCGAGCCGTTTTCCAGCCGCAGCGCCAGCGCCGATGACGATGTGTGCCGGCCACGCCCGGTGACGGCATTGACGCCGCCGGTGGCTCGTTTGGACCCCGTCAGGGCGTTGACCATGGTCGATTTTCCTACTCCGGAGTGACCCACCAGCACGCTGACCTTGCCGTTGAGGTGTTCCCACAAGGCGGCGACGGCGGTGCCCGCCAACAGCGCCGACTGGCCGTCATCGCTGCGCGCGTCGATGCCGGAGTCCGCGCTGGTGGCGGTTCGACTCACCACCACGGTGAGATCCAGGTGGGTGTAGTTGGCCAGGAGCTCTGCCGGATCTTTGACATCGGCCTTGGTAACCAGCAGCAGTGCGGCGATGCCGGCGTCGTAGGCGGCCACCAGCGCCCTGTCGATGAAGCCGGTCCGCGGCTCCGGATTGGCCGCGGCCACCACTATCACCAACTGATCGGCGTTCGCCACCACCACGCGCTCCACCGGATCGGTGTCATCGGCGCTGCGCCGCAGGACGGTTCGCCGTTCCTCGATCCGAACCAGCCGCGCCAACGAGTCGGGTTCGCCGGAGGTGTCCCCGACCAGGGCAACGAAGTCGCCGGCCACGACGGGATTACGGCGCAGCTCGCGGGCGCGGGCAGCAACCACCAGCCGTTCCTGTCCGGTGTCCTCGCCCACGATTGCGGTGTAGCGGCCGCGGTCCACGGTTATGATGCGTCCGGTAACGGCGTCCTCGTGGCTGGGCCGGTCCTTGGTGCGGGGCCGGCTTCCTTTTTTGTTGGGGCGGATTCGAACATCCGATTCCTCCCAATTGTGCGTGTTGCTTCCCATGGTCAGGAGCCGGCAGTCTGGGGCGCCAGCATGTCTGTCCAGAGCTGGACGAATTCCGGCATCGTTTTGCCGGTGGTCGCGATGTCCTCGACCTCCACGCCCGGCACGGCCAAGCCCAGGATCGCACCTGCCGTCGCCATCCGGTGATCGGCGTAACTGTGGAACAGCCCGCCGTGCAGGGGAGCGGGGGTGATGGCCAAACCATCCACAGTTTCCGTCACCGAGCCACCCAGACGATTGATCTCAGCCGCCAGTGCCGCGAGCCGGTCCGTTTCATGCCCCCGCAGGTGGCCAATCCCGCTGAGCACGGATGGTCCGGTGGCCAAGGCGCATAATGCGGCTACGGTGGGCGCAAGCTCGCTGGTATCGGCCAGCTCCACGCCCTTAATCTCCGGTCCCGCGGTCACGGTCAAGGTTCCTTCATTGAGGCTGACCTCAGCGCCAAATTCCGTGAAAATGCTGCGCCAGCGATCGCCGACCTGCAGCGTAGCCGCCGGCCAGTGCGGAATTCGAACGGTTCCGCCGGCGGCCAAGGCAGCGGCAAGAAAAGGGCCGGCGTTGGACAGGTCCGGTTCCACCTGGACATCGAAGGCCCGGATCGTTCCTGGCTGGACAACCCAATTGTTCGGAACGGAATCGTCGACGGCGACACCCACCTCCCGCAGGACGCTCACGGTCATCCGGATGTGATCCAGGCTGGGCACCGGCTTGCCAACGTGCTCCAGATGCAGCCCGTCCGTGAACCGTGCTCCGGCCAGCAGCAGGGCGGAAACGAACTGTGACGAGCCGGAAGCATCGATGACCAGGTGGCCGCCGCGGACGGCACCCTTGCCGTGGATCCGGAAGGGCAGACCCCCCGCATCGCCGTCGTCGAGCTGGACGCCGAGCGACCGGAGGCCGTGGATCACTGGTCCCATCGGGCGGGAACGTGCCTGCGGATCGCCGTCGAAGACCACGCTTCCGGAGGTCAGAGCAGCCACCGGCGGCACGAAACGCATAACCGTGCCGGCCAAACCACAATCGACGGATGCGCCGGCCGGCAGCATGGCCCCGGCGGCCAGCGGCGTGACCCGAAGATCCGGACCAAAGCCGCCGTCGCCGTCGTCGAGCACTTCAATGACGGCACCCAGCGCTCTCAGCGCGGCAATCATCAGGGCGGAATCGCGCGAGTGCAGCGGCGCGCGAAGCCGGGATGGCCCGTCGGCCAGCGCCGCCAGGATCAGATACCTGTTGGTGAGCGACTTGGAGCCGGGAACGGCAACCGTGGCATTCACAGGGGCGGAGGCCGACGGAGCGGCCCAAGGACGGAGGGGATTTTCTCCCACGGCGCCAGCATTCATCGAGTGCTAGGAACCTGTGACATCATTGGCGATCCGCCGCACGGCCTTGTCGGCATGCTTGAACTGCTTCTTGGTGCTCTTCTTGCCGGCCGCCGCGAGGTGCTCCGCGCGCCACGCAAGGCCGGGCTTGCCGGCGGTGTCGACAGCCACCAGCAGCACTCCGCCGGAGAGCGAAAGATTCTTCAGCAGCTGGTTACGGCGGTGTGAACGGTCTTCGGAGGTGCTGTCATTCGCCGAGCGGAATTCGACGACGGCGTTGAGCGCCGAGGTCAGGGTCAGCAGCAGGCCTGCGACGCGGGAAAACTTGCCCATCGCGAGCAGCAGTCCGGCACCCACCTGTGTGCCGCCCATGACCCGGGCGAGCATCTTCTCATCCGCTTGGAACGGCAGGGCCTGAGAGACCTTGGCCAGCACGGGGGAGAGCTGATTCACGGTCTGGTCGGAGTGGCGCAGCCGATCCACCCCCGCCAAAATGAAGGACGAGGCAAGCATGGGACGGGCGAGCGTTCGGACGATAGACATTGGGGCCTCCTGGCTGGTCCGCGGGTGGTTCTCTTAGTTTTACACTGACGGCGGCGGTTTGCGCGAATACCCTCCGGCCGGGCAGGACCGCCCGGCCGGAAGGTATCCGGATCCCTACAGGGCAGTTCCCATCAGGTGTTCCTCTTCTTCCGACTCGTTTTCAGCATCGCGCATGTACTCGCGGATCTTCTCCAGCGGAAGGTGCACCTTCACCGCGAGGTAGAAGATGGCGACGCTGACGACGGCGTTGACCAGGAAGGCCCAGCCAAACAGATCCGGGTGCGTCTTGGGGTCCATCAGCCAGCTCACCAGGGCCAGCAGGACGAACCACGGCAGCACCCAGATGGCGCCAACCTTGAAGTCCAGCGAGGGCTTCAGTTTCCGGTCTCCAACAAATTGGAAGACGATCAGCAGCAGATAGCCAATGAGGATGGTGATGAACAGCTTTTTGTTCGTGTCCCAGCCGCCCCAGTAGACGATCATATTGGCACAGTAGAACGCCAGGATCGGAATGGTATCCCCGAATGGCAGGTTGAATGGGCGGTGCAGTTCCGGCATGGTGCGCCGCAGAACCGAAAGTACCAGCGGACCGGAGCCAAAGGAGATCACCGTGGCGCTGGTAATAAAGCCCACCAGTTGCTGCCAGCTGGGGAACGGCAGCAGGAGCACGATACCGACCAGGAAAGTAACCACCAAGGACCAGTACGGGACACCCTGCTTATTGTTCTTGGCCAGCCAGCGGGGGGAGTTGCCGTTGCGGCCCATGGCGTACGAGACCCGGGAGGCGATGGTGGTGTAGACCAGACCGGTATCGGCCGGCGAGATGATCGCATCAGCGTATAGAAGGTAGGCAAGCCAAGTCAGCCCCGCGAGTGAAGACAGTGCAGCCAGAGGACCGAAATCGTCGTTGAAGACCAGATTGGCCCAGCTGCCGGAACTCCCCAGGATGCGGGCGGGAACACCAAGGGTAAACGCGAGCTGGAGCAGCGCGTAGATGACGGAGGTGATCAGGACGGAACCGATAATGGCCATCGGGATGTTCCGCTTGGGATTGGTCGTCTCACCCGCAAGTTCAATGCCTTGGCGGAAACCCAGATAGGAGAAGGTAATTCCGGCGGTGGAAATAGCCACAAACACACCGGCCGCCCCGCCGGGTGCGAAACCATGCGAGGTGAAGTTGTCCGTGGTGCCCATGCTGGTGGTGCCGAGGGCCGTGATCAGGAAGACCGCAATAACCAACAGGATGATGGCGAGTTTCCACCAGACCAGCACGTTGTTTACTTGGGCGAAAAGTTTTACGCCGAAATAGTTGATGACGACGAAGATGGCCATCAAAATGATGGCGACGACGATGCCGATCGGAGTGAGGGTATGCACCACCGTGCCGCCAACGTCATTCTTTTGAGTGAAGGGGGCAAACTTGGTGGCGTAGGTCAAGGCGCCCTCAACCTCGATCGCGGGAACGGCGGCCGAGGAGATCCAGGTGATGAACCCCAACGAGTAACTGCCAAAGGATCCCCACACCAGGTGCGGATAGCGGACCACTCCTCCGGAAATTGGGAACATGGGTCCCAATTCGGCATAGCACAGGCCGATCAGCATGATCATGAACCCTGCGATGAGCCAAGAGAAGATTGCGGCCGGTCCAGCAATCACGGAGGCGTTGAAGGCCCCGAACAACCACCCCGAACCGATAATTGAACCTATTGCGGCAAAGAGGATACCTATCGGACCCAGGTGCCGCTTCAGTTTAACTTCGGGGACGCTACCGTTCGGTTGCGCATTACTTGACATCATCGTCTCCTGCGTCGGCGGTGTTTTTCCCAGCTTTGTCCTGAAGCCACATTTTGGCAAGTTTGCTTTCCAACTGCTTTGTCTGCTTCCGGAATATCTGCTGCGAATGCCGGGTTGAAGAAGCTGGAAAACAAATTCGGAAGGACTCCATGGAAACCCTGCTTGCCACACGGCCTCCGGCCGTCGGCACCTGGCCGGTAACAGTAGACTGGTCCCTGATGAATACCACCGAACACGCCGACAGCTTGGCCACCGGAGATTCCGCCGGTCCGCAGACCGGGAAGGGCAACGGGACGTCAGCCCCGGATCCGGATCCGAAGTCATCACCCGAGGCGGTTGTTGACGTTTCGACCGAGTCAGCGGAGGAACGTCGCGTCCGTTTTGAACGGGATGCGATGCAGTACGTGGACCAGTTGTATTCGGCTGCAATGCGGATGGCCAGGAATCCCAGCGATGCCGAGGACCTGGTGCAGGAGGCCTATACAAAGGCCTTTTCGGCATTTCATCAGTACCGGCCCGGGACGAATCTGAAGGCCTGGCTCTATCGGATACTGACCAATACCTACATCAATCTCTACCGCAAACGCCAGCGGGAGCCTCTGCAGTCCAATTCAGACCAAGTGGAGGATTGGCAACTGGCGCGGTCAGAGTCGCACACCTCCAGCGGATTACGTTCGGCGGAGACGGAGGCCTTGGACCACCTCCCCGATTCGGATGTAAAGGACGCGCTGCAGTCCATTCCCGAGGAATTCCGGCTGGCCGTCTACTTCGCGGATGTAGAAGGCTACGCCTACAAGGAAATATCAGACGTCATGAACACCCCCATTGGCACCGTCATGTCGCGTCTGCACCGTGGCCGCAAAATGATGCGTGAGCTGCTTGCAGACTATGCCAAGGAACGTGGTTTTGGCGGTCCAGCGGCATCATCCAATGACCCGGCGGTGGAGACGGCAACACTGGCCGGAGCCGGCACAGGAAGCAAGAATCAGGAGAGCAAAAAATGAGCGACTGCCAGAGTCTGGGCGACTGCGAAGACTCGCGGATTTCGCGAATCTACGAATATTTGGATGGAGCTTTGTCCTGCGATGACCTCGCGGAGATCAAGGAGCATCTGGACACCTGTCCGGAGTGTGCCCAGGAGCACGACTTGGAATGCGTTATTCGTTCGGCCGTCAAGCGGACCTGCAAGGAAGCTGCTCCGGACAACCTGAAAGCGACCATATTGGAGCGCATTCACAACATCAAAGCGGCGGACGTTCCCGCCGGCTGATCGAGGTAAATTCGCTGGGGGTCTGGCCCGCGAGCCGGCGTTGGATCGAACCAGCTATGCGGTCAGCCTGCACTTTGGCCAGCTCGGCCTTCTCGCCCCGGAAGGAAGAGTTCACGGTCAATGCCCACAGCTCGCGCCAACGGTCAAAGTGTTGTTCACCCAAAGGGAACGAAGCGTTGAGGGCCACATGCACCTGCAGGGCATTGCGGTGGTACAGACCCGCGCGGAACAGGACCGTCTCCCAGAAGTCGGTAATGATGGGCAGATGTTGTTCCAGATCCATCCGTGCCACGTCCACGAAAATATGGCCCAGCAGCGGATCCGCAAACGCGCGGGCGTAAAAGGCCTGAACTAATACGGTTACATCAGCCCTGTCCTGCAGATCCCGCAGGTCGATGGCTTCGGTACGGTTCGCCTTGTCCAGGCAGGCGGCATCGCTCATGCCACGACTGCAGCTGTCAACGGAATATCAGCCAGCAGCAGCGCCAGGACCTTCACCGGTTTTGCCGCGCCGCGGTCGCAATGCAACACGTTTGGTTCCTCTCCCGGTAAGGCACCGACGCGATTGCGTGGGCCAATATACATCGCCACGGCCAGCGCCGCCTTGCTTTTGCTCGGCGACCAGGATGGCGATCAACAATCTCACTTTACAACCGAAGCCGACTACCCGCGTCGACATCTAGTTCGGGGCCCCGCGCGAGAACCAGGTGGGGAGCAGGTCGGCGACCGGCGTCGAGAACCAGGTGCGCGGCCCAGGCGGGGAGCAGGTCGGCGACCGGCGTCGAGAACCAGGTGGGCGGCCCAGGTGGGGAGCAGGTCGGCGACCGGTGTCGAGAACCAGGTGGGGAGCAGGTCGGCGATCGGCGTCGAGAACCAGGTCTGGCCACCCAGGTCGGGAGACGATGTCAGCCAGACCGGCTGCGATGCCTAACAGCGGAGCGCTAGGTTGGCGTCTGGGTTGAGGAGCTTTCGGTTGCTTCCCCGGGTGCGAAGGGCTCTGATGTGTGCAAAGCGCCGCAAGGCCTTTGAGTCTGACCCGATGCTGTTCGGGCCGGCGCCCGGTGTCAGACCTGCTGGCTGATGCTCCGTGAAGCGTGCGCTGGGTGGAGGCTGGGTGACAAGTTTGCCGGACGGTGATCCTGTCAAACCTGTGCTGGGTGGCGACCCACTCAGACCTGTGTTGGTCAGGGGTGTGCCGGGTGGGGGTGGTGTGGAGTGTTCCCGTTTTTGTGGACTCGGGATTATGCCGCGAGTTCGTGAATAGATTTATAGCCTAACTCAATTTCGGCTGGCGTCAAATAGCCGAGCGTTGAATGGCGGCGACGTGTGTTGTAATAGCCTTCAATCCAAAGAAACG
>NZ_JADPVH010000001.1:111362-148220 GCF_026932795.1 Paenarthrobacter sp. Z7-10 | reverse complement strand
AGAAGCCCCATGGAGCGCCCAAGACCGGCTCCGGATCAGGACTTCAGCCCAGAAGAGCCCAATCCGGCGTCCGGCTCCGGCGCGAAAAATGGCCCACCGGAAAAACCCGGGCATAATAGATCCGCCTTAATCAGCGGGCTCCTAGCGGCCGCCCCCGGTCCTCCTGACGGGCTTTCGGCGACCACGCACAGGCCGTCCACATGGGTTTCATACACTCCACTCCTGACCAGCAGTGCAGGTTTCCACTGGCTGGGCCGCCAAGTGATGCCCGCCCATAGCGCGTGGTTACTGCATAGACCTCATCCCGGCACAGTGCGCCCCCCGACGGTTCCACTGTGCGCCCCAGCTTGGCGGGAATCTCACGCGGGTGCCAAATGCAGCCTTCGCGCAGTGGTTGTAGCTTGGCGGGCGAAACACACCGCCGTATCCATCCAAAGTTTTCCCCACCGGTTGTTAACCTTTTCCACAGACGTGGACAAAACCGGGGAGCTTTTCCCTTTCTTGCTGGCTCCGCGCCCGTCCCAACCGTGGAACTACATGTGTGTAAGTTATACCCACTGTGGATAGGGCTGTGCATAACCCGGTGTTCGAATACATCGGCGCCCATTCGAACTACTACAGTGTGGTTATACCCATCTGTGGATGAGACTGTGGATAACGGTGCCGAAGAACACGATGGCACTGCGCACGGCATGAAACGATGAGTACATGGAACTTCCCGGCGAGCTTCCCTCCCTATCCCTGGAAAGGGACCCTGTCCAGGCTGCCGTCGACTCCTATCGGCAGCTGAGCGCAGATGCGGCGTCGGGGGTGGGCGTGGTAAGCACCATCCTGCACGGCCGCGACTACGCTGCCACGGTCAGTGCCTTTCTCTCCGTCTCCTACGATCCGCCGACCATGATGGTCAGTCTGTATGCAGAATCACGGATTGCGGAGGCTGTGTCAGAGGCGGGCGTGTGGACCCTGAGTCTTCTGGCATCACGGCACCGGGGAGTGGCCAATTGGCTTGCCAGCCCGGGAACGGGACTCGAGGGCTTGCTGTCGCCGGTGCCCTATCGGCGGGGGCACGCGACAGGGGCGGCCGTCGTCGACGGAGCGCTGGGCTATTTCGAGCTGAAGACGAGCGCCATCCATCCTGCAGCGACACATCTGCTGATCGTTGGGGACGTCCTGGCGATGGGAACTGAGGCGGTTCCGGCGGATGCCATGGATCCACTTATCCATTTCGGCTCGGCCTACCACCGCCTCAAAGCCTGACAGCCGCACAAGCTGCCGGCGGGGCCACTACAGCTGGAACAGCACTGCTTGACCGTGCAGCAGTGCGGCCTTGCCGATCGTCAAACCGGTCAAGACCAGAAGGAGAATGGCCAGACCGCCCCACTGAAACAGATTCCGGCGGGGTCCCTTCGGTGCGTAAGCGAGGATCGCAGCACCCACGGAACCGGCGACAAGACCACCCAAATGCGCCTGCCAAGCGATACCGGGCACCAGGAACCCCAGCGCGGCGTTGATTACGATCAGGACGATGATCTGCCGCACGTCCCCACCGCGCTGGCGCTGGATCACAAACAGCGCACCGAAAAGCCCGAAAATGGCTCCTGACGCGCCGACCACCGGAACGTTCAGGGGTGCCAGCAGCAGCACCCCTACCGAGCCGGCAAATGCGGACACCAGGAACAACGCCGCGAAACGAAGTCGTCCCAACGCCGGCTCGAGGGCGCGCCCCATGATCCACAGCGCGTACATGTTAAAGAGGATGTGCGGCAGGAAGTTCTGTGAGTGCACGAATGCCGCGGTGAACATCCGCCATGGCTGGAACTCGGTATACACCGGGGCATACCAGAGGCTGCTTTCCACGTTCAGGCCCGGAACCCACTGCAGCAGGTACACCAGCGCGCAGAGCGCGATGATGGCATAAGTCACAACGGGCTTTCCTGAGCCCAGCACACCGCCAAACGGAGTGCGGTGAACAGGCGCGCTGCGTGCGGCCTCGCGCACGCAGTCAACGCATTGGATTCCGACGGCGGCGCTGTGCTGACATGCCGGACAGGCCGGCCGTCCGCACCGCTGACAGCGGACATACGAGACGCGGTCCGGGTGGCGGGGACAGACCGGCACGTCTGCGGGTATGCCCGCCGTCGGTATTCCGTGACTCACAGTTTTCGCATCCGGATTTTGGTTCGCTTTAGTCCTTGAACGGGCCGGGTCTAGAGCTGCTCGACCGTGATGGATTTAATGACCACGTCTTCGCGCGGCTTGTCGCCGGGGCCGGTTGAGACCCCTTCAATGGCGTCAACGACGGCCTTGGAATCGGCATCCGCAACCTCACCGAAGATGGTGTGCTTGCCCTGCAGCCACCCGGTGGGAACGGTGGTGATGAAGAACTGTGATCCGTTGGTCCCCCGGCCGGCCTGGAGGCCTGCGTTGGCCATGGCCAGCTTGTAGGGCTCGTTGAAGTTCAGGTCCGGATTGATCTCGTCATCAAACTGGTAGCCGGGTCCGCCGACGCCGCGGCCCAGCGGATCGCCGGCCTGGATCATGAAATCCTTGATGATGCGGTGGAAGATCGTTCCGTCGTACAGCGGCGCATTTGTCTCTTCGCCGGTGGCCGGATGCTTCCAGGTGATGTCGCCCGTCGCCAAGCCGACAAAGTTCTTCACCGTTTTCGGCGCATGATTGCCGAAGAGATTGACGACGACGTCGCCCTGGCTGGTGTGGACAGTTGCTTTTGCGGTTGGAATAGCAGTCATGCCGTTAGTCTTTCACGTTGGCGCCACGAATTGCTGTGTCAACGCCCGGTTCAGCGCACAGTGAACCGGAGGAATAGCCGGAGACAGCCAATCCACGTAGGCTAAAGGAAGGTTTACCAAGAAATCCGGGAGGTAGTTGTGAAGAAAGCAGACCGCATTACCCACGACCTGGAGGAAACGCTGACCAGTGGCGTCGAATCTGCACGGGATTGGGTTGCTCCCCATGTCGAAAAGGGCATGGAATGGGCCACCCCGCACGTCGAAGCTGCCCTGAACTGGGCCGTTCCGCGGCTGGAAAAGGGCTTTGAAACCGCTTCTCCGAAAGTCCAGGATGGGCTGCGTAAGGCAGCCCATATGACGGCCGGCGGTGTCGCCTCCGTGACACCGCGCATCCAGGGAGGCCTGGACAGACTGGCTCCCAAAATTTCCGATGCCGTGGACGGAGCCACCCCCCGCCTGCAGGAAACACTGGATAAAGCCTCGCCGGCGATCAACAGCGCCAGGGACAAGGTGGTGGGAGACTACCTTCCAATGCTTTCCGGCAAGTTGGGCAGCGCCGCGGATTCATTGAGCAAGGCCTTGGAGAACGCCCGGACGCCGGAGCAGGTCAACGTCGTTATCGCCAAACTGACCGGCGACAAGCATGCCGTTGCCAAGGCCCAGAAGGCTGCCGCGCAGGCAGCAAAGAAGGCCGCCGTCGACCTGCGCAAGCAAAACCGGAGCGGCCGGAAGGGCTGGCTCATCGTTGGCGTCATCGCTGCTGCGGCTGCGGCCGGAGTGGCAGCATGGAAAGCCTCCCAGCCGGTCGAGGACCCGTGGAAAACCCCGGCTCCGGTGAGTACCTCCGGTGCCGGTACCCCGGCCATGGGCAGCGCAGCCGGCGATGCCAAAATTCCCGCGGACGCTGCAGAAGAAAAGGCCGGCCAGGCCTCCGCAGCGGTGGCTGAAGCAGCCAGCGAGGCAAAAGCTGCGGCTCAGGACCAAGCCGCGGATCTGGCCGGGAAGGCCGAGGATCTGGGCACGAAGGCCCAAGACGACAGCGGCGATGCCGCTGAGTCGGTAAAGGATGCCAAGCACGCTGCCTCGACGAAGGCCGAGAATGCTGCAACGGACGCCAAAACGGCCGTGCGCAATATCGCCTCCAAGATCGAGGATTCGCACTCCTCGAACCCACCGAAGCCCGGCGAGCAGTAACGGGCGCGGTTTTCAAACCGCCGCTTTGTACACCGAAGGGATCCTCTCCATGAGGGTCCCTTCGTGGTATCCGGAAGGTCCCTGCGGAGTGGCGTCCGCTAATCCGGCAGAGCCGGAGCCTTAACTCCGGCCCGACCCTGACCGGTTATAACGACGGCGAGTCCGGCCAAAATGAGGATCAGGCCCAGATACGTTCCCGCGGGAAGCTTCTCGTGCAGGAAGATGGCGGCCAGCAGCGCGGCACCTGGTATCTCGAGCAGGATGATCATGGAGACAACCAGAGGGCTGATTACGGCCAGCAGGTGATTGAAGACGCTGTGCCCCATGATCTGTGCCACCAGGGTCACCGCCAGGATACCCACCCAAGCCTGCCAGCTGAATCCTGCCAACGGCACCCTGAACAGCAGGCACAGCAGCACCAGCACAACTGAGCAGGCCCCATAGCACAGCGTGGTGTAAACACCCGTCGACAGCGTCCGCCGGGCCTGACCCCCCGCCATGGTGTAGACCGCCGCAAGTGCACCACCGGCAAGCGCCAATCCGTCTCCCACGGCGGCCTGCGGCGACAGCGAAAGGTCAAAACCGGAGATCACCAGCACGCCGACGAAGGCCATGGCCAGACCCAACAGGAGCGCCCGCCCCGGCCTGAAGCCGCGGAACAGCTGGAAGAGCGCAATCCAGGCTGCCTGTAGGCACACTAGGGCCGTTGCAGCTGCCACACTGGTCAACTGTAGGGCGGTGATAAAGCAAGCGAAGTGCAGCGCCAGGGCTGCCGCGGCAATGGCCACCCACTTGTAATCAGCGAAACGCAGCCGCGGGAATTGCCGGCGCTGGGAGAGTAGGGCGGGGATCCCCATGATGCCGGAGCCAAGGGCAGTGCGCCAGAATGCTATAGCCAGGGCAGGAGCCACAGTGGCAGCCATGATCGGCCCTGACGCCGCTACGCCAATAACCCCAAGGCTGGCCAGAAAAAAGTTCACCCCGCAACTCTATGCCGCCTACCGATCCGTCCCGGACCACAGGGGCCGCCGGCCGATCCGTCCCGCACCGCTGGGAAAGGTGTCGAAACAAAAGTCCCGGCCAGCTTTCGCTGACCGGGACTCTTCCGGTGGAGGCACGGGGACTCGAACCCCGAACCCCCTGCTTGCAAAGCAGGTGCGCTACCAATTGCGCCATGCCCCCGGAAGGATTTCCTAAAAGGAAACGTACTGCTGGTGTCCGTTCACCACGCGAAGCTACTCAACCCGATCGGTCGCGTTGCTCCACGTGCTTTTTCGGACGTTGGATTCCTGCCACTTTCGGTAGAAAACGACACCCGTGACCGCCGCTGCAACAACCAGCAACTTCTTCACGAATTCCTCCTCCATGGTAGGTTCCGTGGGCGCACCAGGACTTGAACCTGGGACCTCTTCGTTATCAGCGAAGCGCTCTAACCGCCTGAGCTATGCGCCCTTCCGGCCCTCAACGGGCCGAAATAAAACATTACCTCACCGCGCCACAGTCCCCAAATCGGAACGTCCGACACGAGTCGCCAACAATGCCGGCCAAATCTTAGTCGTCGGTCAGGGTAATTCCGATACCGCCCACCAGGGTGGCGGAAATGTTGTACAGCACTGCTGAGAGCACGGACAGAGCCGTCAGCAGCAGAACGTTGACGACGGCGATGATGGTTGCAAAGGAGGCAACCTGGCCCAACGACGCATACTTTTTCAGGTCAAAGCCACCGCCCTCGGTGCCTTGGATGTCGGTCATCAGGGAGTTCACTTTGTCGAAGACTCCAGTCAGATCCAACACCGACCACAGCACCACGGCGGCCACCACGGTGATGATGCCCAAGGCCACAGAAAGCAGGAAAGCCATCTTCAGCACCGACCACGCATCAACCTTGCTGACCAGCAGCCGTGCCCGGCGCGCCTTCGCCTTGGCAGCCGGCTTCACCAGCGGAGGACGGGAACCGGTCGCGGGACGCTGTGCCGTGGCAGGGGCACCGCCGGGACGCTGTGGAGGACGTGCCGGCGCACCCACCCTGGGGCCGGCTGTGGGCCTTGGGTTCGAGTTGCTGGTGCTCAATCGGTACCTCCACTACTAGCGTTGTTGTCCCTCAACGGTACTTCATTGACTTCCGGATTTCCGCTTTCGGCCCCGCTGAGCTCGTCCGCCGCCGTGGCGCTGCCCATGGTGGTGCCGGTTCCGGTGCCCTGTGCGTCCCCGGCTCCGGACGCATCCGGGCTGGTGTCGGGCGTTGGCGAGCCGCCGGCAGGCGCGGCGCCGTCATCCGGGCCGTCGTCACCGGCCGCTTCGGCACCAACGAGATTCTCAAGTCCCCGTTCGCTGTTGCGGGCGACCTCAATGATCCTGTCGTTCTTGTCCGGTTTGGCGAAAATCACACCCATCGTGTCGCGGCCCTTCGCCGGCACCTCGGCGACGGCGGAGCGCACCACCTTGCCCCCGTTCATGACCACCAGCACCTCATCGTCCTCCTGCACAATCAGGGCGCCGACCAGATCACCGCGGTCCTCGGCCAGCTTGGCGACCTTAATACCCAGCCCGCCACGGCCCTGCAGGCGGTATTCCCCGACGGCGGTGCGCTTGGCGTAGCCGCCCTCGGTGACAATGAAGACAAAGGAATTGTCCGTGATCACATTGGCTGCCAGCAGCTCATCAGCCCCGCGGAACTTCATCCCCGTCACCCCTGAGGTGGCCCGGCCCATGGGCCGCAACGCCTCATCTGTGGCGGTGAAGCGGATGGACTGACCCTTGCGCGAGACCAGCAGCAGGTCGTCCGTCTCGGATACCAGCTGGGCGGAGACCAATTCGTCGCCGTCGCGCAGATTGATGGCAATGACTCCGGCGGAGCGGTTGGTGTCGTAGTCCTCCAGCCGGGTCTTCTTCACCAGCCCGTTCTTGGTGGCCAGCACCAGGTACGGCTCCTGCTGGTAGTCGCGCAGGTCCTGCACCTGGGCTATTTTCTCATCCGGCTGAAAGGCCAGCAGGTTAGCCACGTGCTGGCCCTTGGCGTCACGGCCGGCCTCCACGAGCTCGTAGGCCTTCGCACGGTACACCCGGCCCAGGTTCGTGAAGAAGAGCAGCCAGTGGTGGGTGGTGGTGACGAAGAAGTGCTCCACCACGTCATCTCCGCGCAGCTGGGCGCCCTTAATGCCTTTGCCGCCGCGGTGCTGCTGGCGGTAATTGTCGCTGCGGGTCCGCTTGACGTAACCACCGCGGGTGATGGTGACGACCATTTCCTCTTCCGGGATCAGGTCTTCCATGCTCATATTCGGGTCGTACCCGAGCATGATCTCTGTTCGGCGCTGGTCACCATACTTGTCGGTGATTTCCTGCAGCTCAGTGCTGACGATGCCGCGTTGGACCTCCTCGGAGGCCAGGATACGGTTGAACTCGGTGATGGCCACTTCCAGTTCACCATGCCGATCCTGGATCTTCTGCCGCTCCAGGGCAGCCAGCCGGCGCAGCTGCATGTCCAGGATGGCTCGGGCCTGCAGCTCATCAATATCCAGCAGCCCGATCAGGCCTTCTCGCGCCTCTTCGGTGGTGGAGGACGCCCGGATAAGCGCTATGACCTCATCCAGGGCATCGAGCGCCTTGAGCAGGCCGCGCAGAATGTGTGCCTCCTCCTCCGCCTTCCGCAGCCGGTAGCGGGTGCGCCGGACAATGACGTCCAGCTGGTGCGTCACCCAGTGCCGAATGAACGCATCCAGACTGAGGGTGCGCGGCACTCCGTCCACTATGGCCAGCATATTCGCCCCGAAATTGTCCTGCAGCTGGGTGTGCTTGTAGAGATTGTTCAGCACCACCTTGGCGACGGCGTCGCGTTTGAGCACGACGACGAGCCGCTGGCCAGTGCGTCCGGAGGTCTCATCACGGAGGTCGGCAATGCCGGCGATCTTGCCGTCCTTGACCAGCTCCGCGATCTTGATGGCCAGGTTGTCCGGGTTGGCCTGATACGGCAGTTCGGTGACCACCAGGCAGGTGCGGCCCTGGATCTCCTCAACGTTGACCACTGCGCGCATGGTGATGGATCCCCGGCCTGTGCGGTAGGCATCCTCGATGCCGTTGTGCCCCAGGATCTGTGCCCCGGTGGGGAAGTCCGGGCCCTTGATCCGCTGGATCAGCGCCTCAAGCAGTTCCTCGCGGCTGGCACGCGGGTTGGAGAGGTACCACTGCACGCCGTCGGCAACTTCGCGCAGGTTGTGCGGTGGAATGTTCGTGGCCATGCCCACGGCGATGCCGGAGGATCCGTTGACCAGCAGGTTCGGGAACCGGGACGGCAGGATGGTGGGTTCCTGGTTCTTCCCATCGTAGTTGTCCTGGAAATCGACGGTTTCCTCGTCGATGTCGCGGACCATTTCCATGGCTAGCGGGGCCATCTTGGTCTCTGTGTACCGGGGTGCCGCGGCACCATCGTTGCCGGGAGAGCCAAAGTTGCCCTGGCCCAGGGCCAGCGGATAGCGCATGGTCCAGTCTTGGATCAGGCGGACCAAGGCGTCGTAGATGGCCATGTCGCCGTGTGGGTGATACTGCCCCATCACTTCGCCCACCACACGGGCGCACTTGTTGAACGAGCGCTCAGGGCGGTAGCCGCCGTCGAACATCGCGTACAGCACCCGGCGGTGGACCGGCTTGAGGCCATCGCGGACGTCAGGCAGGGCCCGGCCCACGATGACGGCCATAGCGTAGTCCAGGTAGGAGCGCTGCATCTCGGTCTGCAGATCCACCTGCTCGACGCGGTCGGTCAGCACATCCGCCGGGATGTCGCCTTCGAGGACGGGCTCTTCGCCGTCGCCGGGGACATCAGTGGTGTCGTCACTCATAGTCTAATAATTCCGTTCCAAATATATGTCGGATCGAGGATATAAAGGCGCCTGCTAGCGCTAGATATCAAGAAATCGGACGTCCTTGGCGTTCTGCTGGATGAAGTTCCGGCGGGATTCCACATCTTCACCCATCAGTACGGAGAAAACTTGATCCGCGGCGGCCGCATCCTCCATGGTGACCTGCAGCAGGGTGCGGTGTTCCGGGTCCATCGTGGTATCCCACAACTCGGTGTAATCCATTTCGCCCAGCCCCTTGTAGCGCTGGATACCGTTGTCCTTGGGAATGCGCCGTCCGTTGGCCAAACCATGCGCCATCACCCCATCCCGTTCACGGTCGCTGAACACGTAATCGTGCGGGGCATTGGACCATTTGATGCGGTAAAGCGGCGGCTGGGCCAGGTAGACGTAACCGCTTTCAATCAGCGGACGCATGTAGCGGAACAGCAGGGTCAGCAGCAAGGTGGTGATGTGCTGGCCGTCCACATCCGCATCGGCCATCAGAACAATTTTGTGGTATCGGGCCTTATCCACGTCGAAGTCCTCGCCGATCCCGGCGCCAAAGGCCGTGATCATCGCCTGGACCTCGGCGTTACCCAGAGCGCGGTCCAGCCGGGCGCGCTCCACATTGAGGATCTTGCCGCGCAGCGGCAGGATGGCCTGCGTGGTTGGGTTGCGTCCGCGTACGGCGGAGCCGCCCGCGGAGTCGCCCTCCACAATGTAGATTTCGGAGACCGAAGGGTCCTTGGACTGGCAGTCCTTGAGCTTGCCGGGCATACCGCCGGATTCGAGCAGGCCCTTACGCCGGGTGCTTTCACGCGCCTTGCGGGCCGCCAGCCGGGCCTGGGAGGCCTGGATGGATTTGCGGATTACGTCGCGCGCCGGTCCGGGATTGCGCTCCAGCCAGTCGCCGAGCCCGTCGGTGACCACGCGCTGTACAAAGCCCTTGACCTCGGAGTTACCGAGCTTGGTTTTGGTCTGGCCCTCGAACTGAGGTTCGGAGAGCTTAACGGAAATGACAGCCGTCAGACCCTCGCGGATATCGTCGCCGGTGAGGTTCTCGTCTTTTTCCTTGATGATGTTTTTGTCGCGCGCATACCGGTTTATCAATGAGGTCATCGCCGCGCGGAAGCCTTCTTCGTGTGTGCCTCCCTCATGGGTGTTTATGGTGTTGGCATAGGTGTGCACACTTTCCGAATATGCCGTGGTCCACTGCAGGGCCAGTTCCACCGCCATCTTCCGGCTGGAATCCTCGGTTTCGAAGGCGATAACGTCCTCGTGAATGACATCGACTTTTTTGGAGGAGTTCAGATGCTTCACATAATCGAGCAGGCCGTCGTCGTACTGGTAAACCACTTCACGGTGCCCAAGCGCATCCTCACCCTCCGCCAAAACGGAATCAAGGTTCAGGTCGGTGTCCTCATCGGCGCCGGTAACAACGCTGCGCTCGTCAGTTAGCGTGATCTTCAGACCCTTGTTTAGGAACGCCATCTGCTGGAAACGTGCGCGCAGCGTCTCAAAATCGAAGGCAGTGCTTTCGAAGATCGTGGGGTCAGCATAGAAGGTTTGCGTAGTTCCGGTCTGCTCCGTCGCCTCGCCTTTGACCAGCTCACCCTGCGGTTTGCCGCCGTCGGCGAATGTCATCCGCCAGACGTGGCCCTGCCGGCGAACCTCGGTGTCCACGCGTGCGGAAAGGGCGTTAACAACCGAAATACCCACGCCATGCAAACCACCGGAGACCGCGTAGCCGCTGCCGCCAAACTTCCCCCCGGCGTGCAGGATGGTCATGACCACTTCAACTGTCGGCCGTCCCTCGGAGGGGTGGATGTCCACCGGAATCCCGCGGCCATTATCCACCACCTGCACTCCGCCGTCCGCGCGCAGTATCACCTCAATATGGTCACAGTAACCTGCCAACGCTTCATCAACGGAGTTATCCACCACTTCATAGACCAAGTGATGGAGTCCGCGGAGGCCGGTGGAACCGATATACATGCCTGGGCGTTTCCGAACAGCCTCAAGGCCCTCCAGAACGGTAATATCGCTGGCGCCATAACCTGTAGGACCAGGGGTATCGCCATCGGTCGGGGTGGGCTGGTTCGTGCCGGAAGCATTCGCTTCGCTGGTCACGGATTCCGGATTTTCCGAGTCACTGGTAGTCACAGCCGCGTTCGACCCCTCTATTCTTCGTTGGTTGCTGCAGCGGCCAGGCAAGCGAACAAACTAACGTCGCGGACTATACGGCCCGCGCTGGCACACCACTAACTGCCGCCGTTTTGGGAAGAGCAGATGCCACCCCTTGCCGGCGTTCAGATTCGCTTCAATTCTACCTTGCCCTGGGGTCAAAACGGGTCCAAACAGCCTCTAAACGGGCGAATATGCCCGATAGGAGCGTTTATTAACAATCCCACCGGGGGATCTACGCCGTGGGGCGGTTCCAGCGTCCTGTGTGGCCTCGCGTACGGCTCCGGTCAGCCGTATGTGTCCCGTGGTCCGCGGCCGCTGACACTGCGGTACCCCTTGCGCCAATTGGGCGCCGTGGGGGCCACAACCTGCAGCTTGGTCACCACACCGGCGCCGAGTTCCTTGTCGAATCGGGCCAGCAGCGAAGCGCTCAACAGTCGGAGCTGTGTGGCCCAACTGGTGGAATCGCAGCGCACTTGCAACGTGGTGCCGGAAAAACTTTCCGGCTGGCAATGCGCACTAATGTCCGGACCCACGAGGGAATTCCACTGAGCCATCACCGATCCCACCGCCACAGGCGATGACCAGCCTCGCTCGGTGATCAGCCGGCTGACCACGCTGCCCAAACCGAGGGGGTCGCGGCCGGCATCCTGGTTGGTGAAGGTTCTGCGCCACCGTGCCTGCCGCGCAACAGCAGCCGGTGTGCCACTGCGTCCGGCCGGAAGCCGGATCTCGCCCCTGCTCCTGGCAGCCGCCCGCATCCGGTTCAACGCCGCCTGCGCAGCGTCAACCTCGGTCGAATGCAGCTCAGCAGCGCCAATACTTCCAGCGGCGTCGTCCTCAACGTCTTTTCCCGCCACGGTTGCCCGGCCGCTTTTCCCGATCGGGCGCCCACGCCGCGGCCGCTCTGATCCCAAAGCCTCACTCTCCATCGCTTACAATTCCGCCGGGAAGCACGCGAATCTGCACTCCCCTCAATTCGCGGGGAATGTCCGCAGCGACAGCCGCCGTCACCAGAACCTGCTCCGCCCCGGACACAATGCTGGCCAGCTTGGTGCGGCGGTCAGTGTCCAATTCGGCAAAAACGTCATCCAAAATCAGAATCGGAGCGTTGCCTTCCATCTGGGCATCTTCCAACAGAACGTAATAGGAGGCAAGGCGCAGCGCCAATGCGGCCGACCATGTTTCCCCGTGTGAGGCGTAGCCGCGTGCCGGCGCGGAACCCAGCATCAGTTCCACTTCATCGCGGTGTGGCCCCACCAGCGAAAGTCCGCGCTCCAGCTCACGCCGGCGTGAGTCGGCGAACGCCTGAACGTAGCGACGGGTCAACTCCGGCACACCCAGACCCGCCAGCTGAACATCCGCATCGGGGGAACCAAGGTCCGTTTCGCCGTCGTCGGACAGCTGCCCCTCCAAGGTGGAGCGGTAGTTAGCCTTCAACTCCTTGGACCCATCCGTCAGCTGCCGATAGGCCATGGCCAGATGCGGCTTCAGCCGTTCCAGCAATTCCAGCCGCGCGGCCAGCAGTTGGGCACCGGCCACAGCCATATGCTGGTCCCAAACGTCCAGGGTTGCCTGCTGTCCCTCGCTGACACCGGCACGTGAATAGTGCTGTGATTTGGCAGATTTAAGCAACGCATTACGTTGCTTCAGCACTCGTTCATAGTCGCTGCGGATAGCAGCGCTGCGAGGAATCAGCGTAACCAGCAGCTCATCCAGGAAACGCCGCCTGTTACCGGGATCGCCCTTTACCAGCGCAAGGTCTTCCGGAGCAAACAGCACGGTCCGGCAGATTCCGAGGATGTCCCGGGCCCGCACGGGATTCGCCCGGTTAATGCGGGCCCTGTTGGCCCGCGAGGCGTTGATTTCCAGTTCCAAGCTGGTGTTCTGCCCGCCATGGACCAGCCGCGCACGAATCAGGGCGCGCTCAGTGCCGAATCGCAGCAGCGGGCCATCCGCGCTCACCCGGTGCGAGCTGAGGGTGGAAAGGAAGGCCACGGCCTCCACCAGATTGGTTTTGCCCTGCCCATTGGGCCCTATCAGCACCGTCACGCCCGGTTCAAGCGGCAACTCCACCTGGGTGTAGGTGCGAAAATCTGTTAGGGACAGGTGTGCCAGGTACACGCGGCTCACTTCACAGGAGTTGGTCGTCGGCCAGGGCGGACTTCGAAACAAGGGCAGGACGACGGCGGGCTGCCGCCGGGTTGGTGCCTCTAGGAGCCGGCTGGCGGGGCTGGCTTATCGCTGTGCCCAGAAGGCTTGACCGCGTGGCCACCGAACTGATTCCGCAGGGCGGAAACCATCTTCATCGCCGGGGAATCCTCCTGGCGCGAGGCGAACCGGGCAAAAAGCGCTGCCGTGATAGCAGGTGCGGGGACGCCATTGGAAATGGCCTCCTCGATGGTCCAGCGGCCCTCGCCCGAATCCTCAACATAGCCGGCAATCTTGGCTAGATCCGGATCTTCCTCCAGCGCCTTAACCATTAGATCCAGCAGCCAGGAGCGCACCACTGTGCCCTTCTGCCAGGCGGCAAAGGTTCCCGGAACGTCCTTAATGATGTCCTTGGCCATCAGCAGTTCGTACCCCTCGGCGTAGGACTGCATGAGACCGTACTCAATGCCGTTGTGGACCATTTTGGCGTAGTGCCCGGCGCCGATATCCCCAACATGGACAAAGCTCTCGGCCCGCTCGCCCTCAGGCCGGAGGGCATCGAATATTGGCAACGCCGCTTCGACGTGCTCCTGCTCTCCGCCTGCCATCAGTCCATAGCCGTTGGCCAGTCCCCAGACGCCGCCGGAAACACCGCAGTCCACAAAGTGGATACCCTTTTCGGCCAGCTGCGCACCGTGCTTTTGATCCTCAGTAAACCGGGAATTTCCACCATCGATGATCAGGTCGCCGGTGTCCATCAAGGAACACAATTCGGTGATGACGCCGTCTGTCACCTCACCGGCGGGAACCATCACCCAGATGGTCCGGGGGGTGGGAAGTACCTTGACCAGCTCCTTCAGCGAGGAAACGTCCGTCACGTCCGGATTACGGTCATAGCCGGTGACGTCAATTCCCGCAGCACGGATCCTTGCCCGCATGTTAAAACCCATTTTGCCGAGGCCGATGAGCCCGATATGCATGGTATGTCTCTTTTCTGATCGGGTGAATATGCTGACTAAACCCCGCGGACGGCTTAGCGGACTGTGGAACGGACGCTCGGACGGCGGTCAGGGATTGGGCAGCCGAACGGGCATCACCAAGTAGCGGTAGTCGTCGCGGTCTTCGCCGTCGATGTCGTCCTGGGCAGTGATCATGGCCGGCTTCGGGGCGGAAGTGAACGAAAAACGCACAAATTTGCTGTCGAAGGCATTCAATCCCTCACTGAGGTAGTGCGGGTTGAAGGCAACCGTAATGTCCTCTCCCACCAGCGCGGTCTCCAACACTTCCGAAGCCTGCGCATCTTCCCCTGTTCCCGCGTCGAGGCTCAGTTGACCGTCAGTGAAGGCGAGGCGCACCGGTGTGTTTCGTTCGGCCACGAGTGAAACCCGACGCACCGCTTCGGAAAGGGCACTGGTTTCGACCGTTGCGTGGATGGGGGTGTTATCCGGGAACAGCGAGCGGATCTTGGGGTAATCGCCGTCGACCAGCAGGGACGTGGTGCGTCGGCCGCCGCTTTCAAACCCAATGAGTTCGCTGTTGTCGGATAAAGCAATATTGAGGTCGCCGGCGCCGCCGAGGGTCCTGGCCACTTCATTGAGGGTCTTGGCCTTGACCAAGGCGCTGGTGGAGATGCCCGGAACGTTGGGGCGCCAGTGGACTTCCCGCAGTGCTAATCGGTAGCGGTCGGTGGCCAGTAGGGTGATCAGATCACCCTCGATCTCCATCTTGACACCGGTCAGGATTGGCAGGGTGTCATCTTTGCTGGAGGCGATAATCACCTGTGAAACCGCCTGCGCAAAGGCCTCGCCGGAGACGACGCCGCTGACCTGGGGAAGAGCCGGAAGTTCGGGATAGTCGTTTTCCGGCATAGTGGCGAGATTGAACCGGCTGTTGCGGCAGCTGAGCGTCACCTTGGATCCATCGGTTTCGACGTCCACGGGCGCCGACGGCAGGCTGCGGCAGATATCTGCCAGCAGGCGTCCGGAAACGAGGATGGTTCCTTCTTCGGATACGTCAGCGGGAATTTCCAGCCGCGCGGAAATCTCGTAGTCGAAACTGGCCAGACTGAGAGTGCCGGCTGCGGCTTTGAGCAACAGACCGGAAAGTACTGGAACCGGTGGCCTGGGGGACAGCGACCGTGCAGTCCAGCTGACGGCTTCCGCCAGGACTTCCCGTTCAACTTGGAACTTCACGGAAGGGTGCCGCCTTTCATTCGCACATCGCTTACAGGGTTGGTTTTTCCCTCCCAAGGCAGCCACAGCTGTACGGAACGAATCCGCTGCAGGATCGGGTCCGACCGTTCCAGCACGTCGCTTGGGAGGGAATTACATGCTTTGAGATAGCTTAGCCCGTCGTCCGGTCTCCGGATGCATCTGGATTCAGGGCTGCGGCCTTGGGTGTTTGGGGAGCGTAAATGTTATTTGGAAGAACGTTATTTATTGGGATTCGTAGTGTTAATAACACCTGTGGAAACTGTGGATAACCCGTTCCCGGTGCGCATTTGCGGAGATTCGGGCTGTGCACAATGTGTGGGTTCCCGCCTGTGCCTCCGGGAATGTCGGTGGACAACTTTCCCCGTCATTACAGGGATCCACAGGTACCCGGCTAGTTACCCCCGGATACACCCGAGTTGTCCACGGTGTTATCCACAGGCCTATACACAGGTGGTGATTCTTGCCGTGATTCCGTGGGTTTCAGCCTTCACGCTGCTGCTGCTTGATCCGGTTGGTCAGTTCGGTGACTTGGTTGTAAATCGCGCGCCGTTCGGCCATCAGTTCACGGATCTTGCGGTCGGCGTGAATCACAGTTGTGTGGTCACGGCCGCCAAGTTCCTGTCCGATCTTGGGCAGGGACATATCGGTGAGCTCCCGGCACAGGTACATGGCGATCTGCCGGGCGGTTACAAGCGTTCTGGTCCTGGACTTGCTGCAGAGCTCCTCGAGGCTCATGTTGAAGTAAGCGGCAGTTTGGCCGATGATCGCCCCTGCCGTGATTTCCTGGGCACCATCGTCGGTGATGAGATCCTTGAGGACGATTTCGGCGAGTCCAACGTCCACGGACTGGCGGTTCAGGCTGGCAAACGCGGTGACACGAATGAGCGCGCCCTCGAGTTCGCGGATGTTCGTGGAGATTTTGGAGGCGATGTATTCCAGCACATCGTCCGGGGCGTACAGACCCTCACCGATGGCTTTCTTACGCAGGATAGCTATTCGCGTTTCCAGTTCCGGAGGCTGGACGTCGGTCAGCAATCCCCATTCGAATCGGGACCGCATCCGCTCTTCAAAACCCGAGAGTTGCTTGGGTGGCAGATCCGAGGTGATGACTACCTGTTTGTTGTGGTTGTGCAGTGCATTGAATGTGTGGAAGAACTCTTCCTGGGTTGCTTCCTTGCCGGAGAGGAACTGGATGTCGTCGATGAGGAGGATATCCACGTTGCGGTAGAGGGACTTGAAGCTAGTTCCCTCGTCATACCGGATCGAATTGATGAATTCGTTGGTGAATTCTTCTGAATTGACGTACCGAACCCGAATGCCGTTGTAGAGCCGGCGGGCATAGTGGCCAATGGCATGGAGCAGATGGGTCTTGCCCAATCCCGAGTCGCCATAGATAAACAGCGGGTTGTAGGCCTTTGCGGGGGCTTCAGCGACGGCGACGGCGGCGGCGTGGGCGAAGCGGTTGGATCCACCTATCACAAAGGTGTCAAAGACGTACTTCGGATTCAGCCGGCCAAACTCATGCGAGTTACTCGGCGGCGTCGGTTGTGGCTTGGCCTCTGGTTCCGGTCCGCGCAGCGGCGCCACTTGCTGTTGTGGTTCTTCCTCATCCGGGATGGGGGTGAGGTCTGCGTTGATGCTGAAGGCACAGAGGATGTCGCTGGCAAAGACTACCCGGAGGGCATCATCGAGCGCGTTCTTGAGTTGGGTTTGCAGAACTTCCCGGGTGAGTTCATTGGGCACGGCCACCAGCAGGGTTGTTCCTATCAGGCCAAGTGGCTGGGCCAGCACCACAAATCCCCGTTGGCGGGGTGTGACCCGCTCGTCTTGTTCCAGCAGCCGGACAACTTTTCGCCAGGATGCCCCAACGTCGTTAATATCATCGGTGCTCATGGATGGTTTCCGCTGTCTTCGTTGTAGCGCTGCTCATGGGTGCGGGGTGTCCGTAATCTTAGATCTCTTGCTTGTATGGTGGACCGTACCTTCCGAAATCGCAGATTCCGGTTAGTCATCCACAGAGTTATTCACAGCCCGTGGATAACTGGCCTCCCGGCAAGCCTAAGGGATGCGTTCTGCAGAAGATAGCGGGCCAGCGGCTTGTGGATAATTCTCCTTTAAGCTCCGCTCCGACGGCGTCGGCACGCTCTTTACTTCAAGTTTTTCAGTTACTGGGAGGGCGTCGGTAGTTGGGCAGTTTGACTGGGGACTGCCGCGTGACCTAACGTTGAAAAGTCCTTTGTGTCCGCCTTTGTGCCGTTCGGCATGTGCCGAATTTGGTGCAGGTGGTCACCTGAATCTTCGCGTCAGCCTGTTCTTCCCCCTGTGATTTCGCAGCATTTACGGGCCAGGCGCATCTTTGATTGTCTTGGAGTAACCACCGTGAGCAAGCGGACTTTTCAGCCGAATAATCGCCGTCGTGCCAAGAAGCACGGCTTCCGCCTTCGCATGCGTACCCGCGCAGGCCGTGCCATTCTTTCGGCGCGCCGTACCAAGGGCCGCGTAGAGCTGTCGGCCTAAAACTACAACGCTTGACTGTTGTTCCCGTTTCACGGAAGCAGTTGATCTGACGGTGCTGGCCACCCAAAACCGAATGCGGTCCTCGACCGACTTCTCAAATACTGTTCGTTCCGGCGCCCGAATTGGACGCCGGAACTTAGTGTTATATGCGATAGCTGTGCCTGCGGTCGAACCGACAAGGGTTGGGTTCATTGTGGCCAAATCCGTCGGGAACGCTGTTGCGCGCAACCTCGTTAAGAGGAGACTGAGGGAAGCCGCGGCGGTAACCGTGAGGCATCACCCAACAGGTTTGAACATTGTGGTCCGGGCACTCCCCGCCTCGGCCGGTTCGGATTGGACGGGTCTGTGCCATGACTACCGGAGCGCCTGGGGAAAAGTTTCACTCCGGCTCCCTGCGGGATCGGTAACGTTGACTGAAGTGGAAGGGACAGGCAGGCCATGATCACGACCGCTGCCCGCGCCCATACCGACATTCGCCCTGCCGCGCTTGGACGCTTCATCTGGAACCTGCCGAGGGAAATCCTGATTCTGATTTTGAAGGGCTACCGCCGGGTTGTTTCTCCCTTGTATGGCCAGGTGTGCCGTTTTTTCCCCTCCTGCTCCGCTTATGCTTTGGAGGCAGTTACCGTCCATGGTGTGATCAAGGGCGGTTGGTTGGCTCTACTCCGGTTGGTCCGCTGCCACCCGTGGAACGCGGGTGGCATTGACCATGTCCCGGGGAGCCACAGGCACCGGGACGATCGCGGCCACGTCCCGCGCATAGTTCAGCTGAATCATCCAGAGAAATACTTAGCCGATCAGTGTGATGCAGACGGCCGCTCGGCGGCTTGAGGAGTATAGAAAAGAATGTTTGATTTCTTCGGGACGATCCTGGCGCCATTCAAATGGCTTGTGTCGTGGATCATGGTGCTTTTCCATGACGCGTTCACGTTCCTGGGTTTGCCCTCCTCCTCCGGCTGGACCTGGACGCTGTCCATTATCGGGCTGGTGCTGGTGATCCGAGCCGCCCTGATTCCGGTTTTCGTCAAGCAGATCAAGGCCCAGCGGGGCATGCAGGCGCTCCAGCCTGATATGAAGAAACTGCAGGCAAAATACAAGGGCAAAACGGATCAGTTGTCGCGCCAGGCCATGGCCCAGGAACAAATGGCCCTGTACAAAGAGCATGGCACCAATCCGTTTTCGGCCTGCCTGCCGATGGTCATTCAGATGCCCTTCTTCTTCTCCCTGTTTCAGGTGCTTTCCGGTGTTTCCAAAGCTAATCAGAGCAATGAGGGCATTGGTGCGCTCAGCCAACAGCAGGTCCAGCAGTTTGACCAGGCGCAAATCTTTGGGGCGCCCCTTTCCGAGGCGTTCCTTCCCCAGGTTCAGGGCGGCAATGTCAACGCCGCCGTCGTCATCCTGTCCATCCTGATGATCGTGGCCATGACGGCATCGCAGTTCATCACCCAAAAGCAAATCATGGCCAAGAACATGTCCGACGATGCCATGGCCAGTCCGTTCATGAAGCAGCAGAAGATGATGCTGTACGTCCTTCCGTTGGTTTTCGGCATCGGTGGAATCAACTTCCCCATTGGTGTGCTGATTTACTGGACCACCACAAACTTGTGGACAATGGGACAGCAATTTTTTGTCATCCGCCGTATGCCTACACCCGGCTCACCCGCTTACCGTGAGTTCCAGCAGCGCCGGGTCACGAAAGGCCTGCCGCTGCTTGGTGCCAGCAAGAAAACCGAGCCGGCCGTCGAGGAAATCGTTGATCCGAAAGGCCAGCGCCCGCAACCCCAACGTAAGAACAGGAAGAGAAAGTAATGTCCGTTGATAACAACGCAGAACTTGTTCAAAACGATGGTGCTGGTTCGGTGCCTGAGGGCGAAACGCCCGCAGTGAGCCGGCTCGACGAGGAGGGCGACGTCGCGGCGGACTATCTGGAAGAACTGCTGGACATCGCCGACGTCGATGGCGACATCGACATCGAGGTTCGCAATGGGCGCACTTACATCTCCATCGTCTCTGACGAAGAGAGCTCCGGTCTGAAAGCTCTAATCGGACGGGACGGTGAGGTGCTGGAGGCACTGCAGGAACTTACCCGCCTGTGCGTGCTTTCCGCCACGGAAAGCCGATCCCGGCTGATTCTCGACATTTCCGGCTACCGCGTCGAACGCAATGGCGAGTTGACGCGTATCGCCCACGATGCAGCGGACCGGGTGAAACAGAACGGCGAAGCTATAGCTCTGGCGCCGATGGGTCCCTATGAGCGCAAGATCGTGCACGACATCATTGCTGAGCAGGGCTGTGCCAGCGAGTCCGAAGGTGAAGGCTCGGACCGGCACATCGTCGTTTCTGCGGCTGAATAGGCTCGGCCAATGAGCGCAGGGACGTCGGCCCGCCTTGGAGGAAGCCGCGGGAAAAACCGTGGTTGAACTCAGCCTCAGCGAGACAACCGCCGCACGCGCCGTCTTTGCTGCCAGACTGCCCCTGGCGGAGCGGTACGTGGAGCATCTGGCGACCTCCGGAATTCAGCGGGGCCTGATTGGTCCGCGGGAGGTTCCGCGATTGTGGACGCGGCACGTGCTCAACTGTGCCGTCGTTGCAGACTTGATTGCCGATGGCGCCAAGGTGGCCGATGTGGGCAGTGGCGCTGGGCTGCCTGGGCTGACCATCGCCCTCGCCCGACCGGATCTGCACGTGACATTGATAGAGCCGCTAGAACGGCGTGTGTCATGGTTGGAAGAGGTCATATCAGACCTTGAGCTCGACAATGTGGAAATTATCCGCTCAAGGGCGGAATCGGCCGTCGGCAAGGTGTCTTGTGATGTTGTTACGGCCAGGGCCGTGTCCGCGCTGAAAAGCCTGGCCGGCTTGACCATCCCTCTGCTTGACGGCGAGGGGATACTGCTGGCCATCAAGGGCCGCAGTGCTGCCGAGGAAGTCGCAGACGCAGCCCGCACCATCCGCAAACTTGGCGGGGTGGAGACGACGGTGGTTACCGCCGGCGATGATGTTCTGGAAGAACCCACTACGGTGGTCCGTGTTCGGGTATCTCAGGGCTGAGCGAAGCAGTAGATCAGCTATGTGAACTGTTTCGGATCCACCTGGCGAGAGCAGCGAGAGTCGCTGGTTTGGGGCCGCAGCATTGAGTACCTGCGCTGACAGCAGTTGAAGCGGTTAGGCTAGAGATCGGCAGTCAAGGCAGTTTGAATGGCCGGATGAAAGAGAGTGTGTTCCAGTGAGCAGCAGTGAACCGTCCCTGCAACGAATTCCCCCCTTTATGTCATTGGGATCGGCGCGGTCAGGGTCGAAGTACGCGGCTGGTCCAGTATCGCCAACGGTATCCGGTGCGTATCAACCTATAAAGGTTGTTTCACATTCTTTGTCCGTTGTTTCACGTGAAACTGATGTCCGATCCGAAGAAGTGGCACTCGACAATCTGGATGACGGTAGTCCCATCGCCCGGGAACTCGCCAAGGAGACAAAACGCAGAGAGAAGCTCCTCGGACGGAAGCTTCCCCGACCGGCAAAAACCCGCATCCTCACAGTCGCCAATCAGAAGGGCGGCGTGGGAAAAACGACCACCACCGTCAACATTGCCGCGGCACTGGCTTCAGCGGGTCTGAATGTTCTGGTGGTGGACATCGACCCGCAGGGGAATGCTTCGACCGCCCTGGGAGTACCACACCATGCCGACGTTGACAGCATTTACGATGTCCTGATCAATGATTATGCACTTGCCGAGGTCGTGGCTACATGTCCGGATGTTAAGAATCTGCTGTGTGCGCCTGCGACCATACATTTGGCCGGCGCCGAAATCGAACTGGTTTCCTTGGTCGCACGCGAACAGCGTCTCAGGCGGGCTTTGGATGTGTACGCAGAGACGAGGGCACAAAATGGCGACAGTCGGTTGGACTATGTTTTCATAGACTGCCCACCCAGCCTCGGTCTGCTGACAGTCAACGCGTTTTGTGCAGCCAATGAAGTCTTGATTCCTATCCAGTGCGAATATTATGCCCTCGAGGGTCTAAGTCAGTTGTTGAAAAATATCGAAATGATCCAGAAGCACCTCAATGGGGATCTGGTGGTTTCGACTATTCTGCTGACCATGTACGACGGTAGGACAAATCTCGCGGCCCAAGTGGCGGCAGATGTTCGCGAGCACTTTCCGGAACAGGTACTTAAGGCCGTCGTGCCACGATCGGTGCGCGTATCCGAAGCGCCGAGTTACCAGCAGACAGTGATGACCTACGACCCGTCATCCACCGGTGCACTTTCTTATCTGGAAGCGGCAACCGAGATAGCAGAACGACGATAGTCAACATCTGCTTTCGCACTAATCTCCGGCGTAGTCCGGGTTATTTCACTGGAGGGAACTGTTGTCCATGACCGACAAGCGTAGAGGACTCGGCCGGGGCCTAGGTGCCCTGATTCCCAGCAGTGTGGCAGGCAGTGACAGCGCAGCGGAATCCTCGCAGGGCCCCCCGGCCAGACCCGTGGACCTGTTTTTTCCGGAGGCAAAGACGGTATCTCCCGTGAAGGCGCTTGTTTCACGTGAAATGACCGCCACGGACGGCTTGGTGCAAGTGCCGGGTGCCCAATTCGCTGAACTGCAAGTCGGGGACATTCATCCCAACAGGAAACAACCACGCACGGTCTTCGATGAAGATGAAATGGCCGAACTGGTCCATTCGGTGCGGGAAGTCGGTATCCTCCAGCCCATCATCGTGCGGAAATCGGCAGAGCCGAACGGGGAACCGTACGAGTTGGTGATGGGAGAGAGGCGCTGGCGGGCCTCGCAGAAGGCTGGACTGGCCACCATACCGGTCATAATCCGTGACACAACAGATCTTAACCTGCTCCGGGATGCTCTGTTGGAGAATCTGCATCGAAGCCAGCTGAATCCGCTGGAGGAGGCGGCGGCATACCAGCAACTGCTTGAGGATTTCGGAACGACGCATGAGGAGCTGGCGGACCGGATCGGACGTTCCCGCCCGCAGGTTACGAACACACTTCGGCTGTTGAAACTGCCGGCTCTCGTTCAGCGTCGGGTGGCTGCAGGGGTCCTCAGTGCCGGTCATGCCCGTGCCCTGTTGTCACTTCCCGACTCGGCAGCGATGGAGCGCCTGGCGCAGCGGATTGTCGCCGAGGGGATGTCAGTGCGCGCAACGGAAGAGGCTGTGTCGATGTATCAGTCCCCCGATGCCTCACGGAAGGGTCCCAGCAAACCTAATGCAAGGCATGAGCGCCTGGATTATTTGGCCGGTGCGTTGTCTGATCGTCTTGATACGAACGTTAAAATTACCCTCGGCGCCCGGAAAGGGAAAGTGAGCATCGATTTTGCGTCTGTTGAGGACCTGAACCGCATTATGGACGTGCTTGGTTCAAGTTCCAACGTCTAAGCGGCTGAATTTCCATTGTCCCCTGGTTTCACGTGAAACGAATACCTGCAGACTCTAACTGGGGCGATCAACGCCCATGCGAGTGTTTACTTGGGCGGTTTTTGTAGTAATGGCCTTCGTGTTTCTTTGGTCTTCCATGCGGAGTAAAGCTGCAGCCGGCATGTTTCTTTTGCTCGCCAGGATCGAAGACGTACACGATGGTTGTTGGAGCGAGAAGAACATGTGCGCAACCTTGGATCACACCGAAGAGCCCATCGGCAGTGGCTATATCCGCACTCTTTTCCAATATGTTCCTGTAAATCCAAGACGCAGTGCCTTCCGGAGCTCGCAAGGCGTAAACACGATGCTCGGAAGCGGTATCATCTTGCCAGCTGCGTGTGTTTCACGTGGAACGTTGGCCAGTCCATCACCGTACGGCTGCCTCTTGGATTAGGCATGGTGCGCTAGAAGATGCACGGTCATTGACCCCCAAAACGCGCCTAGGCAGAACCGATTACAGTCGAAAACTATGTGTGAGCATGTTTGAAAACGACCTACTTTTCGCATCGTCCGGGATTTACTGGCGGCTCGACCGCGGCTAGGGGAATCGTCCGGGGCCACCTGAGCGTCGGAAGGGTTGCTATGCAGCCAGAGCTACTCGTTCTTAGAGCGGGCCGCGCTGCGGCTCTCGGCGTGAGATCGCCCCGGTCAACGACACCGTTGGGCTTGCGTGTCAATCCACAACTGGGGATAACCCTGTGCGTAGCTTCTCCAGACTGGGGATAAACGCGTGAGTCTGAGCCAGGACGAGCTGCGGAAAAAACGACGCGGGATTGAAATTAGAATTTCGCCCCGCATTTGTCGGACGGGTTATCGCCGCAGGCTGGTGGTGAAGGACTACCGGTTTCACGTGAAACGCTGGCAAGGCAGGCGATAATTGATTCTCGGTTTAGTCCGGCACGGATCGGGACGAACTCACAAAAGTACCGGCACCGCAGAACGCCCTATGGGCAGCGGTGCCGGCACCAGAGTCCGGCTGGTCTACTTCAAGTAGTCGGCAAATTCAGTCTCGAAGTACTGCTTAGGTCGTGCACCGATAACGGTGCTCTTCAGCTCTCCACCTTGAAAAAGATACACGGTGGGGATGGAGGTAATCCCATACTCGGCCGAAATGGAAGGATTGGCGTCGACATCAACCTTAACGACGTCGACCTTGTCCGCGTACTGCACGGAAATCTCATCCAAGATCGGGCTCAGTTTCCGGCAGGGACCACACCATTCAGCCCAAAAGTCTACGATTACAGGCTTATCGGAGCCGAGGACGTCAGTTTGGAAGGATGCATCGGTAACAGCTTTGGCGTTGCTCATAATTTTCTCTTTCTGATCAGGACTGCAGAACGGAGGTCAATAAAGCGTTGGTTTGGGAGGCGAGATCGGCCAGATAGTGCTCGACGTCAATTGCGGCGACGCAGCCCGATCCGGAGGCCGTGATGGCCTGCCGGTAAGTAGGATCAATAACATCGCCAGCTGCAAATACTCCGGCGAGGCTTGTCTTTGACGTGCGTCCCTGGACCGCGATGGTACCCTCGTCCGTCAGCGCCAGTTTGCCCCGGACCAGGTCCACCCGAGGATCGTTGCCTATAGCAACGAAAATGCCAGTGATCGGGAGGCTGCTTTGAACACCAGTAATCAGGTTATTCAGCTGCAGTCCGTGAACTTTATTGTCACCATCGATGCCGCTGACCTCGGAATTCCAGACGAACCGGATCTTGTCATTGGCCTTGGCCCGGTCCTGCATTATTTTAGATGCCCGGAGGCTATCGCGGCGATGAACCACCGTCACGCTGCGCGCAAATTTCGTCAGGAACAGTGCCTCCTCCATCGCGGAATCGCCTCCGCCGATGACGGCTATGTCCTGGTCCGTGAAGAAAAACCCATCGCAGGTGGCACACCAGCTCACGCCGTGGCCGGAGAGACGCTTCTCGTCCGCAAGGCCCAACTCCCGGTACGCAGACCCGGTGGAAATGATCACAGTCTTGGCATGAAACACTTCACCGTCGGCGAGAGTCACCGTTTTGATGTCTCCATCGAGCTGAACGTTCGTGACGTCGTCGAACAGTATTTCGGTACCAAAACGCTCAGCCTGCTTTTGGAACTGTTCCATCAGGTCCGGTCCCATGATTCCGTCGGGAAAACCGGGGTAGTTCTCAACGTCGGTGGTATTCATCAGTTCACCACCGGCTGTCACCGACCCGGCGATCATCAGGGGGCGCAGATTGGCACGGGCAGTGTATACCGCGGCGGTATACCCAGCAGGGCCGGAGCCGACGATAATGACGTCGCGCACGTTGCCGGCCGGGCTTGCTTCGGTGCTCACGGGTGGAGAACCTCTTCCTTCGTCGATGGGCCCACGCGTTCTGGGCTTGCCACCATCTCAACTACGAAGCAGCACGCCTTATTCCGGCCCGGGTCTAACCTGTCTCTGTCAAGACTACCGGGTGCCGGCAGGCTATTTGATACCGATTCCGGCGATTTTGACTGCGTACGGATAGGTTTGGAATGACTGCTGTTTGGGCAGCTGAGTGAAACTGATGATGACGTATTGAGCCTTGGTTCCCTGCGGCGCGGTGAGGGTGATATCGGTTGAGGTAAAACTTCCCGTGCCAATCTCTTTGGCGCCGTCAAGGGTAGGTTGGTTGTTCGTCAGCAGTCTGAAGCTGCCGCCGGAGCCGCCAAGTTGGCTGATCGTTACCGTTTTGATGTCCGCGGGGGCAACCAATCCGACGACCAGGTTGACGCTGCTTGTCAGTCCGGCGAAACTGTCGTTTGAATACTCAAGAGTTTGCCAGAATGTCCCCGGGTTGCCGTCCACGGTCGTTGGCAGCTTTCCGTCGTACTCACTGCCCATGTTCGGTGCATCGGGTACCAGCCGCGTCACCGAGGCGATGACGGGCGCTACCGCCGCCGTTGGGGGCGGAGTGCTGGCCCCGTTCGTGGCGGGTTTGGAGGCTGGAGCGGTATCGGTGGGCTGAGCGGCAGCGGACGACGACGTCGACGCCGGGCCGGCAACGGGGCTCGGTCCGAAGAGGGTGCTGATGTTGCTGACCGCAAAAATCAGGGCGGCCACAATGATCACAGCAACGACGGCGCCCACCAACCACCGTCCACCGGCCTTTGGATTGTTTTCTTCGTCGTCATCCTCGAACCCGTTCCCGTCGTCGCCGTCGTCGCCGCCGTCGTCGAAACCTATGCTGGCGGCCCGCGCCGAGGCTGGGAAATTGGAGGCCTTCCGGCCGGTTGCGGCGAGGGCCGCGGCAGGTGGGGCAGCGGCCGCCGCGCCGCGGCTTCGTTCTTCATTGATGAAGCCGTAATCATCGTCGGACCAGAGCGTGACTTTGGGGGTGGGAGCGCCGCCGCTGGACTCGGAGGATTGCGGTTCCCCCCGATTCTCGGCGGCGGATTGGGCTGCGGCGCCCGGATTCCGCGCTGCGGCGGCCGCGGGCGGAACGACGCCCGGCGGCATCGTTGGCTTGGATGCCTGCTTGGAGGCTTTCTTTGCGGCGGAAAGCTCTGTCGAGCCAGATTCCCGACCCTTGCGCGCCGGACCGCCGCCGCGTTCTGGTTCCGGGTCACGGTCCCGAGGCTGGTCCTCGTAGACATAGTCGTAAGAATCGGACTCCTGCGGCAATTCGGGACGAGGCATACCGAAAATCTCGTTGCCAAGCGTGTCGGTGAAAAACGGTTCCTCGAAGGGAGCGGTGGGTACCACCAGGTCCAGGAGTTCTGCCGCGGAGCTCTTATTGGAGATCAGGTAGGTGGTTCCATCACTGTTGCCCAGGTCGAGGATCTGAAGGTTCGCCTGCCGTTCGCCGGTGGCGACTTCGCGGGCTCCCTGGCTGAGATGGTCCCCATTATCCGGGCCGGCCACCAGGATACTGACAGGGCGGCTGAGCACCTGATCGATGCCGTCGAGCACCACATCCTGTTCGGCCGTTGCGAGCACGCGGGCCGTGATCTTGTAGCGGCCGCCGAGGATCGATCCGACGTCTACGGATTGTGCCACCGTATCCTCCTGGTGTGACAAGCATGGCCTGTGACTGGTTATCAGCGCAGGTCGTATCAGCTTCCGATCCTATCGGATGCACTGCTTAAACCCCGTTCAAAGCGGCGTGGCTACCCGCCGTGGGGCGGCCCGGCGGCCGGTTTGGTTCTGAACCTGCCGAGCAGCGGTTGCACCAGGTCATCGAGTTCGGAAACCTTGCACAGTTTGAGAACTCCCAGATAGACCGCCGTCATGCACGGGCCTACGACGACGATCACCAGAATTGCCGAATACCGGGATTGCCAGGAGAAGCCGGACGCAGTGAAACCGCCGAACAACCAGAGAATCCCCGCGCCAAGCAGCCCCGCAGCGGCCGCGGCAGCGATGAAGCGCAGGTGCGCCAGCACAATGCTGGCAGTTCCATAATCTCCGATTTTGCGGCGCAGGAAAGCGTGCGTCACCACGACGGCGAGGATGTTGCCCAAGGTGTAGCTCAGGGCCAAGCCAAACACGATCCAGGCGACGGGCAGGACAGCCGCCAGGAGTGCGGTTCCGACGCCGAAAACGATGAGGATGCACTGGATGACAAACGGAGTTTTGGTAGAAGACCCGGGTCATCATGAAATTGGCGCTCAGGAAGGGGGATCCGACAGCCAGAATGGCCAGCGTGATGGCGATGTTCACCGCGGTCTGCCGGCTGGCGCCACTGAACAGCATTCCGAAGGGACCCGAGAGGACCAACAGTGCCACCGCTCCAAATACCGTGGCCACCCCGGTGGTCCGCAGGCCCTGTGAGAGAAACATGCGGACGCCGTCGTCGTCCTTGGCCGCGGCTGCGCGCGAGATGCGGGTAAACAGGACCGTTGCGATGGACAGCGCAATCACCGAATGCGGCAGGATGTACAACTCAGTGGCCCGGCCGAGTTCATACGGACCGGCAATGATGGCGCCCTTGTCCAGCACCCCGTTGTCCATTGCTTCCGCCGGGATGGTGGCGATTCTTTCAATCAGCAGGAAGGTCAGATTTCCCACCACCATTGTGGCAGTTGTCCAGGCGGCGATATGCCCGGTGGCCCGCAGCCCCACTCCGCGCAGTCCCCACCGCGGGCGCAGTCCCAGTCCCAGCTTCTTCAATGGCCAGAGCAGCGCGAAAGACTGCAGCACGATGCCCAGGGTTGCGGTTCCGGCGAGCAGCAGCGTCTGGGTCGGCGTCCAGTTATCAATAGAATGCGGGCTGGCGGCGTTACTGCCCATCAGTACAATAAACGTTCCAAGACCGGCGATGGCCACGATGTTGTTGACCACCGGCGCCCACGCATATGCAGTGAATGAGCCATGGGCGTTCAGCACCTGGCCGAGCAGGGAGTACAGGCCGTAAAAGAAGATCTGCGGGAGCAGCAGCGTGGCAAAAGCGGTCACCAAGGCGAGCTTGGACCCGGAAAAGTCCGTGGTAACCATCATTACGGGCAGCACAGCCACTGTGAGCAGTACTGTCACGGCGAGAAGGAAGATGACCGCCAGAGTGAGCAGCCGGGAAATGAAGTCGGCACCCCGGTCCGGGGCCTTGCTGGCCTTGATGATCTGCGGGATGAGGACGGCGTTGAAAACTCCGCCGGCCACCAGCAGATAGATGATGTTGGGCATGGTGTTCGCAGCCTCGAACACGCCGGAAACCTGGGAACCGCCCACCGCAGCGCCCAGGACAATGCCCTTGAGGAAGCCGAGGATGCGCGACGCGAGGGTCCCCACTGCCATGTTCGCGCTGGATCTGGCGGCTGTTTCGGGTTCCCGTGCACTCGGACCGGGAACCGGGGCTGCTGCTGCTTGATTTGTCATCGCCAACCATCATCTCATCCGTCCATCCGGACAGGCAGCGCCCCCATGGCAAAGTCAGTGGATAACGACTCAGGCGGAGCCCACCGGTTCAGAGGACCTGCGGAAGGACTTCCCGGGCCAGGTCGGCGATGCGCCTCTCGTTGGGGAAAGACAGCCTCTTGGGCAGGTCCGCCAACTTGACCCAGGCGACATCGACTGCTTCGTGGTCCGGATCGTTTTCAATGGTCAACTCGCCGCCCGTTGCCCGGAGCAGAAAGTGATGAACCGTTTTGTGGACCCGATGGCCGCTGACCGTGAACCAGTAATCGATGCTTCCCAGCGGGGCGAGGATTTTCCCGCTGATCCCGGTTTCCTCTTCAATTTCGCGGACGGCGGCTTCCTGGTGGTTTTCGTGGTTCTCGGGGTGCCCCTTCGGCAGACACCATTCCAGCCTGCCACCGCGGTTAAGGCGGGCGATAATCGCCACTCGAAGTTCGCCGTCGGCCCGTTCCACGACGACACCACCGGCGGAAATCTCCTCCACCGTGGGCAGTTGCGAAACCGGCGGATGGACCCCAGGCGCGACGTGGCCACCGATTGCCGAAGGCAACGGCGTCCGCTTCGGGGCACTCGGGACTGGGTGGGCCATGAAGTCCACTCTAACTACCTTTGCACCCCGATGATGACAGATTGTCGGCTCCTCTGTGGGTCCGCAGCGGGCCCGGGAAAGAAAGTCTGGCATTGTTAACTGCACTATGGTGCAAGTTCTGGATAGCTCATCTTTAGACCCGGTCGTTCTGGAACTCGGTCAACTTTTTGTGGACGCTGGGCATGAATTGTCCCTGGTCGGTGGACCGGTCCGGGACCTCTTCCTGGGCAGAACGTCCCCCGATCTCGATTTCACCACCGACGCGACTCCCAGCCAGACGCTTAAGCTGACCAAGAAGTGGGCGGATGCGCACTGGGAGATTGGCCGTGCTTTCGGCACCATCGGACTGCGCAAACGTGCCCTGACCATTGAGATCACCACCTACCGCGCCGACGCCTACGATCCGGAGTCCCGCAAACCGGCGGTGGCGTTCGGCACCTCGCTGGCAGATGACCTGCAGCGCCGGGACTTCACCATGAATGCGATGGCGCTCAGACTGCCCTCACTGGAACTGGTTGATCCCTATGGGGGCGTACGGGATCTGCACGCCGGGCAGCTGCGGACGCCGTCCTCGCCCGAGTCGTCCTTTTCCGACGACCCGCTGCGGATGATGCGGGCGGCAAGGTTTGCCTCGCAGCTCGGCGTCACCGTCCACCCCGACGTGCTGGCGGCCATGACGGCGATGGCCGGACGGATCAGCATCATTTCCGCGGAGCGGGTTCGGGATGAACTGGTCAAGTTGATCTGCGGCGCATCTCCGCGAACCGGCATCGACCTCCTGGTCGAGACCGGTCTGGCCGCCGAGGTGCTTCCGGAGGTGCCTGCCCTCAAGCTTGAAATGGATGAGCATCACCGGCACAAGGATGTTTACCAGCACTCGCTGCAGGTGCTGGAGCAGGCAGCTGGAATGGAGTCCGGTCAGGACGGTCCGGTGCCCGGCCCGGACTTTGTGCTGCGTTTCGCCGCATTGATGCACGACGTCGGGAAGCCGGCTACGCGGCGATTTGAACGGGGCGGCGCGGTGACCTTCCGCCACCACGATGTGGTGGGCTCGAAACAGACAGCCAAACGGATGAAGGCGCTGCGCTTTGACAATGAATCAATCAAAGCTGTCAGCCGGCTGGTGGAGCTGCACATGCGGTTTTACGGTTACGGCGATGCCGACTGGACCGATTCCGCCGTTCGCCGATATGTCACCGACGCAGGTCCCCAGCTGGAGCGGCTGCACCGGCTGACGCGTTCCGACGTCACAACGCGGAACCAGCGCAAGGCGGACAGGCTCTCCTTCGCCTACGACGACCTGGAGCAGCGCATAGCGGTTTTGACCGAGCACGAGGAACTGGCGGCGATCCGACCGGACCTCGATGGTGGGCAGATCATGGCGCTGCTGAACCTTAAGCCTGGGCGGGTGGTGGGCCGGGCGTACCGGTTCCTGCTGGAGGAGAGAATGGACGACGGACCGCTGGGGCGGGCCGAGGCGGAGCGCAGGCTGCGCAACTGGTGGGCCGAACAACCCGAGGCCCAGGCTGCGGATGAGCCTGGAGAGCCCGATGAACGCTGATGTGGGGGCGGGTGGGCCGCCGCTGCCTAAACTCTGGTTGCTGCGCCACGGTGAGACCGAGTGGTCCAAAAGCGGCCAGTACACCGGGCTGACGGACCTTCCCTTGACCAGGACGGGAGAAGAACAGGCCGCCTCCGCCATTGATGTCCTGGCGGCGGTCAGGTTCGACCTGGTGCTGACCTCGCCGTTGCAGCGCGCGCGGCGAACGGCCGAGCTGGCAGGCTTCCCGGACGCCGAAGTTGAGCCACAGGCGTGTGAATGGGACTACGGCGACTACGAGGGCGTCAACAGCTCAGAGGTGCGCGCAAAAAACCCTGCCTATCTGATCTGGAAGGACGGCGTCCCCAACGGCGAATCGCTGGACCAGGTGGCCGCAAGGGCAGATGCCATTATTGCGCGGGTACAGGGCCCACAGGCCAGCGGAGCCACGCTGGTTAACGCGCTGCTTGTGGCGCATGGCCATTTCCTGCGGATATTGACCGCCCGCTGGCTGCAGCTCGACGCCGTCGAAGGGCGGCATTTTCTGCTGGGCACTGCGAAGGTCTGCACCTTGGGCTGGGATAAGCGGACGCCAGCCATTGAACAATGGGGTCTTTAACAAAGGATTCTGGCCCTCACCGCAGTGGAATGAGCCAATCCCAACACTTTTTCAAAAAGTTTATGATTATGGTGGTCAACTGCCGGTCCATGCTGTAGCTTTGTTTATGAGTTCAGTGCGATCCGCCTGAATGTACGCGCAGCAGAGAAAAGGAGGCCTTGTAATGATGAACGCGACGAAGACCGGACAGTTCGGTACGGATGATCACACCTCAGTAGTTGTTACCCTGTGGCCTCTGTCCGCTGCGCGCGCCGGTTCGCTTTATGCAACCGCGCGGCCAGCCTTCAAGGGCTGACCAGTAAAGTCACCAACCGGCTGGCTTTAGCCCGGCAGGTCCCGTCGGGACCATATTCGCGATCCAGCTCCTGCACAGAAGTCTCCCGTTTCAGGGACTGCCTCTGCTGCCGGCGGATGCGACCGTCGGGCACATTATCAACTCCGCATTGGAAACAGGCCTAAGACTAATCGCGCAATTTTATGCCCGAATAAGGTTTGATCCGATTTAGGGAATTGCTTTATTTGCCGCGCCGAAAATCAGTAGCAACCGAAATGATCAGTACCGATTCAGTAGTACCAGCCGAAAGGAGGTAATATCCATGAATTCAAGACCATCCATGTCATCCATCCGGAGAGTCTTCTTCTCTCCAATTGACCAGAAGCGGATCGAAACCGTCCGCGAGGAGCAGTTGAGGAAGATCAACGAACTTAACATCATCAACATTCGGTAGTTCGTACCCGTCCAGTTATCTCTGCGGGAGAGGCGGCATATGTTGATCTCCGTTCCGATTCCCAACGGACCGCCGTGGCGGAACCGCGGGAAGCCCACGCCGACCCGGTGTGGGCTTCCTGGTTCCGGCTGGGGCCGCAGCCGGCAATCGTTACCCGACTGGCCCGGTCCGGCTGGGAGGACCCAGCCGGTATGCTCAAAACCATGGAGGATTTCGAGCAGCTGACCCGCCGCCGCGTCGGAATCGTGTCCCCTTCACGCGGCGATTCGCTGCTGCGGCGGATGACTGAAGTGGTGGGCGGACCGCTGGGACGGCGAACGGCGCCAGGCATTGTTGAGCCCGCTTTCTTTACTGTGGAACGTGTCCTCACAGTGCTGGTGATCGTCTCTGGACTATTGGCGCTGCTGTTCAAATTTCACTGCCGTCAAGTGGGTTGGAGCACCCCTGATCAGTACTCCACGACATGCTGGTCAGAGTTGCCCAATGCTTTTAAGGCCAAGGGACTGGCGGGATCCTTTCCCTATTTCAGTCCGGGCTCGACCTTCAATTACCCCGTGCTCATCGGTGCTGCCGCCGGCATCACGGCCTGGCTAACCGGTCCCGCAGGCCACGGGATGCCTAGACAGTTGGCGTTCTTCGACCTGAACGCGGGCCTGATCATTGGAATGTGGCTGGCAGCCGTCGTGGCGACTTCGCGCAGTGCCCGCCGTCGTCCGTGGGACGCGGCAATCCTGGCGCTAAGTCCCGTGCTGTTGTTCACCGCCCTCACCAGCTGGGACATGTGGGCGGTGGCGCTGGTTGCCGTGGGAATGCTGCTCTTCGCCCGCCGGCGCACGTTTTCCGCCGGCGCAGTGCTGGGCTTGGCCAGCTGTGCTCAGCCGTATGCAATGCTGATTCTGCTGGCTGTGCTCCTGCTGTCCCTGCGGACCGGGCGCTGGTTGCCCTTCCTGGAGACGGCTGCCGCAGCCGCTGCTGCAGCCTTAGCGCTGACCCTTCCGATACTGGTGCTCAATCCCGCTTCCTGGTTGGCGTACTTCACCGACCGGATGGCAGATGCGGCGACGCCTTCATCGCTCTACGGTGCCTATAACTTGGTGGCCCAGCGTCTCGGCCATGAATCCCTAACTATTTCCGGCGCGAACTCGGTGGAGATAGTGTTCGGGGTCCTGATTTTGCTTGCCACCGCCTGGCTGGTGCTGGCGGCGCCTCGTCGTCCCCGGATGGCTCAACTTGCCTTCCTGCTGGTGGCGGGATATTCGCTGGTGGATAAACATGCTGTGCCGCAGCATGTTGTGTGGCTGATCCCGCTGCTGGCTCTGGCCCGGCCGAAATGGCGGACCGCGCTTTTGTGGCAGTGTTTCCAGATCCTGCAGTTCCTGGCCTGGCAGCTGTTCCTGGGCCGCGAACTCGGCGATGGAAACGCCCAGCACTCCATAGACATGCCGTACTTTGTCCTTGCTGCTGCGCTGGGTGGGATTGCGACCCTGGTGGTCATGGCACTTGTCATCCGGGATATCGTCCATCCGGCCTACGACGTGGTGCGCCGCGCCGGTGCCGATGATCCGCAGGGAGGGCTGCTGGAACGGTCACCGGACCGGCTCATCCTGCCGCTGCCCGGTCGCGCTCGGGTAACCTGAAGACGGTCCGCCAACTTTCGCCTGCCACTGCCCATCCAACTCCTGCAGGTATCCGTCTCGCGTCAGCAGCAGCTGATGAGTCGCATCCTGCAGCATCAGCCCAAGGAGGGCATACCCCGTGAATGGCCAGCACTACCGTATTGAAGAGCTGGACGCGGCGCGCTTTGAGGACCTCATTGCCTCCTGCCCCGACACTGTGGTGCCGCTGGAACAGACACCGCAGTGGGCCGAATTTGAGCGCGGGACGGGTCGCAGACCGGCCGGTATCTTCGGCTACTTCGACTCCGACGGGACGCTGGCAGCCATTGCGAGCTACCTGTATTCGACCCGGCGTTTACGTGCCTCCATGGTGGTGGTGAACGGGCCGGTCTGGTTTTCCCCGCGAACGCCGGCAGCTGAAGGGCGGTTCCTGAACACCGTTCGGGCCCAGTTCGCCGCGGATCCGCGGGTAGACCCGGTGTTTGTGCGCCTGCAGGTGGAACACCCACAGCCCCCCGTGGCAAGGGCTCTGGAACCGGGGTGGTATGACCGGGAGATTGTCGTGGACCTGACCCAGGATGAGAAAGCCATGCTCGCCAGCTTTCGTGCGAACGCGAGGCAATCCATCCGGAAGGCCACGCGGGCGGGAGTGGAAGTCCGCATCATCGACCGGGCGGAACGAGTAGAGCTGTTCCACCGGGATTTGTTCCCCATTATGAGTGAAACCGCGGCCCGGGACGGTTTTTCCGCCTTTACTTCGCGCTACTACGAGACACTGCTGACCACCTTGGCGGATCGTACTGAACTGCTCGTGGCCTATCTGGATTCGACTCCCCTGTGCTGGTTGATCACCACGGAGTACCGCGGATATTCGGTCTATTACTTTGCGGCAAGTTCCGCAGCAGCGCGCAAGTCCTTTGCCCCCTACCTGCTGCTGTGGGAGAGTTTTCGGATGCTCAAGGCCAACGGCAACCACAGCTGCGGCCTCACCGGAATCGTAAGCGAGACTTACCCTTCGCTGGCTAACGTCACGACGTTCAAGCGGAACTTTTCCCGGAACGTCGTCGTCCTGCCGACCACCTTTGACCTGCCGGTGAAGGTCCTCAGGTTCCGTTTACTGTCCCGGGCACTGATGCTGCGCCGGCGGGCACGCGGTGCCCTGCACCGTGGCCGCATGGGACTGCGGGCTGGAATGAGCACGTCCGCGCGGAGCAAAGTTGAGCAGGACGCGTCTGGAGCGGGGAGCGGGTCATGACCGACGTCGTCGTCGTAGGGTCCGGCCCAAATGGTCTTGCCGCCGCGCTCACCATGGCGCGCGCGGGTTTAAAGGTACGCGTCTATGAAAAGGCATCAAGCTTTGGCGGTGGCGCGCGCAGCACGGAGCTTACCCTCCCCGGCTTTTTGAGCGATGTCTGCTCGGCGGTGCACCCGATGGCGCTGGCTTCGCCCTTCTTCCAGGCTTTCGAGCTGGACAAGCGGGTGGACCTGATGGTGCCGGACATTTCCTATGCGCATCCTCTGGATGGCGGTCGGGCCGGAATTGCCTACCGGGACCTTGACCGAACCGCACAAGGCCTGGGACGTGACGGCGATGCGTACCGGAACCTGTTCGCGCCGGTTCTGCGGCTCCTGGATGGCGTCACTGATTTCACGCAAAACCAACTGCTGCGGATTCCGCGCAACCCGTTGGCGGCGCTTGTTTACGGTCTCCGGACCTTGGAACAGGGATCCCCGTTGTGGAATCTGAGGTTTCAACAGGACATTGCCCCGGCCATGATCAGCGGGGTTAACGCACACTCGATAGGCAGGATGCCCCGGCTCTCCACCGGCGGTGCGGGAATGCTGCTCGGCGCGCATGCGCATGGCCGCGGCTGGCCGGTGCCGCGGGGCGGTTCGCAGTCCATCGCCGATGCCATGGCCGCAGACCTGCTGGCCCACGGCGGCGAGATTGTCCTGGACGCCCCCGTCTCCTCGCTGGCCCAAATCCGCGCCGAAACCGGAGCCCAAGCGGTCCTGCTGGACGTTTCCGCAGCTTCACTGGCACGCATCGCCGGTCCTGAGCTGCCGGCGGAGTACCTGCGGAAACTTGCGGCGTTCAAATACGGCAACGCTGCCTGCAAGGTGGATTTCGCGCTGTCCGGACCCGTGCCATGGAGCAACCCTGAACTGGCTCTCGCGCCGACCATGCATCTGGGCGGCACCCGGGCCGCGATCGCCCGGTCAGAGGCGGAGGTGGCCTCCGGAAAGCATCCCACCAATCCGTACGTTCTGCTCAGTCAGCCTACGCCGCACGATTCCACCCGCGCTCCTGAGGGCAAGCATGTGCTGTGGACCTACACGCATGTTCCCGCAGGCTCCACGGTCGACATGGCAGCGGCGATCACGGCGCAGATTGAGCGTTTCGCTCCCGGCTTCCGCGACGTTATTCTGGCCAGCAACACCATCACGGCTCAGGAATACAGCATCTACAACCCCAATTATGTGGGCGGGGATTTCAGTGCCGGAGCCGTGACCCTGCTGCAGTTACTCAAGCGTCCCGTCATCTCCGCCAGACCATGGCGAACACCCGCGAAGGGTGTCTACCTGTGTTCGTCGTCGACCCCGCCCGGCCCGGCGGTGCACGGCCTTTGCGGGTTCTA
>NZ_JADPVH010000001.1:0-111331 GCF_026932795.1 Paenarthrobacter sp. Z7-10 | reverse complement strand
CCGCCATTGGGTCTATAAGGAACGGTGGAACTCCAGATTTCCCGCGGAAGCCCGATCAGGGGTGCTTAGGCCGGGTCGGGATTGGCGGCGTCGTCGGGACCTTGGACGTAAGGTTTTTTCTGCCGGCGGGCATTCGTGCCCCACTTGCACCTGACCCAATTCGAGATTGATTCCATTGTCGAGTCCCGGACATAGATGACGTCGGCGGCGACCATGGCCAACGAGAAAACACTCAGTCCGAGAAATATGCCGATGCCGGCATGCATGGCGATCATGCCGACGACGGCGAGGCGTCGGGTCCAGCGGTTAAGCAGCAGCAGCGGAAAGAGCATCTGAATGGCCACCGAGCCCCACGAAATCAGGTGAACCATCAGGTTATTGGCAACCAGCAGGTGGTTCAGCTGCGGCCAGGGACTGAAGTTCTCCGAGTACATCGGATAGTAGATGGCCGTCCCGTTCTGCCACAAGGCGCCCCGGGCCTTGGCCAGACCGGCAATCAGATAAATAACGATCACCTGGGCGCCGATGGCGACCACGGCGAGATTGTGAACTATGACCCCGATCCAAGGCGGAATCAAGGTGCCTGCGGCGGCCGAAACACGCCTTCCGGTGGAGAGTTTTTCCGCCTTGATCCGGCGCCGGCGAGAATCCAGGGACCATTTGAGCGAACCGTCGGTCAAGAAACTGTAGAGGAGCATGATCCGAAAAGCGTTGTCCGCGGAGTCAGAGGAGGTGGGTCCGAGAGCCGCGAGCGAGGTAAACATCAGCCAGGTGACGACCGTGACGATGCGGGTCCGCCAGCCCAGCACCATCAGGACACCGAAGACGGCGAACAGCACCAGCTTGGCTATCAGCATCCAATCCGGATCAGAGGCTCCGAAGAACTTGAAAAGCCAAAAGTTCCAGATGCTGTCTTCGCGGTACGGCTGCGCCCATCCAGAGGCAGTGCCCCAGATGTACTTGCGGTCCATGATGTTGGTTGCCACAATCGCTACGGCGCAAGCGCCGAGCAGGATGCGCAGTATGGACGTTCCATACTGCGCCCGCTTGCCATCCAGCAGCCAGGACTCCAGCCGTCCAAAGACGTTCAGTTTCGCCGCCGTCCGGGCTGACGCAGGCACCGAAGCACCCTTCGGCGGGCGGCTGATGCCGTCGTCGTCGGCAGTGGCCGTCGCGGCCGGCAGCGGAGGCGGCGTCGTCTGCGCGGGGGTGTGGGACGGACCAGTGTTATTGACCGGCATTCGCCGTCACCGCCTTCTTACCGTACATGGATGCGATGGCCGCAAGATCAATGTCCGGCACCTTGACGATCTGCCGCCAACCGGCATCAAAATACGTGGTTTTGACCTGGTAGTTCGGGTCCTTGCGGACCGGATAAGGCTTAACCGGGATGGTGGCGATTCGGATCTGAACCCTCGTGACGCCGTCACCCCAGCGCGCCCTGGCCACCGAACTGGCCATTGACGTCATCGCAGTCTCGTCCTTGATGAACTGCGCCACGGCCTCCGCGTCCGCGGTGCTGCCGTTCGCCGCAAGGTCCTGCTTAAGCTGTTGCTGCCAATCCTGGCCAACATAGGACTTACCCGGCACCTGCTGCAGATCCTCGGGCAGCAGGGAAGCCGAAACCTGGTAGTGCGAGGTCAGTTGGAAATTGGTCAGGTACAGCCGGGAGGGCACCGGGTGGTGCAGGATGGAGCGATTCACGTCGGCCTTGGAGACGTTGAACCACTCAGTGCTGCTTCCGTCCACCGTGGCCCGGATTTCCAACTCGGTGTCCTCGTGGATCGGGTCCGGGGCAAAGACTGACCAGTACTGTTTAAAGATCGGGGTCATATACGCGTTGATGGTTCCCGGGCCGGCGATATTGGCCAGTCGGGTGGAACCGCTCAGGTAGATCACCGTGGCCAGCCCGTGCCAGATCAGCACGAGGGCCAGCACCGCACCCACCAGACGCACCACTACTGGACGTTTTTTCATCGTCTTAGCCGGGTACCCCCGTGAGCCGCCCCTGGCGGCCGGGCAGTGCCCTTCCTCGCTTCCGCTCGATTCAGCATTCAGTATCCCACGCGGGTACCCGGGCGGCCGCTGGGCACGCCGAAGCGCGGCTCTGACACCCGGGCCGGGAGCTCAGGCGGCAATCAGCGCAGGAGTGGTAAGCCGGCCGTCGCGCATGGTCGCCACCGCATCGGTCAGCGGCACAAATTCCGTGTCGTGCGTGACCATCACCGTGGCCAGCTGGAACTCGTCCGTGACCCGGCGCAGCAGTTGCACGATCGAGGACCTGCGCTCATGGTCCAATGCAGCCGTCGGCTCATCGACCAGCAGCACTTTGGGTTCGCCCATCAATGCCCGGGCAATGTTCACGCGCTGGCGCTGCCCGCCAGAGAGCTGGTGTGGACGCTTGTCGGCGCAGGAGGCCAGACCGACGACGTTCAGCAGTTCCATGGCCTTTGACCGGGCCTCCGTCAACCGTGTGCCCCGCAGATGGTCGCTGATGACCAGCTGCTCCGCCGCCGTCAGAGATGCCAGCAGGTTTGGCTGCTGGAAGATAATGCCCACCTTGTCCCGGCGGAGGGCAGTGAGCTTGCCGCCCTTGAGCCCGGTGACATCGATGCCATCGATGGACACCAGTCCGCGGGTGGGGCGGACCAGGGTGGCGGCGACGGCCAGGAGACTGGACTTTCCGGAGCCGGAGGGACCGACCAGGGAAAACATCTGCCCGGCACCAACCGTAAGGCTCACGCCGTCCAGGGCCTTCAGGGTGCCTTCGCCGTCCGGGTACTCGAGGCTGACGTTGACGAGGTTGAGCAGCGGCTGGAATGCGCTGGCATTGCTGGAAGACAGGGAAGTCATGGCAAAGGTTCCTTTACTGGGGTGGGGTGTGTGGGTGGAAAGGGGCGCGTGCTCAGTTGCCGCCGAGGGCGATCAGCGGGTCGACTTTGGTGACCCGCCGCACGGCCATGGCAGCGCCGGCAAGTCCGAGAGCGATGATGCCGGCGATGGGAAGGACCGTCGTGGCCGCCGAGACCATAAACGGAGCTGCCGTCGAAGCGAAGAATCCAGCGAGGACGCCCAGTCCGCCACCGATTCCGGCACCGGCCAGCAGTACCATGGCGGCCTGGGTCATGGCGTCGCGGAGCAGGTAGCCGCCGGACCCGCCAATGGCCTTCAGAATCGCGATGTCGCGGGTGCGCTGAACGGTCCAGACGGTCAGGAATGCCACAATCACCAGGGCGGAGATGCCGTAAAGGAAACCCTGCATCAGCATCAGCGAGCCGTTCTCACTTCGGAATGAGCCCAACGCCTGGAAGGATCCGGTGCGGGAAGTGCTTACCGTTTGGGCTGCGGCATTCGCGGGCATCCTCGTCCACGCCCGCGGAAGAGTTCCCGGCGGTGTTGGCGTAACTTACAGCCACGACCGTGCCCAACTGCCGGGAGTCGGTGAGGTGCGCCAGCGTGGCCCAGGTGGGCAGTGCCGTCCAGACGACGCCGGTGTGCGAGTACCATTGGTCGTCCACGATGGCGCTGATGGTCAGGGCCGTTCCGCCGACACTGGCTTTTTCGCCGACCGTGAGAGAGAGATCCTTGGCGATGGACTTGCCGATCACCACCGTGTTGGCGGTAACGGGTGCCGGTGCCAGCCGGGCATCCGGGTCCACTCCGAAAACGGCAACGTTGGCGGTGCCCTTGGTGTCGCCCGTGCCCTGGAAGCGCGTCTGACTGATACCGACGGCCTCCGCGCTGCCGACGCCCCGTTGCCGTCTCCAGGTGTCCACCTGCGCAGCTGTCACTTCGCTCTCTGTGAAGGAAGCCTTGGGCTCATTCCCTGCCGGTGCACCGAAGGCAATGGTGTCGACCGGCTTGCTGCTGCCCGGGCTGGTCCCGGTGCGGCCCAGCTCGGCAATGGCAGAGGTCGACTGGTTGCCCAGACCGGCCGTCAGCCCGGAGAGCATCACCAGCAGCAGGGTGATCAGGGCGACGACGGCGCCCATCAGGGCAAAGCGGCCCCGGGCAAAACGGATGTCACGGAGGGCGAGAAACATGGTTCTACTTCTTTCGATTGGATGTCAGGGTGTTGGGGAATTCCCTTAGTTCAACTTTCCCTCCGAAGCGGCAGTGCAACATCGGGGGGATGGATGATCCGCACTGTCCGTACGGTTGGTTGCCGGCTCAACCATTTGGTTGAGTCAGCGCAGCAGGCCGGCAGATAAACTGGGTGGATGCCCGACGCCGACTTTGCCCCTCCCCTGCACGGATCCGCACTGCACGGATCCGCACTGCGCGGATCCAAACCGGATGTCCGGCCGTCTTCCGGAGAGCCCATCCTGCGCTTTCTGCGGGTGGCGCTGCACGTGGGCTTCGCCCTGTTGCTCGCCGTCGCCGTGGCCCGGCTGCTGCTTTCCACCGCTCCATCCGGCCTGAAATATGGTGGAACCGCCCTTGCCGTCGTGCTGGCTGGCGTGTACGTCGGTGGAACAGTTCTGGAGAAGCGTTCCGCCGCCGGCCGGGCGAAATTCGACCCGCATCCCTATGCCATCTTGTGGCTGGGCGTCGTCACGGTCCTGTGGGGCATACTTCTCGCCGGCAGCGCGGAATTCTCCTCGCTGGCCTTTCCGCTTTTCTTCCTGCACCTGCATCTGTTGCGGCGTTGGGCGGCGCTGCTGACGATTGCGCTGATGACGGCCGCCGTAATTGTGTCCCAGTGGGCCGCCAGCGGGTTGGCGGTGCCGGCGGTGGCGATGGTGCTGGGACCGTTGGTGGGTGCCGGTTTTTCAGTGGTGACGTCGCTGGCTTATCGCGCGCTGTATCTGGATGGCAGTCAGCAGCGCCTGATCGCGGATGAACTTCGGCGCACGCGGGCCCAGTTGGCGCAGACCGAACACGACGCCGGTGTGCTGACCGAGCGGGAACGGCTGGCCCGGGAAATCCACGACACCCTGGCTCAGGGATTGTCTTCGATCGTGCTTGTCTCCCGTGCGGCGGATGCCTCGCTGGCGGCCGGGGACGTGGCCGTCGCGCGGCAGCGGCTTGCCACCGTGCAACAGGCCGCCTCGGACAACCTGGCCGGGCGCGGAACTTTGTTCGCGGTCTCAGCTCGCCGCAGCTGGAGGAGAGCTCGCTGGTGGAGAGCCTGCGGCGGCTGTGTGAAAAAACGGAGTGCGAGGCCGCCGCGCGCGGGGTGGGCCTTCGCTGCCGCTTCGCGCTGGAGGGCAGTGCCGAGGAACTGCCTAAGCCATATACCGTGGCCCTGCTCCGTGCGGCGCAGTCCAGCCTCGCCAACGTCTGGATACATGCCAAAGCCAGCAGCGCCGTCGTGACCCTGGCGTTTTTGGGAAGTGAGGTGACTCTGGACATTTATGAAGACGGCGTCGGTTTCGACCCAGCGGGTCTCGACGTCCGTCCGGGGATCCGGTCCGATGGGAGCGGGTACGGTATCCGTTCGCTGCGGGAGCGGATCTCGGCGCTGGCCGGTTCCCTCGAACTGGAATCGGCGCCGAGGGAAGGAACGGTAGTGGCCATCCGGCTGCCCTTGGTTTCCGCCAGCGCTGCCTCGGTCGCCTCGGCCTCGGTCCCGGCCCCTGCCGCCGCTCCCGATTCACCGGCCCCCGCCGCAGGTGCGGGCACCCCGACCGACAAGATGGCATCAGCTGTTTCAAGTTCCGGCGCAGCCCGGGCGGTGTCAGTTGCGCCCGCGGCGGACCGTCCCTCATTCGGCGACAACGTCCGCCCGGAGGGCAACCGGGTCGGTGGCCGCGGATGACGAACGTAATCCGGATTTTGCTGGTCGATGATCACCCAGTGGTTCGGGCCGGGCTCCGGGCCATGCTGAGCGGGTTCGAGGGCATTACGGTGGCTGCGGAAGCGGCCGATGGCGCTGCGGCGCTCAAGGAACTGGACCGCCTCGATGCTTTGGCCGAACCCGTGGACGTGGTGCTGATGGACCTGCAGATGGGCTCCGGCATGGATGAGGTTACGGCGACCGCCCGGATCCGGCAACGCCCCTCGCCACCGCCGGTGCTGATCCTGACAACCTTTGACACGGACGCGGACATTCTGGCGGCGGTGGAGGCTGGAGCCAGCGGATACATGCTCAAGGATGCGCCGCCGGAACAGATCCGCCAGGCCGTGCAGTCCGCGGCGGCGGGGCAGACGGCCTTGGCCCCGGCGGTGGCCGCACGACTGATGGGACGGATTCGCAGTGCTGAGCCTGCCCTCTCCATCCGAGAGGTGCAATTGGTGGAATTGTTGGCAACCGGAATGACCAACCGCGGCATGGCCAAGGCACTGTTCATCTCCGAAGCGACAGTAAAGACGCATCTGGTTCACATTTACGACAAGCTGGGCGTGGACAATCGAACCGCTGCCATCGCCGTCGCCACCGCCCGCCGGATCATCCGCGCCCCCGGTCAGTAGCGTCCCTCCGCCGTCCGAATTCAAGCAATTGTGGCCCCGCAGCGGACCGGGTGCTACGCTCCCCCTAATGGTCCGCTACGGGAGGATGTCCTGGCATGGGTGCTCCACATTCAGCCCCTCCGCAACTCACAAAGGTCTCCGCCGCCGAGAGCGGTGAGCTGCTGCGGGTTGAGTTCGACCTCGACAAGTCGCTGCCGACACATGGCACGTATCTGCTGGGACTGGTCGCAGCCAGCGCCGACTATTCGCATCAGCGTCGGCTGTCCATCGAATTCGTCAACGGTGATCTGGTGGATTTTTCCACCTTCAACCACGACCAGGTTGACCAGGAGCATCATGATCACTCCGGTGTGACCTTCGACGGAGCGACAATCGTGGCCCAATTCCCGACGTCATCCATCGGCGGCCTGGGCCGCGGACGTCTGGTCACGGCGTACAGCCACGTCGACGGCGAGCGTCTTCAGTCCCGCGTTCCGGTGGATACCTCCGGCTTCTGACGGCTGCAACACTGTCCCGGGCAGAGCCGGGTGAAAACCGGCGCCGCAAGCCGGCAGCCGCAAGGGGGACAGCGGGGCAAAAACACTTGTTGACTCAGGCAGCTTTGGGCGTAGCCTCTGTAGTACCGCACGCTAGAACCCGCCAAAAGTACCGCCACGCTAGAACCCGCCAAGCCGTTTCAGGAGGTTACCTCCGTGCATGAACCGCCTGTCCCGGCGAGGGGCCACCGGAAAGCACTGGCCGTCGCCTGCGTACTGTTGTTCGGGGTGGATTTTATTGGCATCCATTTGGTGAGCACGGACTCTTTGGGCCAGGGACATTCGCGTTTCCTGCCCGACGGCAGTACGGCGGACCGGCAATGGTCGTTGTTCGGCCCGGCGCCATCGAGCGTAAGTGCCGCAGCGGGTATCCATTCCCCGTCCAACGTCCAACTCTCCTTTGCCAAGAGCCCGGTGGTTTCCCTGGCGGAAATCCGGAACGGAACGCCGGCCGCCGCTGGATTCCAGGCACCAGACTGGCGTCCCGAACTGGTCGGATCGATCTCGCCGCAGGGCCAGACGGTCATCCTTGCCGCTGCCTATTCCGGATTGGGACATTCCTATGTCTGGGGCGGAACCAGCGCAACTCTGGGCTGGGATTGCTCCGGCTTCGTGCAGTGGGTGTACCGGCATGCCGGAATTTCGCTGCCGCGCACGGAGCAGTGGAGCGTCATGCTTCCGACCACGGAGCCCAGGCCCGGAGATCTGGTGGTTCAAAATCCAGACGGTCTCCAGCATTGGTCTCATGTGGGCATCTACGTTGGCAACGCGATGATGATCAGCGCCCTCAATCCCGACGTGGGCACGGTGCTGCTGCCGACCGCAGCCACCGGAACGTCGGCGTACTTTACGATGACGCCCGGTTTGGCGGACCTGCCGATGACGGGGGTCCCGTGGCGGCCGCCATTGAATCCCGTGGTCCCGTCCCTGCCTGCGCTGGTAGGCGGAATCGGTAATTCTCTTCCGCCGACCGTGCCTGTCAGCCCGGAAGTACCGTCAGCTGTAACCCAGCCAGCGGCGAAACCGGCGCCAATCGAGTCAGTACCCGCTGGGCCGACCATCGGCGACCCCATGGATCGGCCTCCTGCCAACCCGACGCCCACGCCGGAGCCGGTTCCAGCCGTCACTAATCCTCCGGTCGCTGCGCCATCCCCGTCGCCTCTGCCCGATAACCCTCCGTCGCCCATGCCGGTGGATCCTCCGGTCCAACCGTCGCCGTCGCCAACCCCGTCGCCAATCCCGTCGCCCGTGCCGGTGGATCCTCCGGTCCAACCGTCGCCGTCGCCAACCCCGTCGCCAATCCCGTCGCCCGTGCCGGTGGATCCTCCGGTCCAACCGTCGCCGTCGCCAATCCCGTCGCCATCGCCGTCGCCCGTGCCGGTGGATCCTCCGGTCCAACCGTCGCCGTCGCCAATCCCGTCGCCATCGCCGTCGCCCGTGCCGGTGGATCCTCCGGTCCAACCGACCCCATCGCCAACGCCGTCGCCGCTGCCAGGGGACCCGCCGACGCGCACGCCAGTTCCGATTGATCCCCCGGAGCAGGAACCGACGCCGGCGCCCTCAACCAGACCTGGCACACCGCCGTCGACCTCGGTGCCCATTGCGCCACCGGCACCCACCCCAGTGGCGCCACCCGCCGCAGCCGACCTGATCCCGATACTGGCGCAAGCACAGAAACCTGAAGACGTCCTCCCAAGTGAGTCCTTGACCGCGTTTGATGAGCACATTCAGCTGTCGAAAGTGCGGCTGCTGGCCCGGCTTGAGGGACAGAGCCTTTTCGTGGCGCCGCAGGGCTCCGACGGTGTCTGCCTGCTGCGAGTGGGGGCGACCGGTGCGTTGCTGCGGTCTGACTGCAGCAAACTGGATGCCTTCGCTGCCGGCGGTTTGCAGATCAAAGGCGACCATGGGGTGCCGGCTGTATGGCTGGTCCCGCTGGGCTGGAAGTCCGATACCGAAGCGGCATCCGGGTGGACGATGGTCGCCGAGAACCTGTTCGCGAAAAAGCCCTAAGTCCTCGACGCCGGGCCGGCATAATCCTTTTGCCGTTGCGCTGGGCGGGGAATTCCCGACCGGCGAAGGGCCTTGCCCTGCGACGGAATGGGAGACTGTAGATGTGGGCCATATAGACGTTGCAAATATTGACTACTTCCTTTCCGACGGCAGGCAGCTGCTCAACGGGGTGAATTTTCGTGTGTCAGACGGTGCCAAGACCGCTCTGATAGGCCCTAACGGCACCGGCAAGACAACGCTGCTGAGGATCATCTCCGCAGACATCACCGCCGACGAAGGCGTCGTCACCAAGTCCGGGAATCTGGGTGTGATGCGTCAGTTTGTCGGTTCCGTTCGGGATGATTCCACCGTCCGGGAGCTGCTGCTCTCGGTGGCTCCGCCAGCGGTGCGGATCGCCGGAGAAGCCGTCGATGCGGCTGAACTGGCCATGATGGAGCGCGACGACGAGCCCACCCAGATGGCGTACGCGCACGCCATTGCCGAATGGGGCGACGCAGGCGGCTACGAAATGGAGACCACCTGGGACGAAGTCACAATGGCGGCGATGGGTGTGGATTACTACAAAGCCCAGTACCGCAAGGCGTCGACCCTCAGTGGTGGCGAGCAGAAGCGGCTGGTACTGGAAGCCTTGTTCAGCGGCCCCGACGAGATCCTGCTGCTGGACGAGCCGGACAATTATCTGGACGTGCCCGGAAAACGGTGGCTGGAGTCGAAGCTGGCCGGCTCGGAGAAGTCGGTGCTGTTTGTCAGTCATGACCGCGAACTGCTGGCCAACGCAGCCAATCGGATCGTCACACTGGAGCCGGGTATCAACGGAGCCTCCAGCTGGACCCACGGCGGCGGCTTTGGGTCCTACGTGCAGGCGCGGGATGACCGGAATGCCCGCTTTGAGGAACTGCGCCGGCGTTGGGATGAGGAGCACATCAAGCTCAAAGAGCTGGTGAATATGTACAAGAACAAGGCCGCATTCCGCTCCGATATGGCCAACCGGTATCACGCCGCCCAGACGCGGCTGGCCAAATTCCTCGAGGCAGGGCCCCCGGAAGCCCTGCCCCTTGAGCAGCACGTGAAGATGCGGCTCAAGGGCGGTCGAACGGCCAAACGGGCGGTGGTGGCGCAGAAGCTGGAACTCATTGGGCTGATGAAGCCCTTCAGCGCGGAGATCTGGTTCGGTGACCGGGTTGCCGTACTCGGCTCCAATGGCAGTGGAAAGTCGCACTTTCTCCGGCTGCTGGCCGCCGGCGGCTCGGATCCGGACACCGAGCATCAACCGGTTTCCGACGTGGCTATTGCCCCGGTGCCGCATGAAGGGTCGGTGAAGCTGGGTGCACGCATCAGGCCCGGCTTCTTTGCGCAGACTCATGCCCGGCCTGACCTGGTGGACCGTACGCTGTTGGACATCATGCACCGTGGGGACGAGCACCGCTCCGGCATGGGCCGGGAGGCGGCGGCCGGTGCCTTGGATCGTTACGGCCTGGCGTCGCAGTCCGAGCAGAAATATGACTCACTCTCCGGTGGCCAGCAGGCCCGGTTCCAGATTCTGCTGCTGGAGCTCTCCGGCGCGACCCTGCTGCTGCTCGATGAGCCGACTGACAACCTGGACCTGCATTCCGCCGAGGCGCTGGAGAAAGCGATCGACGGATTCGAAGGAACCGTGCTGGCCGTCACGCACGACCGCTGGTTTGCCCGCAGCTTCGAGCGGTACTTCGTCTTCGGCAGCGACGGCAGGGTTTACGAATCGGACGAGCCGGTGTGGGACGAACAGCGGGTGGAGCGCGCCCGCTGAGTGGGCACGGCATCGCTGCCGTGGCTGTAGTGCACAATTGACCTGAATAAGAGTCCGCTAATGACCACTTTTCGGACTACAATAGTGAACATGCAAACGCTGCCGCTTTCGACCGTCAAGGCCAAGCTCTCCGAACTCGTCGACGCGGCATCCAAAACCCATGACCAAGTGATCATCACCAAGAATGGTTCACCGGCGGCGGTAATCGTCGGCGCCAACGAATGGGAAGCGCTGCAGGAAACTCTCTACTGGCTCTCGCAGCCGAATATCCGTGAGGATCTCGCCCGCGCCACGGAAGATGTCGATGCGGGCCGTGGACTCAGCGAAGAACAGATCCGGGCCGAGTTCGGCGTGCCGAAGGGCTGACGCCGGATCGTGGCCTATCGAGTCATTTTTTCCCCGGCCGCTCGCGGGGACATGCAGAGCGTTCCGCCCCGAATCGTCCCAGCCATTGTCGAGTTCGTCTATGGTGACCTTGCGAGGAACCCGCAGCGGGTCGGTAAGCCACTGGAGCGGGAGCTTGCCGGCTTTTACTCGGCCCGGCGTGGCCCTTACCGCGTCATCTACTCAATCGACGATGTGCAGATCATCGTCCAATTGCTCCGGATCGATCACCGGGCAGACGTGTACATACCCAGATGATGGGGGTCATATGCAGAGTCGTCGCCTGAGCCAATGGCGGTGATGTGGCGGGTAAGGCTTTAGGTTCCATGAAGCGAGGACCCTTGGCGCTACCCGGCTGGGATATCCTCGACATGACGCCGCACGTGCCAAGGGAGACCAGAGTGATAGAGATCGACGAAAGCTCCCTCCGCATGGTGGAACGGCGTTCGGCGTGAAGCCGGAGCAGGTCAACAGGGCGGCCATTGCCACTTTTGTCGTTTTCGCCATCAATGGGCTGGCGTTCGCCAGCTGGGCGGCCAGGATTCCGGCCGTCACCCGTGTGTTGGGCCTGAGCCCAGGCGAAATGGGGGCGGTACTGCTGACCGGGGCGGCCGGCTCGGTGCTGGCCCTTCCACTGGCCGGCACCATCGTGGGCCGGATCGGAACGGCCAACACCTCCCGGCTCGGAGGCTGCACCGCCGCCCTGGGTGGGCTGGTGATTTCAATGGCGCTGCTGATCACCTCGGTGCCGCTGATCATTGTTGGATTGTTCCTCTTTGGCGTTGGTATAGGCCTGTGGGATGTGTCGCAGAACATCGAGGGCGCTGAGGTGGAGCGGCATCTGGGCCGCACGATCATGCCGCGCTTCCATGCCGGATTCAGTGGTGGGGCGTTTGTGGGGGCACTGCTGGGCGCGGGCATGTCCACCCTGCATGTCAGTCTGTCCCTGCATCTGACCGCCATAGCCGTGTTTGTGGTGCTGGTGCTCCTGGTGGCGACGCGCTATTACCTGCCGGAACAGCGCCAGGCGGAGGCCGTTCGGATCGCGCCGCAGGTGCCGGCGGCGGCACAGCCCGGCCGCAATGCCTGGCGGGAACTGCGGACGGTGCTGATTGGACTGGTGGTCCTCGGGGCCGCATTGACCGAGGGCGCCGCCAATGACTGGATAGCCAAGGCCTCCGTGGATGGACTGCACACCAGCGAGTCGGCCGGCGCCATCATGTTCGCTGTTTTCGTCGCCTCGATGACCATCTTCCGCTTCATTGGCGGCCGCTACATCGACAGGTTCGGCCGCGTCCCGGTGCTGTACGCCAGCCTGGGGGCTTCACTGCTGGGACTCGTGGTCTTCGTGTTTGGTCCGAGCATCTGGGTTGCCGGAGCGGGTGCTGTGCTGTGGGGTGCCGGCGCCGCGCTGGGATTTCCAATGGGCATGTCCGCCGCCGCGGACGATCCGAAGCGGGCAGCCGCACGGGTGTCGGTGGTTTCCACGATTGGCTACGTGGCCTTTCTTGCCGGTCCACCGCTGCTGGGCTTCCTGGGCGACCACTTCACCATCCGCTACGCCCTGCTGGCCATCGGAGTGGCGATTATTGCCTCCATCCTGACTGCTCCCGCGGCCAGGCCGCTGCCCGTAGAGTCGTAGCCGCCGCCGCCGCGGAGGCTGACCGGAACGCGCCGCTTTTACCCGTCCTTAACTCCCCGCGGCAGGGCGTGGGAAGGTACCCTGTGATGTAGTTCACTTTCGTGCAGGCAAAGCCGGTAGGTTTGGGAAGAAGGCAGCGGATGTTGATTGAGGCGGCGGGCCTGACGAAGGTCTATAAGGCCAAAGGTGGGCCGGTCCACGCTCTGGACGGACTGACACTTTCGGTTCCGGAAGGCACGGTGAAGGCGTTGCTGGGGCCTAACGGCGCAGGCAAGACGACGACGGTCAAGGTACTGACCACACTGACCAGGCCCGACGGCGGGTCGGCATCGATTGCGGGCATCGATGTGTTGCGTGATCCCAAGGCTGCCCGCCGGATCATCGGCGTCTCGGGACAGTATGCCGCAGTTGACGAAAACCTGACGGGATTTGAGAACCTGGAAATGGTCGGACGGCTCTACCATCTCAGCGCGAAGTCGGCCAAGCAGCGTGCCAGCGAGCTGATTGAGATGTTCGAGCTGACCGCGGCCCAGAACCGTCCGGTAAAGGGATTTTCCGGCGGAATGCGCCGGCGGATCGACTTGGCCGGTGCCCTGGTGATCCGGCCCAAAGTCCTTTTCCTGGACGAACCCACCACGGGCCTGGACCCGCACGGACGGCTCGCCATGTGGGAGGTGATCAAGTCGCTGGTGGCCGACGGCACCACGCTGCTGCTGACCACACAGTATCTGGAGGAGGCCGATCAGCTGGCGGACGGCATCTCCGTGATCGACGATGGGAAGGTCATCGCGGAGGGCACGGCGGATGAGCTCAAGGCCCAGATCGGGGGCCACCGCGTTGAAGTTACGCTGATCGGGCAGGACGACGCCGACGCGGCGCGGGACATCCTGGTCCGCCATGGCGACGGCGTGCCCTCGCTGGGCAGTGACGGACGAAGCCTCACCGTGGGCGTGGTCAACGGCCCATCGTCGCTGCACCGGATGCTGGGTGAGCTGAACGCGGCGGGAATTGAATTGCACGACGCCGGAATCCGCCGGCCCACGCTGGACGATGTGTTCCTCAGGCTCACCGGGCATATCGCCGAGGAAGAGGCGAACGCGGATGACGCTGCTGCGGAGAAATCCGTGGCGGAGAAGAAAGTGAAGAAAAAGGCGGAAAAGAGAGCTGAGAAGAAATTGGAGCAGGCCAATTGAGCGCCGCCTTAGTCCCACTGCAGCTCCATCCCGTGGCTATGTGGGCCTCAGATGGATGGATCGTGACGAAACGCAACCTGATTAAAATGAAGCGGTCCCCGGACATGCTGCTGTTCGCAGTGCTGCAGCCGATTATGTTCGTGCTGCTCTTCAGCCAGGTGTACGGCGGATCAATTGCGGTCAAGGGGACGGACTACACGCAGTACTTGATGGCGGGGATCTTCGGTCAGACCGTGGTGTTCGGTTCAACGTTTTCCGGCTCCGCGATGGCACAGGATTTGAAAGCGGGCATCATCGACCGGTTCCGAACCCTGCCGATGAGTCCGTCCGCCGTGCTGATCGGGCGCACCAACAGTGATCTGGTGCTGAACGCAATTTCGGTGCTGATCATGATGGCGACGGGGTTGGTGGTGGGCTGGCGCGTGAACGCGACAGTTCCCTCATTCCTGGCAGGCGTTGGGCTGCTGCTGCTGTTTTCGTACGCGTTCAGCTGGGTGATGGCCCTGCTTGGCATGACAGTGAAGACGCCCGAGGCGATCAACAACGCCTCATTCATGGTCCTGTTTCCGCTCACCTTCATCTCCAACGCCTTCGTCCAGTCCAGTAACCTGCCCGGGCCGCTGCAGGTATTCGCGGACTGGAATCCAGTTTCCGCGCTGGTCCACGCGGCACGCAAGCTGTTCGGCAACCTCGGGTCCGCCCCGGTACCTGACGCCTGGCCCATTGAGCATGCCGTGGGGACGGTCCTCATAGGCGCGCTGGTGATGCTGGTGATTTTCGTCCCGCTGTGCATCAGGAAATTCGCTTCGATCAGTTCCCGCTAGCAGCGCAGGTCATCCCTGCGGAGTACCGGGCCGTGCCCAGGATCATCCCGGAGGTCGAAGATATCGAGCCATCTAATGGATAGCGTGGGAAGCGCAGTCCATATTCGGCGTCAAGCCGGGCACGGCAATTCGATGTAAAAGAGGATGTACAGATGATCGAGGCACTAAACCTCGCCAAAAACTACGGCGACAAGACCGCCGTCGCCGGTGTGACATTCACCGTGAAACCGGGCCAAGTGACGGGCTTCCTCGGGCCCAATGGGGCCGGTAAATCGACGACGATGCGCATGATCGTGGGCCTGGACCGGCCCTCTGCCGGCTCCGTCACCGTCAACGGCCTGCCGTTCGCCCGGCACCGAGACCCGCTGCATCAAGTCGGGGCCCTGCTCGACGCCAAAGCCGTGCACACCAGCCGCAGCGCCTATAACCACCTGCTGGCCATGGCGGCTACCCACCAGATCCCGACCAGCCGCGTGCACGACGTCATCGAAATGACGGGGCTTACACAGGTGGCCAGGAAGAAGGCCGGCGGTTTTTCGCTGGGCATGGGTCAGCGCCTGGGCATTGCGGCTGCGCTGCTGGGCGATCCGCAGACCCTGATCCTGGATGAGCCGGTCAACGGGCTGGACCCGGAGGGAGTTCTCTGGGTCCGCAACCTGGTCCGCTACCTGGCCGGCCAGGGCAAAACGGTGTTCCTGTCCTCACACCTGATGAGCGAGATGGCCCAGACGGCCGACCACCTGATTGTGATTGGCCGGGGACGCATTATTGCCGACGCGCCGGTGAAGGACATTATTGCGGGCACCGCGGAGGCGCGCACCCGGGTGCGGACGCAACAGGCCACCGAGCTGGGCCGGCTGCTGGCCGGGCACGGTGTCACGGTGGACAACAAGGAACACGAAACCCTGGAGATCACCGGCCTTGTTCCCACCCAGATCGCCCGGATCGCCCTGGACAACCAGGTGCTGATCTACGAACTCACGCCGATGAACGGCTCGTTGGAGGATGCCTACTTCGACCTGACCAAGGACGAGGTGGAGTACCACTCGCACTCACTGGCCCCGGCTGGTGCCGCAACCGAAAAAGGAAATAAGGGACCATGAGCACCTCAACCACCGCCGCCGTTCCGTCCCAGGCGGGCACCGCCGGCGTCAGCTTTGTCGGTGTCCTCAAGAGCGAGTGGATCAAATTCCGCTCGCTGATGTCCACCCGGTTGCTGCTGATCCTGGCCCTGGTGGCCGTAATCGGTGTCGGGGCCATGGCCGCCTGGCTGCGGGGCACCGTGCTGGAGCAGATCATGCAGTCCGGCGGAATTCCGCGCGGAGACGGCGCCATCGCACCGGCGGCTGTCCCGATGAGCGAAACGGCGGCCGAACACTCGCTGCCGGCCGGATTTGAGATTTACGGGGTGCCCAATGCGGGTCTGCAGCTGGGCATACTTATCCTCGGAGCGCTCGCGGTGCTGTTCATCTCCTCCGAATTTGCCACCGGCATGATCCGCTCCACCTTCACGGCCGTTCCCAAGCGGCTGCCGGCATTCGCTGCCAAGGCGATAGTGCTGGTGGCTGTCTCCTACGTCCTGACCATCGTGGCTGCCTTCATCACCTTCCTGATTTCCATCCCGATCCTGAAAGCGTATGGCGTGGACATGGACCTGCAGCGCGACGGCGTGCTGCGGGGCATCCTCCTCGGCGGCCTGTATGTGGCCGGGGTTGCTTTGATCGGGCTGTCCATGGGGGCGCTGCTGCGCAACTCGGCCGGCGGCATCATCATTTTGGTCGCGCTGTTCTTTGTGATGCCCTTCGCCACTCAGCTGCTGGGACTGGTCCCGGGCGAATTCTGGCAGCATGTGAACGAATACGTTCCCAGCGTCGCCGGCGGACGGATGCTGGAAATCGGCCACCGCGATGGCTTTATCGATCCCGGCGCCGGGGCGCTGATCTTTGTTGGCTGGATTCTGCTGTTCCTGATCCCTGCGGTGCTTCTGCTCAAGAAGCGGGACGTCTAAGCTGGCTGGCCAGAGCGGGCAACCGGACCGGCGGCGATGAGCGGAACCGGGGAGGCAGGAACGGCGGCGGCAGGCGGCACCTCGGTGGCCGAGTTCTCCGCCACCGCCGGGGCACGTTCCGGCGCTATTTCTACGAACACCAGCGCGTCATGGACCTGGTTATTGTGGTGGTCTACCTGCTGGCCTCAGTGGCCGTCGTCGTTGCGCAGCTGCTCGTGGGCCATCCGCTGCACCTGGTCCTGACGATCGTGTCCGCCGCTGCCCTGATGTTCCGCCGGTTCCGTCCGGTTGCCGTGGTTGCCCTGCTGGCGGTTGTCGAGACAGCTCTATTGCTGCTGGAGCCCTTCGCCAGCAATACCGGCCTGAGCCTGTGGTTCGGTCTGTATGCGGTGGCGGTGCGGCGCACCCGGGCTTTCAGTTTCATCACTACTGCCGCCGTCAGTTTGCCGCTGATAATTGTGTTCGTTTTCTTCTTCGAGCTGCCGCAGGACGTGCCGCTTCCTGCCGGTCCCGAGCGTGCGCTCGCGGGCGTGGTCACCGCTGTTGTGGTGCTGCTGTCCAACGTCATCGCCACCGGGATCGGCATCGGGGTGCGGCGCGATCGGGAGCACGAAGGGGAGCTGCGGGCTTGGGCGGAGCGGAATGCCCGGCTGGCCTCGGTCTCCGAGCGGAACCGGATTGCCCGTGAGATGCATGACGTGGTGGCGCATTCCCTGACCGTGATGATCGCGCTCTCCGATGGCGCCGCCGTGGTGGTCAGACGCAGTCCGGAACGCGCCGCGGAGGTTCTCGCGGACCTGTCCCAGACCGGCCGCATGGCGCTGGCTGACATGCGGCGGGTATTGGGAGTGCTGCATCAGGACAGCCCGCCGGAAACCGCGGGGCGCCGGCCGCTGCCCGAACACGCCGGGCTGGAAGCGCTTTTCGAGGGATTCCGAACCGCCGGACTGCCGCTCGCGGTGGCGACGACGGGCCCGGTGCTGCCGGCCGATCCGGCTTTTGCGCTGGCTGTTTACCGGATCCTGCAGGAGTCGCTGACCAATGTGCTTCGCTATGGACGGGCGGTGTCGCGGGTGCAGGTGCAGATAGTTCACCTGCACCCGGTGGTGCGTCTGACGGTGTCCGACGACGGCGGCGGGCCCTTGGTGGCGGTGGCGTCGGTGGGAACGGGGCAGGGAATCATCGGTATGAAGGAACGTGCCAGCATTTTCTCGGGAACGGTCTCGGCCGGCCCGGGGCAAGCTGGCGGATGGCGGGTCGATGCCGTCTTAAAGTGCCCGGCCAGCGGCGGCACGAACGGCTGCGCGGAGGTGGCATCAGCAACGGCGGCGGTTCGGCGGGCAGCACGGCCCATCCGGTGGCCGGAATGGACCGGCGGATCTCGGTGCTGCTGGTCGACGACCAGCGGCTGCTGCGGATGGGTTTCCGGCTGATTCTGGAGGGCGAGCCGGACCTGGAGGTGGTGGGCGAGGCTGGCGACGGCGCCGAAGCCGTGGCCTTGGTGGCGCAGCTCAATCCCGACGTGGTGCTGATGGACGTCCGGATGCCGGTGCTGGATGGCATTGAGGCAACCAGGGCCATCACGGCCTCTGGAGCCGCGGCCCGTATCATCATCCTGACCACGTTCGACCTGGACGAGTATGCTTTCTCGGGTCTGCGGGCCGGAGCCAGTGCTTTCCTGCTCAAGGATGTGGCGCCAGCCGAACTGGCGCAGGCGGTCCGGCTGGTGGCCAGCGGGGACGCGGTGGTGGCCCCGCGCGTCACGGCACGTTTAGTGGAGAACTTTGTCCGCTCCAGGCCACGCCGCCCTGCTGTGGCCGCAGATCCGCTGCTGAAGGACCTGACACCGCGCGAAACAGAGGTGCTGCCGGCCATCGCGGCCGGTCTTTCCAATGCCGAAATCGCGCACAAGTTCCATCTGTCCGAGGCGACGGTGAAGACCCATGTCCGGCGGATCCTGACCAAACTCTCGCTGCGTGACCGGGTCCAGGTGGTGGTCTACGCCTACGAATCGGGCCTGGTGGTCCCCAGCCACCCGGATCTTTGATTGAATCGCTGTATGACAGCTGCCGTTAACCACATCCAGGACCTCGCCACCTACGTCGGGGCCTCGCCGTCGAGCTTCCATGCAGCGCACGAAGCCGGCGCCCGGCTGAGCGCCGCTGGTTTCACCCGGCTGCACGAGGCGGACGCGTGGGACGCGGCACCCGGGCGGTTCTTCGTGATCCGGGACGGGGCCCTGATTGCGTGGCTGGTGCCCGCCAACGCCACCGCGGTGAGCGGATTCAATATCGTGGGTGCGCACACGGACTCGCCCTCCTTCAAGCTCAAACCCAAGCCGGGCACCGGCCGGTTTGGCTGGTTGCAGGCCGGGGTGGAGGTCTACGGCGGACCACTGCTCAATTCCTGGCTGGACCGCGAACTCCAGTTGGCCGGGCGGCTGGTGGCCCTGGATGGCACCGAGACACTGGTGAGAACTGGTCCGCTGCTGCGTTTTCCACAGCTGGCCATTCACCTTGACCGCGGCGTTGGGGAGGGTTTGAAACTTGATAAGCAGCAGCACATGAATCCGATCTGGGGTCTCGGTGAACCTGAGACCTCGGATCTGATCGGCCTGCTGGCGGAACGGGCCGGGGTGCGGGCCGGCGATATCGGCGGCTACGATATCGTCGCGGCGGACACCCAGGACGGCGCGTTGTTCGGTGCGGCAAACGAGTTTTTTGCCTCCGGCCGACTCGATAATCTCTCCTCCGTGCATGCCGGCCTGGTGGCCCTGATCGCCGCGGCCGACCAGCAGCCGGCTGAGGGTCCGATAGCCGTTCTGGCGGCATTCGATCACGAAGAAGTGGGTAGTTCCTCCCGCTCGGGCGCGTGCGGTCCGGTGCTGGAAGACGTCCTGACCCGCATCTCCGACGGCCTCGGCGCGACGGTAAGTGAACGCCGTCGGGCCTTCAACAACTCCTTCTGCGTCTCCGCCGACGCCGGCCATGCCATCCACCCGAATTATCCGGAGCGGCACGACCCGGCGAACCGTCCAATCCTCAACGGCGGGCCGCTGCTGAAGATCAATGCCAACCAGCGCTATGCTACGGATGCGGCGGGGGCGGCCATTTGGGCGCGTCTGTGCCGGCAGGAGAGCATTCCGTATCAGGAATTCGTGTCCAACAACGTCATGCCGTGCGGTTCGACCATCGGTCCACTGACCGCGACAAGGCTCGGCATCCGCACCGTGGACGTGGGCACCCCGCTGCTGTCCATGCATTCGGCCCGGGAGCTTTGCGGCGTGGAAGACCCGCACCGGCTGACCCGGGTGGCCGAGGTGTTCTTCCGCACCATCGTCTGACCCGCCGTCCGCCGGCCGTTCTGCCGCCGGAGGGCCGCCCCGGACAACGGATGGTTATGCACAGCTGGTTCGGGCCGATGCCGCCGGTACGGTAAGATATTCAAGTCTGTGCTGGCGCCCGCACCGGGGAAATACCGGTTTGTGCGCAGCAGGCACCGCAAATGAACCTCCTGTTACGGAAGTACCGTAACCGTTTAGCCCAAAGGAGGTGGGTTCACACATGCGTCCTTACGAATTAATGGTAATCATCGACCCCGAGGTCGAAGAGCGTACCGTTGAGCCGTCGCTTCAGAAGTTCCTCAGTGTCATCACCACCGATGGTGGAACCATCGACAAGGTTGACATTTGGGGCCGTCGTCGGCTGGCCTACGAAATCCAGAAGAAGACCGAAGGTATCTACGCCGTGGTGAATTTCACCGCAGCTCCGGCTACCACACAGGAACTTGACCGCCAGTTGGGCCTCGCCGAGACCATCCTGCGCGTGAAGATCACCCGTCCCGAGGACCAGAAGGTCGCAGCCGAGTAACGTCGGCAACACTTTCCCGTCCTTACCCGCAGGAACAGACCAGGAGGCAGCAGATGGCAGGCGAGACCACAATTACCGTCATCGGTAATCTCACCAGTGATCCGGAACTGCGGTTCACACCGTCCGGATCAGCAGTGGCGAATTTTACCATTGCATCCACTCCGCGGACTTTTGACCGCCAGTCCAATGAGTGGAAGGACGGCGAAACGCTGTTCCTGCGCGCATCGGTCTGGCGCGAAGCGGCCGAAAACGTCGCGGAATCCCTGACTAAGGGAACCCGGGTCGTTGTCAATGGCCGGCTGAAGTCGCGTTCCTACGAAACCAAAGAAGGCGAAAAGCGAACCGTGATGGAACTGGAGGTCGACGAAATCGGCCCCTCGTTGCGTTACGCCTCGGCGAAAGTCAACCGCACCCAGCGCTCCGGCGGTGGGAACGGCAACTTTGGCGGCGGCAGCGGTGGCGGCGGCAATTCCGGCTCGGGTAACTCCGGCTGGAATGGTGGCCAGAGCCAGTCCTCGCCCGCCGAAGACCCGTGGGGTGCGCCCTCCGGTGGTTCGGCAGGCTGGGGATCCGGCTCGGATTCCTCGGAACCCCCCTTCTAGCTCCACCTTTTACTCAAGGCGGCAACCGCCGCCACCACCATCCCGCGGATCCATATCCACGGGCTCCACGAACACTAAGGAGCTCCACGATGGCTAAGGCTGAACTCCGTAAGCCCAAACCAAAGTCCAATCCCTTGAAGGCCGCTGACATCACCGTCATCGACTACAAGGACGTAGCACTGCTGCGCAAGTTCATCTCCGACCGCGGAAAGATCCGTGCCCGTCGAGTGACTGGCGTCACCGTCCAGGAACAGCGCAAGATCGCTCAGGCCATTAAAAACGCCCGCGAAGTTGCCCTGCTGCCCTACTCCGGCGCCGGCCGCGGCTAAGCGAAGGAGATAAGAACATGGCAAAGCTCATTTTGACCCACGAAGTAACGGGGGTCGGCGCTGCGGGCGACATCGTTGAGGTGAAGAATGGTTACGCACGTAACTACCTTCTGCCGCGCGGTTTCGCCCTGACCTGGTCCAAGGGCGGCGAGAAGCAGGTGGAGTCCATCCAGGCTGCCCGCACCGCCCGGGAACACGCTTCGGTTGAAGCGGCACAGGCCCAAGGCTCGGCGTTGACCGCCAAGCCGGTCAGGCTCGTCGTCAAGGCCGGCGAATCCGGCCGCCTCTTCGGCACCGTCAAGGCCGAAGATGTCGCAAAAGCTGTCGCGGCTGCCGGACTCGGCACCATCGACAAGCGCAAGGTTGAACTGCCGGCGCACATCAAGAGTGTCGGCTCGTACCACGCCAACGTCCGCCTTCACAGTGACGTCGCCGTGGTTATCGACTTGGATGTCGTCGCAGCAAAGTAGTTAGCAGCAGACGTTCTCGTCGGCTGCCGGAAGGGCTCCCGTCCATTTGGACGGGAGCCCTTTTGTTTTCGTTCCGGGTCAGCGCAGCCGGTCGATAAAGTTCCTGGCCTCGGACAACGTCATCTGCGTCTGTTCGCGCAGGAGGTTGACCGCCTGCATTTTCTGACCACCCCGAAGCATTCCCTGCAGCTGCAGCAGCAGCGCGCCATTCACCTGCCCTGGCATCGCTGGTCCCTGTCCGGCAAACCTCCCGGCGTTCTGTCCGTCGCGGGGCCCGGAGCCGGTACCGCGCAAATTCTGCCCGTGCGTCTCATTCTGGCCCTGGGCGGGGCCGCTTCGGTAGGCGCCCGCCTGGGAGTAGCCCGTGCGCTGGGCCGGGTGGTCGGGACGCAGGGCGGCGGCCCGGCGGACTTGATCCTGCGTATGGGCTGCCGACTTCCGGGCCAAGTCAAGCTGATAGCGGTCGGCATCGGACAGGCCGCTCGAGCGCGGGCCGCCCGCCCGCGCAGCCCAGACCAGAACGACAATTCCTACCACCGCGATGAGACCCACAATGAACCAGTCCATGAGCTGAGCATATGCCACTTGGGGGCCGACGGGATGGTTGGCCTGGAAGCGGGAATCCTGGCCCGGACGGCCTATTGCACCGGAGCTGGCGCGCCCAGCTCCGGTGCCCTGTCTGGTCACCCGCTGCATGCATTCCGCCGTATCCTTCCCATCCATGCATGTTGACCGCGGCATATATTGGCCGGACAGGCGGCCGGCGCCCAGAGTCAGGCCGGACGAATGACGGGTCCGCTGCCCTTCGGCGCCGCTCCGGTGAGCCGCCCGAGGGTTTGTCAACACGCAACCTGTGGATGAAGGTTGGGTGAAAATATATCCTCCTCCACAGCGTGTGCACAGCGTTGACGCAGGTCAGGACCGCCTTTCCAGTCAAAGATAATCGTTTTCCACAGTCTTGTCCCCATCGTGTGCACAAGACACGCCGCGGTATCAACAGTTTGTCCACAGGGAAGGCGCACACCCGGGTTGGTCTCCGGTAGGCGAGGGTCTACCGTTGCGTGGTACCCCTTTCCGCCGCCGGCACAGAATGTCGGAGGCGGCTGGTAGGACAGAAACAGCAGCAACACCAGGCCAGTTCGCTGGCCACCGTTCCCGGCACGCACCACGCGCACCGGATCGGCAGGAAAGGGGCATGGCCGGTGTCAGTCAGTAACACGCATACAGCCGAATCACTGCGGGAGCCGGATTTCGCCCGAACGCCTCCCCAGGACCTCGTCGCAGAACAAAGCGTCCTGGGCGGCATGATGCTCTCCAAGGATGCGATCGCGGATGTGGTCGAGGTACTGCGCGGGAACGACTTCTACCGTCCCTCGCACGAGAGCATCTACGAGGCGATCCTTGATCTGTACGGCCGGGGCGAACCTGCCGATGCGGTGACTGTCGCCGATGAACTGACCAAACGCGGCGAGATTACAAGGGTTGGTGGTCCGGCATACCTGCATCAGCTTATTCAGTCAGTCCCGACCGCGGCCAATGCGGGGTTCTATGCCGAGATAGTCGGTGAACGCGCCGTCCTGCGCCGGTTGGTCAACGCCGGAACCAAGATCGTCCAGCTTGGCTATGCCAACGACGGCGAAGTCGAGGACATCGTCAATGCCGCCCAGGCGGAGGTATACGCCGTCGCCGAGCGGCGCACCGCTGAAGACTATGTGGCGCTCAAGGACGTGATGGAATCCACCGTGGACGAGATCGAGGCGTCCGGGCACCGCGGCGAGGGTATGACGGGGGTGCCGACCGGCTTCTACGAACTCGATGAACTGACCAACGGCCTGCACCCCGGGCAGATGATCGTCATTGCAGCCCGCCCCGCGGTGGGAAAGTCCACCTTTGCGCTGGACTGGGCCCGGTCGGCTGCGATCAAGCACAATCTGGCCACGGTGGTTTTTTCCCTGGAAATGGGGCGCAATGAACTCGCCATGCGCCTGCTCTCCGCGGAGGCCACCATCAGCCTGCAGGACCTGCGCAAGGGCACGGTCAAGGACGATCAGTGGTCCAAGATCGCCACCACCATGGGACGCATGAACGACGCCCCGCTGTTCATCGACGACAGCCCCAACATGTCCCTGATGGAAATTCGGGCCAAATGCCGGCGGCTGAAACAGCAGCACAACCTCAAGCTGGTGGTGTTGGACTATCTCCAGCTGATGTCCTCAGGAAAGAAGGTTGAGTCCCGCCAGCAGGAAGTCTCCGAGTTTTCCCGCGCCCTCAAACTGCTGGCCAAGGAACTCCAGGTGCCGGTCGTAGCCCTCTCGCAGCTGAACCGCGGCTCGGAGCAGCGCACGGACAAGAAGCCCATGATCTCGGACCTGCGCGAATCCGGTTCCATCGAGCAGGATGCGGACATGGTCATTCTGCTGCACCGCGAGGACATCTATGACAAGGAATCTCCCCGCGCCGGTGAGGCTGACGTGATTGTCGCTAAACACCGCAACGGACCGACCAAAACGATCGTCGTCGGGTTCCAAGGCCACTATTCACGGTTTTCCAACATGGCTGCGGACTCCGGTTCCGGCGCCTATTAGCCCTGAGGCACATAGCTTCCCGGCACGCATCGAGTGCGCAGTTCGTGCTCGATACCGGTCTGGATCGAGCACCTATTACTTACTCGATGATGTTTTTAGCCCAGAGCGATTGCATCTCTGTCATCGCACGATCAGTGATGCACAGCATTGCCCGGCGCGCTTCCTCCCCGTCACCGCGCTGGATGGCGCTGGCCACGTCCACGTGCATCTGCAGTGCCTCCTCGTGCGGGTGCTCGGGCATCAGCCCATAGTTCGTCCGACCGGTCAGGACTTCAGCGACAAGAGTGGTGAGTTTGCCGAACATTTCGTTGCCGGAGCTGGAAAGCACCAGCCGGTGGAACTCGATGTCCAGCTGCAGGAACAGCGCCGTGTCCCCGTCGCGGCCGGCTGCCCAGAGCTTCCCAGCCAGCCCCATCAGGTCACTGGCGTCCCCAAGCGGCGCACGCACGGCGGCCAACCGTGCGGCCTCCGGTTCGATGGCCGCACGCAGCTCAAAGAGGGAGCGCAGTTGGGCAATGCGCCCGGGTGAGGCAAGCCGCCAGCGGATCAGCTGAGGATCATAAAGATTCCACTCGCTGGAGGGCAGGATCTGCACGCCCACCCGGCGCCGGGACGCAACCATCCCCATCGAAGCCAGCACGCGCAGCGCCTCGCGGATCACGGAGCGGGAAACCTGGCAGCGTTCCTCCAGTTCCTCAATCAGCACCACCGAACCGGCGGGCAATTCCCCCGAGCTGACCGCCAGGCCCAACAGGTCCACCACTTGGCCGTGCAGGCCCGAGGGGACGCTGGAAAGGCCCGTGGTGCCGCGCACCGGAAAGAATCCGGCGGAAACTGGGCTGGGGGCTGGGGTCGTGTCGAGCATGCCAATCATCGTATCGGTTCCATATTGGAGTTGCATAAGTATGATCTAACTCACTACTATCTTGTCTTATGGCAGATGTAAAGATGCATCGGCCCGTGGTTGCGGCGGCGCAGCCCGAAGAGAAAATGGAGACACCTTGAAACGAGCGCCTCTTTTCCGAGTCGTCGGCATGTCCGCGGCGGCAGTTGTCCTCGCTGCCGGGTCCTTGACGGCCTGCAGCTCAAATGGAAGTTCGGCCGACGGTAACGGCCCCAGCACCCTGCGCGTGACCCTGGCCAACCATGTGTGGACGGATTCCATCAAGGCTGCCATTCCCGAGTTCGAAAAGGCCAACAACGTCAAGGTGGAGCTCACCCAGCTTGGCGAGGACCAGCTTTCGGACCAGTACAACGTCAAGCTGAACGCCGGAACCGACGAAATTGACGTCATGATGTACCGGCCGCTGCAGGAGGGCAAGACCTTTGCCAAGAACGGCTACCTTGCAGACCTGACCGACAAGGTCAAGAGCAATGCCGACTGGGATTGGAGCGACTTCCAGGCCGGACCGATTTCCTCCACCACCTATGAGGACAAGGTGGTCGGTGTTCCCACCATCACCGAACGCGAGGTGCTTTACTACCGCAAGGACCTGCTGAAGAAAGCCGGCCTCGAGGTCCCGAAGACCATGGAGGAACTCCAGGCGGACGCAAAGAAGATCAAGGATGCCAACCCCGGCGTTGCCGGATTCGTGGCCCGCACCGGAAAGTCCGCGGCAGTCACCCAGTTCTCCAGCTTCCTGTACAGCTACGGCGGTGACTTCATCGACGATGCCGGCAAGTCCGCCGTCGGCAGTGACGCCGCTAAGAAGGCGTACGCGGTCTATGGCGGTCTGATCAAGGATCAAGGCCCGAAGAACGTCAGCACCGATATGAGCTGGCCGGAGGCGATGGCCATCTTCACGCAGGGCAACGCCGCGTTCTACACGGAGGCCGACAGCCTCTACAAGAACGCGACCGATCCGGCGAAGTCGAAGGTCTCTGACACGGTTGGCTTTGCGCCGCTGCCGGCCGGGCCGGCCGGCTCCAAGCCGTACAACGTCCCGTCATGGGCCTTGGGCATCAATTCCCAGTCCAAGAACCAGGACAACGCCTGGAAGTTTGTTCAGTGGGCCACCAGTAAGGCCATGACCCTGAAGATCCAGAAGGCCGGCGTCCCCGGACCGCGAAACTCCGTATGGGCGGATCCTCAGGGCGTCTCGACGTACCCGAAGGACCTGGCCGCGGCCATCGCCGTCAGCGCCAAGAACGGCGTCGGCCATGACCGTCCGCTGGTCAACACCGTGGCCACCGCCCGCGAAATTGTGGGTGAGCCGATCGTCACCGCCATCACAGGTGGAGACGCAGCTGCCGCCGCGGATGCGGCGAACACCAAGTTCGACAAGTTCCTGGCCGGCGACAACTAGCCCTGGAGCATCCCTCAGCAATGGCCGGACCGCCCTCTCCATCCGCGGCCGGCCATTGCTGCGGCAACCTGTGAACCGGTTGCCGGCATTTCCAACCCACAACGATGACGAGGTGACTAATGGCCGTCCTGACCCCAACGCGGAAATCCGCATGGCAGGCCTATTCGGATTGGGCTAACGCTCATAGAAAATGGCTGTTTGCGGCCCCCGCCATGATTTTTGTCGGCGTCCTGATTGCCTTTCCGCTGGCGTGGACGCTGTATCTGAGCCTGACGGACGCCCACGGCTCGGTGCGGGCGGCCTCGCATTTCGTTGGCTTCCGCAATTACCTGCAGGCCTTGGGCGATATGGACCGGTTCTGGCCAGCCACGGCACGAACCTTTGCCTTCACGCTCTCGGCGCTGGCGGTGGAGATGGTCCTGGGGATGTGCATCGCACTGCTGCTGTGGCGCCCGTTCCGGGGCGAAAAATGGGTGCGGGTGGCAATCCTGCTGCCCCTGGTGGCCACCCCGGTGGCCGTGGGAATGATGTGGCGGCTGATCTTTGATCCGAACATCGGGTTCGCAAACCAGCTGCTCAATTTCTTCCACCTGCCGTCCCAGCCCTGGCTTTCCTCCACCGAAACCGCCCTGCCCACGCTGGTTTTCGTCGATATCTGGCAGTGGACCCCAATGGTGGTCCTGATCCTGCTGGCCGGCCTGACGTCCCTGTCCGAAGAGCCGGACGAGGCCGCGCGGATTGACGGCGCGAATGCCTGGCAGCGCTTCATCTACGTGACGTTGCCGCTGCTGATGCCCACGGTGATCGTGGCCGTGCTGCTGCGCAGCATCGACGCATTGAAAACGTTCGACATCCTGTACGCCACCAAGGGAAAGGGCGGCGGCTCCTTCAACGAAGTCGAAACCCTCAATGTATACGCCTACGGCCTCAGCTTTGACTACAACAAGTACGGGCTGGCCTCGGCCGTGCTGATCCTGTTCTTCCTGATTATCGTCGCGTGTATGTTCCTCCTCACCCGCCGTCGGAAAGGCAGCAACTCATGAGCGCAACAATCGCCGACCGCCCGCTCACAGCCGCTGCGCCCGGACCCAAGCGCCGACGCAAGCCCTTGCGCTCGCGGGCCTATAAGGTCTTCCGTGCCGTTGCACTGATCCTGATTGTCTTGGTCTTCATTGCCCCCTTGCTGTGGATGCTGCTGGCCTCGTTCAAGACAAATGTGGACATCTACGACGCCAGCAAGGCTGTTTTCTTCACCCCAACGTGGGACAACTACGACAATGTGCTGGGGCGCAACAACTACCTGATCTTTGTCTTTAACAGCTTCTGGGTGGCCTTCTGCTCCACCGCGCTGTCCCTGGTCCTCGGTGTGCCTGCGGCCTACGCCATGAGCCGGTTCACCATGCATCGTTCCGCGCTGGTGGTCCTGATGGCCCGCATCATTCCCGGCGTAAGCCTGTTGGTCCCCTGGTACTACGTTTTTTCGAATATGCATTTGGTGGGCGGCTACTCGGTCCTCATCCTGTCCCACATGTTCGTGGCGCTGCCGCTGATCGTGTACATCATGATGTCCTTCTTCGATTCGATGCCGCTGGAACTGGAAGAATCCGCGCAGGTGGACGGGCTGACCCCCATCGGTGCCTTCAACCGGATCACCTTGCCGCTGTCCGTTGGCGGGATTGCGACGGCGGGGATTCTGTCGTTCATCTTTTCCTGGAACAATTTTATGTTCGCGCTGGTCCTCTCCGGAGCGCACACCAAGACGCTCCCGGTAGCCATCTTCAACTTCGTCTCCTACGCGAGCATCGACTGGGGAGGACTGATGGCGGCAGCCGTGGTGGTCACGATCCCGATCATGGTGATTGCCCTGTTCACGCAGAAATACATCGTTACCGGGCTCACCGCCGGGGCCACCAAGGGCTAATCAGGTATCGGTCCCCGGACCGCATCGACCGGGGACCGATACCTCAGAGGGCGAGTTTCGCGTACACCACATAGTTGTCATCGAACTCACCAGTGTTGGCATTAAATCCGTCACACGTGATAAGGCGCAGTTCGGATCCGTCAGTGTTCCCGTACACAGCCTTCGTGGGGAACGCGTTCTTGGGGTACGGTTCGCCATGGTCGACGACAAACGACGCACTTGTTCCATTTTCGCGGGTGATTTTTACGACGTCACCGGCCTTGAGACTTCGAAGGTGCGCAAAGACTCCAGGTCCGCCGTCGGTCGCATTGACGTGCCCGACGAGCACTGCTGGTCCGCGTTCTCCCGGCGTGGGCGAGTGGCTGTACCAACCAGCCGGTGCGCCGGGCCATGTGGGCGGGACTTCGAGGGAACCATCGGTTCGCAATCCGAGCTTAAGTAGTTCGGACTTCAGGCCTATGGAAGGTATGGCAAACGACACCGGACGGGAGGCAGCCAAGACCGGTAACCGGGCCGGAGGGGCCGTTGCGGTCGCTGAACCATCGGATGCGGGCTTCGGCGGTGGCGGTAATTTTGTCGCCGGGGTCGCCGGCGCATAATTGGCCAGGGCCGGCGGCACAGTTACCGCGGCTTGTCCGGGTGCGTTAGCGGCGCAGCCAGTGAGCAACAGTAGGGTGACCGCCGCAGTTGCCAAATAGCGTCTGCGGCGGTCGCTCGTTGAACTAATCATGAGCAAAGATTTGTCCGATCAGTTCGAGATATCGGTATGACTACGCCTGACGCGCATGGCGTCGCCGAACCACGTAGGTTCCCCCGGCTGCCATGACCAGAACGAGGCCACCTCCGATGGCAAGAACTCCGGTGTCATTGTTGCTTTTCATCGCTACGCCGGTGTCAGCACCGCCGACGGGCATCTGACCCACTTGCGCTTCTTCCACCGGGGACGCCTGCACGGGGGCGGCAACTGGAGCCGTGGCCTCAGGCGTGTACGGCACGCCAGACTTTTCACATCCGATGCCATCGTTATCGCTGTCAAGGTGAGGGCCATAACCCGGTGCCCCGGCTGGGATGTTGTAGACGCCCACTGCTGCAGCGGCGCTGCAGTTGGGGTAGGCGCCGGTAACGGCCATAGCGGGAGCTGCGGACAGGGCGGTAAACCCTATCACTGCCGCGAGGGTAATTCCGGCTGTTCTCTTATTCATTTGTTTCCCCTGTGATTCGAGTGATGACTTGCAATTGGAGTCTAAAGGAAATCCGAACCGTATCTTCGTGTTACTGCTGTTTTCTGATTTATAACAAGAGAGAAATATTCGATTTTCACCAGAAGGCAGCGGTGTAGCGGCCGTCATTATAAGACAGTTCTTCGTCACGTCCATAGCGGGAAAAACAAAAACGCACAAGACATATTCGCCCTAGGCTGTTCTGGTGCCCACCCTGACCATCCGCCGGCAAATTCTGCGGCTGGCCGTGCCCGCCTTCGGTGCCTTGATTGCCGAGCCATTGTTCCTGCTGGCCGACTCGGCCATCGTGGGCCACCTCGGTGTGGACCAACTGGCAGGTGTGGGGCTGGCGTCCACCGTACTGCAGACCGCCGTCGGCCTGCTGGTTTTCCTGGCCTACTCCACGACGCCGGCCGTGGCCCGGCTGCTGGGCGCCGGGCGGCTGCCGGAGGCGCTCGCAGTGGGGCGGGACGGCTTGTGGCTTGCCGCTCTGCTGGGTATCGCCCTTGCCTTGGCGGGGACGTTCTGGGCAGCGCCGGTCCTTGCGGTCTTGGGGGCGCAGCGGGAGGTCCTGCAATTCGCCGTCGAATATCTGCGGTTTTCGATGCCCGGTTTGCCCGCGATGCTGCTGATCCTGGCCGCAACGGGTGTGCTGCGCGGGCTGCAGGACACCCGGACGCCCTTGTTGGTGGCAGGGATAGGCTTCGCGGTCAATATCGTGCTCAATGCCGTGCTGGTGTACGGACTGCAGCTTTCGGTGGCCGGCTCGGGACTTGGCACCAGCCTGGCGCAATGGGGGATGGCGGCCGTATATCTGGTCATAGTGCTGCGCCGGCTGCGTCGGCACGGCGTAAAAATCCGGCCTGACTGGAGGGGCATCCGCGCCGTTTCCAAGGTCGGCAGCTGGCTGATGCTGCGCACGCTGAGCCTGCGGGCGGCCATTTTCGCCACCGTACTGGTCGCCACGGCACAGGGGCCGGTCAACCTTGCTGCGCATCAGGTGGCGATGACTATTTTCACTTTCCTGGCGTTTGCCCTGGACGCGCTGGCCATTGCTGCCCAGGCGCTGGTGGGCAAGGAGCTCGGGGCCAGTAACCTGTCCAGCGTGCGGATGCTGACCCGGACCATGGTGTTGTGGGGTCTCGGCTTCGGCGTGCTTACCTCGGCGCTGGTCCTGGCGGTGGCCCAGAGCATCGGTTGGATCTTCACCCCAGATCACGCCGTGCATGCCGCCCTCGCAGCCGCGCTGCTGATCGTCGCGTTGGGACAACCGGTGGCGGCCTGTGTCTTTGTGCTCGACGGCGTCCTGATCGGCGCCGGCGACGCGCGCTACCTGGCTTTGGCCGGCGTGGTTAATCTGCTGCTTTACCTGCCGCTGCTGGCCTGGGTCGCGGCCATGGACCTGGACGGTTTCACCGGTCTGCTCTGGCTCTGGACCGCCTTTGCCGGCGGTTACATGCTTTTCCGGTTCGTGACCCTGGGCCTGCGTGCCCGTTCCCCGCACTGGATGCTGGTCGGCGCACACCGGCGGTAGGTCCGGCGTGCGCCCCGCGGCTAGAATGGTTGGTGCGCTGTCGGGGATCGGGAGCGGAACGGCCGCCCAACGGCGGGAAGGAAGGACATACCCGGTGACTGCGCCAAAGGAATCCGCCGACGGGTCGGGAAGTGGTTCCGTCACGGCGCCGTATAAGCCGATCCTGCTGCGCGGGGTCATCGCGGCGCTGTTCGCGCTGGTCACCGTGTTCTGGCAGCAGCCAACCGACCTTGGCACCAGCTTAACCACCGGCATCTACCTGCTGGCGAGTGCGGGCACCATCCTGCAGTTGAACTCCATGGCAGCTGTGCGGCGCCTCGGTCTGCGGAGCGCCCTCGTCTTCGAGGTGGTCGTCTGCGCAGTTGCCGGCCTGCTCTCCCTTTTCCTGCGCGGCCCGCTCGCCTACGGCGTCGGCCTAGGCATCTGTTTCATCGTTCTGGGCGCCACCGGACTCACTGTGGGCTGGCGTTCGCGCCATGGATCAGCGCTGGGCCGGGACTGGTTGTGGACCGGAACCATCTTCTTTGTCACCGGCGTGCTGCTGCCGTTCTTCATTCCGCTGGGAACCAAGGCGCTGTTCGGCGTGGTTGGCGGCTCGGCCATATTTCTTGCGGTGCTGCTGCTGCTGGCGGGCCTAAGTTACCGCCACGATGCCGCCAACGCGGCCACGACAAATGCAGCCGCAGGGACGTCCGCGGCAAACGACACCACCGGGACGGCAGGGGCGGATGCAGGCCGCCAGGATCCAGGGACACGCTGAGGAGCGACGAGGCCGTAAACTGGACCATAGGGTTCTACTGAACGTAAAACATTTCTGACATATCGCCGGAACGCCGGGTTGTGCCGTACGCAGCATCCCGGCCCGGAGCCGGCGGCAGCCGCCCGGAGCCGGCGGCAGCCGCCCGGAGCGGGCGGCAGTCATCAACAGGAGGACACACAGTGGCGAATGGAACACCAGGATCGCCGGGCGAACCGCGGACCTCGGTGAAAGCGCCGCTGATCTTCTCCGCGGTCCTGGCCATCATTGCCGCGGTTGTCACGCTGGTGGTCTCCAGCGGCGGTACCTCGCACGCACCGCGCTACGATTTGGCCGCCATTGCCTTCGGCGTGGCCTTCATAGTCACCCTCGTCGTCGCGGCAATGCTGTCAATGAGCCATAAGGAAAATGCCGAGCACCTGGGTAGAGGCTCCGGGATTAACCTCAGTTCAGCGCACCGGCAGGCGAAGGATCGCGGCGGAAACGGCGCGGCGGGCGACGACGGCGGACCGGCCGGCGGTTAGCACGCCTCGGTGCGCACTGGCGTCAGCCGGCGCGCAGGGCTTGGAGGGTTCGGCTGATCCGACCAAAAATGTCCGCGTCCACTGCCGTCCCGGCGTGCCGCAGGACCAACACGGCCGCTCCCACCACACCGTCGCTAACCAGGACCGGGGCCCCGCCACTGCGCAGCACCGGAGGAAGTGACGCTTCCACCGCGGCGGCCACACGGACCCCGCGGGTAAGGATGCTGCCACCAAAAACCACAGGTCCCGGAACGGCGCCGTCGGTAACGGCGGCGAGCGTCCCGGCCAGAGCGGCAGCAGCACGGTCGAGAATCAGCCCGGCAACGTCGTCCTCCGCAGCGGCAAACGCCAGCGGAGCAAACCTGGAAAGCTCCACCGGACGGAGCGCATAGAGCTCGTGGATGAGCCGCTGCACCGTCTCCGGCCGTCCCTGATGCCGACCAACCCCCGCCGGATCCAGAGCCAGCGCCGTCAGCAGCGCTGAGGTGAGCGCCGTTTTCGGTCCACGCCCATCCAGGGCCGCCACCACGGCCCGCACGACGTGATGACCGATCCAATACCCTGATCCGTCGTCGCCGAGCAGCCATCCCGTGCCATCGGCGACGGCGCCAAGCCGACCCGCCTCGATCCGGGCAGCCACCGCCCCAGTTCCGGCGACCAAGGCATAGCCGTCCGGCTGATATGTTCCGGAAAAAAACATCGCCAAAAGATCAGCATCGATCACTACCCCACCCTTCAGACCGAGCCGTCGGAGGCGTTCGGCCAGCGGTCCCGGGGTCGAATGGACGGAGGCGCCAGCCATGGCGACCACCGCCGAGGCACAGCCTTCCGCCGGCGATCCGGCCGCTCCCATGGCCGCACGCACGGCATGCTCCAAGGAGGCCAAAGCCCCCTCAATTCCGCGGGAAACAGGGTTTCCAGCGCCCGCCTGCCCGTACCCAAGGCAGCGTCCACTGACATCCACCAGGACCGCCCGGGTGGAGGTCCCGCCGGCGTCTACGGCAAGGAATGTTGGCATTGTTATCATTCTGTGCCCGATGTGACTTGACACACATTGGCCCGTGAGAATAGTTTTCGTACAACGATCGATTTGAAGAAACGGATTTTCATGATGCCTACGTTCACGCGTTCTGCCGCAGCCGGGTCTGCGGTCGGTGTGGTGAACCGCATTCAGGCCAAGTTACCGGAAATGCCGGCGGCAATGGCGAAGATCGCCGCGTTTCTTTTGGAACAGCCACAGGCCCCGCTTGAGCTCTCGATCATGGAGTTGGCCGAGCAGACCGGAACGTCAGCGGCCACCGTAACCCGCTTCTGCCGGCTGATCGGCTACGCCGGCTACGTCCCGTTCCGGGTCGGGATCGCCGCCGACGTGGGCCGCAGTGACGCCAGGGAATCCTGGAAGGCCGATATCGGCCGCGCCTTCGGACCGGACGATTCGCCGCGCGATGTGCTCAGCACCCTCATGAACGCCCATACCCGCTCGCTGCAGGAAACGGCATCCCTGATGGACCTGGTCCTGATGAAAAAAATTGCCCGCAGAATTGCTCTGAGCACTCACGTGGACATCTACGGCATCGGCGGAAGCGCCGTGATGGCCAAGGAGATGCAGTCCCGGCTCTACCGGGTCGGCATTAACACCCACCACTGGTCCGAGGTGCATGCCGGACTGACGAGCGCCGCGATCCAGGACCAGTCGTGCGTGGCCGTGGGGATTTCCAATACTGGACGGACCGAGGAAACCATTCAGATGCTGCGGCAGGCTGGCGCCGCCGGAGCGCTGACAGTGGCGCTGAGCAATAATCCAGATTCGCCGCTGGCGGAGGCTGCGGACCTGCAGATCATCACCTCGGTTCATGAACAATTCCTGCAGCCGGATGACCTGTCGGCAAAGCACGTCCAGCTGCTGGTTCTTGACCTGCTGTACCTGCTGGTGGCGCAGGAAAACTTTGGCCAGTCCACCACGAAACTCGCCGCCTCAGCCATCGCCGTTTCGGCGCACCGGCGACCGCACCGGGCGGCGTCCAAGGCGGCGCCGATGGAGCAGCTGGCACGCCCGGCTGCGGAGCGAAGGAGGCGGAACCGTGTCTGAACTAGTTTCCACGTATCTGCGGGAGGTGGCATCGCGGTTGAATCAGCTGGCCGCGGAGGCGAACGCCGGTGCGCTGGATGCCGCGGTGGAGCTGATTGTGGGCGCCATTGAGGCCGGCGGGGTGGTACAGGCTTTTGGAACGGGACATTCGGAGGCCTTTGCGATGGAAATCGCCGGCCGGGCCGGCGGCCTGATCCCGACGAACAAGATCGCGCTCCGGGATGTCGTGCTCAGGGGCAGCCGGGAAGCCGGAACACTGAAGGGCTCGTCGCTGGAGCGTGATCCGGCCGTCGTCGAAGAGCTCTTTAAGCTCTCCCCGGTTGGGAAACACGACGTTTTCATCATTGCCTCCAATTCGGGCGTCAACGGCTCCATCGTCGGGCTGGCTCTGCTGGCGAAGTCGCGCGGGCACAAGCTCATCGCGGTCACCAGCCTGCAGCATACCGCCGGCGTTGCCACGAAACATCCCAGTGGTGTGCGTCTGAGCGAAATAGCGGATGTCGTTATTGATAACAAGGCTCCGTTCGGCGATACGACCCTTGAACTCCCGGACGGAGGAGGAGTCGGAGCCGTCTCCTCGATCACGGCGGCGTTCATTGCGCAACTGCTCACCATCGGGGCAGCCGAGCGCATCCGTGCGGCAGGAAAGACGCCCCCCATCTACATCTCCGCGAACATTCCCGGTGGCGACGAGCACAACCAGGCGCTGGAGAACCTGTACAAGGACCGGATCAGGCGGGAGGCATGATCAGCCCCGTTACCGGTGCAGTCCGTGCAGATAAGCACGGGACGAAAATGACGCAGAAAACCGCAATGGCAGCACCAATGGAAGGCAGTAAAAAATGAACATGCATCCCAAACCGATGGAACGCCGCAACTTCCTTCGCGGCGCCCTTGCAGCAGCCGTACTACTCCCGTTGGGCGGCTCGCTGGCGTCCTGCGCCGGAGGCGGCGGGACCACCACTCCCGCCGGACCCACGGGAACCGTCTCGGATACCAACCCCTTCGGGATGGCCGACAAGGCAACGGTTGACGCGGTGATTTTCAAGGGCGGCTACGGCATCGACTACGTGGATTTCGCCGGCAAGAAGTTCGAGCCCCTCCACTCCGGCTCCACCGCCAAGATTGCGCCCTCGACGGATATTTCGCAGGAACTGCAGCCGCGCTTTGTGGGTGGCAACCCGCCGGACCTGATCGACAACTCGGGCGCGAAGTCCATCGGTTTCAGCACTATCCTGGCCCAGCTGGAGGACTTGACCTCCGTCACTGAGGCCAAGAACCTTGAGGGCACCGTTATTAAGGACACCCTGTACGAGGGTGTGCTGGCACCGGGCACCTTCGACGGAAAGCTGGCGGCCCTGAACTATGTCCTCACCGTCTACGCCATGTGGTATTCGGCCAGTCTGTTCGAGGAAAACGGTTGGACCGTGCCCAAGACGTGGGACGAGGCACTGGCGCTCGGCGCCAAGGCCAAGGACAAGGGCAAGTACCTCTTCGTCTGGGGCAAGGAAGCGGCAACGTACTACCAGGAAATGGCGATCGCGTCCGCCGTCAAGGAAGGTGGCGACGACGTCCGGCTGGCACTGGAGAACCTCAAGGCGGACTGCTGGTCGCAGCCGGCCCTGCAGAGCGTTTTCGCTGCCATGGAGAAGGCGATTAAGGCCGGCTACTTTAAGCCCGGCGGCTCCGGAACTCAGTTCACCGCTGCACAGGCGCAGTGGAGCAACGCGCAGGACGCGCTGCTGTATCCATCCGGGTCCTGGATCGAGAACGAGATGAAGGATCAGACCAAGGCGGACTTCAAGATGACCGGCGCGCCGGTTCCGGCCATCAGCTCGGGCGGGAAGTTCCCGTACGAGGCACTGCACAGTGCGGCAGGCGAGCCGTTCGTCGTCCCGACTCAGGGCAAGAACGCGGCCGGTGGAAAGGAACTGCTCCGGGTCATGCTCTCCAAGGACGCGGCAACGAACTTTGCCAAGACCAAGCTGGCGCCGACCATCGTCAAGGGCACCGTTCCGGCGGACGGCTTCGGCTCGACGGCGCTGGTGTCCCAGACCAAGATGCTGGACGCCGCGGGCTCCAACATCTACACCTGGAATTTCATTGATCTGTACGGCACGAACAAGGACATGCTGGTCGTCTGGAACACCTTCCTGGACGGTAAGTCCGACGTCGCGGCCCTGACGTCCGGTCTGCAGAAGATCACGGACAAAGTCCGCAACGACAGCTCGGTAAAGAAGATTGAAGTGAAATGATTCCTCTCGACACCAAGGTGCAACCGGGCAGCGGCAGATCTGTCGCCGCCCGGCGGCGCCGGAAAAAGCTGACATTCGACAAGGTCAGTTTCATGGTTGTATTCCTCGGCGTGCCTCTGGTGATCTACCTGATTTTCGTGATTTCGCCCTTCGCGCAGGCCTTCTACTACTCCATGACTGACTGGTCCGGCTTTACCCCGACCATGAACTTCATTGGGCTGTCCAACTATCAGAAGCTTTTTGCCGACGAAACGTTCATGAAGGCCGTGGGCAACAACATCCTGCTGGTGATCGTGCTGCCTATCGTGACAATTATTCTCTCGCTGATCCTCGCGACCCTGGTGACCGTGGGCGGAAGCAGCAGGGGGCAGATCAAGGGCCTGCGCAACTCGAGCTTCTACCGCGTGGTCTCCTTCTTTCCCTACACCATTCCGGCGATCGCCATCGGCATCATGTGGGGCCAGATCTACGATCCCTCCAGCGGTCTGCTCAACGGAATGCTGACTTCCGTCGGCCTGAACCAGTTCAAATCTTTCCCCTGGCTCGGTGACGAACGCACTGCCATGATCGCCACCATCTTCGTCATCGTATGGAGTTTCGTTGGTTTTTACATGGTGCTCTTCGTGGCCGGCATCAAAGGCATACCCGCCGAACTGTTCGAAGCCGCACGCATCGATGGTGCCGGCAGGATCCGCACCGCGGTCTCCATCACGGTTCCGCTGATCCGGGACAACATCCAGACCGCCTACATCTATATGGGCATCCTGGCACTGGATGCCTTCGTCTACATGGCTGCGCTCAATTCCGGCGGTGGACCGAACAATTCCACCCTGGTGATGTCCCAGCAACTGTTTTTCACGGCCTTCAACAAGGGTCAGTTTGGTTTGGCCAGTGCCATGGGCGTCGTCCTGGCCGTGATGACGTTGCTGTTCTCCGGCATTGTGTTCCTGGTCAACCGGCTAACCGGCGGCAATAAGGATGTGTCCGAATAATGGCTACCAATATTGAAGCCGCACCGCGCAGGTCGCTCCATTTTGAGCCCAGGAAGGTGGCCGAATCCCCCGGCGACAGGGTGTTCGGCGCCATCTCCCATACGGCGCTGGCCATTTGGTCCCTGATTGTCATTCTCCCTCTGCTGTGGACTTTCATGTCCTCCTTTAAGTCATCCGAGGAAATCTTCTCCTCACCGTTTGCGCTGCCCAAGGTCTGGCACTTCGACAATTACATTCGGGCCTGGACCAGTGCCGGGATCGGGAGTTACTTCCTCAACTCCGTTATTGTGGTTGGTTTCGCCCTGCTGATCGTGATGACGCTCGGGGCCATGTGCGCTTACGTGCTTGCCCGGTACACCTTTCCGGGCAGCAAGGCGATCTACTATCTGCTGCTGGCCGGACTGACGTTCCCGATCTTCCTGGCCATGGTCCCGCTGTTCTTCATCCTCCGGAACATCGGGCTGCTGAACACGCTGCCGGGCCTGATCGTGACGTATGTCGGATTTGCCTTGCCCTTCACCGTCTTCTTCCTGTTCTCCTTCTTCAAGACGCTGCCGCATGAAATTACCGAGGCTGCGTCGATCGATGGTGCCGGTGAGTGGCGGACTTTCTTTCAGGTGATGCTGCCCATGGCCAAGCCGGGCCTGGCCTCCGTGGCGATCTTTAATTTCCTCGGATTGTGGAATCAGTTCCTCATTCCGGTCTCCATCAACGCGGCCGGCCCGCGTGTCCTGTCCCAAGGGCTGGCGGCTTTCGCCGGGCAGATGGGCTACGCCGTCGACTTTGGTGCTCTCTTCGCCGCAGTCACCGTGACAGTGGTCCCAGTGCTGATCGTCTACGTGATTTTCCAACGTCAGCTGCAGGGTTCGGTTTCCGCCGGGACAATGAAATAGCCAGCCACACGGCATCCCGCCACGTGCCAGTGAGCGGGGACGTGTCCTGATGCCTGACGGCCTTATTATGCGGCGGCAGGACGGGTCGCAGCACTGCCGCAGTCCCAGCGGGGGCTAGCTTGCTGCTGATTTGCGGCGCCGGTAGGCCGCGACGTGCGTCCTGTTCGCGCAGTTCCCGGTATCGCAAAAGCGCCGGGACCGGTTTTTGGACAAGTCCACCAGAACAGCCTCGCAGTCCGCAGCCGCACAGATGCGCAGCCGGCTCAGTTCCTTCGCCCGGATGACATCAGCCAGCGCCATCGCCGCTTCGGTGCCCATCCGCAGGGCCAGCGGCGCCTCCGGCGGGGTTGCGTGCAGGTGCCAGTCCCACTGATCATGCTTGACCAGTTGTGGCAGGGCACGGGCGTTGCTGAGGATAAGGTTGGATAATCGGGCGGCCTCGTCCTCGGTCGCCGTCCAGATCTCCCGCAGTTGGGCACGGAGCTGGCGCACCGAACGAAGTTCGGCCAGGCTGCCGGTGCGGCCTCCGGAAAACTGTTGTTCGTCGATGAAGACGTCCAAATCGTGCTCGGTGGCGAGCGCATCCAGGGACCCGCTGACGGTGTTGATCAAAGCAGCAGCCGAAAGCAGGGCCTGCTCGGTGTCATTGCTAAAGACCATGTTGACTCCTGACATGCCGACAAAGTATTGTCATGAGTATAACCCTTTTTACCCATGACACTCCGCGATGGGATGCGGTGTCAGCTGCGCCTTAAGGAGTGCCCATGACTCTCGCCCCTGTACGCGCCCGACGCGGCACATCGGCGCTGTGGTTTGCCTTGGTCTCGGCGGCAGCCTTCGGATTGTCTGGATCTTTCGCCAAGTCGCTGTTCGAGAGCGGCTGGTCACCTGGTGCTGCGGTGGCCGGACGCATCGGGGGCGCCGCCGTCGTCCTGCTGATACCCACTCTTATCATTTTGATTCGCCAGTGGGCCACCGTCCGGCGCTCGCTGGGCCGGGTCGCACTGTACGGAATCGTGCCGATCGCGCTATGTCAGCTTTTCTACTTCAACGCCGTACAGCACCTTTCCGTTGGTGTTGCCCTGCTGCTGGAGTATCTTTCTCCGGTGCTCCTGGTCTGCTGGGTCTGGTTCCGCAGCCATCAGCACCCGCGCCTGCTCACAGTGCTGGGCGCGATTTGCGCGATGGGGGGACTGCTGCTGGTGCTCGACCTCGCGGGATCGCACACGCTCGATGGAGCAGGGGTGCTCTGGGGCCTGGCGGCGGCGGTGTGTTCGGCGGCCTTCTTCGTTATGTCCGCGCGGGCCGATGACAATGTTCCGCCAGTCCTGATGGCGGGCGGTGGCATGGCTGCAGGCGCCGTGCTGATCTTCGGACTTGGTGCCCTGGGAGTCATGCCGCTGACCCTGTCCACCCAGAACGCCGTCTTTGCCGGCCATGAAGTCAGCTGGCTGGTGCCGATGCTGGGACTGGTGCTGGTGACCACTGTCTTTGCCTACGTCGCCGGCATCATCGCCACCCGCGGCTTGGGGTCGAAGGTGGCCTCCTTCCTGGCTCTCTTCGAAGTCCTTTTCGCCGTCGTCTGGGCCTGGCTGCTGTTGGCTGAGCTGCCTCGCCCTATCCAATTGCTGGGCGGCGCCCTGATTGTCGGCGGAGTGGTGCTGGTCCGTGTGGACGAGCTCCGCGGTCCCGGCCACCCTGAGCTCGACCATGGCAACGACGTCGAACCCCTCCCCGTCGGCGCCCAGCCAGCCCACACCCACCCACTCTTCCCATCGAGTGAGTAGTCCGTGCGCGATAAAGCGCACCAAGTGCTCAGTCGATGAGTGGGGATTCCGCGGACGACTATGGTCAGCGGTACGGGCACTGCCTAGCATGGAAATATGTGCCGAAATATTCATACCCTGTACAACTTTGAACCGAGGGCAACGACGGCGGAGGTGGACGCCGCCGCGCTGCAGTACGTGCGCAAAATTAGCGGCAGCACGAAACCATCCAAGGCCAACGAAGAGTCGTTTGAGCGCGCGGTGCGGGAAATCGCCCAGAGCACGCAGCGGCTGCTCGAATCGCTGGTGACGCAGATGCCGGCTAAAAACCGTGAGGATGAGGCAGTGAAGGCGAAGGCCCGCGCCGCCATCCGGTTCGGCACCCACTGAATGTGGACGAACCCGGTCAGGAAGTGCGCGCCAAACCATTGCGGCTGCCGCGCCGGAATGGTCGAATAGAGCATGGTAACGGCGCAAACAACGGTTTTGGCAATCGGCACCAAAAAAGGCTTGTGGCTGGCCACAAGCCAGGACCGGGAACAATGGAGTTTCAGCGGCCCGCATTTCCTCATGAACGAAATCCCCAGCATCGGCATCGACACCCGCGGCGGCCGGACCCGGATCATGGTCGGCGTCCGAAGCGAGCATTGGGGTCCCACTGTCGCGCACTCGGACGATCTGGGGGCTACCTGGACCGAGCCCGAGCAGGGCGCGATCAGATTTCCGGAAGACGCCAACAGCGCGTTGGAGCGCGTCTGGCAGATCTATCCCGACTCGGCGGATCGCCCCGGCGTTGTCTGGGCAGGCTGCGAGCCGATCTCAGTCTGGAAATCCACCGACGGCGGAGAACACTTCGAGCTCAACCGGGGACTGTGGGACCATCCCCACCGCAGCCAGTGGGGCGCGGGCTTCGGCGGAGCCGCGGCGCACACTGTGCTGCCCAGCCCAACGGATGAGCGCACGCTGCATGTGGCCATGAGCACCGGGGGCGTCTACCGCAGCACCGACAGCGGCGAAACTTGGGAAGCGCGCAACCACGGCATTTCCGCCTACTTCATGCCGGACCCGGACCCGGAATTTGGTCAGTGCGTGCACAAGGTAGCCCGCGATGCCCAGGTGCCGGACAGGTTGTACGCTCAGAACCACCACGGCGTCTACCGCTCGGACGATAATGCGGACACCTGGACTTCCATTGCAGACGGCTTGCCAGCGGACTTCGGCTTCGTGATGATGGCGCATCCGAGCCGCTCCGGGACCGCTTGGGTGATCCCCATCAAGGCAGACGGTGAGCGCATCCCGCCGGACGGCAAGCTGGCCGTGCACCGCACGGATGATGCCGGCTCCAGCTGGACGCGGCTGGACTCCGGACTTCCGCAGTCCGAGTTCAACGTGGTGCTCCGTGACGCCGCCGCCGTCGACACGGCGGAGCCGGCTGGAGTCTACTTCGGAACCCGCGGTGGATCGGTGTACGCCAGCGCAGATGAGGGTAATTCCTTTACCGAAGTCATCGCGCACCTGCCGGACGTGCTCTGCGTCCGGGCCGCCGTCGTCGTCGGCTGACCGTGGCAGGATCTGGAGACGGCCGGAGCGGCGGAATGCGGAGCGCGCAATGCCAGCCGATGTGACGGTGCTGGTGCCCAGCCTGCTCCGGCAGTTCACCGATGGGCATGAGGAGCTTCGGCTTTCGGTGGACGGCCCGGTCACGCTGGCCGAAATGCTGGACGTGCTTGGTGCGCAGTACCCCATCTTCAACCGGCGGATCCGCGACGAGACGGGGAGCCTGCGGCGGTACGTGAACGTCTACGTGGAGCGCGACGACGTCCGCCGGCTGCGCGGTACTGCCACCGAGGTGCAGCCGGGCCAGGAAGTCCTGATCATCCAATCCGTGGCGGGCGGCTAAGCACGGGACGGGCTGCCAGCGAAGGGCCCGGTTGCTGGGCGGCTGAGCACTGGACGGCTGAGCCGCGGACGGACCATGGCAGCGGACGACTGAGGCTGCGGACGGCTGAGCCGGGCGGTTAGTCTCCCAGATGGTCCACCAGTGCATCGGCGATGCCCGTGTAGCCGCCGGGGGTGAGCGCCAGCAGCCGCGCTTGGGCCGGCGCGGACAGCCCTAGACCGGAAACGAATTCCTGCATCCTGGCCCCATCAACGCGCTGCCCGCGGGTGAGGTCCTTCAGCCGTTCATAAGGATTACCCATCCCCGGCACGCCGGCGACGGCCTCGGCGCGCATGACCATCTGCACGGCCTCACCGAGGACCTCCCAGTTGGCATCGAGATCCCGCGCCAATACTGCTTCGGCGGTATCAAGGCGGCCGAGGCCAGCCAGGGCGTTATTGATAGCCAGCAGCGAGTGCCCGAAGGCTACGCCGATGTTGCGTTGGCTGGACGAATCGGTCAGGTCCCGCTGCCAGCGGCTGGTGACAAGCGTGGCTCCCAGAGTATCGAGCAGGGCGCTGGAAATCTCCAGATTGGCCTCGGCGTTTTCGAAGCGGATCGGGTTCACCTTGTGCGGCATGGTGGAGGAGCCGGTGGCGCCTTCCACCGGAACCTGGGCGAAGTAGCCGATCGAGATGTAACTCCAGACGTCCGTGCAGAAATTGTGCAGGATCCGGTTGAACCGGGCCATATCCGCGTACAGCTCCGCCTGCCAGTCATGGGACTCGATCTGGGTGGTAAGCGGATTCCAGGTCAGCCCCAGCCCCTCGACAAAGCTCCGGGCCACCGCCTGCCAGTCCACTTCAGGGGCCGCCACGTAGTGAGCGGCGTAGGTCCCGGTGGCGCCACTGATCTTGCCCAAGTATTCGGTCCGGCCGATCCGTTCCAGTTGACGGTTGAGGCGGTGCACGACGACGGCGAGCTCCTTGCCCAGCGTGGTGGGCGTGGCTGGCTGGCCATGCGTGCGCGAGAGCATCGGGACGGCCCGGTTAGCCTGAGCCATTTCCGCAATTTTGGACACCAGCTTCCGGGCGGTCGGCAGCCAGACATCCTCGACCGCACCCTTGACGCCGAGGGCGTAGGACAGGTTATTAATGTCCTCACTGGTGCAGCCGAAATGGACCAGCGCGGTCAGGTTTTCCACGCCGAGGCCGGGCAGCCGGCGTCCGATGAAGTACTCGACGGCCTTCACATCATGGACGGTGACCTTTTCGATTTCCGCGAGTTCGGCCACAGCAGCGGAGTCAAATTCCGTGACGTTGGCCCGCAGCTGGGCCTGCTGTTCCGCGTTCAGCGGGGCGGCGCCCGGCAGAACTGCGTTGTCGGTCAAGTGGATCAGCCACTCCACCTCCACGGCCACACGATCGCGGTTGAGTGCGGCCTCGGACAGATAGTCCACCAGCGGAGCGACGGCGCCTTGGTATCGCCCATCCAGGGGGCCTAATGCGATATGTGGCGCAACCGCCGCCAAGGCCAGTCGTCCGGAGGGCGTACGGGGAGCAACGGTATCAGCCATGGCTCAATTCTTTCATGAAGTGGCGGCGGTCAATGTTCGCCGTACTTGTCCGGTCCCGGGCCCCGGGGCGGCTGTTCGCCGTACTTGTCCTGCCCCGGGCGACGGAGGCCCGGGGTTATGCACATTCCGGTAGTCGAACGCTGACAGCCGCGATGCCTCCGGCCTAGCGTGGGACGAGGAGGGAGAAACAGTATGACGACGACGGCCGGTCACCCGCCGCCGCTGGCCGCGGACGTGCAGCACCTCGCCGCCGAGCTGGCCCGGGCGGCGGATTTGATGGACGGACTGCGCGCGCAGGTGCACGCGGCAGGCCAAATACAGTGGTTTTCGCGCGCGGCCACCCTGTTCAAGGATGCGTTGCTGCTGCGCGAGCGGCGGATGCGGGATACGGCTGCCCAACTGCGCGGGGCGTCCGCGGAGCTGCAGCGCTATGCGGACCAGCTGGCTTGGGATGAGGGCGCTCCCGGTGTTGGCAGGGGGCCACATTGAGCCCGGGCGTCAATATTTTCCCGCCTGCTGCCTGGCCCGGGTCCGGCGGCCGTTCCAGCGGCGCGGCTTCAGATCCCGGGTACACCGTTTACGGCGGAGTGGGGTCGATCCGGTATGTGCTGGAGCAGATGGCGCTCGCAGGTCCGGCGCTCCAGCGGGTCGCGGACGGGCTGGCGCCGCTGGTCATGACCGTCCTGGACGCGGCGACCTTCCTGGATCGTGCATGTTTGGGCGTGTATTCCTATCCATACTCCGCGCTGGAGGAACTGCGGGCTGCCGGGGCGGGCTGCCAGAACTGCCAGCAGGAGGTCCAGGAAATCGCGTCCGAGGCCAGAACGGCGTTCACCAGATACGAGGAAGCTGAGACCGGCTCCTCGGCTGCCATGGCGGCCGTCAAATCCTCGGCCGCCTACTTGGGCGGTGTGCAGCTGCGCCAGGGCGGTCCATTCCTTGCCCCGTGGGTGCTGGCAGCGCAGGCCGTGCCGGTCCTGTCAGGCATAGAAAACCGCGGTTTGCGGGATGGCACGGAGGGCGCAGTCAACGGCTTTCCGGAATATCTGGCGGGTCTGATTAGACTTCCACTGGGACTTGGCACGCTGCTGACCCGGACGGTGGGGAACGGCGGCCGCGCACCGGAGCCACTCGGAGTGATGGCGGCCGGTGGTCTGCGGTATTTTCTGGACCGTACCGAGGTGCTGCGTCCTGGGCAGCTCGAGCTGACGCAGCTTCGCCCGGCGGATTTCAGCCCCGGCCAGGGCGGGAGTGGTCCAGTTGCAAAGGACGGCTCGGTTGGCGGGGTAATGGCCACCACGCTGCACGACCTGTACGCCGGAAGCCGGGCCGCGTACCGCGTTGCTCCGGGGGCCCTGGTGATCAAGCGGGTAGACCGGGGCGATGGCACGGTGGCATGGATCGCCGATCTGCCGGGAACCGAGCAATGGTGGCCGCTGGACGCCGCTAACCCTTGGGACGTCGAGGGAGACCTGGAGGCGCTCACTGCCGGCCAGCCTAATTGGTTCGCGCAGCGGCAGATCCTCGTTCAGGAATGGCTCAGGGCGGCACTTGCGGCCGCCGGTGCAAAGACGGCGGATCCAGTGATGATCAATGCCCACAGCGGGGGCGGAATCCACGCCGCCGCGATGGCAGCCGATCCTGTGTTCCTCGCGGCCGTCAATGTGCAGATCATCAACATTGCAGGGACTCCGGGAGCAAACTACGCAGTGGCGCCTGGGATCAGGGTGCTCGCCTTGGAGAACATGGATGACATCGTTGCGGCGTTGGATCTGCGGCCGCCCCCGGATTCAGCGCAGTGGACTACGGTGACCTCCGACCGCCGCGCCGGAGCATGGATCGGCAACCCCGGCCAATTAGCGGCTGGTGCGCACGAGCTGGATGCCTACATTGCCGACGCGGCCCGGCTGGACGAGAGCATCGATCCCTCCGTGTTGGCGCACAAGGCGGCCGTGCTGGCATTTTTGGGACCGGCGGCGTTGACAGGAGCAGTGGCCTACCGGAAGTTCGTCTACCGGGGAAGGGATAAATCCATGACGCCTCAGAACCCGCCACAGAAGGCGGAAACCGGGACTCAAGCCGGCAAGCAGTGACGCATCGGAGCGGGAAAGGAACCGATGAAGCGGACCGTCCGGGGCCGGACCCTACCGTCTCCTGCCCACGCCGGTAATGGCGGACGCGATCAGGGAAATGACGCTGATCAGGATGGCGGCCAGGATGGCCGTGAAGAAGAAGCTGTCGATCGTGAAGCTGACGGGGGTATACGAGCTCAACCAGGATGTCAGCCACAGCATTGCGGCGTTAATGACAATCGTGAACAGGCCAAGGGTCAGAAATGTAACAGGGAGCGAGAGCAGCTTGACGATCGGCTTGACCAGGGCGTTCACCACGCCAAAAATGAGGCCCACGAAAACGAAGGCCAGTGCCGTGCCGGCCGCGCTGTTGCCCTTGACCAGACCGGTGGCAGCGGACGACGCGACCTGGAGCCCCGGCAGGACCCAGCTGGCAATCCACAAGGCCAGGGCATTGATCAGCACGCGGACAATGAATTTACCCATGGCGCCATAATTCCATACCAGCAGGCGTTTTGCAGACCGGTAATTGCCGCGGTTAAGCTCCCAGGGCCAGTGGGCAGGGAGGTGCCAGCTGTGTCATGAGCGACTTTTTTCGATACCAGAACTGCGCATCTGAGTCGATCCACGACCGATCCGACCCTGGCCGGTCCGCAGAGTCTCCCGCAACGCGTCCCGGTTCACTCTGCGTCGATGACGAACTGGGTGACGCGGGCGGCGAATTGGTCTGGTTCGGCCAGGTGCGCCATGTGGCCCTCGTCAGACCAGGTCTCGATGCGTGCCTGAGCTACGTGGGCCAGAAGGTGGTCGCGGTCGGCGACGTCGACCGGCCCTCCCGCAAGCCACAAGTACGGTACCGTCACACGGTCGAGAATCCTGTCGATCCCGGCTTGCAAGTCGGACGGGGTTTCACTCAGCAGGCTGGACCAGTGATCGAGGACCAGCTTCTGGTCGATGTGTTGTGTCCTAAGCGCCCGCCCCCGTTCGGGCGCGGCTAGCCTCATGACCCCGATGCTGGTCGCGAAGGGTTCGAAGGCTTTCGCGAAATCCGGTCCGCGGAGGGCTGGCGCCAACTGCTGCACGAAGCGGGCGAAGGGCAGCACACGAGCGGACTGATCAACGTTCACCGCCCCGGCGGTATCGTGGAAGGCGGCGTAAGCGGTTGCATGGATGGCGCCGGCCGAGTGGCCGACGACGACAGGCCGAACCACTGCGTTGGCGACGATCGTTGCACGGATCCGCGCGACCACGGTCTGCGGGTCGGCACCTGAACCGGGAGATCCGCCGTGCCCGGGCAGATCAACGGCGAGGCAGCGAAACCGGTCCTTGAGGCGGTCAACGATCGGGTCCCACGTCTCCTTGGAGAAGGTCATTCCGTGGATGAAAACGATGGAGGGAAAGGCTCCACCGGTGTCCAGGTAAGCGAGGGGTTCAACAGCCAAAACGGCACTCCCGATCGAAGATCGCCGAAATCACTTCGTAACAGGAAAAGCTAACAGCGTTCCGATAGGTGGTCAACGCTTTGAACGACGGCCCCGGATTCCGCGCTGACTTTTGAGTCGGCGCGCCAGGATGCTTAGCGCCGGCTATGGAAACTTGCATCTGCGAGATGTCCCTACTTCTTCAGAGAATTTGAGCTGTGGTAAGTCCGGCTTTCTCTGAAAAGATGGGCATCTCGGGTTTAAAGCGCCGATCAACCCCAAATGACATCGGTGGATCAAGGCGAAGAGCCGCTGGCCGCGGAGGTTTAGGCTGTAATTATGTCTACTGAGAACCCCCGCACCGTTGCTGCCATCGCGCCCCGCCCGGTTCTGGGCAAACTGCCCAGCTACGCCGCCGGGAAGCCGCCCGTTGTCGTCGAGGGGCTGCAGAGCTTTAAACTTTCGTCAAACGAAAATCCGCTTGGCCCGATTCCCGCCGTCCTGGAGGCCATCAGTTCCCGGACCGACGTTAACCGTTATCCGGATTCGCTGAGCACCACTCTGCGCACCGAACTAGGGCGTTTCCTTGACGTGCCTGCGTCGGACATCGTGGCGGGCGCAGGCAGCCTTGGTGCCTTGAACCAGCTGCTGGCCACCTTTGCCGGCCAAAACGACGACGGTAAGGCCGACGAAGTGATCTACGCCTGGCGTTCTTTTGAGGCGTACCCGATTTGCGTGGGGCTCGCGGGGGCCGAAAGCGTCCAGATTCCACTCCACCCCGACGGCACCCATGACCTTCAGACCATGGCGGCGGCTGTCACGGTGCGAACCCGTGTGATACTGCTGTGCACGCCCAACAACCCCACCGGGCCCATTCTGCGCACGGCCGAGGTCGAAAACTTCATCCAAGCCGTTCCATCGGACGTTGTCATAGTGATCGACGAGGCGTACCTGGAGTTCGTCCGCGACGAGGACGCCGTGGACGGCATCGCCATGTACCGCAAGTACCCGAACGTCGTGGTCCTGAGGACCTTCTCCAAGGCTCATGGTTTGGCTGGACTACGGGTGGGGTACTCGGTGTCCCGGCCCGAACTGACCCAGTACCTGCGGGTGGCGGCTACACCGTTCAGTGTGTCCACGGTCGCCGAGCACGCAGCTGTAACCTCCCTGCAGCATTACGACCAAGTTGCGGAGAGGGTGCAAAGCTTGGTGGACGAGCGGGAGCGGGTGGCGGCTGGCCTGAAAGAGTTGGGGTGGAGTGTTCCCGACGCGCAGGGGAATTTTGTCTGGCTCAACCTCGGCAGTAACAGCTCCGAATTTGCGGCGCTGGCCGAGCGAAAGGCACTTTCGGTCCGGGCCTTCGGCAATGAGGGAGTTCGGGTGAGCATCGGAGAGGTCGAGGCCAACTCGCGGTTCCTGGAACTCTGTGCCGAATATACAAAAGCGCCGCTGAGTTTCTAGCCTTCAGGACAGCGGGCCGGGGACACCCGACCGCTACAGTAGACCAAATAGTCAGTGGATATATGCCGGCCGTTATGTATGTTGCGCCGGGCATATGTCCGTAATGGGTGCCGGTCCGGTGGATGCGGCGGGCGAGGAGAGATGTGGCCGAAGCGCAATTACCCACCACGGAATTTGATCTGACCGGTCCCGATGACGCCAGGGAAGCCTTGGCGGAAGCGGAGGCGGGGGCCCCGGAAGTGCACATGGTGCAACTGCTGGACGAACACGGAAACCTGCATCACGACGGGACGTTCAGCCCTTACCTGCAGCGTCTGGACGCGGAAAAGCTCCGCAGTTTCTATCGGGATATGGCAACCATCCGCCGCTTTGACCAGGAGGCGACAGCCCTGCAGCGTCAGGGCGAGCTTGCCCTTTGGGTGCCGCTCACCGGGCAGGAGGCAGCCCAGATCGGATCCGGGCAGGCGAGCGAGCCGCAGGATTACATTTTCCCCACCTACCGGGAGCACGGCGTGGCCCTGACGCGTGGTGTGGACCTGGCGCAGCTGCTGCGGCTGTTCCGCGGCATTTCCCACGGTGGCTGGAATCCCAAGGACACCAACTTTCATCTGTACACGCTGGTGCTGGCCGTACAGACCCTGCACGCGGTGGGATACGCCATGGGTATCCAGCGCGATCTTGCTTCGGACCCGGATGCGGTGCCGGCGGCCGTGATGGCTTATTTCGGGGACGGAGCCAGTTCCGAGGGAGACGTTCACGAATCCATGGTTTTTGCCGCTTCGTTTCAGGCGCCCGTTGTGTTCTTTTGCCAAAACAATCACTGGGCCATTTCGGTGCCTTCCGAAGTACAGTCCAGGGTTCCGCTGGTGAACCGCGCCGCCGGGTATGGTTTCCCCGGCATCCGGGTTGACGGCAACGATGTGCTGGCCGTGCATGCCGTTTCCCAGTGGGCCCTTGAGCACGCCCGGTCGGGAGCAGGGCCGGTGCTGATCGAAGCGTTCACCTATCGGCTCGGGGCTCACACGACGGCGGACGATCCCACCAAATACCGGTTGGCGGCGGAGGAGGACAAGTGGCGCGCCAAGGACCCCCTGGTCCGGTTGGAGACGTACCTGCGCAAGGAAAACCTTGTCGATGACGCCTTTTTCGCCGGGATACGCGCCGATGGCGATGAGCTGGCAGGCTACCTCCGGAAGGCGACGCTCGCCATGACGGTGCCTGACATCCGCGCCTCCTTCGCCCAGGTTTACGCCCAGGCGCATCCACTGGTGACAGAGGAACTCGAGTGGGTTGAGCGCTACCAAGCCAGCTTTCCTGATGCCGCGGAATCCGTCGACGAGCGAAATGGCGGCGCCGCATGACCACCATGACCATAGCCAAGGCCATCAATGAAGGTTTGCGGGCCACTCTGAAAAACAATCCCAAGGCGCTGCTGATGGGGGAGGATATCGGTGCCTTAGGCGGCGTTTACCGGGTGACGGAGGGGTTGAAGAAGGAATTTGGCGCGGACCGTGTGGTGGACACACCCCTGGCCGAAGCTGGCATCATCGGCACCGCCATTGGGTTGGCGCTGCGGGGCTACCACCCGATCTGCGAAATCCAGTTCGATGGTTTCGTGTTTCCCGGGTTCAATCAGATCACCACCCAACTGGCCAAGATCCATGCCCGCAGCGCCGGCCAGCTCAGTACCCCGGTGGTGATCCGCATCCCTTACGGCGGTGGGATTGGTTCCATTGAGCATCATTCCGAGTCACCGGAAGCGCTGTTTGCGCACACCGCTGGACTGCGCATCATTTCCCCCTCCAACGCCCACGACGCCTATTGGATGATTCAGCAGGCGGCCGCGTGTCCCGATCCAGTCATAGTCTTTGAGCCCAAGCGCCGATACTGGCAAAAGGGTGAGATCAACACGGACGACCCTGGCCTCGATCCCTTCCAGGCGCGGGTGATCCATCCGGGGACGGATGCCACGATCGTGGTCTACGGGCCCTTGGTTCCGGTGGCGTTGGCCGCTGCGGACGCAGCGGAGGAGGACGGCCACAGCGTTGAGGTGATCGATCTGCGCTCCATTTCGCCGATGGATTTCGAAACGGTCAGCACCTCCGTCGAGAAGACCGGACGGTTGATCGTTGCCCATGAGGCACCCACCTTTGGCGGAGTCGGCGGTGAAATCGCGGCCCGGATCAGCGAACGGTGCTTCTACGCACTGGAATCCCCGGTGCTGCGCGTGGGGGGATTCCATATGCCTTACCCGGTGGCGCGAGTGGAGGAGCACTACCTTCCGGATGTTGACCGCCTGCTGGAGGCCCTCGACCGCGCGTTGGCCTACTGAGGGAGCCGCGTGGTTGACCCGGGAACGCCCAGCACCGCTACGTTGTGTCTGCCCGAATTAGGAGCGGGCGTGACAGACGCGCAGATCGTCTCCTGGAAGGTCATGGAGGGCGGCGTGGTGGCGTTCGACGACGTCCTGGTGGAGGTCGAAACGGCCACCTCTCGTCTGGCGCTGCCCGCCCCGTTCGCAGGAGTGGTGGCCCGGATCCTGGTCCAGGAGGGACAGCGGGCTGCCGTCGGGACACCCATCCTGGTCATCGGCCGGCAGGTGGTCCCGGCGCAGGGATTGGCGCATCAATCCATCCCCGAGGACGCTGCCGGACGGCTGGTCCCGGTCAAAGGATTCCCGAAAACGGTCCCGATGGAGGAGCCACCGGCTGCGGATCCGGCGTCGCCGATTCATCTTCAGCTGCCGCCGCAGGGCACATCCACCGCTGCCCTAACCCGCGGTTAGCCAGCGGGACCCTCAGTTGCCGCTGCAGGCTGCCGCGAGCACCGGTGCGAGTCGGCGCACACCCTCGCGGATGTTGTCCTCCGTGGCGGAGCTGAAGGCCAGTCGCAATTTATTGCTGGGCCCTTCAACCGAGGTGAAAGCGGCGCCGGGGACGAAGACAACACCGGCGTCTATGCCCTGCTGCAGCAGTGGGTAGGTATCAATCTGGGCGGGGAGCGTCAGCCAGATGAAGAATCCACCGGCGGGTTTGGTCCAGCTGACGCCGGCCGGCATGTGCTGCTCCAAGGCATCGAGCATGGCCTGGCAGCGGTCCTGGTAGAGCGCCCGGTAAGTGCGGATCTGCCCTTTCCAGTCGAAGTCGCGGAAGTATGCCGAAACCAGCATCTGATTGAACGACGGCGGGCACAACGTCACCGCCTCGCTGGCCAGGTAGAAACGCTGCTTCAGGTGGGCGGGCACCAGGGCCCAGCCGATCCGCAGGCCCGGGGCGAAGATCTTCGAAAATGAGCCCAGGTAGAGCACATCGTCGGGATTTCCGGCACGCAACGGTGCCTGCACATCGCCGTCGAACCGAAGCAGTCCGTATGGGTTGTCCTCCAGGACCAGGATGTTCGCCCCGCGGCAGATGTCCACAATTTCCTGCCGCCGGTTCGGGGACAGGGTGACGCCGGAGGGATTGTTGAAGCTGGGAATGGTGTACAACATCTTGATCGTCTTGCCCGCGGCCGTGATTTCCTCGATCCGCCGCCGCAGCTCCGCTGGAACCAACCCGTCCTCGTCGACCGCCACGGCCTGGACGTCCACCTGATAGGCCTCGAAGGTGTTCAGCGCGCCCACGTACGTGGGGTCCTCGATCAGGACCACGTCCCCGGGATCGCAGAACACCTTGGCCGCCACGTCCTGCGCGGACTGTGAGCCGGCCGTGATCACCACGTTCTCGGGATCGGCATCGGTAATGCCCTCTTCGGCCATCACCGCGCAGATCTGCCGGCGAAGTTCCAGGAGCCCCTGACCTCCGCCGTACTGCAGCGCTTCAAGCCCCTGCTCCGCGATTATCCGCTCGGCCACCCGGCCCAATTCGGCCAAGGGGAGCGACTGCAGGTAAGGGTTTCCACCGGCCAGGGAGACGAGCCCGGGCTGCATCGAAATCTCGAAAACGTCGCGGACCGCCGACTGCTTAATGTTGGCCGCCCGCGCGGACAGCAGCACCTCATGCGGGTGAATGCCACCGGTGCTGACCGCCTGGGCCCGGGCTATCGCCTCGGTGGCCTCCACCGGGAGGACATCCGCGGTGCCGGAGAGGGTTGGGCGGGCGGCGGCGGCATCATTGGCGCGTGTAGTTTGCTCAGTCACAAGAACAGACTACCGCCTATGTTGCTGCACAGGCATCAAAAGTTTTCCAAAGAGCTCCATCGGGGACACAACGACCATGCCGCCGTGACCTCCGCCAGATGGAGAGCGACGGCGGGCGTGCACGGTCGTCGCCCTCCATTGATCCGGCAGGTGGGCGGCAGCTGCCTCAGACGAGCTCGGACCACTCCGCTGCGAGATCCAGGCCGTGGGCGGTGGAGACCGAGTGATGGGTGACCTTGCCGCCGGCAACGTTGAGTCCGGCTGCCAATGCCGGGTCCCGCTGCAGGGCTGCCTTCACGCCGAGATTGGCCAGCGCGACGGCGTAGCGCAGCGTGACGTTGGTCAGCGCGTAGGTGGAGGTGTTCGGCACGGCGCCGGGCATGTTGGCGACGCAGTAGAACAGCGAGTTGTGCACCAGGAAGGTCGGATTCTCGTGGGTAGTGGGGTGCGAATCCTCGAAACAGCCGCCCTGGTCCACCGCGATATCCACCAGCACCGAGCCCGGCTTCATCCGGGAAACGAGATTGTTGGTCACCAGTTTCGGCGCTTTGGCCCCGGGGATGAGGACCGAGCCGATCACCAGATCCGCCTCAAGGAGCGACCGCTCGATCTCCAAGGTGTTGGAGGCGACCGTCTTGAGCTTGCCCTGGTAAATGGCGTCCAATTCGCGCAGCCGGTTGATGTTAATATCCAGGATGGTCACCTCGGCGCCGGCACCCAGGGCCATCGCGGCGGCATTGGTGCCGGCAACACCGGCCCCCAGCACCACAACTTTTGCCGGACGGACGCCAGGCACGCCGCCCAGCAGGATGCCGGGACCGCCGGCGGGCGCCATCAAAGATTGCGCACCAACCTGGACGGACAGCCGGCCGGCTACCTCGGACATCGGCGCCAGCAGCGGCAGCGAGCGGCCCTCCTGGACCGTCTCATAGGCAATGGCCGTGACGCCGGCGGAGATCAGCGCCGCCGTGAGCTCCGGCTCCGCTGCAAGGTGCAGATACGTGAACAGCACCAGACCCTTGCGGAAATAGGCGTACTCGGAGGCGATCGGCTCTTTGACCTTCATCAGCATCTCCGCGCGCCCCCAGACGTCAGCGGCCGCATCGACCAGTTCCGCGCCCGCAGCAGCGTATTCCTCGTCCGTGATGCTGGAACCAAAGCCCGCACCCTTCTCGACCAGCACGGTATGTCCGTGAGTCGTGAACTCGTGGACGCCTGACGCGGTGATGGCCACGCGGAATTCGTTATTCTTGATTTCCTTGGGAACGCCGATGATCATGGGAAACTCCGTGCTCTGTTGGCCGCCGCGGGAAAAACGTACGGACCAAGAATAGGCCCGATTGTGAGCGGGCAGACACCGGAGCTTCCCGGGGATGAGCAACAGATCCCCGCCATTCCGGGGTTCCGGAGAAACAAACCTCGACACATGTCGCGTTGCAGGGCGTCAGGTGTCCTCTGCTGTAGCCACGAAACGGTAGGCTGCAGGCATGCCGAACGTCGACGTTGAACTGCTGGTGGAGGCCGCGGCGCTCAAGCTTGGCCGCGGGCTCTCGCTCGAGGATCTGGATGGCGTGCTGTTGGCCTACAGCTCCAACCAGTCCCATGCCGATCGGGTTCGGGTGAATTTTTTGCTCAGCAAGCGGGTTCCGCTGGATGTGAGTGCCTGGCAGCTTTCACACGGCATCGCCGCCGCCGTGCGCCCCGTCGTCGTTCCCGCCAACTCCGAGCTTGGCATGTTGGGCCGGGTCTGCGTTCCGCTGCTGGTGCGCGGGTTCCGGGTGGGATATTTGTGGGTGCAGCAGGATGCAGCGGAGCAGTCCGCGACGGCCATCCTGGCGCAGTTGCCGCAGGTGCGCAACGAGGTGGACCTGCTGGCCTCCCTGCTGCTGGACTCCAATACCGCCGAATCGGAGCATCGCCGCCGGCGCGAACAGGAATTCCTGGCCGCCTGCGCCGGCGGCACGACGGCCATCGCGAACGTTGCGGACTGGACCCAGGTGCATGGACGGGGGCCGTGGCAGTTGGTCACGGCATTGGAGGTCGACGGCGGGTCGGCCGCGGCAGGGGCCGATGATGCCTCCGCAGATCCGTTGGCGGCCACCCTAATTCACCGCAGCGCGGCGCTGCAGGCCAGCATTGGCGTGGACGCGGCGCTGTTCAGCGCCGGCACCGACACCCATGCCGTGCTGCTGTTCCGCGAGTCGGCCGGCCGGGCCAGCCATGCGGCCGTCCTGGTCAGGTACCAGCTGGAGCTGGCTAAACGCTCGGGCCGACCGGTGCAGCGCATTATCTTGGGGATCAGTGAATCGTTTGCCGATCCCCGGCGATTTCCACAGGCCTTCCTCCAGTCGAAACTTGCCGCCCAGGCGGCAGCGGTCGATCCGCAGCTCGGCGAACTGGTGGACTGCCGGTCCACCGGTGTCTATCAGCTGCTGGCGGCGGGAAGTTGGGAGCAGCTGTCCTCGGTACATTTCCGGACGTTGGCCGATCGGGATCGGAACGCGGAGCTCCTGCCGGTGTTGGAACTGCTGTACGACAACAACTCGGCCGTCCAGGATGTGGCCGACCGTCTGCACCTGCACCGCAGCAGCGTCTATAACCGCCTTGCACGGATCCGGGCCCTGATCGGAGCCGATCCGCTGCACGGGCAGGTAAGGCTGGAGCTGCACCTGGCGCTGAAGGCCCGGCGCTGGGCCCGCAGGCCGCGGATTTAACTAGTACCCGCGTTTCCGCTGTCAATTCCCGTTTCCGCGACGGGGCCCGGGTGCGGAAAGGGTGATCGGGCGCGGACCGGCCGGTCAGGCGGAGTTTTTCGGACCGTGGCCGTTTCCGGATACGTCAACGGTGCCGGCGGCACTCTTCTGGGTCCGAAGCCACGCCTCCATGTCGTCCCGCCGGATCCGCCGATGGCTGCCGCGGTACTGCACCGGAATCTCTCCACGGTCGGTCATATTTCGCAGAAAGGTATGGGAGATGCCGGCAAAATCGGCCGCCTGCGAGGTGGTCAGCAGTTCCGCCACACTGGAGACGGTTACTGCCTCGCCCCGGGCCAGGCGTTGCAGCAGATCCACTACCGCATCCACTGCGGCGGGCGTAAGCCGATGTACGGTGCCGTCGACAAAGATTGTGACGTCCCTGTCCGCCTGCAGCACACGGTCCAGCGCGACCGCTTCGGCCTGGGGGAGAGGGGCAGTGGTGCGCGGGGTCAGTTGTGCCATGGCAGAAGCCTAACCAAGTCCCGGACTCCGGACGGGCAAGGACGAAGGGCAATTTTCGGACGTGGTGGTCGTGGCGGAGGTGGCGGAGTCCGGTCGGGCAAGGTTGAAGGGTAATCCGCGGAAGTGGCGGAAGTGGCGGACGTGTCGGAGGTGGCGGAGTCCGGCTGAGCACGGTTCCGCCGCGGTGGGCGGGGTAGCCTACGAAGATGAACGCGCAGCGTCCCATCCGCACCGCCTTGCTGGGTTTCGGCCTGGCCGGCAGCGTATTCCACGCCCCGGCCATGGCGGCCAATCCGCGCTATTTGGTGGAGTTCATCGTCACGGCAAATCCGGCGCGGGTGGAGCAGGCCCGCCGGCAGTTTCCGCGGGCCCGGATTCTGCCCAGCCCCGAGGAGTTTTTCCGCAGCGTCAGCAGCGTCCGCGCGCCGGGAATGGTGGATGCCGGCGCCGACGTACCGGGCGAAAATGAAGTCGAGTTGGTCATTGTCGCCACGCCGCCGGGGACGCACGCCATGCTGACCCGAGCGTCGCTGGAAGCCGGCTTCGCCGTCGTCGTCGACAAGCCCTTTACTGTTACGTCCGCCGAAGGGCGCGATCTGGTGGAACTCGCCCGCCAGCGCGGTCTGCCGTTGACCGTCTACCAAAATCGGCGCTGGGACGGAGAGTTCCTGACGCTGCGGACGCTGCTGGCTCGCAATGCCCTGGGCCGGGTGCAGCGCTACGAGTCAAGGCTTGAGCGCTGGCAACCGGACATCGTCAAGGCCTGGAAGGCTGCCGCCACCGAGCGTGACGGTGGCGGGGTGCTGTACGATCTGGGCTCGCATTTGATCGATCAGGCGCTGCAGCTGTTCGGGCCGGCAGTGCACGTTTATGGTGAGCTTGATGTGCGTCGACGGCAGGAAAAGACGGACGACGACGGCTTTGTGGCGCTGTTGCACGACGGCGGGGTGCGGTCCCATTTGTGGATGAATCTGAGCAGCGCGCAGCGGGGACCGAGGCTGCGGGTCCTCGGGTCTTCGGGAGCCTATACCAAGCTGACCGGCGACCAGCAGGAGGCCGCGCTCGCCGCTGGTGTGCTGCCCGGCGATCCGGCGTACGGCGTGGATCCGCGTGCGAACTGGGGTCTGTTGGGCAAGGACGGGCAACTGGAAGCTGTGCCGACCGAACGCGGGGAGTTCCCCCGGTTCTATGACCTGTTGGCCACTGCACTGCGCGAGGGCGGCCCGCTGCCGGTAGACCCAGCCGACGCGCTAGCGGTTACGGACATCATCGAAAAGGTGCGGGAACAGAACGCCTGAACCGGCGTGGCGGCATGTGCCGATGCGCAGCTGCAATCCCGAGCGGAGCAACGGGGCGGCGATTCGGTCCGGACCGTGCGGTGGATCAGTGCTCAGGTTCCGGACGGTGTTTCCCGGCTGCCGTCCGGGTCGCTGCTCCGGCTGCCGCCCGGGGCGCTGCTCCGGCTGCCGCCGAGCGTGCGGCAGCGTCGATCCGTGCACAATGCTCAGCCCATTCGTCCCCACTGCGCACCGACAGGTTTGGGTCTCCGGGGCGTTGCCCGGCTGTCCCATCAATCAGTTCACGCAGAATGTCCGCATGCCCCGCGTTTCCTGCGGCAGGGTCCACAGATCGGCATCCGGCTCCGCGGTCTCCTTCAACCATGGCAGATCCAGGCCATGAGGGCGCGAAAACACCTCGCCGAAATAGCCCAATTCGACGCTTGCCACGTGCTTGACCAGGCCCAGCAGATTGGTTCCGGTGGGCGTAAGGGGCCGGCGGATGTCGTACTCGCCAAGTCCGTCGAGTTTCGTGACGAGCAGGCTGCGCCGGGCCGCAGGTAGGAGGGCAGGACCGCTTTGTCGTCCAGCAATGGTGCGCTCCTAATGCCCCGGCGTCTGAGCCCGGTGCCTGGCGGCCTCGGCGCGGGAGCGATCCGCGCCGGCCGCTCCCATTCCGGCCGGATCCATCACACCTGTCCCCAAACCTGCGGTATCGGTGGCAGCGGTGTCCATCAGGGACGGATGCCGGGCGGAATCGATATGGGACTGCTTGTCCGACTGCCCAACGGCGTTCTTGCCCGCGACGCTCGCTCCGGCTTCAGCCGAAGCTGTGCCGGGCGCTCCGGCGCCTTTGGCCGGTGCCAGCGCGGAATCAGTGAGCTTGGCCTTGGGCAGCAGGAACGTAATCAGGAAGGCGACGGCCACGAGCCCGGCCGAGACCAGCATCACCAGATCGATGGCCTGGGCGAAGCCCTCACGGATTGGGAAGGTCAGAATTGGATTAGCCTGATGCAGCCAGCTGGTGTCGTTGAGGGAGTCCTTGTTGGCACCGTTGGTAAGGAACGCAAAGAATTTGCTGTTCGCCGGGTCGGCCCGCACAGCAGGGTCCTTGAGTGCGGCCTGGAACTGCGGATCTTTCACCGCGGCCGCCATTGCGCCGACGATCTTGGAGGCCGCGCTGCTGAAAAGAAGCGAGATGAAGACGGCAGTACCCACCGTGCCGCCCATCGAGCGGAAGAAGGCGGCCGTGGAGGTGCCGACACCCATGTCCTTGGGCGGAACCGACATCTGCATGGACAGCGTCAGTGGCTGCATGCAGAAGCCCAGTCCCAAGCCCAACGCGATGGTAATGCCCGCTGGAACCAGCAGGGAGGTGTCCACGGACAGCGTCAATCCCAGAGCCAGCGAGGACACGGCCAGGATCAGGGTGCCCAGAATCGGGAAGATCCGGTAGGTGCCGGTGCGGGAAATGGTCTGGCCACTGGAGACGGAACCGATCAGGATGCCGATGGTGAAGGTAATCATCATCAGTCCGGCCTGGGTCGGCGTGAGGCCCTTGACCAGCTGCAGGTACATCGGGATCATGGCGATGGCCCCGAACATGCCGATTCCGATGATGAAGTTCAGCAGTGCGGAGATGCCAAAGGACGGGATCCGGAAGAAACGCAGGGGAATCAGGGCCGCGTCCCCGGCAGCCCGTTCGGCAATCAGGAACAGGGCCACGCCGGCGGCCCCCAATCCGTAGCAGAGCCAGGAGCCAGCGGAGGCCCAGCCCCAGCTGCGGCCCTGCTCAGCCACGATCAGCAGCGGCACCAATGCCAGCGTGACGGCCGCCGCGCCCCAGTAATCAATGCGCTGTTTGACGTGCTTGGCGGGCAGGTGCAGGAAGATCCAGACGACCACCAGGGCCGCCAGTCCGATCGGAATGTTGACCAGGAAGACCCAGCGCCATCCCTCGATGCCCAGAATCTGCGCGGAACCGGCGAAGAAACCGCCAACCACGGGTCCCAGCACCGAGCTGACGCCGAAGACCGACATGAAGTAGCCCTGGTATTTGCCCCGGTCCTTCAGCGGAACGATGTCACCGATAATGGCCAGTCCCAGGGCCATCAGGCCGCCGGCACCGAGCCCCTGGATGCCGCGGGCCGCCGCCAATTCAGCCATGCTGTGCACACTGCCGGCGTAAATCGACCCGGCCAGGAAGATGGTGATCGCAATGACGTACAGCGGGCGCCTGCCGAAGATGTCCGACAGCTTGCCGTAGAGCGGAGTGCTGACCGTTGACGTAATCAGGTAAGCCGTCGTCGCCCAGGCCTGGAGCGACAGCCCGTCCAGGTCATTGGAGATCGTGTAGATGGAGCTGGAGACGATGGTCTGATCCAACGAGGCCAGGAACATTCCCAGCAGCAACCCGATCAGCACGGTCATGATCTGGCGGTGCGTGAATGCCTCGCCGAGCTGCGGCGTCCGGTCTTTGCGGGTGGTGCTGCGGGCGGGTGCGCTCACATGGGACATGGTGGCTCCGAGAGGTCGGGGAAGGCTATGTTCTTGTGCCGGAAAGGCGGTGCGGGGTACCGGAATTTGTAATGGCCGGGCTGGGGCAGGTCCCTGCGGTTAGTTGCTTTAGTGAAACAAGTATATGGGGTATTTCCTGTCCGGGATCAGCAAATATTGATCCCCCGGGGTGATCCGTACCTCAACTGGAAGCAACAGCGGGGAGCCGAAAAATTCCCGCGGCAGCATTTGCCGGTATTTCAGCCCGTCATCCCGGTATGCTGATGCCAGAATAGCCGCAGCCGGCTCGGGCGCTCGCAGCCGGGATGCACGGGAAGGCTGCCATGTCAGGGCACATGTCGGGATACGGGCCAGCGGGAAACATGCCCGGCGGAAAGTCCGGTGGCCCGCCTGCCGCGCGGACCGACGCCAACGACACGCCCGTGGATGCCTTCACCGAACCCGCCGTCCGGGTCGGCCCGCGCTGGATCACCTCGGTGGTGCTGGTCAATGTCGGCATTAATGTGGCGTTCTTCGGACCGATCCAAGTCCTGCTGGGCAACCAGGCCGAGGCTATGGATGCCCAGAACAAGGAAGCAATTCTGGCGCTGGTCACGGGCTGCGGAGCCGCCGTGTCCCTTGTCGCCAATCCATTGTTCGGCGCCTTCTCGGACCGCACGACCTCCCGCTTTGGCCGGCGCGTGCCCTGGGTGCTGATCGGCGCCTTGCTGGGCACCTTCGCGTTGCTCGGCCTGGCCGGAGCGCCGGGCGCGGCCGCCATGGCGGCCCTGTGGTCCGTCGTTCAGCTGGGATGCAATGGCGCCCTCGCCGCCATCACCGCCGCCGTCCCGGACCGGGTCCCGGTTCAGCAGCGCGGCAATGTCGGTGGATTGGCGTCGATGGGAACCGTGCTCGGGATTGTGGGCGGCGCGGGCGTTGCGTCCGCCGTGGGAGGGAATTTTGCCCTCGGCTACGCCGTATGTGCCGCCGCGCTGCTGCTCGGTGTGCTGATGTACCTCTTCGGTGCCCGCGAAGATCGCCTGTTTCCGTTCCAGCGCCCGCCCTGGAGCTGGAGTTCGTTCCTGCGCGGCTTCTGGGTTTCGCCACGACGCTATCCAGATTACGGATGGGCGTGGCTGACCCGGTTCCTGGTCAACCTCGGCAACCACATGGTCACGCTGTACCTGCTCTACTTCCTCCAGGACAAAGTCCATTACTCCGACGCCAATACAGGCGTCTTCATTCTGACCGGCATTTACGCCTGCACCACACTCATCACCGCCGTTCTCGGCGGACTGTGGTCGGACCGGACGGCCAAGCGCAAGCCGTTCGTGATGGGATCATCGGCCATTATTGCGTTGGCTTCGCTCATCCTGGCATTTCTGCCCACCTGGACCGGTGCGATGGTGGGAGCGGCAGTGCTCGGCATCGGTTACGGCGCCTATCTCGCCGTGGATTTCGCCTTGCTCACCCAAGTCCTGCCGTCCGCGGTCAGCCGTGGCCGCGACCTCGGCGTCATCAACATCGCCAATTCGCTTCCCCAGGTGCTGGCGCCGCTGGTCGCCTTTCCGCTCGTGCAGTTCCTCGGCGGTTACGTCACTCTCTACGTAGTGGCCGCCGTCATCGGCCTTTTGGGTGCGGTTTTCGTCGTCAGGATCCGCGGCGTGGAGTAGGACGACGACGGTCCATCAGGGTGCCGGCGACCGCCAGCAGGCGGTCGTCGTCATTCAGGTCAGCCACCAGCTGGAGCCCAATCGGCAGCCCGGACGGACCGGTCAGCAGCGGCAGTGAAATCGTGGGACAGTGCAGCAGGGTCCAGCAGCGCGCGAACAAGGGATCCCCCGTTCCGTCCTCGAACAGCGGGGCCTCACCGCGCACGGCGGGAACCAACAGGGCGTCGATGTCGGCAAAGAGGGTGGGCAACTGCCGGCGGCAGGCCTGGGCAAGCTCCAGGGCGCTGCCGTACTCCTCCGCACTAATCCCGGCACCACGCTCAAGCAGCTCAGCCAGCCGGTTGCTGACCAGCGACGGGTCTTCCGCGCAGCGTTCGCGCAGGTTCCGGCTGGCCTCAAACTCCATTACGGTGATCTGCGCCGCCGTCAACCCGTCGAAGGCCGCGGGCAGGAGAACGTCGACTACATCGATCCCACCGCCGTCTCCAGCCGCCGCCCGTAGTTCTTGCACGTAGTCCTCGATCGCTGCCCGGGTCGAGTCCTCCGCTTGCATCCACTCCGCCGTCCGCGCGAACCCGAGCCGCAGCCGCGTGCCGTTCCGCGCCGGCGCCCGTGCCGCCGTCGTCGTCGTCGGCGGCGCTTCAGCGCGGTCCACGTCGTCCGGCACGCCGGGACGTCCGCCGCCGTAGGGCACGGCGGCGTGGTTCGGCGGATCGGACCGGATAACCGCGAACACGGCCGAAACGTCGGACACGCTGCGTGCCAGGATGCCCACCGTGTCCAGCGTCTCACTGACCAGCAGGACGCCGTCTCGGTCGATGCTGCCAAACGTTGGCTTGAAGCCGACGATTCCGCAGAACGAGGCCGGGCGGGTGATTGAGCCGGCGGTCTGGGTGCCGAGAGCAACCGGCAGCATGCCCGCACTGACCGCCGCAGCCGAGCCGCTGGATGATCCACCGGGGGTTCGCTGCAGGTCTTCTGGATTACGTGTCGGGCCCGGGTGGAACAACGCAAATTCGGTGGTGACGGTTTTGCCCATAATCAGCGCACCCGCTTCGCGCAGACTTCGCACGACGGCGGCATCGGAGTCCGGCCGATGCCCGGTGTGCAGCGGCGACCCGTATTCGGTGGGCAGATCCGCCGTGTCCATCAGATCCTTGATGCCGATGGGCAGCCCATGCAGCGGCCGATTCGCCGCTGCGCCTCCCATATTGTCCTGTTCCGATGCTGCGGCCCGGACGGCCTCGGGGTCCAGGTGGACGAAGGCGTGGATCTGAGCGTCCTTGCTGCGGATGTCCTGCAGCCGACTCTCGGCCACCTCGGCGACGCTGGATCTGCCCGCAGCGACTGCGGCCAGAATGGCCAGCCCGGGGGAATCCTCCGTGGACGGCGGCGCCCCGGGAGGAGTTTGCGGGTCAGACATGCGGTGCGATCAGCATCGCCACGCCGAATATCACGAAGCCCACCAGGAAAGCGGCCACCGTGTAGCCCATCACCTTGCGGACGCTGAGTTTGGCAATGGCCAGCACGGGAAGCAGCCAGAACGGCTGGATCATGTTGGCCACGGCTTCCCCGGCGGCCACGGACATGGAGATCTTGCCCAGGTACTCCGGCGAGGTCTGGCCCAGCTGCTGTGCGGCCGCGACCGCGATCGGTCCCTGCACGCCCCAGTGTCCGCCGCCGGAAGGAACGAAAAGCGAGATGACGATGGAGCCGAGGAAGTTCAGGAAGGGAAGAGTTGCAACGCTGGCTCCAGCCACAATGGCTGCCGAAATCACCGTCTGCAGGGGTTTGCTGTGCGAGTCGGGGGCGTAGGCGAGAAGTCCGACGATCCCGCCGTACAGCGGATACTGCAGCAGCAGCGGCCCGCACGTCTTGGCGGCTTCGGTGAAGGCGCGGATGAAGCGGATGGGTGTGCCGTGCAGCAGTGCGGCGAGGATGGTGAACAGCATCACCATGGAGGAAATATTCAGTGCAAATCCACTGATGACGAAATAGGTGGCACCGGCCAGGAACAGCAGGACGTTGAGGATCCACAGCCCCTCCAGACGTTCGGCGAAGGTCCGGCGGACGCCCTTGACCGGCACCGGCACCGCCGGCACCGTCGACTCGGCGGCGAGCAGCGCCTCCCGGTCGACGTCGTCGGTCTGCTGGGGGGCCATTTTCCAGATCAGCAGGGCCAGCGCCACCACTGCTACCAGCACCGTGACGTAGCTGTAGGGCTGGAGAATGGTCAGGTTCAGCGGAACCAGTTGATGTGTCAGCGTGTAGATTACGTTGAGTTTGCTGCTCGGATCGGTGTTGGCCAAAGCGATGGAGCTGGAGAGCCCATTGGTCCACAGCATGTAGCCCATGTACCCGGCCGCCACCATGTAACCGAAGTTGGCGTTGGAAAGCCGGGCGAAAATCCGTCGGCCCAGCAGAGCACCGACCACCAGGCCAAGACCCCAATTGAGCACGTTGGCGACGGCGGCGGCGCCGAAGCACATCAGCGCACCCTCGACCTGGTTCCGCGGTTTGGACGCGAGCCAGATAAGCCCCTTTTTCACGGCCGGAGCTTCGGCCAGGGTGTAGCCGCTGACCAGGATGAGCACCATCTGCAGGGCGAAGGTGAAGATGTTATTGGTTCCCCAAACGCCCTGGTACCAGCTCGTCAGAATCCCTGTGCCTGACGCATTCGGGACCCACAGCAGGATCATGACCACCACGAGCAGGATGAGGATGACGGCAAACAGGAACGGGTCCGGCATGAAGCGTTCGACGTAGCGCACGCACAGATCGGTGAATTTCTGGATCAGGGTTTTCCGCTGCGTGCCGGCGGCGGGAACGCCCGCTGCTGCCGGTTTTGGGGTGAGTGGCATCTGGGTCCTCGGGTTGGATCGGGGACGGGCGTCCCCGATTACTATCAGTGAATGGTGTAGCCGCCGTCGATGGTCAAGGTATGGCCGGTGATCAGCGCGGCGGCGTCGCCGAGCAGGAATGCCACGGCGCCGACAATGTCCTCGGGTTCCCCGAAGCGGCCCAGCGGAATCCGGTCCAGCAGTTCGGCCGCCCGGCCAGGTTGGCTCAAAGTGGATTCGGTCAGTTCCGTCCGCACAAAAGTTGGGGCAACGGCGTTGACCCGGATGCCCGCAGCGGCCCATTCCAGTGCCAGGCTTTTGGTTAGATGGATTAATCCGGCCTTGCTGGTGCCGTAGGCTGCGCGGTCTTCGATGGCCACCATGCCCGCCTGCGAGGCGATGTTCACGATGGCTCCGCGCCTGCCGCTGGTCAGCCAGCTGCGGGCCAGGGCGGTGGAGAGGAAGAAGGGTCCCTTGAGGTTGGTGCCGAACACGCTGTCCCAGTCGTTTTCGGTCAGCGTGGTGGCAGGTTTGGGAATGTTGATGCCGGCGTTGTTCACCAGCATGTCGATGCCGCCGCTGGTCTGATCCAGCTCGTCAACGAAGGTGGCCAGGGAAGCGGTTTCGGCCACGTCGAGGACCTGCGCCGGAGTTCCCAGCCGTTCTGCAATGGCCTGGGCGCCGGCCGCCGTCCGGCTCGTACCGTAGACGGTCGCACCCAGGCCGGTCAGGGCATCGGCAATGGCACGGCCAAGCCCGCGGCCCGCGCCTGTGACAAGGATCTGTTTTCCATCGAGACCGAAATTGACCACGGTTGCCCTAGTCCTCGTTCCCGAATTCGTGCGTCGACCACGGCACGCCGGTGCGCCGGTACTTCGCTGCCCGCACGTCCCCTGAGCGCGCGTGGCCTTCAAAGCGTTCCACCCGGGCCGCCCGTCCGCACAGCTCCCCAAGGAAGGCGCTGGATTCCGTGCTGGTAACCTCCTGGTACGTGACGGTCCGCAGGTACTTTCCCACCCACAGGCCCCCCGTGTAGCGGGCCGCACCCCGGGTGGGCAGAACGTGGTTGGTTCCGATCACTTTATCCCCGTAGGAGACGCAGGTTCCCTCGCCCAGGAACAGCGCACCATAATGCGTCATCCGCTCCAGCGCCTCGCGCGGGTTCTGCGTCAGGATCTGGACGTGCTCGTAGGCGTACTCGTCCGCGAGGGCGTAGGCGTCATCGAGGTTTTGGACAACCTGGACCGCGCCCCAGTCCCGCCAGGCCGGCCCGGCGTAGTCTCTGGTCGGCATGTCCACCAGCAGCGTTTCAACATGCTCCAGAACCCGGCGCCCCAGGCCCTCGCTGGTGGTGATGAGCACCGCGGGGGAATCCGGGCCGTGCTCAGCCTGCGAGAGCAAGTCCACGGCCACAATGAACGGATCGGCGTATTCATCGGCAACGATGAGAACCTCCGTGGGGCCAGCGAACAGGTCGATCCCGACCTCCCCGAAAAGCTGCCGCTTGGCCTCGGCCACGAACGCGTTCCCGGGGCCGGTCAGCATGTTGACCGGTGCGATGGTCTCGGTGCCAACCGCCATGGCCGCGACCGCCTGAATCCCGCCCAAAAGATATATTTCGTCCGCCCCGGCCAGGTGCATCGCGGCAATGGTGGCGTCCGGCACCTCACCCTGGATCAGCGGAGTGCACGCCGCGACCCGCGCCACGCCGGCAACTTTCGCGGTGATGATGGTCATGTGGGCGCTGGCCAGCAGCGGGTATTTCCCGCCCGGCACGTAGGCGCCCGCGGCTTGGACCGGGATGTTCTTTTGACCCAGCAGGACACCGGGCAGCGTTTCGATTTCGAAGTCGGAAAGGGATTCGAGCTGCTTTTGCGCCATCCTGCGCACCTGTTCCTGAACGAACTTGATGTCCTCGATCACCTGCCGCGGCACCCGTGCCAGAATGTCGTCCAGCTGCTGTTGGGTCAACAGGAATGACTCCGGCGCATGCTTGTCGAATTTTTCGGAGTACTCGCGCACCGCCGCGTCGCCCCGGGCCCGGATATCCGCGATCACGGCCTCCACCGTGGCCCGCACTTCCGGCGTGCTGCCCCGGGCAGCGCTGTCCCCGACCGGCGATTTAAGCCACTTGGAGGGAACGGTGGAACCGATGGTTGCTGCGGTGGGCATGGCTGCCTTCCAATTTCATCAGGGTTCGATCCGCCGGGCGTCTCGGAAGGAACGGGCAAGCCGCTCACTTCCGGTCCGGACGTAATTAATCGCTTACTGTATACGTATACATTGCTAACCGGCAAGACGTCGAACGTTTCCGGGAGAAAGGACAGCGGCCGTGGTCACCAGCAGGGACGTGGCAGAACTGGCCGGGGTGTCGCAGGCGACAGTCTCCCGTGCCATCTCTTCGTCATCAAAGTTGTCGGCGGCGACGGCGGCCAAAGTCCACGCCGCGATGGCAACCCTCGGATATGTTCCACACGCCGGCGCGCAGGCCATGAAAACCCGCCGGACCAACACCGTAGGAGTCGTCGTCGCGGACCTGACGAATCCTTTTTATCCGGAGGTCCTGGACGAGCTGACCCGCGAACTCGATGCAGCCGGTTACCGCGCCGTGATCTGGAATGCGGGCGGCGGCAGCCACTCCGATGCCCTCAAAGCCATCCGCGAGCATGCAGTGGATGGAGTCATTTTCACCACGGCAACCGAAGACTCGCTCGAACTGCAGGCTGCAGTCCAGCGGCAAAGCCCGATTGTACTGATAAACCGCATGGTGGATGGCCTGGACTGCGATCAGGTGACCAGCAGCAACCTGGCCGGTGGCGCCGCGGTGGCTGATTTCCTGGTTCAGAACGGAAAATTTCGCCCGGCTTTCATCGGCGGGACACCGGCGGCCAGCACCTCGCGGGACCGCGAGGCCGGCTTTCTGCTGCGGATGGCGGAGCAGGGACATCCGGTTCCGGACCGATTCAGATTTCCCGGCAATTTTTCGCACGACGTCGGTGCGGAAATCATGCGGGGCCTGCTCGCCGGACCCGGCTGCCCCGATGCTGTTTTCTGTGCCAATGACTACATGGCCTTCGGCGCCATTGACGCTCTCCGGGCCCACCGGGATGCCGGCGGCGACGGGTGCTGGATCGTTGGATACGACGACGTCGAAATGGCGTCCTGGCAGTCCTTCGATTTGACCACGGTGCGCCAACCCAGCCGGGAGATGGCCAGGGCCGGAACAAGAATGCTGCTGCAGCGGATTGCGTCCCCGGGGCTGCCGGCGCGTCGGCTGGAGTTTCCCTGCCAGCTGATTGTCCGCGGCAGCTGCAGCTGACGACGCTGCGAGAGTAACGTGGGCGCAATCACACCCGGGACGGGATGGATGCAGCGCTGGCCCGCGTTCGCAGGAATAGAGCGCTGGTTTGCCGCTGATCTGGGCAAAGCGGCGGGGGAAACTTCAAACCTGCATCCTAAGGACACCACGTGAGCATCGAAAGCGCCCCGGAATCGAACCTGACCGATGAGCTGGTCCTGGACCCCGGCGCCGTCGACACTCTCTTCCTCGAAGCCCGCAGCGCCAATACCTTCACGGACGAACCGGTGACGCAGGAGCAGATGCGCGCCATTTACGAATTGACCAAAATGGGCCCGACCGCCATGAACATCCAGCCCTTGCGCATCACCTGGGTCACCTCCCCCGAGGCTCGGGAACGGCTGCTGTTCCACATGGCGGAGGGAAACAAAGCCAAGACGGCCGCCGCACCGTTGGTGGCTGTGCTGAGTTTCGATGGCGACTGGCACGAGCAGTTTCCTACCTTCTTTCCGCACGCCGCCGAGCGCAAGGCAATGTTCGATGGCAACGATGAACTGCGCGCAGTGATGGGTAACAATAACGCTCACATGCAGGCCGCCTACTTTGTCATGGCGGTTCGGGCGGTCGGACTGGCCGCCGGCCCGATGGGTGGTTTCGATGCCGCCGGAATCGATGCTCAATTCCATCAGGGCAGAAACCGCAGGACCTTTATGGTGGTCAATATCGGCAAGCCCGGGGAGAACGCGTGGCACCCCCGGCTGCCTCGACTCGACTACGACTTCGCCGCCAGCACTGTCTGACCAGCACCTGCTGACCAGCACAGTCTGAGCCGGAGCGGCGCCGCGCCATTGCCACCCGCTGGGGGAACGGGCTTTGAGCCGCAGATCCTAGGTCTCGGGGTTGAGAGCCTGTTCCGGGCCACCGGCCACGTCCGCTTCCGGAGCATCGCCATCTCCGGCACCCCTGGCCACTCCCGCGGGGTTGTCCGTTGAGGCATCCTTGCCCGCCCGGCGCTCCAATTCCGCCGTCAAGGCGTCATATTGATCCCAGACCTCCAGCGCGGGGTCGGCGGTGTCGAGTTTGCGGAAGAGGCGGTCGGACAGATCGAGCAAATCCTCGGAGGACGTTTCTAACAGCTCCTGGCCCATATCGACCGGATCGATACTGGGGCCGACGTCGAAGGCCGTTGTCATGCTGCCACCGCCTGGATGTGCCGGGCGTGAGTGAGGGGAGAACCCATCTCCAGCCGGACGATAACCCGAAGTTTGTGATCCATGGAGTACTTTCACTGATGAAGGGTCCACGGCCTTCTGCTAAGCCGTTTTAAACGTTATCGCTTCAATTGCTTTGGGGCAATGCAGGACGGCCCGACCTAGGAGGGGACGCGCTGGTACCGCAAGGACCTCTATCTTGGTCGCCCGCGCGGCTGCCGGAGGTTAAGTCAATGGTCGAAGTGGGTGTTGGCCGCTTCCGGGCTGATGGAGTTGACCAGTGTGGCCGCAATGTCGCGGAGTTTGATGTTGCGGCTGCTGGAGGCCGACTTAAGGATTTCGACCGCTTCGCCCTGGCTGCAGCGGTTTTGGGCCATGATGATGCCAACCGCCAAGTCGATGGTGGTGCGGGACTCCATCGCGGATTTCAGGTGCGTGGCGGTCTCCGTGCGGGCCGCGAAGCGGACAACCAGCCGGAGCGCCTTGGACGTTTGGGCCACGATGCCCTCCGCCAGCTCAATATCGTGATCAGTGAAGTTATCCCACCGGGTGGAGTATAAGTTCAGGGCGGCCCGGGCTTCGTCGGCAAGATCAAACGGCACGGCCAGCACCGAGCGTATGCCGTGCTGCAGTACAGCGTCGGCGTAGTCCGGCCAACGGTCCTCACGGCGCAGGTCTGGGACGCTGATCGTGAGCTGTTCCCGGGACGCCGTCAGGCAGGGACCATCACCGAAGTTGTATTGGATTTCGTCCATGTACCTGGCCCGTGCACTGCTGCTGGCCACCGTTGCGGCCTGCCGCTCACGCAGCAGCGTAACCCCACACAGAACCTCACCACCGCCCTTGGACAGCGACTGGGCGGCCTGCTGGGCCAGTCCCGTGAGGAAGTCCGCGACGTCATCGCTTTCCAGCATTAAATCTTGGAGATACCTGATAAAAGAAGCGTCGGTGAGTTCAGCGGCCACGACGGGCCCCATTCCAAAAGAGTCATTCCACGACGTAGTCCGCCGCTGGAACCCCCGGCCCCGTATGGCGGAGGCGGAAGCAGACGCCAGAGTCCAGTTTCGAAGAATGACGGGTACCCGCCCCCCGCGGATAACTCCAGCCTACGCCTGGCACCGGCGAGAGCTTCGAAGCAGCGATCTGCACGGCGAAGGCGCAGCTCCCCGGCCCGCCTGCCGGAAGCTCTGGCGCATGGTGCGGGCGGCGGGTAACAATGAACCATGCCCAGCCCGAGCACTCGTGGAGGCGGGCACTGATGGAAGGGAAGCACATCGGATGCAAGCGCGCACCCGGGAGGGTGCGCCACGGCCCAGTGTCCGGACCGCCCGGCTGACCGCGCCGTGCCGTGTGAGACAGATCACCATCTATTGGGCGTGAGGTTTTCCGCGCCCGCAGCATCTTAACTGTGTGGACATCAACCGATGCCCGACCGATCCGATTCAGGAGTGAGTGTTTTGACCAATCAGCCCCAGACCCCGTCCACCACCGCCAAGACCCCCCTGCCGTCGTCGGCCGCCGCCGCCGCGCACAAGACTCCTGCCGGCCAAGGCCATGGCGACACCACCATTGCCGACGCCGTCGTCGCCAAAATCGCCGGCATCGCTACCCGAAACATTCCCGGCGTCTTCGCCCTTGGCGGCGGAGCGGCGCGCGCGCTGGGGTCCCTGCGCGATGCCATCGGGCAAAGTGATGTGGCCCAGGGCATCAGCGTTGAAGTCGGCAAGACCCAGGCTGCGGTGGATGTGACGCTAATCGTGGAATATCCGCACCCGCTGCAGGAAGTTGCCGGTGCCGTCCGGGACGCCGTCTACGCCGCCGTGGAAGATTTGGTGGGACTTGAAGTGACCGAGGTGAACATCAGCATCACGGACGTGCACATCCCCACTGACGACACGCGCGCCAGTGATGTGGCGGACCAGAAGGACATCGAGAAGAGGGAGACACGAGTCTCATGAGTCCAACAGTTTCGGGCATCGCCATTGGCGCCACGCTCGCCATCTCTGCCTTGGTATTCGGTTTTTGGGGTTTCCTGCTGGTGGCACTGTTCATGATTATCGGTGCCGTCATTGGCCGCGCGGCCGAAGGGCGTCTGGACATCGGAGGCGTCATGGACGCCCTGCGCGGCAAGCGCTCATCGTCATGACCGCCTCCGTGCCGGCGGCGTTTTCCACCGGCCGGCGGTCAGCCAGGTACGACGGGAACAACGCGGCCAAGGCCCGCCTGGGCCATACCCGGATCAGCACCAGTGCGCTGACCAACACGGTCCGCGCTGTTGCAGCGCAGGCGTTCGGTGTTCCCGGCATGGAGGTCAAGGCGAAGGTGCAGGACGACGGCGGTCGGCTGGGAATTACGCTGTGGGTTCCCATCGTCCTTCCGACCCTGCTACAGGCGGCCCGGCACCCGGAGGAGGTCCGAGGCAACGGCGGCAACGCCTTTGACCGTGCGGACACAGCCCGCAGCACCGTTCATGATCAGGTCACCCGGCTCACCGGATCAGACGTCGGCCGGATAGATATCCGGCTGACCGGAATCCATCCGCGGCGTCAGGAGAAGGTCCAATGAGCACCGCTGCCCATACCCGCCGCCTGGTCCGTCGGGAAACGCATTCCTCCCGCGCCACCGCCGCAGTGGTCACCGCCGTCGTGACGATCCTTGTCCTGCTTTGGCTGGGAACCGAAACGGTGCTGTCCATGACGGGGAGAAAGCCGTTGCTGGCCTCGCCGCCGCAGATCGGAGCCTGGCTGGTTGGACTGCCGCAGGCAACGCTGCCGGCGGGCATGATCGCTGCCGGAGTGGGTCTGGCCCTGATCGGGCTGATCCTGCTGCTGCTGGCCTTGCTGCCCGGCAACCGTGGCAGGCACACCCTCGCCAGCGACCGTAACGCCGTTGTCGTCGACGATGAGGTGATCGCCGCCGCCGTGTCCCGCACCGCACGCAACACCGCCGCCTTGGTACCCGAACAAGTCAGCACGCGCATCAGCCGGCACAGCATAGACGTCCTGATCCACCGGACCTCCGGAATTGGCATTGACGAGGAAGCCGTGCGCGCTGCGGTGCAGAATGAACTCTCCGGTTACGAACTGACGCCGGAACCGAAAGTGAAGATCATCATCAGCCAGAAAGGGGCGTTAGGCGTATGAACGGCACCCATCGTGGGCTTAACCGCCTGCTGCTGGCCCTGTTGGGCCTGATCCTGATCGCCGCCGGGGCCATCACCGCCGCGGCAGGGGCCACTCCATCATTCGCCGCGGACTGGTCCAGCAACGGGGCCACGGCGTGGGCCTGGACCTTGGCACAGATCAGGTCCGTTCCGATCGGAAGTTTCGACGTCAGCTGGTGGACGATCGCAGCCTTGGCGCTGTTGGTCGTCGCGGTTGTTCTGCTGTTGTGCTGGATTTTCTCCCAGGGCGGAGGACGCTCCGGCCGCATCGGCAGCCGCGACAGCTCCGCGGGCAGTGCCGCCGATGGCAGCGGAAATGCGGCCGGCTCGACGACGATCGAGGCATCGCTGGCGACGCGGGCGATCCGGGATGCGCTGGAGGAAAATGACCAAGTGCTCAGCGCCAACGTGAGCGCTTGGAAGGTCAAGCAGGCGGACGGGCTGCGGATCGCCATCCAGGCGCGCAAAGGTTCCTCGCCACGCCAGGTCACCGACGCGGCGGAGGAAACTGTTCGGGGCCTCGACGAGCTCCTGGGCATTCAGGTTCCTGTCCTGGTCCGAATAAACTCTGGACTGCGCTCCAGATTCACCGGCGCCGAACGCGTCCACTGAACCCTCAGCCGAACGCGTCCACGGAATCCTCAGCCGAACGCGTCCCGACGGCTTCGCTCAGGAGCGACCCGGACTTACGCATCGACGGGAAGGACCCGACTTGACTGCCCCACCCCTGACCGCGGACGCCCTCTCCTCGGCGGCCGACGGACTTCTTGCCGAGCGCGCCTCGGACGGGGACAGCAAGGCGTTTGAAGTTCTGGCCCGGCGCTATGCTCCGGCCATGCGTGGCTATGCCCGGCGCATCACCGGATCCTTCGCTGACGCCGACGACGCGGTCCAGGAATCCCTGCTGCAGGCCTGGACCAAACTCGGCGACCTGAGTGAACCGAATGCCGTCCGCGGCTGGATGATGCGGATCACCGCCAACGCTTCGATCAACCTGGTTCGCCGGCGAAAGAGCACCACGAGCATTGATGCTGTGGAAGATCCCGCCGATCCGGCACCCACCCCTGAAACGGCAGCATTGACGGCGACGGGGATGACAGCGCTCACCGCCGCGCTGGCGCGGTTGCCGGAGGAGCAACGCCACTGCTGGGTCCTGAAGGAAATGGGGAACCAGTCCTATGAGGAGATCGCCCGCACCTTGGGCATCACCTCCGATAGCGTCCGGGGCCGTCTCTCCCGGGCACGAGCGACCCTACTGAAGGAAATGGAGGCCTGGCAGTGACACCGGACGCCCTCGACCCCGGCTGCGGCCGGACTCTGGAAGAACTCAGCGACTACCTTTCCGCCGGTTCATCCCCGGACAGTTTGCACATGGACAACTGCCCTCAGTGCCAGGCTGCCCTGGCCGCGCTGCGCCGGCTCCACACCCTCACCGGCCAACTGCTCGAGAGCGACCTGCACCAAGCCGGCAGCACGGATGAACCTTGGTTCCGCAGCATCATGGACAATCTCAGACTGGAGACCAAAGCCGGGCGCAGCATCGCGCTGGCCGGTGCCCACCCCGACGATGACCTCTCGGAGACGGAAGGCGCCGTCGTCGCCCTGATCCGGACTATCGGGGACACCGTTCATGGTGCAACCATCGGTAAATGCCGGTTCAACGGGAACCTTGAAACACCGGGTGCACCCATTGGAATCGAAGTGAACGTCACTGCGCTCTGGGGCGAGCGTCTCCCCGACCTGGCGAACACGCTCCGCCAAACTCTGGCGCAGGCGCTCGCCAGGCACACGGAGCTGAACGTCGACGATATTGACATCGCCATCACTGACCTCGGGGTGGTTTCCCCGGGCAGCAAAGGGAACGGGACCGCTCCATGAGCACCGCAGACCAACTACACCGACTGGTCCTCTCGGTCCCGGGCGTGGCAGCCGTTTATCCGGCGGATCCTGCCTGGCGGGCACCGATGAATCGCCTCGGCGCTGTAATGGCCCCCGGCACGTCCGCACCGGAACCGGAGCTGGTTCGCCTGCGCATGGACGGCTCCACCGCCCATGTCCGAATCCGCGTTGGAGCCAGCGGCGACGTACCGGCACCGGAACTGGCCCGCCGCATTGCCGCGGAAATCCGGGCCACGCTGGGAACCGAGACGGAAATGGAAGCCGGCGCTATTGCCGTCCAAATCTGTTCCATCGCTGCGGTGCCGTCCGTGCCGCGGAAGGCCGAGCCAACTCCTTCCCCGGCGACCGCACCGACAGCAACCACCAGGCCTTCGATGCAATCTTAGGGAATCCTTAGAGGCAGTGGGACAGAGTGTAAAAGGCGGTTGTCTGACCGCGATGCACCCGATCCCGGAGATTTCATGCACAGCTCACCCGCCGAGAGCGGTCCGAAGACCGACACCCGTTCCGATCCGCGAACCCGATTGCGCGTCCTGCCACAGGCCCGGCTATGGGTCCTATGGGCGTTGGTATTGGCCGGAGCGGACCTGGCGCTGGGTTTGAGCGCAAAATGGACACCTGGGTTCAGCGCCAATGAGTTTAGTGTGGACCAGGAGTTGAGCCGACACCACGAAGTTCTCCTGACGGGTATCGCGATGACGATTAACTATCTGTTCGCTCCATTGGTGGGCGTGCCGATCATTATTCTGGTGGCGTTGTACCTGCTGGTGGTGCGGCGGTCGCCGGTGAACGCCATCGCCTTTGGTGCAGTTGCGTCGTTGGGCTGGGTGGCCAGCGAGATTTTCAAGTTGATCATCGCCCGCCAGCGGCCCAACCAGGCACTGCTGTTGGATCCGCTGGCACCGGAAACCGGATCGAACAGCTTTCCCAGCGGACACGTTGCCTTTGCGGTGGCATTGGCCTTTGCCGTGTTCTTTATCGCCCGGAATACCCGCTGGTCCAGGACCGCGGCCATTGCAGGTCCCATCGTGGCACTCGTTGTGGCGTGGTCCCGCGTCTACGTGGGAGTCCATTACCCCACTGACGTGGTTGCATCGTTCTTGGCTTCTTCGGCCGCTGTGATTTTATTTGCGGGGTTGTGGAACCGGTATGCGTTGGTGCTGCTGACGCGGATTCCGCTACTGGCCCGCTTTGGCCCCGTCGGGTCGAGCCCCAACCGCTAAGGAGCGCCTTTTGCACGCTGTTCATCTCGCTGTCGCCATGTCCGCACCCACTGGGCTGCCGCCAATCTTCGATCCCGCCACGCTGCTCAGCGGGTTAGGCCCGGCCACGCTGGCTGTAGTGGCGCTCCTGGTGTTTATCGAATCCGGAGTACTGTTCCCGTTCCTGCCCGGGGATTCGCTGCTCTTCACGGCCGGGCTGCTGCACCAGCAGCTGAACCTCACACTTCCGGTCCTGATCGGGGTGGTCACAGTTGCTGCTATCGCCGGTGACCAGGTGGGTTATATGCTGGGACGCCGATTCGGCAGACGCTGGTTTAAAGACGACGCGAAGGTCCTCAAGACCGCCTACCTGGAGCGGACGGAGGCCTTCTTCGCCCGCCGCGGTGGCGCTGCAATCGTGCTGGCCCGGTTCGTGCCCGTGGTCCGCACTTTTGCCCCGCTGGCTGCCGGTATTGCCCGCTACGAGTACAAGGCCTTCACCGCGTGGAACGCCGTGGGAGCCCTCGGCTGGGCGGTATCGGTGACGCTGCTGGGAACGTGGTTGGGCAGGTTTGATGTCATCGCCAAGAACATCGACGTGATCGCTGTGATCATGGTCCTGATCTCCGTTCTGCCGTGGGGCATTGAGTTTCTCCGCAGCCGGCGCAAGAAGCGGGCTGGCGCCGCGGGAGAATAGAGTGCATGAGTACCGATAATGAGCGGCCGTCCCTGCTGCTGGTTGAGGATGACGCGGTCCTGGGTCCCCTGATCGCCGAGCTGTTGGAAGACGACTACCGCGTCCAACTTGCCGGTGACGGCCAGAAGGGCTTGCATCTGGGCCTGACTGGCGGCTGGGATGTGATGGTGATTGACCGTGGTCTGCCGGTGCTGGACGGGGTGTCCTTGATAGCGGCGCTGCGGCGCAAGGGGATCGTAACTCCGGCGCTCATTCTTACCGCCTCCGGCACGATCGAGGAAAAGGTGTCAGGGCTGGATGCCGGCGCCAACGACTATGTCACCAAACCGTTCGACGCAGCCGAGTTGCGTGCACGCCTGCGGGCCCTGATCCGCACCTACGCCGCAGCCAGCGGAGCGCTTACCGTGGGTGAGTGGGAGTTCGACGCGGCCTCTCGATCGGCACGCTCCAGCTATGGCCGTCGTGTCTCTTTGACCGCCAAAGAATCGGAACTGCTGGCTGTCTTGGCCGGGGAACCGGACCGGGTCTTCGGCCGGGATGAACTTGTCAGAACGCTGTTCCACCCGACGGACCACCCGGGGGTGATCGACACTTATGTGCATTACCTGCGCCGGAAAATTTCTAAAACCATCGTCCGAACTGTCCATGGTGTCGGATATCAGATTGGGGACCCAAGCGCATGAGCGTAAGCCCGGACTACACGGCCCTCCGCAAGGCCGCCCTCAAGGTAGGGACACGGATCACGGTTGCCTGCGCCGTGATGGTCATTGCCGTGATCATTGCCGCGGCCGTATTCATGCTGCATCAGGGCCAGCATCCGGACGTTCCCTCTCCGCAGGGACCATCTGCAGCCCGAATCTACGTGGAATCCAAGGACATGCTCGAAGCCATGGTCGTGGCTGGCCTGGCCGGAATTATCCTCGCCGGGCTGGTGGGCTGGCTGAGCGCACGCAGTGCTATTCGTCCGCTCGGTGATGCGTTGGCACTTCAGCGCAGGTTCATTCAGGACGCCAGCCACGAATTACGGACTCCGCTGACCATCCTCGATGCGAGGGTGCAGCTGGCACAGCAACGCACCGAACCGGGGTCGGCTCTGGGTCACGCCCTCATGCAAATCCGGACCGACACGGCCGCGCTGACGGCGACGGTCGAGGAACTGCTGATCGCGGCGGCCGGAGATCCGGTCGACGAAATGATCGAGTCGATCGATGTCGGGGAGATCGCCGAAAGGGCCGTCGCGGACCTGCAGCAGGTTGCGGGCAACCGCGGCATAGGATTGTCGTTCCGGCAGGACGCGCCCTGCCGTGCCCGCCTGCAGTCAAACAGCCTGCGCCGAGCCGTGGTCGCATTGCTGGACAACGCCTTAGCCCACACTCCACCGGGCGGGAACGTCACAGTGATCACATCGCGCCAAGGCAGTAAGAGCGTCCTGACGGTTTCCGACACCGGAGCGGGCATCCGCGGCGTGGATCACAGCCGGATTTTTGAGCGCTTCGTCAGGACAAACGCCATCGGAACCGGGAGCCAGCGCAGCTTTGGCATCGGTCTGGCGCTGGTGCGCGAAATCGCCGTCGGCGCTGGGGGGAGCGTGGAAATCGCCGGTACCGGTCCGGACGGGACCATCATGAAATTGACTCTTCCCTGCGCCTGACCGTTCCCTGATGGCAGACTGAGCGTATGGACGCCGCATTGCTCTGGACTCTCCTCTGTGGGGCGCTCATTCTGGTGGGGATGGCCGGCATCGTGGTGCCGGTGCTTCCCGGCAGCGTGTTGATCGGGCTCAGCCTCCTGGCGTGGGCCATCGCCGTGGCCAGCCCTGTGGGCTGGATTGTGTTCGGCGTGGGAGCGGTGCTGGTGACTGCCGGGATGCTTGCCAGCTCCGTGCTGACCGGGCGCACCATGAAGAAACGCCGGATCCCAGGATGGTCGGTGCTGGCCGGCGCCGTGCTGGGGATCGTGGGATTCTTCGTTATCCCGGTGGTGGGGCTGCTGGTCGGTTTTGCCGCAGGTCTGTTCCTTAGCGAGCTGATCCGGCAGCGCAGCCTCGCGCCGGCGCTGTCGTCCAGCGTGGCCGCGCTGAAGGCCGTCGGGCTCGGAATCCTGGTGGAATTCGGATTCGGCTCCGTGGCTGGCGGAACCTGGATCCTCGGGACGTGGATCTACTTCGCCATTCGGTAGCCGCGCCGGCTGCCGCGGTGTAGCGCCCGACCGGGTCAGCTGGACCCTGCTCAGCCGCATACCCACCTCAGCAGCTTTGGACGAACCGCGCGAGGCTTTCCAGCTGTGCCTGCCGGGCCTCCGGCTTGAGGTACATCATGTGCCCGGCCTCGTGATAGTGGTGACTGAACCGGTCCCGGGCATTCTGGTCAATATTGAGATGCGCCCAGACGTATTCCGCGGCAAAGTGCGGTGTGGCACCGTCGTGGTAGCCGTAATCCACGTGCACCCGCAACGCAGGGTTGTAGGTCAGCAGCCGCTCCAGGTCCTCGGTCACATCAACCGGCGCGCCCTCGAAAGTTTTGTAGCTCCACGGCTGAACCCGGCCGGTCAGAATCTCGTACGGCAGATCATTCTCGTAGCCTAATTCGGCGCGGACGTAATGGTTGATGGCCGCTGAATAGGGCCCATTGATGGCCCGCAGCGATGGGTCATCCCAGTCCTCGGAGGCATGGAGCTTCGCTGGCCGCTGGGTGAAGCGGCCGTCGATCCGGCCCACCGTCAGTCCGTCGGCGCGCAGCAGTTCCGCGGCAAACTCGCCATAGGTCCAGCGCAGATTGGTGCGCCGGATGAAGTCCTCGCCAAGCGTGGTCAGCGCACTGAGCCGGGCCACCGCGTCGTCGAACTCACCGGGCGCAAGCCGCGCGCCCTGGCTGAGGGCGTAGCCAAAGTCGCGGGCGGCGAACTCCTCAGCCTCGGCCACCACCTCAGCCAGCGCCCGCCCAGGATGCCGTCCGTGGTAGTGCGCAATCGCCGCGTAGGTGGGGATGTGCAGCGCGTAGGGGGCGTCGTTGCCCGGCTGGAAGTCAAGGGTGGAGAGGTTCAGCACCGTGGAAATCAGGCCAAGACCGTTGATGGCCATTCCGTAGGCCTCAAAGAGCCGGCCGGCGACGGCCACGGCGCGCAGCGTGCCGTAGGACTCGCCCACAAGGTACTTTGGCGAGAGCCAGCGATGGTTTCGGGTGGTCCACAGCCGGATCACCTCCGCCACCAGATCCCGGTCCTCGATGAACGCATGGAATTCGTCCGCTTTGCCGCCTTCGATCACGCGCGAAAAGCCGGTGCTGACCGGGTCGATGAGCACCAAATCGGCGTGCTCCAAGATGGTTTCCGGATTGTCGACGACGGCGAACGGCGGCTCGGTGAGGTGGCCGACGTCGCCGCTGTCGACCATCCGCGGCCCCAGCAGACCCATGTGCAGCCAGACGCTGGAGGAGCCGGGGCCGCCGTTGAAAGCGAAAACCACCGGACGCGTGTTCGGCGTACCAGGCTGTGCCGCCGGTGTGTCTCGAACATAACTGACCAGGAATATCTCGGCTTTCGGCTTGAACCCTTCGTTCTTACCATCCGTGATTTGCTCCTGGCGCAGCACCAGCCGGCCGGTCGTGGTTGTATAACTCAGGCCGGAAGGCAGCGTGTGGGTCCTGGTGATAAAGTCATCGCTGACTTCCTTGCCCGCTGCCGTGTCGGCGGCTGTGCCCGCGCCGGAGTTCCTGACGGAGCCGGAATCGGAGGAGGCGGTGTCGGTGTTCGTGTTTTCAGCCATGCTTGGAGCCTACCGGCTCAGATCGAGGTCTCGTCCAGCCGCCCCGGCCCAGGAGGACGGGACGGCGCGCAGCCAGCAGAGGTTACTCATGAGTAACATAAGGCGTATGCACCTTCTCCTGCGTACGCTCCTGCATCTGTTCCTGGCTGCCCGCCGGCCGCCACTCGGTCTTTGGGCTGAATCCACGCTGCCGCTGCGGGTACTGCCGACGGATATCGACCTGGCCCGACACGTCAACAACGGCGTGTATTTTTCCCTGATGGACCTGGCCCGGCTTGATCTGATGGTGCGCAGCGGGACGTGGGCCAAGATGCGCCGCCGGGGTTGGAGCCCGGTCTCCAACGCCCAAACCATCGCCTTCCGCAAATCCCTGCGGCTGTGGCAGCGCTTCAGTATTGAATCGAAGGTCGTCGGCTTTGACTCCAGGGTGATCTATTTTGAGCACCGGATGGTGGCCGACGGTGAAATCTACGCCCGCGCGCACGTCGCCACCCGGCTGGTCAGCAAAAGCGGGCCAGTCAGCAATGCGGAAATATTTGCGGAATTTGGCCACCCACCGGCGGATTTGATGCTGCCGGACTGGATCCACGGCTGGCGCGAGGCCAACGCGTTGCCCAGCACCCGAAAGTCGGCTCCGCATGCATGGACATAGGCGCAAAGGCGCGCTGGCGCTGGGCCGGGTCGGCAGGGAGAATGGCCAGATGACGTTGAACAGGCACACCTTTGAGACAGCTGCCGGCTCGGCCGGCCAAGGCACACCGGGCGGCAGCGATGCGTAGCGCGGTGCTCTGGCATGCGCCGGCGGAGCGGACGTATGCCGTCAGCAGGCCGCTGCAACTGGAGGACATCGCCGTTCCGGAGCCGCGCGCCGGCGAGGTGCTGGTAAAAATCGAGCGTGCCAGCCTGTGCCACTCTGACTTATCCGTCATCGACGGCTCGCGGGTACGTCCGCTGCCCATGGCGCTGGGCCACGAAGCAAGCGGCACCATCGTCGGCACCGGCCCGGGAGTGGACGACGTGCGCTCCGGTGATCGGGTAGTGCTGGTCTTTGTCCCCGCGTGCGGTCAGTGCCGGGCCTGCACATCCGGCCGGCCGGCGCTGTGCCACCGGGGCGCGGAAGCCAATGGCAGCGGCGATCTGCTGCACGGCGAGGCTTTGCTGCGCACTGCGGACGGCGGGCGGATCAATCATCATTTGGGCGTTTCCGCCTTTTCCGAGTACGCCGTGGTGGCCCGGGAGTCCGTCGTCGTAATCGACGACGACGTCCCCTTCGACATCGCCGCGATGTTCGGTTGCGCCGCGCTCACCGGTATTGGTGCGGTGCTCAACACGGCCCAGGTGACCGCCGGCCAGTCGGTCATCGTCTTCGGTTTGGGTGCGGTGGGACTGATGGCGGTGATGGCCGCCGCCCAAGTAAGCGGAACCACCGTGATCGCCATCGACCCGCTGGCACAAAAACGTGAATTGGCGCTGCGCTGCGGCGCGCACTTTGTTGGGGACCCGGCGTCGGCCGAGGCGCTCGTAGCCGAGCATGCGGGCGACGGCGTCGATGTTGCGGTCGAAGCGGTGGGCAGCGCCCGGGTGATGGAAGCCTGCCTGGGGCTGCTGACCCGTGGTGGCGCACTGGTTTCCGTCGGGCTGCCGCATCCGGAGCAGATCCTGAGCATTCAGGCGCTGCAGTTCCCCGGCATGGGCAAGCGGCTGCTCGGGTCCTACATGGGCGATGCCGTCCCGGCCCGCGACATTCCCCGCTACGTTCAGCTGTGGCGTGACGGCCGGCTTCCGGTGGAACTGCTGCACACTGACACCAAGCCATTAGCCGAGATCAACGAGGGCCTCGATGCGCTCGCGGACGGCGAGGTGGTGCGGCGGCTGTTCCTGATGTCCTGACCCTGCGGCCGTCAAAGTCTTTTGACCCGGCGGCGGTCAGGAGCTTTTGCTAATTTCCGGATCTAGCCTCAGGCCAACGCCTCTCCGGCCAACGCCGCCCGGCATGAGTCCCGCATGGTGATCAGCTGGGTCCGGAACGCCGAAACCAGCAGGTCGGGGGTGCCCAGTTCCAATTCCGCGCCCCGCCTGTCGATACCGGCGGCGGCGAGGAGGCTTTGGGCTCGTTGAGAGGCGCTGGACACGCCGAAGTGTTTCATCAGGTCTTTGACGTACAGGCCGCTGCTGCCAAAGCTGTCATTGGCTTTGGCGATGATCCAGCACACCGCTGCGGCCGACATCCGCACGTTGGTCCTGCGGCGGAAGACGGCTGGGTCCCCGGCCGCAGCCCGTGCCAGGAATCGCCGGGCCGCGGTGCGGTGCTCGGCGTCCAGCAGCTCGGTGCCGCTGTCGCACAACCGCAGCACCTCGGTCACCTGCCCCTGGATATCCTCGGGAATGCCGCGCCAATCGAAGTCCTCGTCCGGCAGCGGCACGTCGTTCAGTTTGTCCAGCTGGTCCTCCCCACCCACCGTGCCGGCGATGATCTCCAGCATCATTTCCTGGAACCCGGCCACTGTCATCGCGTCGATGCCGCCGTGGCTCCCACCATCGAAGCCCCGGCTGTCGTGGTCACGTCCCCGGCTGTCGTCGTCTAGTCCCCAGCCGTCGTCGTCCGCAGGCACGCTGCGGCGCCCAGCGCCGCTGATCAGCCGGCGGAATTCCGGCTCCGCCTCCGCAAGGGATGCCAGCGTCTCACGGGAGAGCTTGGCACTGATGCCGCGTTCCGCGTGGCAATACCGAACCAGCCCCCGGAGCAAGTCCGGGACGACTCGCAGCACGGCGGCGGGCGCCAGGATTTTGCGGGGAATCCAGTCCAGCAGGAGGATGGACACCGATGTCGGACTCCAGCGCATCGGGTCGCCCGGTCCGTAATCCGTGGCGAACCAGAGGATGTTTTCCAGCAGGCCCCGGCTGTTACCGTCCTCGCTCAGGGCGCCGGGGTAGCGGGAGGCGAGGAAGGTATCCGCCAGTGCATCCAGCTGCTGCCTGCTCCACTCGGGGCGTGCATAGCCTGTTCCGCCGTCCGGAACCTGGCGCAGCACCGTTTCGGTCAGTGGCCGGATGCCGGGCCACTGCTCCGATTCCGGCGCATCAGGGGTGCTGGCCCCCTGGTCTATGGCCTGCTGGACTTTGGCGCGGGCGTCCGGCAGGGAGAGGTCGGTCCACGTCGTGTCCTGGACCGGGATATAGCCCTTCATGGTGGCAATGACGTCCCCGATGGCTTCGGGGATGGTGAAGGCGTCTTTCACGATGGTGCCCATGTTGTGGTCGATATAGATCACCAGCGTGAATTCGTCGCCGTCCGGGGTCCGCACTCCGAGCAGGACGTTATCCCCGTCGCCCAGCACGTGCGTCATTTCCGTGGCACGGTACGGCGCCAGCGATGCGAATTCGGCCAGCAGGCCCTCGGCCTCCGCTGTTTCAGCGCGGAGTGTGCGGCTAATCCGGGCCCGCTCCAGATCATCCGAGCTGAGCGCGTGGATCACAGCCAACAGCATCAGCGTCTCCGGCAGCGGAGTGCCCAGCAGAGTGTTGATGAAGCCGGGGCGGTCCGGACCTTCCTGGCCGGGAACCGGCTGACCGGCCGCCCGAAATGGGTTGGCGACGCGCGGGTCCAGCGCAGAGAGGATGCTGCTGCCCAATTCCAGCAGAGGCAGCGGATGGTCGTAGGTGGCCGCGTCGCTGATGGTATCCAGCAGGTCACCCGCCGGGCCGGTGGGCCGCGATTGCTCTCCGCTTCCGGCGACGCTTGCACTACGTTTGGATCGGCGTTGGGTTTTCCCGGAGCTCTTGCCGCCAACGGGCTTTTTTCGCTGCGTCATGCTTCCAGCCTACGGACCGGGCGCGGACGCGGCCAGCGTTCCGGCTCAAGATGGACGCTCGTGGCCAGCACAGGGGGCGCAGGATGATCATTCGCGGATTGCAAGGACGGTGGAAATACTTTCGTCCGGGTGCCGGTTACGTCGATATGACAACTATAGGAATCATCGGAGCAGGACATATTGGCAGCCAAATCGCGCGGAAGGCCGTGCAGCTGGGCTATGACGTGGTGATCAGCAATTCGCGCGGACCGGAAACCTTATCGGACCTGGTTGCCGAATTAGGGCCGACGGCGAAGGCTGGGACCGCCGCGGATGCGGCGGCAATGGCGGACTTCGCCGTGGTGACGGTCCCGTTGAAGAGCTACCGGGACGTTCCGGTGGAGCCGCTGGCCAACAAAGTGGTCATCGACACCAACAATTACTACTGGGAAAGGGACGGACGTATTCCTGCGCTCGACAAGGGCGAGGCAACCGTTTCCGGTCTGCTCCAGGAACACCTGCCTGGCTCCAGGGTGGCCAAGGGTTTCAATCACATTATGGCGAAGGACATCACCGCCGACGGCACTCCGGCGGGCACGGACAACCGGCGGGCGCTTGCCACGGCCAGCGATTTTCCCGACGCCAGCGCACTGGTGACCCGGCTGTACGACGAGTTCGGTTTCGACACGGTCAACGTTGGATCGTTGGCGGAGAGCTGGCGGGTGGAGCGGGACCGGCCGGCCTACGTGGTGCGCCAGAACGCAGAGGAGCTTGAGTCGAACCTGGCCCGGGCCCCCCGGACCGTCGAGGGCTAACCATGAGCGGGACCGGATCCCTGTTCGGCTGGGCTTTTGGTGACCGGAACCGGCGCGGCCAGCCCGGATACTTGGATGGCCTCAAGCAGGCCGCTTTGGCCAATGCAGCCGAGCAGGCCGCCGGTAAGGGGTTGCAGACGGTTGCCGGATCGCAGGACTACACCGTACTCAGCGAAGGGGAAGCTTTGGCGGCCATCGAGTCGCCGCAGGGAAGTCTGGTGGTCAGGTGCACCATCGAGGTTACCGGCCCACGGGCTTCCCGGCTGCGGGCCGAAGGACCTATGAACGGCTGACGGTTGCTGCTGGGTGACGCGCAGCGGGCCGGACGAGCGGATGAAAAGCCGACGGCGTCTGCGGCACGTCTGACGGCGGCTGACAAAGGGCTGCGCGGCGTGACACGATGCCCCAATGAGTACCCGTCTGTTGTTTCTCTCCGACACGCATGTGCCGAACCGCGCCAAGGTCATACCGGCCCAGGTTTGGGCTGCGGTGGATAAGGCCGACGTCGTTTTCCACGCCGGCGATTGGGTGAGCGTGGACCTGCTGGACGCGCTGGAGGCTCGGGCGGCACGGCTGCTGGGCGTTTACGGCAACAATGATGGCCCGGAGCTGCGCGAGCGTCTGCCGGAGACAGCGACAGCGACGATCGAGGGGATCCGCTGGGCGATGATCCATGAAACCGGAGCAGCCCAGGGCCGCGAGGCCCGTTCTGAAGCAAAGTTTCCAGACACCGACGTCCTGATCTTTGGCCACTCCCACATTCCGTGGGACAGCACCGGTCCACACGGGTTGCGGCTGTTGAATCCGGGGTCGCCCACCGATCGGCGCCGGCAGCCGGTCGGCACCTTCCTGACCGCGGTGGCGGACGCCGGCAGGCTGCGGGAGGTCACACTCGTCCCCTTGAAACTCGAAGCAGGCGGTCAAGTCCGGAAAGCCAAGGAAGGCTAGCGGCGACAGGTTTGGGCGCCGCGGCGCACCGCAAAGGCTTTAAGATACTGCTGCACCTGGGCCGGGTCCGCCATGATGTCCGAGACCGTCCACGCCATGGCCAGGCCGGCGTCGAGCATGGCACGATAGGCCGCCGGGGCGTTCGTGGCCGCCGCAAAACCATGGGAATGCGGAGGCGCCGTCGCGCCGGGGATGCTGACCCACGGCTGGATGCTCGGCACCACCTGGGACACGTTGCCCATGTCCGTGGAGCCGCCCCCGGGGCCGGGGGAATACTCCGCGTTGTGGCCAAGGAAGGACATGTTCTGGCTCCAGTAGTTTCCCATGACCTCGTCCTGAATGAGCGGTTCGTACAGGGGCTCAGTGGGTTCGATCTCCAGCGTGGTTCCAGTCGCCAGTGCGCCGGCTTCGAAGCAGTTGCGGACCCTGGTCAGAAGCGCCTCGTATTCGGGCAGGGTGAGCGCCCTGCATTCGAACTCGACGACAGCCAGGTCGGGAATGATGTTGGTAACGTGTCCGGCCTCGGCAATGAACATGGCGATCCGGTGGTCGCCGGGAATCTGCTGACGCAGCAGGCCTACGGCCACCTGGGAGATCACGGCGGCATCGGCGGCGTTGACGCCAAGGTGCGGCGCGACGGCCGCATGCGACGGGGTGCCACGGAACGTTGCGCGGTAGCGGCCCACCGCCTGGTTTTTCGTGCCTGCCGGATTACAGCTGGCCCCCTCCTGCATTGGGTGCACCATCATGGCGACCGTGACGTCGTCGAACACCCCGGCGTTGAGCAGGACGACCTTGCCGGCGCCGTGCTCCTCGGCCGGGGTGCCGATGACTTTGAGGGTGATGCCGAGCTCGTCGACCACCGGCAGCAGACCCAGCGCGGCGGCCACGCTGGCACCGGCGATGAGGTTGTGACCGCAGGCGTGTCCGATGCCGGGCAGGGCGTCGTATTCAACGCAGATTCCGACAGTGAGTTCGCCCGTACCGGCGGTCGCCGTGAACGCCGTCGCCAGTTCTGCCACCGGGCGTTCGACGATGAATCCGGCGTTTCCGAGCAGCGTGCAGATGGCCGCGGAGGCACGGTGCTCTTCGAAGGAAAGTTCTGGATCCTCCGCGATCGCCGTGCTCAATTCAACGACCTGTTCGGCCCGGAGGGACAGTTCCTGGGCGATTCGTGATTTCGACCCGGAAGTTTCACTGACGGCGTGCATAAAGTCCATGGGGATCCAATCCGGGCGCCGGGCGCCAACCTAAATACCGCCGTGAGGAAGGAAGTCCTTGAGATCTCGGCAAGTGACCACAGGACCTGGAAGAAAAGTTACCACGCTCCGAAATATGGCGGCGCGCCCGCTTCATATGATGCACGAAGTTGACATATGTGGGTACGCTAACGCCAACAAACTACACGTTTGCGCAACGATGCGCAGGGTCATCGTTCGTCTCTGAATGCTGTAGCGGGTTTAGCGCCACCAAGGCGCTCGACTTTTCCTCAAGTGCAAAAGGAGTAATGAATGCGTACACATCGATCCACAGCCAGTGTTCAAGGCAAGGGAGCCTTGGCTCGCCGCTGGCGTAGCACCCGGCTCGCCGCAGCCGTGCTGGTGACGGCCGGCGCGCTCGCGCTGACCTCGTGCACAACCGGCGCAGACACCGGAGGCTCGGCAGGGGGAACCTCCGGCAGCAGCACCTTCAATATAGGCATCGGTGTCGATCTGGATACGGTGGACCCGGCCCAGCAGACGACCACGACGGTCCAGAACGTCGTCGACTACGGCGTCGAGACCTTGGTCAGCCTCGACAAGGACGGAAAGGTTACTCCCGGGCTTGCGGAATCGTGGGACACCTCCTCGGACGGTCAGACGCTGACACTGCATCTGCGCAAGGGTGTGACATTCCAGGATGGCACCGCATTTGATGCCAAGGCGGCCAAATTCAACCTGGACCGCATCACGGGCGGAAAGGTCAAGGTTCCGATCGGCGGGGCATTCAAGGTCATTGACAAGGTGGAGGCCCCGGACGACGCGACGGTTGCCATTCACATGAAATACCCGGACCCCAGCCTCCTGCAGAACCTCGGGATCACGACGTCCGGCATCATTTCGCCGGCCTCGGCTACCAAAGACGGAAACAGCTTCGAAATTATTGTCAAGCCGGTGGGAACGGGACCGTACGAGTTCATCAAGTTCCAAAAGGGCACCCAGGTGACGTACAAAAAGTATGACAAGTACTGGGGCGAGAAGCCCTATTACAGTGACGTTGTCTTCAAAATTATTCCGGAAGCCAGCTCGCGGGAGGCCGGGCTGCGATCAGGTCAGCTGCAGATGATCATGAATCCGCCGATCAGCGACCTCAAAGCGCTCTCCAGCTCACCCGGACTCGCCACGGTCAATCCGCCCAGCGACCGCTCCATCTTTATCGCCTTCAATAACCAAAAAGCTCCCTTCAACAATCCCAAGGTGCGGGAGGCGTTTAACTACGCCGTCAACAAGGAAGCCATCATTAAGAACGTACTCTTTGGTGCGGCAACGCTGATGGATTCCCCGATGCCGGCAGCGCTGGACGGATACTGCAAGGTCGGGGACTACAGCTACGATCCGGCGAAGGCAAAGCAGTTGCTGGCCGACGCCGGCGCCACCAACCTGTCAATTACCTTCGGTGCGCCCACCGGCCGCTACCTGCAGGACCAGCAGGCTGCCCAGGCCATCGCGGCGGACCTGCGGGCCGTCGGCGTGACGGTCAAGGTTTCGACCATGGACTGGCCTTCCTACACTGCCACCATGGAAGATCCCAAGGGCCCCTTCGACATGCACATGCTGGGCTGGGCCCCGGGCGCGCTGGATGCGCCCACCCAGTTCCAGATGTTCCAGAAGGCCTCCTGGCCGCCGGCCGGCCTCAACTCCGCGTTCTACACCAACCCCGAGGTGGAGAAGACAATCAGCACCGGTGAGAAAGAACTCGACAAGACCAAGCGCGACGCTGCTTACTGCGACGCACAGAAGCAGATCTGGGCAGACGCCCCGTGGACGTTCCTGTGGAGCCAGACCCTGAGCCTGGCCTACCAGAGCAACATTGCCGGCATTACCTCTACCCCGAACGAAAAGTTCGACACCGTCTATGCCCACCCGGCAAAGTAGGTTGGGACAGCACCCGGCACGGCCTGTTGAGTTTGTGATGCTGACATGAGCGGGTTTTGGCGCTACATGGGGCGGCGGGTCGCCGCCTCGGTGGTGACGCTCCTTGGAGTAATCCTTGTTCTGGTGACGCTGTTCAAATTTGTTCCTGGAGACCCGGCGAGAATCATCGCCGGTCTCCAGGCCACACCGGAACAGGTTGAGGCGGTCCGCAAGACCATGGGCCTTGAGCAGCCGGTGATTGTCCAGTTCTGGCAGTTCCTGGAAAAGCTGGGTCACGGCAACATGGGAGTGTCCGCCCGTACCGGAACCTCTGTCATCAGCGAGATCGGTCAGCGGCTGCCCTACACGCTGGAACTGGCGGTACTGGGAACGCTCTTCGGGGCTGTCGCCGGGATCCTGCTGGGAGTCTTCGCGGCCCGGCACAAGGGTAAGTTGATCGACACGATCTCCTCCATGGTGGGCGTGATGGGCATCTCGATGCCGGTGTACTGGCTGGGCATCCTGTTGATTATGTTGTTCTCGGTGCAACTGCGGATGCTGCCCATCGGCGGTGCGGCCAATCTCCAGAGCTTGGTCATGCCCACGGTGACACTGGGAGTGTTCTCGATGGCGATTGTCTCCCGAATGACCCGGTCCACGATGCTCGACAGCCTGATGCAGGACTATGTGCGGACAGCGCGGGCCAAAGGCGTCCGGGAATCGCTGGTCGTGTACCAACATGCCTTGCGGAACGCGTTCATCCCGGTGCTGACCGTGATCGGGCTGCAGTTCGGAACCCTGTTGGGTGGAGCGGTGTTGACGGAGACGGTGTTCGCTTGGCCCGGGCTGGGACGGCTCTTGGTTGATTCAATCAATTCACGAGATTTTCCAATGGTGCAGGGAATTGTCCTGACGTTCGCGACAATGTTTATTGTCGTCAATATTATTACTGACTTGCTGTATTCCGTTATCGACCCCCGGGTGCGGCTTTATGACTAATACGAGGGTAGGACGCGAAATGCGACAATTCTTTCACGGTTGGGGTCTGCGGGGTGGGCATCAATGAAGAAAGTCCGTATTTTTGCCCTGAATAAAGCGGCAGTTGTGGGTGTGGTGATTCTTGCAATCTTCGCATTTGTGGCCATCGCGGCGCCTTTGCTGACACCTTACGATCCGGTGGCGCAGAACCTGGCTGCGGCTTTCAATCCGCCGTCGTTGGCTCACCCGTTCGGCACCGACGACCTGGGCCGGGACATGCTGGCACGGATCATGTATGGCGGCCGGTACACGCTGATGATCGGGGTCGCGGCGGTCACGCTTGCAACCTTGATCGGCGTGCCGCTGGGGCTGATTTCCGGCTATTTTGGCGGTTGGATCGACATGGTGATCATGCGCATCACGGACATCATGCTGGCGTTCAACCCGTTCCTGCTGGCGCTGGTGCTGGTGGCGGTGCTCGGCGTTGGTCTTAACAGCGTCATTATCGCAGCCGGCATCGGCGTCGTGCCTCAGTTCATCCGGTTGACGCGTGGGCAGGCGCTCTCCCTGCGGGAGCAGATTTATGTTGAGGCAGCACAGGCGTTCGGCGAAAGACCGCTGAATATCGTTCGACGGCACCTGCTGCGGAACTCCTGGACGCCGATCATCGTCTTCGCGACGCTGAACGTGGGGCTGACGATCCTGGTGGCCGCCGGGCTGGGCTTCCTAGGACTGGGAGTCCAGGCACCGCTGCCGGAATGGGGAACGATGCTGGGTGAAGGCAGGGCGTACATCTTCTACGCCTCCTACACCACCATGCTGCCAGGTCTGGCGATCTTCCTGGGAGTGCTGGCCTTCAACATGGCTGGCGACGGACTGCGGGACGCCCTGGACCCCAGCCTTCGGGTGTAGGTCCGGCTGGCCGGCCGGGTACCGAGCCCGGCCGGCCGCCTTGAATAGTTAGGGCCCAAAAGACGAGGGTTCCCGGCACCAGCGCAATGCGCTGACGCCGGGGACCCTGGTCTTCGTGTCTAAGCTAAGGCGCCCTTCGGGCATCCGCTCAGCCGGCCAGACGGGCCTCGCGCCGCTCTCGCTGCTCGTCAGGATCAGGGACGGGGCAGGAGCTGATGAGGCGGCGGGTGTACTCGTGCTGGGGGTTCCGGAAGATCGTTTCCCGGTCGCCCTGCTCCACCAGGACACCCTTGCGCATGACAGCCACCCGGTCACACAACGTGTCAACGACCGCCAGGTTGTGGCTGATGAACAGACAGGCAAAGCCGAGGCGCTCCTGCAGTTCACGGAACAGGTCAAGAACTTTGGCCTGCACCGAAACGTCCAGCGCGCTGGTCGGCTCGTCCGCGATGAGAAGCCGCGGATCCAGGGCTATGGCCCGTGCGATCGAAACGCGCTGCAGCTGCCCTCCCGACATTTCCCGGGGATAACGTTCCGTCCAGTTGCCTTGCAGCTCGACAGAGTCGAGGAGTTCCCGAACCCGCGTGCGCATTGCAGCCCCGCGGAGATTCGTCAGCACGCGCAGTGGTTCTGCCACGATGGCGCCGATGGTCATGCGCGGGTCCAGCGAGGTGGCCGGGTTCTGGAAAACGACGCCGACACGTTTGCGCATCTCCATAATCTGGGCGCGCTTGGCATGGCTGAGCTGGACGCCGGCGACGGAAATCGAGCCGGAAGTAATCGGGGTCAGGCCGACGGAGCAGCGGCCAATCGTTGTCTTTCCGCTGCCGGATTCTCCGACAAGGGCGGCGATTTCGCCCGCATGGACCTGGAAACTCACGGAGTCGACGGCGCGGAACTTCGAGCGCAGGCGGAAGCCGAATTCGACCACCAGATCCTGGATGTCGAGAACAAGTTCACCCTTGTTCACGATGCTGGAAGCGGTGTTCTCGCCAAAGCGCGGGACCGCGGCCAGCAGTTCCTGCGTGTAGGTCTCCCGTGGGCTGGCGAACAGGGCATGCACCTCGTTCGTCTCCACGGGTTCGCCCCGGCGCATCACCACCACCCGATCGGCCAGATCGGCGACGACGCCCATGTCGTGGGTGATGATCATGATGCTGGTGCCCAATTGCCCGTGCAGCCTGCGCAGCACATCGAGCACCTCAGCCTGGACTGTCACATCGAGAGCCGTAGTCGGTTCATCAGCGATCAGCAGCCGTGGCTCGCCGGCCAACGCCATCGCTATCATGATGCGCTGGCACTGGCCCCCGGAGAACTGGTGCGGGTAGTAGCCCAGCCGGGGAGTCGGGTCGGGGATTCCGACGAGCGTCAGCAATTCGACCGACTTCGCGTTAACCTGGTCCCGGCTGAGGGAGGGGTCCTGGTGCTTGACGGCCTCACCCATCTGAAAGCCGATGGTGAAGACCGGGTTGAGGGCGGCGATTGGATCCTGGAAGATCATGGAGATATCGCCGCCGCGGATTGCGGTCAGCTCCTTCGGGGTCATGTCCACCAGGTTCTTGCCGTCGAACCGGATGGAGCCGGTCCGGGTGGCATTGTCAGGCAGCAGGCCGAGGATGGACATGGCCGTGACGCTCTTGCCGGAGCCGGACTCTCCCACCAGGGCGAGGATCTCGCCCGGCATGACGTCGAAATTGACGCCATTGACCGCTCGGAACGGTTTTCGGTCCACTCGGAAATCAACAACGAGATCACGTACTGCCAGAATAGGCTCAGTCATGTCGCTGATCTTAGCAACGTAATTCACTTTGCGGGAGTGATATTGCCGCCTTAATTTCGGCGCGTCCTTATTTCTCGTGACTTTTGCCTTGATTGTGCCGTGACAAACAGTAGTGTGAAGAACAACCCGTTTGAGCAAAGCGTGGCGGCTCATGTACGCCACCCGGCAAAAGACCGAAGGGGAATTATGAATTCTGGTACTTGGTCCTCCTACCGCAGCGGAGCCCGCCGGTGACGGCGCCCGTATTGTCGGTAAATGCACCGCGGCTGATTGCCGACCTCACGGACCTCGGGTGTATCGGACGTGTGGAAGCCGGCGGCATCAACCGCACCTCGTTCTCGGCGGCGGACACCGAGGCCCGCGGCTGGTATCTGGCCCGCTGCGCGGAGGCCGGACTGTCCGTGCGGCAGGACGGCGTGGGAAACCTGATCGTTTCCTCGCCCGCCGTCGCTGCGGAGATCGCCGCCCGGCCTGCGGTCTGGTCCGGCTCGCACCTGGACACGGTGCCCAACGGGGGCCAGTTCGACGGCGCTCTCGGCGCCCTGGCAGCGCTCGAGTGCCTGCGCCGCATCCACGAGGAGGGGATCGAGCTACAACGCCCGGTGTGCGCCATCATGTACACGGACGAGGAGGGCAGCTACGCCCACCTGCTCGGCTCCAGTGCCTTGGCCCGCGGGTTTTCGCGGGCTGAGCTCGAAGCCATGGTCGGCAGGGACGGGGACCGTTTCGTGGACACCTTCACCGCGGCGGGCGGCGACCTTGACGCGGCGGCGCAGACCAGGATCGATCCCGGTGCTTTGCATGCCACCGTCGAGCTGCACATCGAGCAGGGACCGACGCTGGAAGAGCAGGGAATCCAGATCGGTGTGGTGAGTGGCATTGTTGGGCTCGGCGGCGGAGTTGTGACGTTCCTGGGCCGGGCCGACCACGCCGGCACCACGCCCATGAGCCAGCGTCGGGATGCGCTGGTCGCAGCCGGCGCGTTCGTCGTCGCGCTGCCGGAGATTGCCGCGCGGATCAGCGATCGCGCGGTCATCACGTGCGGCATGGTCAGCGTTCGGCCGGGGAGCGCCAATGTCATTCCCGAGTCGGCGCAGGTGAGTGTTGACTTCCGCCATCCGGAGCAGGGCCAGGTGGAGGCGCTTGAGGCCGCCATCCGCGACACGGCTCGGAACATCGCGGCTCAGTACGGTCTGCAGGTCGGCATTGATTTGGAGGAATCCATTCCGCCGGCGCCGCTGGATCGGGGTGTCCAAAAAATTATTGCGGCCAGGGCCGCGGCCCGGGGACTTTCGTCAGTGTCGATGCCCTCCGGAGCAGGGCACGACTCCCAGAACCTGGCTCCTCTTGTCCCGACCGGCATGATCTTCGTGCCCAGCATCGAGGGACGCAGCCACTGCCCCGAAGAAAACACCTCCTGGGAAGATGTGGAGAACGGCGCCAACGTCCTGCTCGACACGCTGATCCAGTTGGCGGGCGGTTGACAGGCTCACCCGGCAGGCCCACCGGACAAGCCAACCGGACGGGCCCAGCAGATACGGCCTCGCCAGGAACGGCCACCCATTAACAGCCACCCATTAACAGCCACAGACATAATCAGTTCACCGCAATGGTTCAGGAGCCGCACATGAGCACCACAGTTTTCCGCCACGGGAACGTCTTTGACGGGACCGGGAGCATGCCCGTCCAAGCCGACGTCGCCATCAGCGAAGGCAGGATCACCGCCGTCGGCGAGAACCTCCGCGGTGACGAGGAGGTGGACATTACCGGTTCCACGCTGCTCCCAGGACTGATCGACTGCCACGTGCACCTGACCATGAGCGATCTGGACACCATGACCGGGTTGGAACGACCCTTTTCCTATCCGTTCTATCAGGCGATCCACAACATGGCGGCCACCTTGGATTGCGGCATCACAACCGTCAGGGATGCCGGCGGAACCGATGCTGGCATGCAACTGGCGGTTGAGGACGGCCTCATCGAGGGACCACGGATGCAGATTGCGGTCAGTATCCTCAGTCAGACCGGCGGCCACAGTGATGGCTGGATGCCGTCCGGGTTCGAGATCGGACACCAGATCCCGCACCCGGGGCGGCCTTCCGGCATTGTTGACGGACCTGAGGAGATGCGTCGGAAGGTGCGCGAGCTGGTGCGCGTTGGTGCTCAGGTCATCAAGGTCTGCACCTCAGGCGGTGTCCTGTCGCCCCGCGATGACCCCCGGCACGCCCATTTCCGTGATGACGAGCTGGCGGCGCTCGTTGCGGAGGCTACGGCGGCCGGACGCGGCGTGATGGCCCACGCCCAAAGCACGGACGGCATCAAGAACGCGGTCAGGGCGGGAATCCGCTCCATCGAGCACGGAATTTACCTGGACGACGAGGCTATTTCCATGATGATTGAGGCCGGAACCTGGCTGGTTCCGACCCTGTCGGCGCCGCAGGCGGTATTGAACGCCGTCGCCGGCGGGGCAAAAATTCCGGCCGAATCCCTGCGCAAGGCCCGCGATGTCATCGCGGCCCATTTGGACTCGTTCGCCCGGGCTGTGAACGCCGGTGTGAAGGTGGCGATGGGAACAGACACCGGCGTGGGACCGCACGGGGCCAACCTCGATGAGCTTGCCATGATGGAAGCCGGCGGCATGACGCCGCAGCAGGTGCTGGCGGCCAGCACGTCGTCGGCGGCGGATCTGCTGGGCATGGGGGACGACGTCGGCACCCTCGCCCCGGGGAAGTTGGCCGACATGGTGGTCGTGTCGGGGGACCCGTTCGATCTGTCGGCCTTCAAGTCCAATATTGCCTCGGTCTACAAGGGTGGCGTGAAGGTCCGCGGCTAGAACATGATCCGGGCCGGCCGGGTTGCCCGGCCGGTCCAAGCCCGGCTTTGCTTATTGGCAGTAAAACAGGATGGGGACCGCTTTGTCATTTGACGGGATACTTTCAGGTCAGGCCCGGCAGCTCGCGCCGGCTCTGGCAGAGCTTCGGCATGAACTGCACCGGCACCCCGAGGTGGGCCTCAACCTTCCGTTGACCCAAGCGGCAGTGCTGCGGGCGCTGGAGGGACTGGGACTGGAGATCAGGACGGGAACGGACTTGTCGTCCGTGACTGCCGTGCTGCGCGGAGGCGCTCCGGGCCCGGCGGTCCTCCTGCGCGCGGACATGGACGCCCTTCCCGTCACCGAAGAAACGGACCTCGAGTTCGCCAGCCAGATCCCGGGCGTCATGCAGGCCTGCGGGCATGATCTCCACACCACCATGCTGGTGGGCGCCGCGCGGCTGCTGGCCAGCCACCGGGCGGAGCTGGCCGGGGACATCGTCTTCATGTTCCAGCCCGGTGAAGAGGGCCACGACGGAGCAGCCAAAATGATTGCCGAGGGCGTGTTGGATGCCGCGGGCCAGCGGGTTTCCTCGGCGTACGGGATGCACGTGCAGGCGAACACGTTTCCCCTGGGGGTATTCAGCACGCGTCCCGGAACGTTGATGGCGGCCACGGACACGCTGCACGTAACCATCCGCGGCGCCGGCGGACACGGCTCCACCCCGCATCTCTCCCGCGATCCCATCAGTGTTGCGGCCGAGCTGGTGGGAAATCTCCAAACCCTTGTCACGCGCCGCTTCAACGTCTTCGATCCGATTGTCATCTCGGTGGGGGCCTTCCACGCGGGCACGGCGGCAAACATCATTCCCGGCCACGCCACCTTCGATGCCACCGTGCGCACCTTCTCCATGGCCGCCCAGGACCGCATCCGCAGCGAATCGGTCCAGCTCTGCGAACGGGTGGCGGCCGGTTTCGGCCTCGAAGCCGAAGCTGTCTACACCGATGGCTACCCGGTCACCATTAACGACGCTGACCGCGCCAACTTCGCTGCCGAGGTGGCGAGCGACGTGTTCGGCACCGAGCGCTACCAGCCGTTGGCGTTCCCCCGCGCCGGAGGCGAGGACTTCTCCCGGGTGCTGGCCGAGGTGCCGGGCTGTTACCTCATGCTCGGTGCCTGTCCCGAGCCGGACTATGTCCATGCGCCCTCCAACCACAGCGCGCGCGCCCAATTCTCGGACACCGTCCTGCCGGACGGGGCATTGCTGCTGGCACAGCTTGCGGTGCGGTCCCTGCGCCGGGACGCGGCCCAGATCGATGGCGCAGACGCACAGGCCCTGACCTCAGACCGGGCCGGAGACCGAACCTCTGACCGGACCTGAGTCCCGGCCCCGAACGTTGGCCACAAAACCGGCCCCGAAAGCCACCACACGGAAGCAGATGCCATGCACAGCCTCACCGGCCTCCCGGCCTGGATCGACGAACATCGACAGGAGATTCTCAGCGATCTCACCCATTACGTGAGCCTGGAGTCCCCTTCTGATGACAAGCCGCTTTTGGGTGCCGCCCTGACCTGGTTGGAGGGCTGGCTGACCGAACGACTTGGGAAACCCGCCGCCCGACGACGGGTGGATGGGGGAGAGCGCGGGGATACCCTGGTAGTTGACTACCCGGCGCCCGGCGGGGACGACTGGGTGACGGCCCTGTGCCATTACGACACGGTGTGGTCCGCCGGCACCCTCGCCGGGTGGCCAGCCAGTATCCAGGGTGACAACTTTTCCGGCCCTGGCGCCTTCGATATGAAGGGTGGGCTGGTCCAACTGGTGTGGGCCCTGAAAGCCTGCGAGGTCCTGCGCCTTCCGCGTCCCAGTCTTCGCCTGGTGCTCAACGGGGACGAGGAGATCGGCAGCCCCGCGTCCCGTGCCGTGATTGAAGAGGAAGTGGTGCGCGGCAGCTCCGTGCTCGTGTTCGAGGCCAGCTCCAATGGAGCCGTGAAAACCGCCCGCAAGGGAGTAGGCATTTTCCGCGTTGACGCCATCGGCGAGGAGGCGCATGCCGGACTTGACCCCGAAGCCGGTGCCAGTGCAATCGACGAAATCTCCCGTGTCGTTCTTGACCTACATGGTGCGGCGGACCTCGACAGAGGAACCAGCCTCAACGTTGGCATTTTGAAAGCGGGAACTCGAACCAACGTGAAGGCCGGGCGCGCGACGGCGGATGTCGACGTCAGAGTTGCAAGCGACGATGAGATGCGCCGTGTGGACGCCGTGTTCGCAGGTCTTGCGCCGCATAATCCGCGGGCAGAAATCACCGTCAGTGGGGGGGTGGAACCGTCCCGTTATGGAGCGCTCCTCCGCCACGGCAGGGCTTTTTTCGCTGGCCAGCTCCGTGGCTCTCGAACTCGGCTTTGAGCTCCAGGAGACTTCAGTGGGCGGCGCCAGCGACGGAAACTTCGCCGCCGCCTTGGGACTGCCCGTACTGGACGGCCTGGGCGCTGTTGGCGGCGGCGCGCACGCCCGCAGCGAATGGATCAGCATCGATGGGATGATGCAGCGCACCGCTCTCGCGGCCGGCGTCCTGGCGAAGCTCGGAAGCAGCAGCGGGCGGGAGCTGGACTAACGCGCTGGGCTAACTGCGCTGCGCCAACAGCGCTGAGTCAGTCGCCGCCGTCAGTCGTCGCCGCGCTCAGGGGCCCGTTCCCGCGCCCTTTGCTGGGCTTCGGCGGCGATGTTGCGCGACATGGCGGGGAAAATGAAGGCGTGGAAAGGAAGTACCGCCAGCCAGTAGAGCCGGCCGGAGAGGCCCTTGGGGAAGAAAATGGCCCGTTGCCGGTACAAGCTGCCGGTACCGTCCGGCTGCACGGAAAATTCAAGCCAAGCCCGGCCGGGCGCCCGCATCTCGGCGCGGAGCAGGAGTAACTGCCCGCGGTCTATCTTCTCCACCCGCCACCAATCCAGCGAGTCCCCGACGGACAGCCGGTCCGGATTGCGCCGGCCCCGGGTCAAGCCTGTGCCGCCCACCAGCTTGTCCATCCAGCCGCGGATGGACCAGGCCAGCGGCAGTGAGTACCAGCCGCTGCGTCCGCCGATCCCCTCAATGACTTTCCACATCCGGGCCGGATCCACCTCATAGTGCCGGGAACGATCGTCCGTGTAAACGGTATGCCCGGCCCAGTCCGGATCGCTGGGCAGCGGATCCGCCTCCGGCCCAAACCCGCCGGCGCCCGCCCAGGAGGTTACGACGTCGCCCGTCTTTTCCTTCTCCAGTGCCAAACGGACCGCACTGCGGAATCCGGTGGGACCGCCCGGGGGCTGCCGAATGTAATCGTCGATCCCGCGTTCACCGCCCACCGCATCGTGCTGGAGCGACTGCACCAGCGGCCGCGACATGGACAGCGGAATGGGCGTCACCAGCGCCACCCAGTAACCCGCAAGCCGGGGGACGGGCAGCGGGAACGGGAAAACGAGCCGGTTCCCCAGCCCTGCCTCCAGTGCGTAAATCTTCATCAGCTGCGCGTACGGCATCACCTCCCGGGAGCCAATATCGAAACTCTTGTTCACTCGACCCGGGACCGACGCGGCGGCCACCAGGTAGTAGAGCACGTCGCGGATGGCGATCGGCTCTATCCGGTTCCGCACCCATCTCGGGGCCGGCATCACCGGCAGCACGTCGGCCAGATGCCGGATCATTTCAAAGGAAGCGGACCCGGAGCCAATCACCACGCCGGCCTGCAGCACCATGGCGTCAACCTTGGCCTCGAGCAGGATCTGTCCGACCGCCGCGCGGGAGCGCATGTGCGGTGAGAGCTCAACGTTCTGCGGGTGCAGGCCACCCAGATACACAATCCGCGCCACCCCTGCCTTCCCGCAGGCATCGGCAACGGTGTGGGCCATCGCGGCTTCACGCTTCTCGAAGTCGCTGCTGCCGCCCATCGAATGGACCAGATAGTAGACAACATCGATTCCCTGGCAGGCCTGCTCCAATGCGGCAGCGTCATCGAGGTCCCCGCGGATGATCTCCACATCCTCCCGCCACGGGACTGCCCCGAGCTTCTGGGGACTGCGGACAAAGACCTTGACCCGGTGTCCGGCGGCGACGAGCCGGGGCACCAAGCGGCCTCCTATATAGCCGGTGGCGCCGGTAACGAGGATGTTTCGGGACAGGCGGGGCTGGCTTTCCAAGCCGGGCGGGCCCGGTGTGCCGGGCTGGCTTTCCGGGCTGGGCGGGCCCACTGAGCTGGATGCGGGCGGCGGCGGTTCGGATGGGAGTGCGGTATCCGGCATGGACATCCTTCCAGTTCTACGGCGGCGTCTTTATGCCCACCTTAGCGCCACCGCGCCACCGCGCCACCGCGCCACTGGTCCGTCAGCCCAAAAGCGAATCCGCGAAGCGGGCCACCTGCTGAACCTGGCGTTCGGGTACCAGCGACGGGATGGCAGTACGCGCAACCTGACCGGAACGCCATCTCCGGTACAGCCTGACTGTCAGCCGCACCAGTGACCACTGCACCAGCCTGGCGCTGAGGGCAACCAGCAGGACGGACACAAAGGCGAAGATGATTAACGCGAACATCGCCACTGCTATCAGCAGCGTTCCCCCATAGATCAGCAAATCGTTCACTATCGCTTCTTTGTACATGACGGTTCCCCTTGACGCTCCGCTGCGATGCCCGGCCCATCTATTGGCTGCCGGACTTCGGACATTACAGCTCCGAACGCGCTCCGACATGCCATGGTCCCTCCCGTCACGGCATTGCAACAATCTTGTTACCAAGAATTACGGAACGGTTTCGGCTCGTGACAAGATTCCGTGCGTGTCCGTCGCCCCGATTGTCGGCATGCCTTGCGGCGCTCTCAATGTCAGGTTACCCTCGCCGCCGGAGTTCCCACGCCCGCCCCGTCGGGAATGGCCGAGACCACGAAGTATGCGCCGGGCAGGCGGCTGAATATCGCGAGTGGACAGCCAACTACCTCAAAATGCCACTAACCTACTCCACGGATCAACGATCGCTGACGCTGGAAAACCCGCAGGGCAGGGTTGTTTTCAGCAGCCGTTAAAGGGTCGATCGACCGCCTCCGACTCCGCTTCGGGCGAGCTGGCCGCCAGGGTGGACGTTCCTTCCTTGGCAGCAGGCTGCTCACGCTGCTGATCCTGCTGCCGCGGCTGTCAGTAGATGCTGTAGCCGCCGTCGACCGTCAGAACGGAACCTGTCATGAAACTGGACGCGCGGCTGGCCAGGAAGACCACCGCGGGTCCGAGCTCATCAGGCTCGCCGGCTCTTTGTTGGGGCGTGTCCTCGATCCAGTGCCGGTGGAACTGCGGTTCGTCAATGGGGGACATATCGGTGTGCATGTAGCCGGGAGCCAAGGCGTTGACGCGTACGTTCAAGGGCGCCCATTCCGCGGCAAGGCTGCGGGTGAGGTGGTGAACGGCTGCTTTGGATGCATTGTAGGCCGGTTGCCACTGTGGCCGGTTGACGATGGAAGCGGACATGGATCCAATGTTGACGATCGATCCGCCGCCGGCTTCGATCATGTGCCGGCCGAAGACTTGGCTGGCCATCCATACCCCGTCAAGGTTGACGTTCATGACGGCACGCCAATCGTCGTCAGTCACCTCAAGTGCCGGTCGGTGGATGCAGGTACCGGCGTTATTGACCAGCACGTCGGCGCGGCCGAACGCTTCTTTTGTCCGAGTCAGAACCGCTTCGAGATCGGAACGTATGCTGACGTCGGCCAGGACGGTCAGGGCCCGAACGCCAATGGCCGCAACCTCGGCTTCAACCTCGGCGGCCGCGGCCGCGTCCCGGCCAACGATGACAATGTTGGCCCCTGCCTCGGCGAGTGCACCCGCAAAGGCGCGGCCCAGTCCGCGGGTTGCGCCGGTAACTACGGCGGTTTGTCCCACCATGCTGAATCTGTCCAGGACTGGCATTCGTTCTCCTCGTGGTGGTGGGTTCGAGCCTTCCGGTGGTTCAGCCTGACTCTATGCGCCCTTTTCGTCCACCTTCCGGGCGCCGGTCATGATGGCAACGGCCTCGGTCATGGTGTGCGATTGCGGGGTGATGGTCCCGGCGCACTTTCCGAGGCGTTGAATATGAATGCGGTCAGCGACTTCAAAGACGTGCGGCATATTGTGGCTGATCAGGATGACGGGGATTCCCCGCTCACGCAGCGTACGTACGAGTTGGAGGACTTGGTTGGATTCGCGTACGCCCAGGGCGGCGGTCGGTTCGTCGAGGACGACGACTTTGGAGCCGAAGGCTGCGGCGCGGGCGACGGCCACAGCTTGGCGTTGCCCCCCTGAGAGGTTTTCCACCGGGACCGTCACGTCCTGGAGGGTCGAGATACCGAGGTTACGCAGGCCTTCCTCGGCCTCCTTGCGCATGCCTTTCTTGTCCATCATGCGGAAGACGGAGCCGAGGATGCCCGCTTTGCGCCTTTCGCGTCCGAGGTACAGATTGGAGGCGACGTCCAGAGCGGGAGAAACAGCCAAGGACTGGTAAACCGTTTCGATGCCTGCCTCGTGGGCATCCTGGGGGCGCCTGAAGCGCACGGTCTGTCCGTCGAGGAGGATTTCGCCCTGATCGGGCACCTCGGCTCCGGTCAGGCATTTGACCAGGGTCGATTTGCCGGCGCCGTTGTCGCCGATGATGGCCAGGACCTCGCCCGGGTACAGCTCGAGGCTGACGCCGTCGAGTCCAACGACGCGGCCGTAGGTCTTGACCAGGTTCCTGGCCTGCAGGACCGGTTGACGGGTTTGCGCGGGGCTTTCGGGGCCCAGGATGTTCGCGGTGGTCATTTGCGTACCTTTCGGATCCACTGGTCGACCGAGACGGCCACGATGATGAGAACGCCGACGGCGAGGGTTTGGTAGAGCACGTCAAGGCCGGCCAGCGCGAGGCCGTTGCGGAAAACGCCGACGATGAGGGCGCCGAGCAGGGATCCCCAGATGTTGCCGCGCCCGCCGAAGAGGCTGGTACCGCCGATGACGACGGCGGTGATGGTGTCGAGGTTTATGTCGGTTCCGGCGTTGGGGCTTGCGGCATCCGCACGCCCAATCTGGATCCAGGAGCCGACGGCGATGATTGCTCCGGCGGCGACGTAGACGCTCATGAGTACCCGGTTTACCCGGATGCCGGAGAGCCTGGCTGCTTCCTTGTCGTCACCGACGGTGTAGACGTGCCTGCCCCAGGCCGTGGAGTTGAGGATGAAGGCCATCACGATGTAAAGCAGCAGCATCATGACGACACCGTAGGTGAAGTTCACGCCACCAATTTTGAAGGTGTTGCCGGTGCCGGTGATGAGGCCGGGGATGTCCTGGCCGGTAACGGAGGCACTGTTGGAGTACAGCAGGGTCAGTGCGATGAAGATGCTCAACGTTCCAAGGGTAACGATGAAGGGCGGAAGTTTGAGCCTGGTCACCAGGATGCCGTTGAGCGCACCGGCGGCGAGGGCGACCACGAGGCCCAGAAGGAGGGCAATGGGGGCGGGAACGCCATTGTGGCTGGCCAGTTGTGCCATCACCATGGAGGCGAGGACCATGATGGCGCCGACGGACAAATCGATGCCGGCGGTCAGGATGACGAGCGTCTGGGCGATGGCCAGGGTTCCCACCACGGCTACCTGTTGGGAGACGAGCGAGAGGTTGTTGGCGTAGAAGAAGCGGGGGTTCAGCAAGCCGAAGACGATGATGGCAAGTATGATGACGATGCCAGGGCTCAGGGCCGGATATTTATGCAGGGCCTGCCGGGCGCGGTCGACGGGAGTGCGGCGGTCCAGGAATTCGACCGCGAGGTCCGGTTGAGCGGCGGGTGGGCTGGCTTCGGTTGTTTGGTGGCTCACGGTATCTCCTGAACGGCTGTGTTCATTTCTCGGTTGTGGTGATGGTTGTTGCCGGTGCCGGCCGGGTGGGTGGCACCGGCAACAGTAGGAACGGGAAGCTACTTGCCCCAGCAGACCTTGGCGCCCTCGGCGCTGGTGATGCTCGGCAGGCCCGCGACGGCGTTGTCCGTCACCAGCTTGGAACCGGTGTTGAAGAAGTCCAGGCCGGCGGTCACCGCAGGCTTTTCACCGGTTTTGGCGAGCTTGACGATGGCGTCCATGCCGAGCTGAGCCATTTTCGACGGGTACTGCTGACTGGTGGCCGCAAAGATGCCTTGATTGACTTCCTTGACCCCGGTACATCCGCCGTCAATGGTGACGATCATCGCGCTCTTTTCCTTCCCGGCGGCCTGGAGTGCCTGGTAGGCGCCATACGCGGCGGGTTCGTTGATGGCGTAGACGAGGTTGATGTTCGGGTTCTTGGACAGCAGGGTTTCCATCGCGGTGCGGCCGTCGGCCTGGTCACCGTTGGATGCCTGGTTGCCGGCGATTTCGTACTCCCCGCCCTTGCCTCCGGTGTACTTGCCCGTTTGGGCTTCGTCGCCGTTCTTGTTCTTGTCATTGAGTTCGATGCCCAGGCCGGCAAGGAACCCCTGGTCGCGGTCGTAGTCGACGCTGGCCACCTGGTTGCTGAACAGGTCCACCATGCCGATAACGGCCTTTTTACCGTCGAGCTTGGCTGCAGCGTACTTTCCGATGGCTACGCCCGCGGCCCGGTTGTCGGTGGCGAACGTGATATCCACGGCGTCGGCTGGATTCGGAGCAGTGTCCAGGGCGATGACCAGCAGGCCGGCTTTTCGAGCCTTGGAAATGGCGGAATTAACGGTGTCGTCCGTCGGGGTGATGAGGATCCCCTTGTCACCACGTGAGATGGAGTCTTCAATGGCTTGGATTTGCGTGGTCGCGTCGCCGTCCTTTTTCCCCGCGGCCAGAGTCAGCTTGACGCCGTCTTTGGCTGCCTGGGTTTTAGCGGCATCTTCCATCGCGACAAAGTACGGGTTCGTCGTGGTCTTCACGATCAGGGAAACACCGATGGGGCCGCCGGCGGCGCCGGAACCTGACCCGGAACCGGCGGTTGAAGGATCGCTGCAGGCGGTCAAAGACAGGGCGCCGATCGTCAGAGCCGCACTGACGGCGAGCATGCGCTTCGCGGGTGTAATCCGAAAGGTGGAACTCAACATTGAATCTCCTAAAAAGTGTCTGCGGCTCTTTGGCCTGACAACGTTGTCAGTTACCATGTAACCAAGATCACCCGGTAGAGTCAAGAACAAATAGTGACAAGGAGCACAATCGTGACAACGATGTCCGACCGTTATCAGTCTGACTCCGCCCAGCCTGATCGGCGGCCCACCATGAAGCACGTAGCCGCCTTGGCAGGTGTGGGCATTAAGACCGTTTCCCGGGTCATGAACAAAGAACCGGGCGTCTCTGAGGCGACCCAGCAAAAGGTGCTGGAGGCTACCCGTCAGCTGAACTACCAGTTGGACATGGCTGCTGGCAGCCTGCGCCGCACCGGACGCCAGACCCTGTCCTTGGGTCTCCTGCTGGCAAGCGTGTCAAACCCCTTCAGCGCGGAAATCCACAGAGCCATTGAAGATGCAGCCATCGTGCGTGGAATAGCAGTCTTTGCCTCCAGCCTGGATGACGAAGCGGAACGCGAAAGACCATTGGTGAGCACTTTTCTGCGCCGTCGCGTCGATGGTCTTATCCTGACCACCGCCGCTAAAAGCCAGGCGTACCTGCTGCCCGAAATAAATCGAAACCTGCCATTGGTTTTCATCGACCGCGAGCCGGTGGGTATCGAAGCCGACACTGTCATGACGGACAATACCGAGGGTGCAGCGGGAGCCGCGCGCCATCTTCTGGCCCACGGCCATCGACGGCTGGCATATTTGGGCGACCGCCCCGATATCCAGACGGCGAAGCTGCGGCGGGACGGTTTCATGAAGGAGTTGGGACACGCCGGAGTCGCAACCGCCGGCCTGCCCGTCGTGGAAGGTCTGCACAACGAGGAATCGGCCTACCGGGCGACCATCGAACTGCTGTCTTCCGAAGAGCCTCCCACGGCGGTTTTTTCCAGTCAGAACCTTGTCACCCTCGGCGTCATCCGCGCGCTGCGTGACCGCGGCGCGAACCATCGGGTGGCACTGGTGGGTTTTGATGACTATTCCCTCTTCGACCTGCTGGACCCCGGCGTCACAGTTGTGGCCCAGCATCCGGAGCGGCTTGGGACTCTGGCAGCCCAACGTATTCTGGCCCGCATCGATGGTGACCAGAGCAAGGCCATAACTTACACCGTTCCCTCCGAACTGATCCAGCGCGGATCCGGGGAGCTTCGGCCGCAGCAGTAGCTGAAGCAGTAAGCGTGCGGCAAAAATCACCCAGCGTACCTCCGGACGAAACTATGAAGGACCCCCTATGCCCTCCTGCTCAGCTGTCGTAATAGGCGATGCCCTGATCGATGAGATCGATTCTCCACATGGATCCATCGACTATGTGGAAGGTGCCGGCCTGAACGTCGCCGTTGGCCTGGCGAGACTGGGCATTGCCGTCACCCTGATTGCGGTCATCGGCGATGACAATGGCGGACGCTCGATCCGAGCATTCCTGCAGGACCACCATGTCTCCCTGCTGGCCACCATCGGTGAACTGGGAACGTCGCGGGCTGTCTCCCGTCGGATCAACGGAGAGCCAAGCTACAGCTTTAATCCTGCGGCGGTTCGCCGTGAGGTGCAGTACGGCGAAGCCGAACAGCAGGCCCTGGCCGCGGCCGACGTCGTCGTCATCAGTTCCTTTCCTTTCGACAATCCGGGACAGGTGGCGCAACTGGAAGCGGCGGTCCCCGAGCCCAGGTCACGCCTGATCGTGGATCCAAATCCCCGGCCGGCATTGCTCCGGGACGCCCGGGCGTTCACCTCGAACTTTGAACGGATAGCCGCCCGGTCGCTGCTGACGAAAATCAGTGAGGAAGATGCGGTGCTGCTTGGCGCGGCGGATGCAACAGCGATGGCCGATGCCCTTCTGCTGGCCGGGGCGGGACACGTTCTGGCCACGACCGGATCCGCCGGGGCCTTTATCGCAACGGCTGCCGGGCTGCGGATAAGCCAGCCCGTGGCCGTGCTGCCGGGGCCCGTGATCGATACCATGGGGGCCGGGGACGCCACCTTGGCCTCCACTGTCAAGGATCTGCTGGCAGAAATACCCGCCACAAGCCTCTTATGGATGGACCTGCTTACCTCCGCCATGGCGGTGGCCGCAGCAACCTGCCGCAGCCACGGCGCCCTGCTTCAGATCCCCCACTCGGACGAGCCCGCAACAGACAACACCCCACACCCTGCGGAGGTAACGCCGTGAGAAAAACCCTGTACGCCGAATTTACGGTGAAGCAGGGCTGCGAGCATCGGGTGGCGGAGCTCATGCGGGAACTGACGCGGCAGGTACGGCAGGAGCGCGGGAACGTGCTCTTCAGCCCCTACGTGCGCGAGGCCAATCCGCGCGAATATGTTGTTTTCGAAATATACGGCGACGAGGAAGCGTTTCGGACGCACATCACCGCCGACTACGGTGCGCGCTTTAACGCCGCACTCGCGGACCTGGTCGAGGGCGAGGGATCGGCGCTGACATGGCTCCGTCCAGCGGACAATGGGATCATGATCGACGAAGCTGGGCAGGAAACGCTGACTGTTGTGGACGACCTGACCGTTCTTTGCCAACGTCTCCGGAGCCTGCCGAAGCCCGGAGGACGGGTGCTGGTGGGAATTACCGGGGCTCCGGGGGCCGGAAAATCCACCATTGCCGAGGACCTCGCCGCAGAGTTGGGCAAGGAGACCGCCATCGTCGTGCCCATGGACGGCTTTCACCTTCCGACCGCTGTTCTTTCGGATCCCGGGCAAATGCAACGCCGGGGGGCGATCGACACCTTCGATGTCGACGGGTATCTCCATTTGCTGCAACGCCTGCGCGACCGGAGGGAAGCCGTCACCTACGCGCCTGGATTCGGGCGGGACATTGAAGAGCCGATAGCGGCGCTGATCCCCGTTCCCCGGGAGATCCCGGTCGTCATCACTGAAGGCAACTACCTGCTTTCCACCGAACCCGGCTGGAAGAATATCCGCACGTTGCTGGATGAAAGCTGGTTCCTCGAAGCCGATGACACGGTCCGCGTGCAGCGTCTGGCGGCCCGGCACGTCCAGTTCGGGAAAAGCGTCCCGGCGGCCCAAGCCATGGCCGAGGGATCGGATGAGCACAATGCCCGGCAGGTCCTGCGCTCCCGGCCGGCGGCGGACCTCGTGATTCGGCTGGCATAGAGTTTCGTCTGGCTGCCGATCCTGCCCGCGACCGTCCCGTACAGAGACAGGGGCGCCTTGTGCGCCTTGTGCGCCTGTTGCGGAACAGCCGGCGTCCCGGATCGCCTGTCACACCGGATCAGTCGGCGTCGACGACCGCCTGTACCAGCGCGCCGTACTCGCGGATCAGGCCTTCGCCGTCGGCCTCGTCGGTGCCGAGCAGCCCAAAGGTACGGATGCCGGCGCCCAGTCCCAGCAGCAGGCACACCACCAGGTTGGCCCGGCGCTGGTCCAGGGACGCATCGCCGATCCGCCGGGCAATGGAGCCGACGTACTTCAGGCGCAGCTCGGTGCGGGTGGACTCGGGGTCCGGCGCCTGCTGGATCAGCAGCGGGGCCATTGCCCAAGGTTCGGCTTCGCCGTTGTCGCGGCGGGCAATGAGCCGGCGCACGAGTTGATACCCCACCGGTTCATCCGCGCCGCCACCGTCGTCCATGACGGGGGCAGGGGGAGCCGAGACCGCGTACAGATCGGCCTTGCTGCCCATCACCTTCATCACCATAGCCGGGGAGAATCCGGCACGGGCGGCCACATCCTTGATGGTGACGGCCGTGTAACCGCGCTCGCCGAAGAGCTCGCGGCCCGCTCCAATGATGGCGCTGCGGGTTGCATTCTCGATCATGGTTCCGCCAACGCTGAGGCCGCGGCGTGGGCAGGCGGCGCGACCGTGGGGTCGGCCTGCAGGGGGTCGGATTGCGGTGCGTCCGCTTGCAGCGGTTCCGCTTGCAGGGCGTCAAAATCGACGACGGCGGATTGGGACGCGAGCAGGATCTGCCGGGCCTGGGCATGCTGCCCGGTCGGATCCAGCGTGCTGAGGATGTAGCGCCCGGCGGAGGGCAGCGGCAGCTCGAACCGGCCCCCGGCATTGCTGTAGGTGCAGTTCAGGAACTCACCAGTTGGTTTCGTTAAGGTGACAAGGGCGTTTTCCAGGGCACGGCCATCACCGCGGATCCGGCCCGAGAGCGTGAGCCGTTCGGTCAGCAGGATCTGTTGGTGACCGGCGGGATCGCTGAATTCCAGAACCTGGGATTTCGGAGCCCAGCCATCCGCGCTGGAGACCACCAAATAACGTGCAGGACCGGGTAGTACCAGTGAATAGTTGCCGTCATTGTCACCGCGGCTCCAGTCGACCGGCTCACCATCCGTATGCATCACGCTCACTACAGCGTTCCGGATGGGGCGGTGCTGGCCCAGGCTGGCCCCAACCACCGTTCCGCGAACCACCACTTCGTGGCGGCCGACGGCAGAGGTGCTGATGGGCGCTGCGACGGCGGCGACGGCGGCATCGGGCATCGGCACGCCAGCCGGCTTTGCCGCCTTGCCCTTTGACTCGTCCACCGTCGAAAGCGCGCCCGTCGTGCGCGCGGAGCCTGCAGCCGCCGTCGTGGCCGCGGCCGCGGAGCCACCCGTCAGCGTGTCCGCGGACCCTGCACCCGCCGTCGTCGTGCCTGCTGTGGCCTCCGCTCCTGCCCTGACTCCAGCCATGCCCGAACCGTCGGCGGGAACCGGCTCCCCGACCGGCGGCCCAACCACGGCTGCCGTATGCGCGGGGCCCCCAATGACTGCCGGACGCAGCTTCGGAATGAAAACCGTGACCCCAATTGAGAGCAGTGCGGCAATCGCAGCGAACCAGAAAATGTCCTTGAAGGCATCCAGCGTCGGCAGGGTCACGCCGGAGTAATTCATCGTGACAGAGGTCAGAACGGCCGCCACGGTGGCGGATGCGGTGGACGTACCCACCGCGCGCAGCAGTGAGTTGAGCCCGTTCGCCGAGGCGGTTTCCGTAATCGGTACCGAACGCATGATCAGGGTCGGCATGGCCGCATAGGCGATCGCGGTGCCCATGCTGACCGCCATCGCACCAACAATGATCATCCAGACCTCACTGGTCAGGAACACCCGTGCCACATAGGACACGGCCAGGACCAGAGCGCCGATGATCAGCGTGGTTTTGGCGCCGAACCGCTTCGTGATCCCGGCAGAAATCGGGGCCAGCGCCACCATCGCCAATCCGGAGGGAACCATGCTGAGCCCTGCCACGATCACGCTCAGCCCGAAGCCATAGCCGGAAATCTTCGGCATCTGGAGCTGCTGGGTGGTGGAGAGCATATTGGCGTACATCGAAAAGCCCACCAGAATAGAGGCGATGTTGGTCAGCAGCACCGGCCGCCGGGCGGACGTGCGCAGGTCCACCATGGGCTGGCTGACGCGCAGTTCGAACGGGAACCAGACGGCCAGCACCACGGCGGTAGTGATGAACAGCAGGATGACGGGCTCACTCGTCCAGCCCCAGCTGCCGCCCTTGGAAATCGCCAGCAGCAGCGTGGTGAGGGCCACCGAGAGCATGGCCGCGCCGAGGAAGTCGAACCTTCCGCGGGTGCGCACTTCTGATTCGGGCACGACGGCGAGCACTACCACGATCAGCGCGATGCCGACGACGGCGGAGAGCCAGAAGATGGCCTGCCAGCCCAGGGATTCGTAGATAACGCCGGACAGCGGCAGGCCCAGCGCGCTGCCGATGCCCAGCGTGGCACTCATCAGGGCGACGGCGGAGGCGACCTTTTCCTTGGGCAGCTCGTCGCGCATGATGCTGATCCCCACCGGAATCAGCGAGGCGGCGAAGCCCTGGAACGCCCGGCCCACCACCAGGGTAAGGAAGTTTCCGCCGGAGGCGGCGATGATGGAACCGATCACCATCATCACCATGGCAACGATCATCATTCGGCGCTTGCCGAACATGTCTGCCAGTCGGGAGACGATCGGCGTGGCCACCGCGCTGGTCAGCAGCGTCACCGTAACCAGCCAGGACACATTGTCCGGACTCGTGCCCAGGATCTTGGGGAAGTCCGGCAGTAGCGGAATGACCATGGTTTGCTGCAGCGCCACCACTGTGCCGGAGAGGCAGAGGATGGCGATGATCAGGCCGGTGGGTCTGCGGGTGGGTCTGCGGGTGGCAGTTTTAGCCGAGTGCGCGGGCACGGAATAGCCTCCGGAACGACGTGGATGGTGAACGAGTGTTCACCCAGTGAACCACCGTTCACCGCTGCCTGGCAACAAACGTAGCGCACGTCTCATGCGTGGCTCCCGATACTGTTTACCCATGAGCGAAGACTACTCAGATCAGGACCTCACACGGCTTCCCAAGGCGGAATTTGGATTTCCCGGGCCGCTTCGCGACAAGCTTGTTGCTGCCATCCTGGCCGGTGTCAAGACCAGCACCACAGGGTTGGTGGCCGATTATATAGTCTGCGGCGAGGAACTGCCTGTCGTGGGCGAACGAGCTGTGGTGATCGACTCCCAAGGCCGGGACGTGGCGATACTGGAGGTGACGGCCGTGGACGTCAGGCCGTTGGGACAGGTTGACCTGCAGCACGTCCTGGATGAGGGCGAGGGTCACCGCAGCATCGCCGAGTGGCGGGCTGACCACGAGGATTACTGGCACAGTCCCGAGATGCGCGAAGCGATGGGCGATCCCGGATTCACCGTAAACGACGCTACCGAGACTGTGCTGGAGCGGTTCCGCCTGCTGACCGTCCTGCCGCGCTGAGGCTGGCCACCCCACACCCCTCCGGCCCCCTTCCTCGCCCTAGCGCCCCCTCGCCTAGGGCCCCCTCGCCTAGGACGGTGCTGATTAATCGGGGGCGTTAAGGCGCGCCTTCGAACGGTTTCCCGGGATTGCGGAAGACTGGATTCATGCAGGGTATTGATGATGGTCAGCGTCAGCTTTTGGATGTTGGTGTGCTCGCGGGCCATTTGCTTCC